>OZ244904.1:0-658382 GCA_965221615.1 Psychrosphaera sp. | reverse complement strand
CCTACTACACGCTCTCCCGTTCCCATCAGTACTTCGTCTTCTTTCAAGTCGAATACCAAGTTAACTTGCGGTTTTGCTTGTTCAGTTAGTCTATGTCGGCTTAATAGCTCTTCTCCACGGAAAAAGCTCATGGTTAACGCATGCTTGTTTAACACGACTGAAAGCTCAGGTAGCTTAAATGTTAAAGCGTACTCTGAGTCCGTCAGTTTAGTTATAACGTCTTTAACCGAGCGTTTGCTATCAATAGCAAATGAAGGAAAACTCTGCTCTGATAAATAATGTACTTCTATTGCCGAGGACGACAATGGTGTTAATTGAACAGTATGCTTATCAGTATTAATAACCAGAGTGTTATCGCGAACTTGATGACTTACATATTCAATTGAATATGAGGGAAACGACAGTATTACAACAAGTGTAATGAGTAGTAAACGCAGCATAAAAAAACCACTTTAATAACAAATAGTGGATGAAGGTTATCAGTGCCAACAAAAATGTGCTAACGCATACGTATGTTGTTTGTAAACAAAGGCCTGAGTTAATAATGAAAAATGAAAAAGAGCGTCTAATGACGCTCTAAAATAACCTGCAATAACTTTGCGCTTAAGGTACTACTCTGCTTGTAGTACTTCTTCAAATTTTAAGCCAGTTAAATTAGTAATAATTCTTGCCACATGAACCATAATGATCAGCAGCATGATAGTCGAAGGTATAGCAATAACCGGGTAACTAAGTGCCGTCATCTCACCTAATTGCTCATTAAATTCTACCGTCCCTGCTGGACTAGTCACTATCCATTTAGCTAACAAATAGTTCATCGTTGCGGAAAACACCGAAGTCATAGCTAAGAAGTGATTCGCTCTATTTACCTTACTTCTAAACTCACCACTTTTGTTTTTGGCTGCCAAAGTATCGTAAATCAAAGGCAAATTAAAAATCATGGGGTTTAATATAATCTTTGCAATCAATGGCTTACCCATAAAGCCTGAAGCTAGAATCACTAATGCGATAGCCGCAGGAATAGCAGCTTCTTTAATTGCTAACCACTCAACATCCAATTCGAACAAGCCAATGCCACCGGTTAATAAGGTGCTAACAAAACCTAACAAAGAGAAAAAGTTAAAGCTTCTATTTTTGATAAAGTCGTATAAGCCGTAACCAATAGGAAAGGCTAAAGCCACAATCAAAGCACCAACGGTGCCTAAGTGCTCAGGGCCAGACAATTTCATCAGGATCAATGAAGGGGCTGCAATATTAAATAACAGCTCTAACAGCAGATTATTTTGTTTTGGTTTATTTGCTTTTTCGTTCATTTAACTACAACTTAAATTTAACTGAGGCGATTCTAACAAGCTATGACAAAGGCTCAAGCATTTTAATGTCAGAAGCTGCTTTTTGTTTTAGCTATAAAAAAAGCTGCATCCAGCAGCCTTTTTAATCAGTAACCTTAATTTATTCTGAGCATTGCTCAACAATTAAAGTTCCCGCAGGTTTTGTTTCTTGTGCTGGATTATCTTCATTTAGAGTCAAGGTAAAACTGTAGCTGCCTTGCGCTAAAGCCATAGTATTGTTTGACGTGCCTGCATTACCATAAGCAACATCTAACTCTTGCCATAGTTCAAGTTCAGAAGTTCGAATAGAGCCATCTGAATTCTGCACCCAAAGTTGCGTTTGCCAGTTGTTATCACCTGATGCCAACTTAAACTGGAACGAACCATCAAAATCGGCCACTGCTTTATATTGGTTATTACCAATATAAGTCATTGCATAATCATCATTTGGTCCCCAGTCTGAGTGGCTGCCTCGAATGTATAAAATACCATTATCTGCAATATCAAATGGTGACTCACCTGCCGAAACTGGTGCAGCACACTCAATTGATGCATTAATCAAAGATACTGACAGTACAGGCGTATTTGTCGTTATATCTAAGCTTAATAAATAGGTTCCAGGTTGCGCTAAAGTAATGGCAAAACTTGCATCATCAGCCTGATTAATCGCAATAGAATCAGCTGCTATATCAACATCATCAAATGCCAAGTTAATCTCAGTAAAACTCATATCTCCTACCGAGAATTCATATGAGCCAGCAGTAATACTAGTACTTACTGAATATAAACCTCGGTCGTCATATTCTAATAAGATATCATCTGACGTTAACCCAGAAAAATAGATAGGTGTATCACCATAAGGTGAAATTACTAAGTCTGGGTCAGTTGCTAAACCATTACCCTGCCCGCCAACTTGAGGTTTACTAAACACTGCAACTGTATATGCAGGAACGGTAAATGAGCCGTAAGTGCCATCTTCAGAGAAACTTGCTGTTTGTACTACTGAATCAACACCATTTACTTGAATCGAGTGTAATTCAAAACTAGAAGCAGTTCTTATAGAGTGTGTTTGTTCGGTCGAAGTGCCATTGATAACGACAACTATTGCATCTGTAGTGCTGTCTAAATCAGTCAGACCCACACCATCATCAATACTCATTACAATCAAGCCAGCAGTTTGTTCTGAGCCAGTATTATGGAAACCCACACGTTCAATAACGTCTTGTTCACTGGTCAATCTGAACAGAGAGCTTGCAGAACGAATTTGTAGAAACTCAGCAAATACACTCTCAGTGAAATCGATGTCCACACCAGTTACTGGAATATCGCTATCCAATGCTAACTCTTTGATAATTGGCCATTTCCAGCCTTCACCATGACCCGTATTTATTTGTTGCTCGTCATAGTTATAACCGTACTCTCCCGGTGTTGGTAAGCCTACATTCCAGTTGTTGGTGGTATTTGTGTAATCCACT
Organism: Psychrosphaera sp.; assembly: GCA_965221615.1. Lineage (GTDB taxonomy): Bacteria > Pseudomonadota > Gammaproteobacteria > Enterobacterales > Alteromonadaceae > Psychrosphaera. The sequence continues at coordinate 655,576 of OZ244904.1, read as the reverse complement.
AAGTTATACCAATCACCAAAATCATAAGTATTTCTGTGCATAGATTTAGAACGCATTTTGTTTACGCCCAACTGGAAAAATGGAATACCTTGGCTTAATACTGGAATAGCTGCCGCTAAGTTGTGAATACGAACTCGGTTTTCTGAGCTAGTGCCAGATTCAATGCCAAACTGCAACGAATCCCAAAGTGTTTCGTTATCGTGTTTAGAAACATAGTTAATTGCATCTGCTGGCGTCAGTGCGTAAGCGCTTTGAGAAAACTCCCTGCCCGGCTTTTTATTACCGTTTTGATCTTCCAATACATAATTTTGTAACGTACCAGCAAGGCCTAGTCGAATATGATCAGCATCAGCTAAATTAACATTTGATTGAGACAAAGCAGCAGCTCTTATCGCATCTCTTGGTCGGTCATTAAAATTACCAACTTTAGTGCCTGCCATATTGGTTTGCGTCGCCTGTTCAAATAAACGGTCGTTTTCAACTTCTCCAAAATTCCAACCTTCACCATAAAAGTAAGTATCTGGTTTTATCGCTGCAACAGCTTCTCTGCCTTGTAAGATAAGTTCTTTTGGTAAATGTCCCATAAGGTCAAAGCGGAAACTATCAAGGTTATAGTGCTTAGTCCAATGTACCAACGAATCTATCGTAAACTTAGCCATCATCTTGTGCTCTGTTGCTGTATTATCGCAACAGGTTGAACGCTCAAGATTTCCGCTAATTTCGTTATATCTGTGGTAATAACCTGGTACTAGCTTATCTAGAACTGAATTGTCCCAAAGACCCGACGCACTGGTATGGTTATATACAACATCTAATACTACCTGCAGTCCCATCTCATGCATTGCTTGGATCATCTGACGGAATTCAACTATTCGAGTTATTCCTTCAGATTCAGAAGCATAACTACCTTCTACAACGTTAAAATGATGTGGGTCATAGCCCCAGTTAAAACTGTCGTATCCTCGAATCTCATCAACTAATCTTGCAGCATCTGTAGTTGCTGGATCATAACTTTCTAAAATGCTACGAATCGTCGCTGACTCGCTCTGAGAACTACAAATCGAAAGGTTGCTGACAATGCTACATGCCGTTGCAACAGTATCATCTATGTTAAATGTATTTTCTTCTCCAACCGAAGCCAAGTCATTCGCTGGCAACATATGAAAGTGAGTAACACCAGAGTTGGTTAGGCTTTGTAAATACTGCATCGCGTTAGAGTTAGCTTCGGTAAATGCTAGGTACTTACCTCTATTCTCTGCTGAAGTAGTCTGGTCGCTTACCGTCATATCACGAATATGTGCTTCTAGTAATACCGCGTCTTCCACATTCTCAATAGTTGGAACTTGGTGGTCATCCCAGCCGTCTGGTTTGGTTGTATCGTCAGTTAAATCAACAAATTGAGAGTAACGACCATTGGTTGATGTATTGACCGAATATGGATCGGTAGCCGTTATTACTTCAACATTTTGGCTTACCGGGTGATAGACTGTTACAGCAAATTGATAATACAGCTGGTCTAAATCGTCTTTTGCGCCAGAATATGACCAAATACCAGTTGCTGTATCTTCTACCATGTCATGGGTAGCAACCGAGTTTTTATCCGCATCATAAACTTGAAGCTTCAAATCTTGAGCTGTTGGAGCCCAAACTGAGACTGTTACCTCAGTATCTGAATACTGAATACCTAGACTTGCTTCATCAGCATCGTTTGCTTGTGATGCAAACACATCATCCAATACTTTAGCTGCTTGAACATAACTTGCTGTGGTCACTTCTTCCCCAACAAATGACGCCAACACCAATTGAGATTTAAGCAACTCTTTTGTTTTAGTTTCATCAGCATCAATTTGATAAGCATGCCACGTGGATAAGTGTGGTACTAAAGCTTGTTGCGTGGCATTCAAACTTGTTGCTGTTAGCGCTACAGTATTCTCTTCTGTTGCAACAAAATCATTATCTAACTCACCGGAACTGGAATAAACCAAACGTGCATCAGAAACGTCTTGGTTCCACACAAAAGTATCGCTATCAATCCAATGCGCAGCTGAGTCCGAGATTTGCACAGGCACTTGTGTTGTAACATCTAAATAGTCATTGAAAAGGCCTACCCCTGATACCGCAAATGCAGAACGACTTTCCGTGAAGGTCATCACCTGATCGTTGTCATTAGGATCTTTTTCATCGCCTTTGTGAATGATGTAATTTAAGCAACTGGCTTCTGTTTTGGTGTCGACTAACCAGTAAACACCATAGTTTTCATCTGTACCATCTGGTGTTAAACCTACGCTCCACTCTGTGCCTGAATTATTACCTCCAGGATCATCAAACTGAGCGTAGCCGTTACAATTATCATTATTCCAACCATGCAAAATCCAGTCTTGATAATTGTCATCATTTCTTAAGTAATAGATAACAGCTTGGTTGTCGCTTGGAAGCACAGTTGGAGTGGGCATATCTTGCTCAGGTGTAGTACAAGCTGAGCCATCGCTGTTGAGAACTTGGGGAGATTCACATACTAATAGTTCTGGTTCTTCTGCAGAGCTATTGTCACTACTGCCGCACGCGGCTAATACTGAAGTTAGCGCTAAGGTAACCAATGATTTACTTACCCTTGGCTGATTGTTTAAAGCCATATTCATTCCTGTTATTTTTATAGTTATTAACTCGACTATAAAAAATATCAGTCAAAAATATAGGCTGAATACGTATGCTTAAGTTGATTTAAACACACAAAAATAACACTATTTTGTTGCTAAACGAATACCCTGCGACCAATCAAGCTATTCTGCTAAACAATTACGCCCCGCCTTTTTGGCTCGATACAGCGCTTCATCGGCTTGTTTCATAACTTGATCGAAGTCTTTCAAGTCACCTTCCCGCTCAGCTACACCTACGCTGATAGTAACAGTAACTGTTTTTTGACCTGATTGATCTTTACTTCGTTGAGCTTTAGCTTCTTTACCATCTTCTGGTCTATCTTGATCACGTATTGTCATAGCATAGTGAGCTATAGTTTCACGTACTTGTTCTAGATACGGAATGGCGTGATTTACTGACTTGTTTGGGAACAATACGGTAAATTCTTCACCACCATAACGGAAAGCGCGCCCTCCACCTTTTACTTGGTTAATCTTAGCTGCAACCATTCGTAAAACTTGGTCACCAACATCGTGGCCATAGGTGTCGTTGAACTTCTTAAAGTGGTCAACATCCATCATAGCTACTGTGTATTTTTTGCCTAGAGAAATGGACGATTGCAATAATGCTCTACGAGCAGGGATACCAGTTAATTCATCAGTAAAAGCCATTTGATATGAATCTGTTAGTACACCATAAATAAGCAATACTCCAAACAAGGCATAACCCAGCATTTGTTCTAACGGAGATAAGTAAAATAGCTTAAAGTAAATTAAGAAAAATAAGATGACCCAAGTGGCTAGCGTAGTATTCGATGGTTTAGATATTTGACGAAACATAACCACAAAAAGCGCAACCAAAGCACAAAGCAATTCAATTTGGCCAATAGAACTTACATTAGGTAAAAACTCTAAATACTGAGTTTCTAGCCATTGATGTATGGTAATTGAATCTTTAAATCGATAATTAATCAGCACCACAAACAACAAGATCCCAGCTCTGATCAAACCATAGCGACCAAATAAAGTTTTATTCTGATCTAAGCTGAATAAGCTCAAAACAAACAACTGAGAAATAAACCAAAGCGCTGGACTGAAATTAAAATAGTTAAAATTGGCAACGCCTGCAGCTAGCGCCCAACTAAGTAACAAAAAGAGTAAAATGTAGATAACACGAGTCTGTTTAAATCTGAGCGCTACAACAATGGCTCCAACAAAAAGCAACATTGGAGCTTGTTCAAGCAGTTGCTGCCAAGGCATTAAATCAAAATAACCACCTTGTGCCGCTAAAATGCATGCCATTACTGCAATAACAGGAGTCGCAACTGATTTAAAAAAATGGGTTAACAGGTGGTTCAATTCAATTCCTCATACTTAGCACTATACCAACCACCTAACACTGCTGGTAAACGAGCGCCTGTTACTGAAGGAGCATTAGCCGATAATCCATGGACTCGACAGTAAGCAAACCAAGCAAATGCCATAGCTTCCATTGCATCTGAGTCAACACCTAACTCATTAGTTGTCTGAATTATATGTTTTGGCATTAGTTCTTTGAGCTTTTCAACCAAATAAGCGTTTTGAGCTCCTCCGCCGCATAAATAAACAGCCTTGCTAGAAAACTGCTTAACCTGCTCTGCCACTGAGGTAACGGTTAACATTAACAAAGTAGCTTGAACGTCCTTTGCTTCAAGTTTGGTACCTAACTTTTCTAAAGCCCGCTCTAACCAAGATAAATTGAATTTCTCTTTGCCCGTGCTTTTTGGATAACCTTTGGCAAAGTAACTGTCAGACAACAAAACAGTTAGTAACTCTTCACATACTGTACCTGTTTTCGCCCATTGACCATTTTGATCGAAATCTGCACCTTGATGCTGCTTGCACCAAAGATTCATCAAAGTATTAGCAGGACCAGTATCAAAGCCCAGAATGTTATGGCTGTCTCTGTTACTTTTTTCGTTATTTTGTTCTATTACCGTTATGTTCGCTATGCCGCCCAAATTGACAAAAATTGCATCTTGTTCTTTTGCTAACAAAGCCTGATGAAACTTGGGAACAAGTGGCGCACCTTGGCCGCCAAATGCCATATCCATACCTCGAAAGTCAGCAATTACATCAATTCCCGTTAAAGCAGCTAATGTGTTTGGGTCAGTGATCTGCATTGTAAAAGCATTTGCTAATTCAGGACGATGTCTTATTGTCACCCCATGACTGCCTATCGCTGTTATCTGTTCTTTTTTAACATTGTTCACGGCAAGCAATTGGCTACAACCATTGGCACAGAGTTTTGCTAACTCTATGTTTAACTGTCCTAAGTGTTCCAAATCTACTTGTTCTGCAATAGAAATATCAGCAAGCTGCTGTTGAAGCGTTTGAGGTAAAGGTAAGCAATTAAAGTCGATTAATTTTATCGTGCCTGACTGCGTTACTTGAATTAGAGCAATGTCCACTCCATCTAAGCTAGTGCCCGACATCAGGCCAATAAAATATTCGTCTCTTACCATATTGTTAATCAATTAGCGCATTGCTAATAATAACTGTTTGTTGTGATCTAGCTGCTGTAGCCTTTCTTCAGCAAAGGCAATAAACTGTTCTTTTTCCTTCTTTGCAATAGGATTTGCCTTCGGCAAAGATACAGTTCTAGGATTTCTGTGAACGCCATTTAGCAGGAATTCATAATGTAAATGGGGACCGGCTGCCAATCCAGTTTGACCAACAAGACCAATTAACTGTCCCTGTCTTACACGTTGACCTTTCTTAACTTTACGTTTTGAAAAGTGGATATACTTAGTTGTGATACCACCACCATGTTCAATAAACACATGGTGGCCATTAAATCTATCGTAACCAGACTTTATAACTTTACCATCACCTGCTGCAACTACAGGAGTACCTGTGCTAGCCGCATAATCAACACCTCGATGAGCCTTATATCGCTTTTGTACTGGATGGAAACGACGTTTAGTAAAATTAGAACTAATATACTTAAAGTTAACAGGCGCTCTCAGGAATGCTTTGCGCATGCTATCGCCTTCTGGCGTATAGTAGCGCCCATCAGTATATCTAACAGCAGTAAAGTCATCACCTTGGTTGACAAATTCAGCAGCTAAGATGTCACCGTAACCTATGAACTCTCCCTCGATATAAACTTGCTCAACTAAGGCATAAAATCTATCACCTGCACGAATGTCTAATGCAAAATCGATATCCCAAGTAAAAATACTTGCTAGGTTCATGATTAAAGTATCGTCTAAACCTGCGTTAATGCCTGCATTCCAGAAGTTTGAAGTTACTTCGCCTTCAAAATAAGTGCTACGAGTTTCACGAGCTTTTTCATTTATCTCAGCATTAAACTTTTGTTCTGCATCATCACGAGACGCGATAACAGTAGACATAGGGTCAAGTTCATAACTAACCGACAATAATTGATTATCTGAGTCGGTTTCAAACTTTAGGTATTTGCCAGGAATGATCTTAGTGAAGTTTTTTGCGGCTTCGCCTGAGCGAACCACTTCTAGCATGGTTTTTTGAGCTAAACCTACGCGTTTAAAAATATCTGCTAAGGTATCACCATTTTTAATTTTTATTTGGCGAGTTTCTGTGAAGGTTTCTGCTAGTTCTTGCTCTTCTTCAGTGAAGTCAAGTGGTAAAGGGTATTCCTCACCTACAGTTAATTCTGCGTATTCGCTAGCAACCACTATTTTCTCTGGGGTTGCTTGTTCCGTCGGCCAAATTGCCAACGTCAAAATCAGGGCTGACACAGCTAAAAGCAATCGCTTATGCTGCAAAGGGAATGAATTAATCAGTTCTTTCATTACTCTTATCTCAAATTTCAATTGCTTAACTACAAACAGGGCAATCGAAAACGAGAATAACACTATGCAATAGCGAAGCCAACCTTTTGCTTTTCACCAACTTCTTTTCCTCTATTAATTTAGCTTAGTTTTTCAACGTATTAGTTGGAATAAGACTGCAATCACTCTTATATTAGGTGCGCGAATTACAGGTCTTGCCAATCAGTATATAGACCAAAGTCTATTGATAATCTTAGTCATTTTAGACTTAGGTCTAATATCGCAATGAAGATTCTGAGCATAACCTTAGTTCCAATAACTTTTACAGACTTATAAAAATAACATGAAGAAGCAAGCGCTAACGCTTGCGAGGAAAGACTATGAGTGATAACACTAAATCAGAATTCTTTTACCCTTCTCAAGAAGTCATCGACCAGGCCAATGTTTCAGACTACGATGCACTTTATCAATATTCAGTTGAAGACCGCGAAGGCTTTTGGGCGGAACAAGCAGAAACCTTATCTTGGTTTAAAAAATGGGATCAGGTATTAGACGAATCAAATGCTCCTTTTTATAAATGGTATACCGGCGGTGAGATCAACATCGTCGAAAATGCCATTGATCGTCATTTAACCAATGCCAACAGAAACAAGATGGCAATTATTTGGGAAGGTGAAAATGGTCAAGTAAGAAACTTTTCTTACAACGGTCTTAACCGTGAGGTTTGCCAATTCGCTAACGTACTACGCAGCATGGGTGTTGAGAAAGGTGACATAGTTACTATCTACATGCCACAAATTCCAGAGTTAGTCTTTGCAATGTTGGCTTGCGCCAAAATCGGTGCAATTCACTCTGTTGTTTATGGAGGCTTTAGTACTGAAGCACTTGCTTCTCGTATTGATGATGCTCAATCTCGTGTTCTTATTACTGCTGACGGCGGTTGGCGTCGTGGTAAACAGGTTGACTTAAAGTCTATTGCAAACGATGCGATGAGCCGTACACCTAGTGTTGAAGTTTGTATTTGCGTTAAGAACAACGATCTAGACGTAGAAATGGAGCCGGCACGTGACTTCTGGTACGAAGACTTAAAAGCGCTTCCTATTGCTTCTCCTAAATGCGAAACAGAGAAAACAAGCTCGGAAGACCCTTTATTTATTCTTTACACATCAGGCACAACCGGTAAGCCTAAAGGGATGGTTCATACACACGGTGGTTATGCGGTTTATACTTCTACGACACATCGTATGGCATTTGATATTAAACCAGAAGACCGCTGGTGGTGTGCTGCAGATCCAGGTTGGATCACAGGCCATAGTTACATAGTTTATGGTCCACTAATTAATGGTGCCACCATAATGCTATATGAAGGTGCTCCTAACTATCCATATCCAAACCGCTGGTGGCAGATGGTTGAGAAGTACGGCATCAACATCCTGTACACATCTCCAACAGCTATTCGAGGCTTGATGCGCTTCGGCGAGCGATGGCCACAAAAACATGACTTATCAAGCTTACGTTTATTAGGTTCTGTAGGTGAACCAATTAATCCTGAAGCTTGGAAGTGGTACCACAGAGTTATTGGCCAAAACAAATGTCCAATTATAGATACTTGGTGGCAGACCGAAACTGGCGGCTTCATGATCTGTCCAATGCCAGTAACCCCATTAAAACCAGGTTCTGCTACCAAGCCTTTCTTCGGCAATGAAATCACTATTGTTGATGATGAAGGTGAAGAAGTTGCAGCGGGCGAAGAAGGCAAACTTGTAATTAACAACCCTTGGCCAGGCATGGCAAGAACCATTTTCAAAGACGATGAAAGATACCAAGACTTGTACTGGACCGAGAGTGGTGACAAGTGGCGTTACTTAGCAGGCGATAGTGCGAAAAAAGACGAAGATGGCTACATCTGGGTTATAGGTCGAATGGATGAAGTACTTAAGGTCTCAGGTTATCGCTTAGGCACAGCTGAAATTGAAAGTGCTCTAGTTAGCCACCCTGCAGTGAGTGAAGCAGCTGCAGTTGGTTTACCGCATGAGTTAAAAGGCAACGCTATTCATACTTATGTGATCTTAAAACAAGGTCAGGTACCAGATAAAAAACTAGCAGCGGAGCTAAAAGCTCACGTTGGCAACGAGATGGGCAAAATCGCAACGCCAGAAGCTGTTGAGTTCGTCGATGCCTTACCAAAAACTCGCTCAGGAAAAATCATGCGCCGAGTGCTTAAAGCAAGAGCTTTAGGCCAAGATGAAGGCGACTTATCAACTCTTGAAGAATAGGGAAGTAAGGAGCCAGTCCCTGCTGGCTCCCCCTTCCTCCGCTCAGGCTTGAAACAATAATAAAACAATAATAACGAATTAATAAAAACCACTGGGACAACTCAGTACACAATAACAACAAGCCGAAAGGGTTAGCAGTAAATACAACTCAAAGGCTTAGGGGATGAGGAACATAAAATGAAACTTAATAAAACATTGAGCTCTGTATGTATTGCAACCGGTCTAGCACTGACTGCTGGGGCAGCCAACGCAGGTTACACATTCAAAACAGGTGAAGATCAGTCTATTACTTTTGGTGGCTACCTAGCTGCAGATGTTAAGCACATAAACGGTGACTTAGCACCTTACCTTGATGATTTTTGGATTGGTACAGCAACGGTAGAGGATACATCCTTAACTAAGTTCTCAGTAAGCTCAAGTCGTTTAAATACTAAATATGTACATGGTGACACCACTGCATTTGTCGAATTTGATTTCTACACCAATGAAGGTAATGAAGTATTAACGAATTCACGTGGTCCTCGTCTTCGTCATGCATTTATTAAGCATGGTAATTGGACAATAGGTCAAACTTGGTCAACGTTTAATGATTTAAGTGCACTAGCTGAGGCTGTGGATTTTGGAGGCCCTCTCGTTGCCTCTGGTTTCATTCGCCAAACTCAAATTAGATACACAAATGGTAACTGGCAATTCTCTATCGAAAATCCAGAGTCTTATGCAGGAGACCCAACTCAAGATTCAATGCCGGATGTTATTGGTAAGTATTCAATGAAAGGTGAATGGGGTCATATCTCAGTGGCAGGTGTATTTAAATCATTGAACACTAATGACATTTTTGATGAGTCGGGAAGTTTGCTAAGTTCTGGAGGTTCAGAGACTGCTTTTGGTTATGGTGTGACAGGTAAAATCAAAGTGGGTGACAAAGACGATTTCCGCTTCCAAGTCCACGCTGGTAACGTCGGACGTTATGTAGGTGCAGCTGCTGCAACTGATTTAGTTGGCAATGAAGTAGAAGAATCTACAGCCTATGTAGTTGCATACCGTCATATTTGGAACGATACCTTCCGCTCAAACGTTTTCTACGGCAACCACCAAACTGATGAGTCCGACCGTGATCGTTCACATTGGGGTATCAACGTTTTCCGTAAGGTAACAGACAAGATCACTGCCGGTTTCGAGATTGGTAATTTCGAAATGGCTGAAGTAGATGCCGACTCTGATTACATTCAATTTCAAATCAAATACGGCATTTAAGATTTCTGATTCTATTATTCATAGAACCCTTTAAGGGGAGGCAACTCCCCTCTTTTTCTTCCTAAAAGTCAGCGAAGTTCGCTGGCTTTTTATTTTTATAGTTTTTTGTATTTATACTCTTGCGTGCTTAAACAATGACTTAAAGTTGTTTGTCGTAGTTTCTGCTACTTCAGCAACTGACACACCTTTTAGTTCAGCAATAAATTCTGCAACATGCTTAACGTAAGCTGGTTGATTTTGCTTTCCACGTTTTGGTACTGGAGCCAAATATGGCGAATCGGTTTCAATAAGTAGTCTTTCCATCGGGATTTTTTTAACTACATCTTGCAACTCTACTGCATTTTTAAAAGTCACTATGCCTGAAATCGAGATATAGAAGTTAATATCCAAGGCAGCTTTAGCCATTTCCCAGTTTTCAGTAAAACAATGGAGAACACCCGAACACTTATCCGCATTGTTTGCTTTTAGAATGTCAATTGTGTCTTTTCTCGCATCGCGCGTGTGAACAATTAGTGGCTTATCTAATTCATTAGCAACATTAATGTGATGAGCAAAATAGTCTTGCTGCATTTGAATGCTGTCTTGTGAGTAATAATAATCCAAGCCCGTTTCGCCTATCGCTACGACTCTGTCCTGACTAGCGAGTTCCTTCAGCTGTTCTAGCTTAAATTTTTCATCTTCTCCTACGTGCAATGGATGTACACCACAAGAAAAAGAAACTTGCTCGTAACTCTGAGCTGTTGCCACCATATCAGGGAATTGATCCATAGAAATGGCTACGCAAAGCAAATGCTTCACTTGTGCATCGGTAGCATTTTGCATTAACTGTGGGAAATCGATTTTTTCTTTACCAAGATCAATTCGGTCTAAGTGACAATGTGAGTCAACTAACTGCATGTATTAAAGCTCATATGGAAATACTATTTTGCCGCGAATTATCCCTCATAACACTTGTTATGAACACCCCTTTAACTGCTAAAATACAAGCAACTACCGTGTAAGTTCAGTTATTCACTAGTAATTTTTTGAAACAATTAATAACCAAAATGAACTTTACATACCGATCGGTCGGTTTTACAATTTTGCTATATTTTAACCCTGAGTATCACCTTTACCCCTTTAAGGTAAAACAATGAACAAGTTCATCACTAAAATTTTTATCGCTATTGCGTTGTTATTTTCTGCAACGTCGACTTTTGCTAAAGAAGTAAACACCCAAGACCCTTATCAATTAATCATGGATTTGGGTAGTCATGTATTCCAAGCTGTAAGTGAAGCAAAACAGCAAAATGCAAACACACCAGATGAAATGGCTAAACTAGTTGATGAGCTTATGATGCCTTATATTGATGTACCTTTCGCATCATATAAAATCTTAGGCTCACAACTTAAAAAGACAACGAAACAAGAGCGCAAAGATTTTGTTGCAGCTATGGAACAAGATTTAATCAAAACCTATTCGTCAGCGTTGGCTCAATACAATGACCAAACGATCACTTACGAACCTGCGAAAAAGGTTGGCAAAAAGAAAACTGTGGCTGTAAGAACAGTGTTAGTGTCGCCAAACGCACCTGAAATTGACATGATTTTTAAGCTAAGAAAGAACAAAAAAACGGGTCAATGGAAAGCTTATGATTTAGTTGTGGAAGGTATCAGCTTAATTGATTCAAAGCGTGCAGAACTAGCTAAACCGTTAAGAGACAAAGGTATCAGCCACGTTACTAGTATGCTTACAAAATAACATCTCCTAGTTGTTAATGTTGAAACATTCCGTATCCCCTAGGCGGAATAAACACTACAGGAAGTAGACCTTGTCGTAAGCAGGAAGCAAAACGACTGCCAGCCAACCGGCTGGCTTTTTTTTGCTTACATGGATGTAAGTATGCCGTGATGTCATGGATGACAATGAACGGTAGCCCTCAGGGATATAGGTATGTCGCGGAGTCATGGACGACTAAGAGCGACTGCCCTCAGGGATGAGGGTACATCATCGAATTTGTTCCCTTCAAATTTTCGACATTCACCACATCCATGTGCCTCAAATGACAGGGATGTTTACATTTCGTGTGCCATTCGTATAAACAATTTTGACCTCAATTGAACTCCAACTAATGGACGACGAAGAGCGACTGTTCTCAGGGATGAGGGTAAATCGAAGCTACATGGACGTAATAGCCTTCGATAGCTTACATGGATGTAAGTATGCCGGCCGAGATTGTTCCCTACAATCATATGGCATTCACCACATCCATGTGCCTCAAATGACAGGGACGTTTATATTTCGTGTGTCATTCGTATAAACAATTTTGACCTTATTAAACTCCAACTAATGGACGACTAAGAGCGACTTGCCTCAAGGAAATAAATATTCCAGCCGTCAAAATGAAAGCTCTTCTTTTTTCGTCATCCTGAATTTATTTCAGGGTCTCAAACACTAAGCTACTTCTTACGTAACATGGCATCCAATTGATCGATTATCTCACTCCAATCTCCATCTTCCTCAAGCGAATCAGAAATAAAACTGGATTGTGCAGGCGACCAAAAGTCTGCTTCTGCAATAGAAATATCATCCGCTTTAATTTTATGAGACTTCACAAAGTGATAAATACCTGAACGAGTATCGTCCAAACCAAGCTGGGCGAATAACCCTTGCATATTGTGGTTTGATCTGTCCATACACCCTCCCAACATAGGCGATATAACAACAAACTATAGATAAAGGTAGTTCAGATTGAATTATTTTAGCCACATTTTTTGTTTGATCTTTGCTCAGATATTGCTAACTTGGTTAAAAATAAAACAAAAAAATTATGCGTTTTATCATCAAAGATAAAACGAATAGGGGGAGAGATGGATTTAACAACCACAATGGCGCACCGCGATGGCATTCAAGCAACCTTATTAAGCCCCGAAGATGTGAAATTAGCCGCATCTCTATTATATGTATCTTATAAAAGTGATCCGGTTTTTATGGAAATATTCACAGCCGATAAGCCCGATTATGATAAAAGATTAAGAGCTGCCGTAAGGGAGGAGTTGAATAGTTTTTGGAGTACCAGACAACCTATGATAGGCCTATTCTCAGGCAAACATCTGCTTGGCGTAGCTTGTATTATTGAACCTCAAACAGATTTAAAACCTGACAGATTTTGGCACTGGCGTTTAAAAATGATGTTAAACGCTGGCTATCTCAGCACTAAAAACATGATTGAAAAAGAAAAGCGTGTCGCTGCTGCCATTCCTAATAAACACTATCATTTGCTCACTTTTATTGCCATTCACCCAGATCATCAATCCCATGGCCTAGGCTCGTATTTGATTAGAGCTGTAGACAGCATAGTTGACGAAAGTGATATTAGTGAAGGCGTTGCAGTATTTGTCACTAAAGAACAAAATATGTCGCTATTTGATAACGACGAATATAAAGCATTAGACACTATTCAAGTCGGTTCTGTAAGTGGTACATTAATGTTCAAAGACAAAACGTAAGGTATCGACTATGTCTGAGCAAGACCAAAGGTTTAATTCATTTTCAGAGTTTTATCCTTTTTACTTACGAGAGCACTCTAATCCAAGCTGCCGCCTATTGCATTATTTAGGTAGTATTTTAGTTCTGATCCTTCTGTATCACTCAATTAGCACTGGGCAATTAATACAGCTTTGGTTATTGCCTGTTATTGGCTATGGTTTTGCTTGGATTGGTCACTTTTTTATTGAAAAAAACCGCCCTGCTACTTTCACTTATCCGTTTTACAGTTTTCTTGGTGACTGGGTAATGTTGAAGGATTTTTTGACCGGTCAAATAAATAAGAAATTAAAAGACGCTGGGGTCGAAAATTAAGATAACGAGCACTAACGCTCGTTATCTAGATTAAACTTTACTCTTGTATTGTAGCAATCCACTGATTAAGTATTCTGTTAACAATTTCTACATCGTTTTGTTCTAGTTCACCACTTTTAATCGCTTTATCAATGCTTCCAACGACTCCTTCTATCACTTCATCATTAGTCACAGTTTCATTGTTTACTATTGCTGAACCTATGATTAAATCGATGTGCCCTCTCAAGTAGCCGCTAGCAAATAACTCATCGTCAGTGCCTGTCGCAATAAATTGATCTAAAAAAGCCTGTGCTTGTTCGCTTAATTGTTCTAAATCTAACATTTTTTCTTATAACTCTTCATAACCTACAGGGTATAACACTTGATCTTTATAACCTGTTATAACTTTAATATGACCGGATAACGCTTTGTCTAACTCTGAGTCTCCAGTGTCAGCAATCAAAGGTCTACCGTTAAGTGCTTGTAACTTAGTTTTTGTTGCTACAACAATAATATTATCTTTGCCTATTGCTCGAATAAATTCAGCCGACAACTGTTGATTACCACGACCAAAAATATGTCCTTGTCCACCAATCAGGGTAATAACTAACTTAGTTTGGCCTTTATCTAAGGTTAACAAATCACTTGCCTTAGCGTCTGACATCAAGAGTTCTTGGTCACGGATCACATCAACGCCTAACAGAGTGTTATCTAATCCCATCTCTTCCATAACGAACGCAACCGTGCTACCAGAACCCATCACATAATTGCCTTCTGGTTCCATTTCAGCGATAACATGAGCAGCAATGTCGGCTAACACTAGCTCATCACTCTCTTTTCCACCCATTTTAACCGCTTGCACAAACCTTAATTCAGAAGGAATGGTTAATTCACCATAACGCTTAGCTCTAACTACGCCTTGCCTGAATTGCTCTTCATCAATGTCCATAACATCTGCATCAGCCAAAGTAACCAGTTCACCGTCGATAAGCATTTGTAGGACTCTACCCGCAGCTTTTGGTGTAATTGCGTAAACCCCGGAGTGAATTTTGCAACCTGCTGGTACGCCTAACACCGTTGTTTGTTCTTCTACTGCCGCACAAATGTTTCTCGCAGTTCCATCCCCACCAACAAACAAAACAAGGTCAAGCTCTAAGCCACTCATCAGTTTTGCTGCCGACTCAGTATCTGCTGGAGTAGTCACTTCAGCGGCTTGATAAACGACTTCATGTTTTAATTCTAAGCGCTGACATAATGTTTGTCCCATATCGCCAGACACAGTGAAAAGCTCAATGTTATCTTGCCTATCAAGGATCATTTCAAGTGCAACTTTAGCTCTGTCATTCGATTTTGCTGTTGCCCCTAGCTGTTTCGCTAACTCCGCAGTATCGGCTCCATCGGAACCTTTAAGCGCTACGCTTCCACCTAACCCAGCAACAGGATTAATAATCAAACCTAATCGAAATTTAGCTCTTTTTTGTAATTGCTCTGACATTAAGCTGTCTCCAATAATGCGGATTTTTTCAATCTATCAAACTGTTCAATATGTTTAGGCACAGACTGGTTGTAAAACTGACTTAGCGCCTGCATCAAAGCTTGTGCCCGTGCAGGAAAACCTTGTTCTACATATATCTTTACTTGTTCATAAACTTGAGCCCGAAAAGCGTGGTGATCAGGCTGCTGGCCAAACTCATCTCCGGTTAAGTTGTCACAGCTTACATTGAACTCAAAACCAGCGGCGACACAAAGTCCCCACTCGATAGCTTGCGGCTTAATCTCGACCTTCTGAAACTCTGCTTGTTGCTCTGCCGTGCGTCCATCGGGGCAATACCAATAACCAAAATCAACTAATTCACGCCTTTTTTCGCCAGCTAAACACCAATGTGCTATCTCGTGCATAGCACTTGCATAATAACCATGAGCAAAAACGACTTGAGCATAAGATTGAGCTTCAATACCTATATCTGATTTGTTCGCTGGCAAATAAATAGGCTCATCATTGCCTCGTACCAAGCGAGTATTAAACTCGGTGGCAAAGCACTGATTAAACAATTGAATAATATCTTGAATTTTATGCTGTTCTGACACGTCTGAGTAAAGCTTATTAATTTATCCAAACCATTATACTTAAGCTCGACTTGGAAGGAATTGAAAAATATTTATCCGACTATTAGGATTAATAATCTAGCCATTAATGCCAAAGGGATCACTGCAACTTATGCTGCAGTGATTGAATAGTCTACTGCTGAGCAGGTATAACCGGTGTAGAAACTTGAACATCTGCATTTTGTCCACGGTTTCTTAAGAAGTGATCCATCAATGTGATGGCTAGCATAGCTTCTGCAATAGGCACAGCTCGAATACCAACACAAGGGTCATGGCGGCCTTTTGTTACAACGGGTTGAGATTCACCGTTAACATCAATTGTTTCACCTTCAACACTAATACTTGAAGTCGGCTTTAAAGCAATATGAGCCACTATGTCTTGGCCTGAAGAAATACCACCTAACACACCACCAGAATGATTTGACTTAAATCCTTCAGGGGTTAGCTCATCTCTGTGTTCAGAGCCCTTTTGACTTACAACATCAAAGCCATCACCAATCTCAACACCTTTAACAGCGTTAATTGCCATTAATGACTTTGCAATATCAGCATCTAAACGGTCAAACACAGGTTCGCCTAATCCAACAGGAACACCCGTTGCGACAACGGTAATTTTTGCACCTACTGAGTCACCTTGTTTCTTAAGGTCACGCATATATTCATCCCATTTTTCAACCGCTACTGGGTCAGGACAGAATAAAGGATTTTGTTCGATAAGCTCTTTATCAAAAGTTTCAATTTTAATTGGACCTAACTGGCTCATGTAAGCATAAATATCAAGCCCTACATTTTGTTTTAGCCATTGCTTAGCAATCGCACCAGCTGCTACACGCATCGCCGTTTCTCTTGCTGATGAACGACCACCACCTCTATAGTCACGAAGACCATATTTATGATGATATGTGTAGTCCGCATGACCTGGGCGGAATTTATCTTTAATATCAGAGTAATCCTTTGATCTTTGGTCAGTATTCTCAATCAATAAACCAATTGATGTACCTGTAGTTTTACCTTCGAAAACGCCAGATAAAATCTTAACTTGGTCAGCTTCTCTGCGCTGTGTTGTATAACGAGAAGTGCCAGGCTTACGTCTGTCTAAGTCTTGTTGGATCATTTCTTCACTGATCTCTAACCCTGGTGGGCAACCATCGATAATACAACCTAAAGCTAAACCATGGCTTTCACCAAAGGTCGTTACTTTAAATAATTCGCCTATACTGTTTCCTGACATTTTTTTCTCTTTTTCTTAATCTATTTTCTTTGTTTAGAAGCTATTTCAGTGTCTTTACCTAGAAGCTATATTGGTGCGCAACTAACTGTTCTTTGGTTAACGCAAATACGCCTAATCCACCGTTTTCAAATTCCAGCCAATTAAATGGCACATGTGGAAACTCAGCTTGCAGATGAATCATTGAGTTGCCAACTTCAACAATCAATACCCCATTGTCATTCAGGTGTTGAGCCGCTTCTCGCAAGATAATTCGGGTAATATCTAAACCGTCTTCACCGCTACCTAAGCCTATTTCTGGCTCATGGTGAAATTCTTCTGGCATATCAGCTAAATCTTCAGCATCAACATATGGAGGATTAGACACTATAAGGTCATAGGTTTGACCTTCAACTCCAGAGAATACGTCAGATTGAACAGGAATAACTCTATCCGCTACACCTAATCTGTGGATGTTCTCATCTGCAACGGCTAATGCTTCAGGACTAATATCTAAAGCATCAACTTCGGCTTCTGGAAAGGCATAAGCAGACGCAACTGCAATACAAGCGGAACCAGTACATAAATCCATAATACGCTTAGGTTCATTGCTAATAAGACTGGCAAACTTATCTTTAATTAACTCCCCAATTGGCGAACGAGGTACCAAAACATCTTCATTCACGTAGAAAGGCAAATCAACAAAGTAAGCCAAGTTAGTAAGGTATGCTGCTGGTTTTTTCGTTTCAATACGCTGCACGATTAAATCTGCAATCGCCGCTTTTTCTGAAGTTGTTAGTCTTGCAGACATCAAATCTGGGTTTGATAATGGAGGTAAATTCAATACGTAACAAATCAGTGAAAAACATTCGTCCCACGGATTATCCGCGCCGTGGCCTAGATAAATATCTGAACCATTGAACTGAGTTACGCCCCAGCGCAACATATCATTAACTGTTTTTAGCTCATTAATTGCTTCTTGAGCTAAGTCTGAAAGTACTGAATTCATTTAATAACCTGAAATGGATTTGAAATCATGCTTGAGCCAATTAAAATAACCACACTAATCCGTTAATTATTGAACTCGAATTTATGTCCAAATTTACTGATCTGTGGCAGGAAGAAAATGACGACGTTTCTTTCACCGACGCCATGAAAGACATCAAGCCTCTAAAGCAAGACAAAATACACTTTGGCAAACAGAACAGCAAGCAAAACCAAGCAGTAAGTTCAAACAAAATCATAGATGATAGAACCACAGACAATAAGCCGAACTTGAAGCGTCCACCAGCGTTTCATTTCTCTGATGAATATGAGCCGTTAATCGACGAGAACTCTACTTTGCAATTTGTTAGAGAAGGCTACCCGAACTACTATGCCAAGCTACTAAGACGAGGCGATTTAAGACCTGAACTTATTTTAGATTTGCACGGCTACAACAAAGAACAAGCTAAGTTTGATATTGCAGACTTGATTGAAAACTGTAAGCGACAACATATTCCATGTGCTTGTATTGTTCATGGCGTCAGTGGCGGAATATTAAAACGTAAATTGCCTCACTATTTAATTCAACACCCCGACGTGCTGGCATTCCACCAAGCACCATTAGAATGGGGTGGACAAGGCGCAGTAGTACTAATTATTGACCTAGGTGAAGAGTTAGAACACCTACTACCTAGGTAATAAATAAAAACTCACACAACTTGTAACTGCTGTAATTCATCGTTCAATGCTGCCAGCTTAGACTTTAATCTACTCACTTTAATCGCTTTGCTGGCTTTGTTGTTACTATTTTGCTCAGCTTTTACCCAAGTGTATATGGTGCGTTTCGTTAAGCCATAGTCGGCAGCAATATCACCAATTAATCGATTTGATGTCGCCAGTTCTTGTAGAACTTGCTGTTTAATTTCCATAGTTTCTGAAGTCATAAGGCTCTCCTAGCTAAATCTGAGTATATACTCTAATAGATTAATGGAAATTAAGAAAGTTTTATACCAAAGTTTAACTTTATGTTTTTATTAACTTTTATATCTAGTAATAAAAGTTTAATCTTGGTTTTGCACCAAACTAGATAAAGGCGTGCACCTTTTTATTGAGTTTTATTACTCTTATAAGAACAACGCGAGTAGCGCAATGGAATAATTGAAAATTTGATATTGGGCTAGCCATATAAAAACCCCGATAATTGGACTGTCCAACCACCGAGGAATTTTACTAGCGAACTCTTAGATTCAAAATTAC
The DNA here is from genome assembly GCA_965221615.1 of Psychrosphaera sp. Lineage (GTDB taxonomy): Bacteria > Pseudomonadota > Gammaproteobacteria > Enterobacterales > Alteromonadaceae > Psychrosphaera. The sequence goes on along the minus strand of OZ244904.1, from coordinate 636,242 downwards.
TCCCACTTACTCCAAACTGTGTAAGCGGCTTTAGCCTCCCTATCAAGGCTAAACTCCGACTGACATTGAAAGTACTCAAAGAATGAGAGCACAATATTCTTTTGCTCTGAAGAGAGTTTTGCAAAAGCTGACTCATACTCTGAGGTTTCTACTACGTTTAGACTCAGCACAGAAAATAGAGAATCTGACAAGATATCAATCTCATCAAAATGTGTTAAACACAAATTCATAAATGAAGGCAGATAATAAGCGAAATAAACTGGCGTCAATCGATAGACTATTGCGGTTAAATCAACGTCACAACTCGTTATTACATCAATTCCAAAGCTATCCCAAGACTTACCTTCCAATATTCTAATTACTTCTTTGTCTTCCCAGTCTAAATTAGACTTACCAACTAAAGAACCATTCGGCATTTTGGTATTACCGAATGCATGAGATATTCTTTTTAGTAGTTCGTTTTTATTCACTTAACTTCTCACTTACTGCTGAAACGATTGGCATCTTGCCATGCTTCTCCAAGCATCATTAGCTTGATTTCGATGATTTTTATCTCCTCCCATAAAACATTTCTTGTTTATTTTATCTCTAGCAATTGCACATCTTTGATTAGCAACTTCTCGGAGGAAGAGTTCACCAGTCGACATAGATTGTGTACATTTTCTAGGTCGCTTACACTCTTGATTGACATCCTGTTGTAACCTCTGTTGCTCACGAGGAGAACACTGCCCAGGAGGTTCTGTCGTATTGGCTAATGGGCTTACTTTCAAGCCTGCATTATCAACTTCGCAGCTTTCACTTTGTTCACGATCTTTATCGCCAAACAAATTGGATATCTGAATGATTGACTCTACAAATGCATCATTCTCTTTAGTACCAGGTATAAATACTGGGTGAGCAGCAGGTGTGAGAGCTGGACCAGGGCCAACAACTGGAATAGCACTCAATCCACTAGGATCAATATCATTGACTGGATTATTACCGGTATAGCCATAAGTATTGATGCCACCGTCTAAGCCAATAGGATCAGATTGAATATATCGACCCAGTTCAGGGTCATAATCTCTAAAATAGTTATAATACAATCCTGACTCTTGATCGTAATATTGTCCTGGAAACCTTAAATTAAATGTGATGTGCTCGCCATCACCATCAATATCTGAATTTACTTCAATGTTTCCGAAAGCTTGGTATTGAGCCTGCCAAACAATCTCTCCATTTGAGTTAGTTAAATGAGTAACTGTATTTATATGGTTAGCATGTGCGTAATAAATTGTTCTGTTTACAACTGTGTTTACTGGAGTGGCAGATGAAGCATTTATGCTGTGCTCGTTAATAGCTAAAAGCTGTTGTTCAAGCCAGATGTAATGTTTTGACTCAGCAGTATTTACGTTAACTTCATAGAGCAGTTGCCCACTAACATTGTAGAAATAATGTATCTCTTCTCCAAAGTGATTATATTTTACTGCTCTTTGACCCAAGTAATTGTACTTGTATTCTGTTGTTTCACTACCTAGTGTTGTTTCAGCCAAACGGCCAGCTTGGTTGTAGCTAAACAATTGGCTACCTTTAGCGGTAATATTGCCCATAGCATCATATTCAATAGCAACACTCTCATTGTCGTTAACAATTGAAGATAGATAGTTTGTTCTACCGCTCATTTCACTAGCTGAATCATAGTTATAATTATCGAGCTTAGTATCATTTTGCTTACTAACCCTATTACCTATCGCATCATACGCAAACTCTGTACTTTGTTGTGAGATTTGTGCTTGAGTTAAACGATTTAATGTATCGTACTGATAATGTTCAGATAGTTCGTTACCTTGATTCACACTAATTACATTATCTACCGCATCGTATTGGTAATGGCGAGAAACGACATTTGGCTCACTTATTTGTTCTGTTTGATAATTACTATTGTACTGTTTGTTTACCTCAATACCATTGCCATAGGTTAGCTCAGCTAAAGGTCCAAATGGCTGATAACGAATGTTTTCCGCAATAATTTGGGTATTGTCGCCGTAACTTAACTCGACCTTTGTAATACGATTATTACTATATTGGTATTTAACTTTATCGCCGCTCGGATAGGTTAACTCAGTTATCTGACCATTGCTGTTGTATTGATAATCAAATGCATAACTTTCACTGCCTAAGCTTTCAATGCGGGTCGTTAACTCAGAGAATCCATTATATTGATATTGTGTTTGCCCAGCTTCATGAGTGGCATTGGATACCAGCCCATTTATGTCGTAACTTAAACTAATATCTTCGTCATCATTAGGTCGGTCAATGTGAGTAAGACGATTAAGAGCATCATATTGATAACTTTGTTCAACTCCCCTAGCGTCTGTCATAGCAATCACGTTATCTGCCATATCGTAACGATAGTCAGTTTTTCCTCTAGCTGAACTTTGCTCACTTGTTTTGCGGCCAAAGTCATCGTATTGATAAGTTGTAACATTACCTAACGCGTCTGTAACTTGAGTGATTTGGTCATGAACATTGTACTGGTAATTCGTTGTACCTTGTTGCGCATCTGTTTCTTTCTTGAGTCTTGATAGAGCATCATATTCCATCGAAGTAACTCGTCCTAAAGCATCTGTTACCTTGACTAAACGACCTATTTTATCAAGATCAATGTCTTGCGTACCGTTAATACCTTTAACTAAGTCAATTTGATCGAGTCGATCAAACGTTTGCTCTTTCGTGTATTGAATACCAGTTTCATCGCTTTTTCGCTCATTTATCCTGTTGTTATTATCATCATACTCATAAGTAGTAATATGACCTGCGCTGTCTGTTATCTGGCTAAGGTTTTGTTGCTGATCATAACTCAATAATAATTCTTCACCCGTAGGCTGAGTGATACGAGTTAATAATCCTAGTTCATATTCATAGCTAGTTTGTCGATTAATTCCATCAGCGCTGAGTGTTGTTGAAATAACATTCCCAACATTGTCATATTGGTAATGAGTAGTAAGACCATTAGGATAAGTGATTTTACCGACTCGGCCTGCACTATCGTAATCCTCAAACTGGGTTTGGCGGCCTATTGCATCTGTTATTGTTGTTACTTGGCCACAACCGTTCCCATCAACACAGAGATTGAATTCAAACTGAGTAATGTCAGAAACATCACTTCTTTTACCGTCGATAAGAACCAAGTTGCCTTGTGCATCATAACCAAACTCAGTAATTCGAGAGATAGCTTGAGCTTGTGCATCATAACCAGACTCAATCGTTTTTATCGGTTTGTTCTGTGCATTATATTGCGTTTCAGTGGCGTAATACTGTTCTTCGACATCACTATTATTCTGTTCATTTATTGGCAATGATGAAGCAATAACACTTGGCTTTGTCATCGATGTAATTAAGTCTAAATGCTCATTAAGGTAAGTATATTGTGTTTGTTGCGCTTGTTCAGTGTCTGCACCGCGAGTTTCAGATAGCAGTTGATCAAAACTGTTATAGTTAAACGTCCTGATATTACCTTCCGCATCGGTTCTACGTGAAGGGTTCCCGTTAACATCATAGCTGGTCTGGTTGCTATCCTCACCAGCTGTATGCTCATAACTGACAAGATAGTGTTCACTATTACCAAAGCTACTAACTTGGACTGCACTATTACCTAAACTATCTGTGTACTGAGTAACCGTTTCATGATCAGATAAACTAATTGGCTCAGTAACTCCCTGTTTTAATCGAGTTTCATAGCTAAATTGATAGCTTCTACCTGAAATATGATCTGTATGAGTTAGTACTCGACCTACGCTATCAAAGCTATTATTTACAACTAACTTTTCATCGTTACGAGTAACTTGGTCAAGATAACCGTTTGTATCATAACGATAACTAAGCCAACTATTGTCAGGCTGATTTACTCGAATAAGACGACCATCTGTATTGTAATCATAGGTGATCAAATTTCCATCTGGTTGAGTAATGCTACTTAGTTTTGAATCGGTATAGTTGAAAGTGAGCGAATGGCCATCTTTGTTTGTCATTTTAACTAAGCGACGCCCATCACGCTCGAATGTAGTTTGATTGCCAAAGCTATCGACACGCTTAGTTAAATCACCATTATTATTAAAGAGATCGATTCGACCATCGGCAAATGTTATCTGATATGAACCGTCACTTTGCTTACTTAGCGTATAATCTAAGTCGTCTTCTCCTTTGAAGTCGACACCACTACTGCTTCTTTCCAAATACTCATATCTGCCCATATCATCTATATATAAAAGCAGTTCACTTGTAGAGTCATCTGGATAAATAAAGCTCCAATCTAAAATGACAGAGCCACCAGTACTATTCCAACTATCAAAGTTCTTTCCTGCGGCTATTTTACTCAATGAGTTGTAATAACGGGTAAACGATAATCCATTTGTACCTCTATGATCTGACTGAGCTAAAAAGTAATTACCATTAAGTAAACTACAAGCATTGCCTTTTAGCGTGTGACAATTTTTTTGAGCCAATTCTTGCTCTACTCCATGAGCAACTAATTGACTCTGCAACACCTGACTATTTACCCCATTTACCGTCACGTTCAACAAGTTAAGTAATTGCGCAGGTTGTTGGTTTTCGTCCAATAAATCCCACAGATAGGTATACTCAAAATTAGCCGTCAACAAGGTATAACCATAATTGGTCGCCGAAACTGAAGTATTAGCAATATCCGTCAGTTGCATATTACCAAGATCTAGCGTTTCACTACCTAATACAGGTGTGCGCTTAATACCAGCAGTAGGTAATCGAAATGGTACTGATGGTGGAAAATGAAATAAGTAGGTAAAGGAAACTTTCAACTCTAAGTGGTCTGAACCTGTAACCTGATCATTGACGTCAATGTCGAGATTAGCAAAAACTTCACAAGGAGTAGGAACCCCTAATACACAATTTTGTTGTGCGGCCATTGTTGAGTTGCTGAATAGAAAGGTAGGAAGGAATAGGATAAGTGAAACAAACAGTTTTAAATGATTCGCAAACCTATTATTCCAGCATCGGCTAATATACTTTATGTTCATCTTTCATCTTCATTGAAAACCACAAATAAAGTTAATTGAAATTAACTTAACAAGTGTGGATTTGCAATGATACAGTCGCAATGGCTTTTATTGATAAAGATCAACTGCTTTTACAGAGTTCCAAGTTTTTTTTGAGCGAGTTTATTACCTAATTGAGCGGACTTTTGATAGTAACTAAAGGCTTGTTCTGCAGACTGAATACAACCCCAGCCCATCTCTAAGCATTTGCCATAAAAATACAAACCATAACCGTCATTTTGTTCTGCGGCTTTCTTATACCAAAGAGCTGATTCTGCTAAATCCCTTGGTAGCCAACGTCCTTCTAAATATGCGTGTCCCAACAGCAACAAGCTATTTACACCACCATGCTCAGCACCAAACTCCAACAAGTTTTTAGCTTCCAGATAACTCCCTTGTTCTACTAAATGCTGAGAGAACTCAGTAATAGCACCTTGATAGCCAGTTGCAGCGGCTCTTTTTATATAACTGAGATAAATGTCATACTGGTCTTGGTAAATATGAGCAAAATTCATCGCCACAGGAACAACTTCCGACCAATCCAACTCGTCTTGAATCAAAGCTAAGTAAAACGGCGAAATAGGTTGCTGTAAGTACTGCATAAAACTTGGGGCCTGAGCAAACTTATAAGCTTTAAAGTTGCTACCTTGGCATGTTGCTGCAGGATACAATTCTCGACCTGCGAGCTGCTGAGCTTGTTCCTTACTCATATCAGCTCTAGTAACGAACAAATTGCGTCCTAGATAACCGTGATCTTTCACATTACAAAGTTGTCTTTGCTGTACGCTTCCAATTCGATATTCATCTACCAAACCAAGCCAATGTGCAAGCTCGTGAATAAACACTTCTTGGCTGTCTTGTTTATCTAAGTACATCAGTCCACCTCGAGTATTAGCTTCGCCTTTATCCAATACGAGTAAAATATGGCTGTAGCTATCTTTTGGTTTCTGAATTTGACTAAGTGTTGAGAGTTTTTTTAAATCACATTCCGCCCTGCCATGTCTATCTTGGCCACAAATAGTTTGTAACTCAGGTAGTTCAATTGCGGAGTTCATACAGATAGGTAATTTAGTTAATAAGGAGTCATCTAATGCCTGTCTAAACTCATCAACCTTGGTTCTTAAACTGCTATAAGCAACCACAGGTTGAACTTTCATTCGACATTGATAGTCAATCAGCAAGTCGGTATTTTGTTCAATTAAATTTGACTCAAGCTCTATCTCTTCGCTAGGCAACAAGGCTAAATCAACCATGCTTTCAAGTTCAACAAAGGTGTCTAGCTCACCGTGCCATTCAATGTTGCTCTGATCTTTACGTTTAGTGATTAATCGTTCAGCTGCCCGCATTTGTTGTTGTGCGATCAGCACTTCGATTTGTTCGATAACAGCTGGAACATAGCCATTATTCGCAGCAGAATCTAACCACACTTGATGTTGAAACGGCTTTGTTTTGTACCAAAGAAAAGCGGCTTCTGGATTGCCTTGTTGGGCAGATAGTTTTAACCATTGAGGTGAATTTGTACGTTGGTAAAGCAACAAGCTCGCATCGGCATAACCTAAATGAGAAGCTAAATAAATATATGACTGGTTTTGCTTAAAGTGGGAAACAACTTGGTCATAAGAAAACTGGATAGAGTCGGCTTGTAATAAACCCAGAAACAAAAAAGAAAACGCAATCTTTATTCTATTTAATAAGGATGGCATTTTCTTTTAGGTCTTACTGATAACAAAAGTTATTGAGCATTCGCTTGCTCTAACAACTCTCTGTTTTTAGCATATAACTTCTGCAATTCCACTCTTGCGTATTTGTGCTCAACGAACTCGTAAACATTAGTAGATAACGCTAATCTAAAATAGTTTTTCGCTGCATCTTCATCGCCTTGTGCTAATTTAAGCTTAGCTAGATAAAAGTAACCTTCGCATAAACGGTCTGATAACTCACGAGCATTTTTCAAGTTGCTAGCCATGCCACGGATAAACTCCATTTCTGACACTTGCCCTAGATACAGCTGCACAATTTGGTAAGCCCACTGGTTAGGATCTAATTGGTTAGCATTAAACAATAATCTCAGACGAGCTTCTTCTTTGTTTAATCTAGATTCAGCTAAATAAAGCCAGATTGCTCGATAAGGATCTTGCTGGTTTTTGATAAAGAAGGTTTCCATATCTTGAACTGATAACTCTTCTCTATTGCCATAGTAATGCAAAGCAATACCGCGGTTTAAATGCACATAGCCATGGTCAGGGTTTAATTCTAGTGCCGAATCAAACGCTTCAAAAGCCTGTTCGTATCGGCCAAGTAACGTTAAATGTATGCCTAAAAAGTTATAAGCATCAGAAAAAGTAGGCTTTAACTCTAGCGCTTTTAAAAAGTCTAAATGAGCCAAAGTTCTCAAGCCTAAGCTATCGTACAGAACCCCTCGGTCATAAAGTAAGTTGGCTAAAATATCTTCTGTTGAATTGGGACTGTGTATTGCTTGAGTTAACTTAGCAATGTGTAATTCGGTTTTATAATCAGCGGCAAGAGGTTCTGCTATCATAGCATTTTGCACAAAATACGGCTGACTGTTGTCTTGTGTTGTTTGCTTTTTGGATGTTGCTGCACACCCGGTAAGCATACTACTTAACACAACCAACAAAATAATAGGTTTCATATATTCTCCTAACACCTAAATACCTATGCTATTTGGTGCTAACGTTCACCATTTTAAAGCTGCATGGATATAGACTATTAATAACATAAATAGTTGCGTTCACTAAAGGGTTTATTTGCAATCTAAGCAGCACTGAACAAATTTTAACAGTTTCTTAGTTAAGCCTACTAACTAGCTTGATTATAAAAAGATTTTCAGTAAAAATTTAGTTTGTTCACCAATCAGACCACAGAACCATGCTGCCACTGACTAAAATTCCCCAAATTAAGCTGCTAGAAATTATAGCTAGGGTTAATTTCTTTAAATCTTTCACGCTATCAGAGCGAGAGATACTGTTGCAGCGCTCAAAAGTATATAAGTGTCAAAAAGAGCATTTTGTGCAAACTGAAATAGACCAAAACAGTAACTTTTATATTTTACTTTCCGGCGAAGTTGCCATTTTAAAGAAAGGCGCAAGTGGAGAACTAGGTCGAATTAAAGCGGGTGAATTTATTGGTGAAGGTAGCTTCATTCAAAAACGCCCCAAAAGTGCAGCCGCTAAAGCGCTAACTGACTGCATCGTGCTTTGTCTAGACCAAGACTCATTAAGTGGCTTACCTAACGTTATAAAAGATAAAGCAAAAAACGCAATAATCGAAGGTATGGCGAAACGTATAAGTTATCTCACTGCTGAAATTCAAAAGTATAAATAAGCTGTTAAATTCAAGTCAGCCCGAAATACTCGGGCTTCGTATTTCAACATTGGTTATTTGTGACTCACCTACTAAATCGATTTCACAATTTTTAATGTCTCTAACCTTCTTAAATGATGCTCACTTTCTGGCTCAAATGTCACTTTAATCTCTGCTACATTTCGCTTTTCATCTCTAACAAATGTCATGCTTTGCGCAAAGTTTTCAGAATTAAACCAAAACTTGTCAGCGCTAGCTTTAACAAGATCAAAGTAAAAAATACCTTCTGATTTTGCATGTAATGTATCGTCTTTCATAAACACATTAATTTCTCTGCCATCAGGTAAAGAGTAACGGCCCACATAATCTTGCAATGTTTCGTTTAATTGTTTTTGCTGAGTTTTCAAATTGTGAAATTTAATTCGGTCAATTAACCAAGTTTTATCTTTCCACAGTGAGTACTCTTCGTAGTTACTCAGCAGTTGCTGAACTTGATCATCAGTAATAATTTGCGCAGCTTTTCTACCAGTAGCTTGAAGCTGGCTTACACGGGCAAACAATTCAGGTCTCGTTTCTAATTCTTGAGTAACATCTTTCCTACTTGCTATCGCAGTTACCGCTACATTGCCAGGAATAATCTTTGTCTTGTCGTCGGACATTTGGATGATTTTTTTCAAGTTATCTAACTGACCTTCAATACCATTTGGACCTAAAGGAGCTAGCCATCTTGGCGAATAACTATCAGCAACAAAAATTGCATTAGCTTTTTGCAAATGAATATTCACATGGCCTGCAGAGTGAGCTTTACTGTGAGTTGCAGTGATAATTTCGTCACCAACCTGTAGTTCTATACTTTTGCTAAACAATAGTTGAGTGTATGTATTGAGATTGTACACGGCATCTTGGTGAGAAATTATTACAGCTCCTTTGTCTGCAAAATACTTGTTTGCAGACGTGTTGTACCAATCAGAGTTGCTGTTTATTACATACTGAACTGGCTTGTCAGAAATCTTCCTTAACGCTTGTTCTAACTCTTGAACTTGCCCTATCATCATTGTGTTGATTAGTAAGAAGCCACTTTCTCCTTCCACAACACCTATGTTTGTTTTACTTCTTTCACTCCACTCGTAGGTAAAGACATAGCCATTATCACTGATTTTTTCTACTTCATAACCACTTTCACTTGCCGCGCAAGTGCGCCAGTTCATTAAAGAAAGTACCGTAACAACAAGACTTATCGCGTTCCGTATGTTCATAAAGGTTCCAATTAAGTTGAGTTAAATATTGCTTAATTTCATCTTAATGAGAAAAATTTTTACCTGTCAAACAAGGTGTTAACTTTTGAGTTGAAGTGCAAATAAGGGACGGTAAAGTATGAAAATGACCCAGGGTTTGATGAATTAATTAGAAATTAATAGCCCAAACTTATGTTGTTCAGGCTAGAAATAAAAGCAAACTATAGAACGCTAATTACGTCTTGTCTTGCCATTCGAGCTTTCGGCAAACCGTGATTCCAATCTTCACCATCTTTGTGATAACCCATAGCTAGACCTACTTCACAAACATGGCCATCTAGTTCATCTTTGAACAATTCACCGATTAGCTCCGAATCAACACCTTCCATAGGAGTAGAAGCTATGCCTAAACGAGCTAAAACATGCAAGATATTACCTAACGCAAGATAAACTTGAGCTTTCGTCCAACTGCCGTTGTAACCTTCTTCGTCTGTGTTCGCTTCAGCGAAAGCATAAGCGCCCATAAAAGTGTCGTACATTTCTGCTGGCAAGTGACCTGAACTTACTTCAGCATCAACCCTTTTGCTAAACTTTTCTTTTGTAAAGTGTGGGTCATAAGCAAACAAAATAGTATGCGATGCCTCTTTTGCATGAAGCTGGTTAAACTGGTGTTTATTGGCAAATGTGTCATGTAATTTTTGCTTCGCTTCATCGCTTTCAACCACAATAAACTTCCATGGCTGTGAGTTAATTGAAGACGCAGACAATCGCAAAGCTTCTAAAATGATTTCCAAGTCTTCAGCTGATATACGCTTATCAGCGTCATATTTCTTTGCAGTGTAACGGGTATTAAGATCTTTAATAATTTGATGAGACATGCTCTAACTCCAATCGCTTAGATTTAATTGATGGCGCTAGCATACCTATCAAAAATAAAATGATAATAAACTCAATTATTAAAACAGTTTTTAGCTTTTGTTTATAATAAAGCGAACTTAGTTGTAAGAATTTGAATCACTAAATTTCAGACACAAAAAAACCGCTTATCGCGGCTTACTGTACTCTTCGCTTCTTGTCATTGAGGGCGGAGAACTCGACCTCTCCTCTAACTAAGAGAACAAAGTGAAGATTACTCTATTTACCAGAGGTAGCAAAGAATTAGGAGTAACTTATAGCCGTACCAACTCCATACCAAGCATAACAATAATTTAACCATGATAATTTCAGACCACTTGTCATATTTGACATTCTAGTATCCAAAACAATAGACTGGTCTTTTACCCAGCTTTTGTACAAGGAAAGATATGATAAAGATAAAAGTTGCATTCCAAGGTGGCGGAGCGAAACTCATTACACTTATTGAGTGTGCCATGTATTTGTCCAAGTTAAGAGAAAAGGGACAAATAGAAATATTAGAAGTTTCAGGTACGTCTGCTGGATCAATAGCAGCTTCTCTTTTAGCAATGAATGCAAACTTCAAAGCAATTAAAGAGCACCTCAAAGAGAATGAAGATAAATACCTAAAAGACTTTTCTTTTCCCAACACTTTCATATGTTTATCTAAACTATTTTTTGGCTATCCAATATTCTCTAATAAGCTTCTATTACGAACTATTGACGAAATTATTTGTAAAGGAATAGATCAAAGTGGAATAAACATAAATGAAACAGACATTCCGCTTAGATTATCTGTTGTGTCATCTGACTTAGTATCAGGTGAAAAAAAAGTTTTTAGTCAAAAGTTTAGTCAGGAAAGCGGCAGTTTGGTCGAAGCATTGACTCATTCTTGTTCAATACCATTGGCTTTTAGAGCACACAAACAACAACTACGCTTTGCTGATGGTGGAATATGCGAAAACTTACCAATAGAAGAATTAGAGGTTGAAGACGGTGTTATTAATATCGCAATTGGTTTTGAAAAAGACAATGACTCAAGTTTTGCTGACTTCAAAGGGGTTAAAGACTATGCAGGGAAAGTAGTTTCAGCTTCTATAAGCCATAATGTAGACCGTTCTGAAAATTCCTCCAAATGCCACCACATAATAAAATTGCCAAATACAATAGATACTCTTGACTTCAAAGAAGCTTTTAAAAAGCTGAATTCAGACGATCATTTACGTTTAGTGGAAAATATCGTTGAAGACGAAATAAGTAAAATAAAAAGGAATCAGCTTAATAACTCGACTGGAAGGAGTAGAATCCAGCACCTAAAAAAAGTGGAAAGTATGCAATCAGCCTTGACAAGTCTTGAACACGCTATGTTAACTATTCGAGAAAGAGGATTGTCCATAACTCCATACTGCTTATTCAGCTCAGATTCAGGACTTAATGCAGAGAGTGATCATATTAATCAGTTTTATCGTATAACGCCTAAGGAAACATTATTTGGTTTCACCATTAAACTAGCAGCTTCAACAACAACTGATAAATCTTACTCTGTAAGTGTAGAAGAGGTAGGGACAGGTCATAAAGTGAATACAAGACACTTTATTTTAGATGGCGATAGCGTCACAGAACTAGGCAATACCCGTTTAAATATTTTTATTTTTTTTGAAGGTGGCCTTTCAAAAGACAAAGAATATAAAATTGTTGCTTCTTACCGCATCCCTAACGCCTTCTTTGATTTCAAGCTCAAGAAAAAAGATTACCTTGTAATTCATAATGAAAATTCCCCATGTTTTGAAAAAGTCACACTTATTATGTTTTGCCCCCCTGAGCTTAAAAATAAAATTTGGTTAAAGCATTACGAAGATTTGGACGATAAAAAGAAAGGGTATACGATAGTTGAGGGTAATGAGATAATTTCTACTAGTGTTTTACAGGATTATAGCCACCAATACTGTAAAGAAATTAATACCTCCCCTTTAATTTGGCAATACTGCGACGGACTTAACAAACTTGAGTCCATTGGTGTGACATTTGTTTCTAAGGTTTAGTTTTTATAATTTGACTAAGTTCTATTTTCTATTAAAATTATGGTATGCGAGGTAATTACTATGTGTATTTTAGAAATGCCAGTAAAAGTTAGTTAATAATTATTACAGTTTGAGCGACAGCTCTAGAAAATCCCCCTATCTTAATGGGTAAATAGGCTGGTTAACTACCAGCCTATTTTTTGCACATTCCGATGTTGTCGTCCTCTGAGTTCATATAGCTTTGATAACTTGATGCTATATTTTTCTAAAAACGCTGTGTCAAACTTGTCAAAGGCCCACATGGGTAATGAATCAACTTTCTCAACGGGCTTTTTCGACCAGTAAGGATCTCGGTTTCTAACCTGAAGCTCTAACAAAGTATCTCCAGACAAATAATGACTCACTTCATTTTCAGTCAAGAAGTCTAGATGAGTAACCGTATGTTAACCTGCCAGCTCTTGGTGCAGTAACCAGCTCGAAAAGTACATTGGTTTTATGAGGAAAATCATTGAGTCATTGTAAAATAGAGTTAATATATTAGCTTTAGAGGAAGTATCTAATTCTAAAAGGAATTTTAACAAAAATGTTTACCTTACACTCTATAAAAATTGATGAATTTTGGTACAGGTATCAAGCATCAAGTGAATTTAATCCTGACGTAAATATCATCATTGGTCGAAATGGTACTGGTAAAACAACGTTTATGGAAATAGTTGAATCAGTCATATCTGTTGATATCGATAAAATTATCGAGAGCGACTTTAAAAAAGCAACTGTTGTACTGTCAGATGGCAGCAAAAAGAAAACCATTAAGATAGAAAAAGTTGAAAAGGCTGACTCTCCTTTTCTATACATCGATTACCAAATCTCTCGTAAAAAGTTTCCTATTAGGGCTGTTTCTATGGCGGAAAATTTCCCTATGCACTACAAGAGGAGGACACTAGAAGAGTCGGAACATGTTAAAGAGGAGTTAAAGTCTCTTGTAAGCCTAAAGTCTTTGTCTGTAAATAGACTACGAAATGGCGATGACTTTGAAATCAAAGACAGAAGAGGAAAGAGAATAGTTCCTCCATTAGACTACAGGTTGGGACAATTAAGAATTGAACTGACACAATTTAGATTAGAAATTTCCCAGAAAGAACGCAACATATCTAATCAACTACAACGTGACGTATTGGCATCTATTCTTTTAGGTGAATCGGAAAACGATGTGAGGATTCCTAGGGAATTTGACGTAAAAAAAGAAAAACGAAAGTTAGCCGATGCATATAGAAAACTCGGAGCATTCGATCAAAAAATTAGTAAAAAAATAAGCCGTCATATAGAAGCAATACACTCCGCAATTGTTAACTTAAATGATGACGGCGAACAGCTATCCGGCCAGGACTTTGAGGCTCTTCAATCTTACGTCAGAACTAAAGAAATTATTGATATGTCGTTAGATTCTGAATTACAAATTAAAGAAGCAACGAAGCAACTAGATCTATTCCTAGAGACACTAAGTAGTTTCATAATAGATAAAAGTTTTATTTTCGTAGGCGGCAGTCTAGTCGTGCGCAATTCAGATTTTGATGAAATAGAGCTTGAGAAGCTATCATCTGGCGAAAAGCAGCTCATGATTATATTAATAGAAACACTATTACAAAAAAATGAGAAGTGTATTTATCTAACTGATGAGCCTGAATTATCCCTTCACATTGAATGGCAGCGAAGAATATTACCTGCAATCAAAGTGTTAAACCCTAACGCACAAATAATAGCTGCAACGCATTCTCCTGAGGTCGCTTCCAACTTCAAACAGCATTTAATGGATATGAGTAGAATTGTAAATGGATAACATTAGTGATTTCGAATATTCAATCAATGCGTTGAACGTATTGGATGCTTTTTATCAATCAGACAATATCCTTTATGTCGAAGGGGATGATGATATTGTATTCTGGGACATTATTTTAAGTGAATTTGGTGTTAACAATTGCAAGATAATTGAACTTGGCGGTAAAGAAGAGCTTAAAAAATATATTAATAGAATCGAAGAAGGAACACTTCAATCTTTAGCTGCAAGGGATATTGACTTTGACTCATTGATTGGAAACATAGATACAAATAGCACCAAAATATTAAGTACCTACGGACACTCCATTGAGAACACTATTATTTGCCCCAAAGCCATTTCAAAAGTGATAAAAACATACGGGCGTGCAGCCCAGGAACCGAACGACTTAGAACATTTTAACAACTGGCTTGAAACATTTCTGATTGCTTTTAAACCTCTAATCTACAGCGATATTCATAATGAATTTAGTAGACTAGGTTTAGCCGTGTTATCAGACAACTGCACGCAGTTTATGACATCACAAACGTCTGAATTAGCTTGCCCCCAAAAAATATCTGCAAAATTAAACTCTATTGGTATTGATTTTAATGTCGATCATCTCGAACTGTGTATAAATAACCTGAATAGATCTTTCAAAGACTTTATGAGAGGCCATTTTTATTTATCCGCGGCTTTAAAGTATACAAATCGTAAGCTTTGCTCTAAGGGTGTAAAAAAGTCTATTCCTAAGGATAGCTTTTTTGCAGCAGCAATATTAGCTTTTGAAAATGTATTCAATACAAATCATTTCCACTATGAACATTACTCGCAAGAGGTTGGTAGAGTCTTTTCCTAAAAAAAGCCGCATCTAGTGAGGCTGTTAGTTTATTTCCAAAAATTTATTGTATGACTCTTGCCAACAGCTTTTTGCTAAGCTTGAGAAAATACGTTTTGATTAACCATAAAAACTTCTTTGAATGGGTGCGGTTTGACATGTTGATCGCAATACTCTTCTATTTCCCGTTGAAATAAGTGAAGAATCAGGTCTGAATGTGCTGCACTGATGTCTTGACCTTTTAGACCATCTAGTAATCTATCTTGAAATTCTCGGCTTAAAGCAAAGCCATTTAAGCCTGATGCGCACCTTTCCTGTTGTCTCATGCTATTCCATGCCCAAGTATCCACTTACTAGGTAATTAATTTTTGGCCGACCAGTTTGTTTAGCTAGTCATTTGACAGTTGTAAAAATAAAAGAAGACGCGATTACGAATAGGTTATCAGTCCCTTCAGACTTTAGTCCAAACTTAACTTTGTTTCTAAATTGTAGCCATAAAAAAGCGCAACCATATGCGCTTTCTTCGGAATTTACTGGCAGGGGCGGCAGGAATTACTCAAATACATCCATGTATTTGCCCGCAAGCGGCGCTATTCAGCGGTTCACCAAACTTTGTCTGGAACAAAGTAGAATAACTTTAGTCAGCCCATTTATGGGTGAGGTAAATGGACTTACCGAATAGATTGTTCCAGACAATTAGTCACAAACTTTTCGGGAAAAAGTTTGAATAGCGAAGCTAGCCTGTGAAACAGGTGAATGACATGGACGTTATTCATAAACCCTTCGGGTTATTCCGTATATCCATATACTCCACTCTTCGAGCCGCACATAGTGCGTTCTAATTTGTTCCTGACAAATTAGTCTCGTCAGCCTCGCTTCGCTGCCCTTATGCTCTAAACGCAAAAAAGCCGAACATTACGTTCGGCTTTTTTTAGAATTTAGTGGCAGGGGCGGCAGGAATTACTCAAATACATCCATGTATTTGCCCGCAAGCGGCGCTATTCAGCGGTTCACCAAACTTTGTCTGGAACAAAGTAGAATGACTTTAGTCAGCCCATTTATGGGTGAGGTAAATGGACTTACCGAATAGATTGTTCCAGACAATTAGTCGAACCCTTCGGGTTCTCGTCGCTGCTGCTAACACCACTAAATTTCAGGCATAAAAAAACCGTACATAGTACGGTTTTTTGGGAATTTAGTGGCAGGGGCGGCAGGACTCGAACCCGCAACCATCGGTTTTGGAGACCGCTGTTCTACCAATTGGAACTACGCCCCTGCATCGAAGTCCGGCAATTATACTTAGCCGAAGACTAAGGTAAAGCATCTTTTTGCAAAAAATGTTTCAACCGCTGCTTTATTAAACGATTGATTTATTATTTATACTTTTGCTACCTTAATCCTAACTGAGTTCTTGTCTCCCAAGGCTCGAATATAAAAATAATAAACTTACATAAGAAAAATAATATGACAGAACAGAATGCTTCTCTGGTGCAGAGGATCTTAAATCGAGTGGAAGTTGTTGGTAACAAACTTCCTGATCCTGCGGCACTTTTCATCATCTTGCTGGCTACCGTTTGGGTGTTATCTTGGCTTTTATCAGGTGTCAGCTTTGATGTGGTTGATCCAAGAAACGGTCAAGCACTAGTTATCAATAACCAACTCAGCGGCGAAGCGTTAACTCAATTCTTTTCCGTTATGGTCACTAACTTTTCTCACTTCCACCCTGTCGGTGTCGTTTTGGTTGCTATGCTAGGCATAGGTGTCGCTGAATATTCTGGTTTCATCAATGCAGGCCTTAGAGCCTTAATGGCAAAAACAGCAACTTGGCTGCTTACTCCTATGGTCATTCTTGTAGGTATAGTCAGTCACTCAGCAGTAGACGCAGGTTATGTTTTAGTTATCCCTCTTGGTGGTGTCATTTTTTATGCCGCTGGTCGTCACCCTTTAGCCGGTATTGCAGCTGCATTTGCTGGTGTATCAGGTGGTTTTTCCGCTAACTTTGTGCCATCAGCGTTAGATCCTATGCTGCAAGGTATCTCTCAAGCAGGCGCTCAACTATTTGATCCTAATATTGTACTTAATCCTCTAAACAACTACTTTTTCACTACAGCTTCAGCTCTTGTCATTACGGCTTTAGGTTGGTTTATTACGGATAAAATTGTAGAACCTAAATTGCAAGCTAATAAATTAGATGGTGATCTTTCAGATTTACCAAAAATGGAGCCGCTTAATTCTGAAGAATCCAAGGCTTTACGTTGGTCTTTGCTAGCTACATTAGCGGGATTGGTTATTTTATTTGTAACTGCGCAATCTGAAACCTCTCCTTGGCGCGCTAGCGACGGTTCATTAACAGCCTTCTCTGCACCACTGATGAAGTCTATTGTGCCTCTTATTTTCTTCCTATTCTTAATCCCTGGCTTAGTTTACGGCTTACTGATTGGCAAAATAAAAACCAGTAAAGACTTCGTTGAAGGCATGAGTAAAGCCATGTCAGGCATGGGTTATTACTTGGTTATTATGTTTTTTATTGCTCAGTTTATTTACGCTTTTGGTCAATCAAATCTAGGCATATTACTAGCCGTTAAAGGCGCTGATTTATTAAAAGCTCTTGCTTTACCTGGTGGTGTCACTATCGCAGGTATTATTTTCTTAACTGGCTTTATCAACTTATTTGTTGGTTCAGCATCAGCAAAATGGGCTTTATTAGCGCCAATTTTCATTCCAATGCTAATGCAGTTAGGTATTTCACCAGATTTAGCTCAAGCAGCTTATAGAATTGGTGATTCTAGTACTAACATCATCACTCCACTTATGCCTTACTTCCCATTGGTTGTTGTATTCTGCCAACGTTATGTAACATCAGCTGGAATAGGAACATTAACGGCAATGATGTTGCCATTCTCAATTAGCTTTTTAGTTGTTTGGACATTGTTCTTACTCTTCTATTGGAGTATGGGGTTCCCTCTTGGCATACAGGCTAGTTATGAATATTTAGTAAATTAATTGAAGGGAGCATTAGCTCCTTTCTTTTTTATTCAGTTATACTAAGGCCAAATTCAATAACACGCTTCAAGTGATGTCTGTATTACCCAATTACCAATGTCCTATTTGCCAAAGCTCGTTGGCAAAAATCGATAAATCTCTAAAATGCGATAACAACCATCAATTTGACTATGCCAAAGAAGGTTACGTTAACTTGCTGCCTGTACAGTTCAAAAAATCACTGCACCCTGGTGATGATAAAGAAATGGTATTGGCAAGGCGTCGATTTTTGGAACTTGGTCATTACGACTTTCTGAGGCAACAGTTGCTTTCAACTATTTCAGATTTATCTCCCAAAGCCATTGTTGACCTAGGTTGTGGAGAAGGTTATTACACTTCTCTAATTGCTTCTTCATTAACAAGCTGTGACACCTATGGTGTCGATATTTCTAAAGATGCTATTCGTTATTCGGCAAAGCGTAGTAAAGAAGTTCATTATTCAGTTGCAACCAATTCCCGCACTCCATTTGCTGATGCTCAATTCGACTTAATTCTCAATGTATTTGCCCCTCTTGTTGGTAAAGAGTGCAAAAGAATATTAGCTGATAAAGGTGTGATCATAAGTGCTGCTCCAGGACAACAGCATTTAATTGAGCTAAAACAAGCTATTTACGACCAAGTTGAACTTCACGATACAGCTACCGCACCAGAAGGCTTTGAACTAACCAATACTGTTAATATTAGCCAAACTGTCATATTAGAATCTTCAGAGCAGATTAATGACTTACTTACTATGACCCCTTTTGGTTGGAAAATTGTCCCAGAGAAAAAGCAGAAGTTATTGTCTAATCAAACATTTGCTGTCACATTAAGTTTTGACATCAATACATTTGAACCATTATCAAACTAACCGCGTATAGCTAACAAAAATAACAGAGGCGCACTTATGAAAATCTTACTAGCAGTAGTATCCAGTTTACTTATTATGTCATTCAGTTCACAAGCTGAGTTAAAAGTGGGCGACATGGCTCCAGACTTTACTATGACAGCCAGCGACGGTAAATCTTATACCTTGTCTGATTACAAAGGAAAAAAAGCCGTAGTCTTAGCTTGGTTTCCAAAAGCATTCACTTCAGGTTGTACTATTGAATGTAAATCTTTAGCTGAAAATGGCCATTTACTAAAAGAGTTTAATGCTGAATATTTTATGGCAAGCACTGACGACGTTAAGAAAAACACAGAGTTTGCTACTGAAATGAAAGCAGACTTTCCATTACTAAGCGATCCAGATGCTGAAGTAGCAGAAGCTTATGACGTAAGTCTATTCGGTTACGCTAAACGTCATACTTTCTATATAGATAAAACAGGCAAAATAGTAATGATCGACAAAAACGTACGCCCAAAAACCTCAGCAGAAGATATGGCTAAATACATGGCTATGTTAGAGTTTGATAAGTAATTTGGCGCCAGACAAGTAGTTTATGTCCTGCCCACTATGTCATAACACTGAGGTCGTTGATTATCATCGAGATAAAAAACGACCTTATTTACAATGTTTAAACTGCAACTTAGTTTACGTTCCTGAAAACTTCCACCTGTCAGAATCGCTCGAAAAAGCAGAATATGATAAGCATGAAAATGATTTAGAAGACGAAGGATACATAACTTTCTTGTCCCGTATTCTAAATCCTATGTTAGAAAGATTAAATTCTAATTCTCATGGCTTAGATATGGGTTGTGGTCCAGCACCGGCTCTGGCAAAACAATTTGAACGTTTTGGCCACAAAATGAGCCTTTACGACTTGTTCTACTTTTCTGATAAAGGGGTGTTGGAAAGAAAGTATGACTTTATAACGTCCACTGAAGTAATAGAGCACATTTCTAAACCTAGCGACTTTATAAAACTATTGTTAGGCATGTTAAAACCAAATGCGCCATTAGGTTTAATGACCAAGTTGGTGATCAATCCGGAACGTTTTGCCGTTTGGCATTATAAAAACGACCCCACTCATATTTGCTTTTATAGTAAAGAAACCTTTGAGTTCTTAGCCAATACCCATAACTTAAAGTTAGAATTTATTGGCCAAGATGTGATTATTCTAACGCCTAAAGCTGAATAAGTTTTAAGAAGGTAAATCAAAACCTAAGTGAGTATAGGCTCTAGGTGAAGCAATTCTGCCTCTTGGTGTTCTTTGTAAAAAGCCTTGCTGGATCAGATAAGGCTCAATAACGTCTTCAATGGTATCTCTCTCTTCACCGATTGCTGCGGCTATGTTATCTAAACCAACAGGACCACCGTCGAACTTTTCGATCATGGTAGAAAGCAGTTTTTTATCCATATAATCAAAACCTGCACTATCAACATTAACCATATCTAATGCTTGTTTCGCAATTTCTACACTAACTACACCATTGCTTTTAACATCTGCATAATCGCGAACACGTCGTAATAAACGATTAGCAATTCGAGGTGTACCACGAGAGCGTTTAGCTACCTCAATTGATGCCTCTTCGCCCATGTCCATATTAAGTACTTTGGCGCTACGCATTATAATGTTGGCTAAGTCATCAACCTTGTAAAACTCAAGTCGTTGCACAATGCCAAAACGATCTCTTAATGGCGATGTTAAAGCTCCAGCTCTAGTTGTTGCACCAATCAAAGTAAAAGGTGGTAAATCTAGCTTAATAGAACGCGCTGCTGGTCCTTCACCTATCATAATGTCTAGTTGATAGTCTTCCATCGCAGGATAAAGTACTTCTTCTACTACTGGACTTAAGCGGTGTATTTCATCAATAAAGAGTACATCATTCTCTTCAAGGTTAGTTAATAACGCTGCTAAGTCCCCTGCTTTTTCCAACACAGGACCTGACGTGGTTTTAATGCTTACGCCCATTTCATTGGCAACGATATTAGCCAAGGTTGTTTTACCTAAACCTGGAGGGCCAAAGATAAGTAAGTGATCTAACGCTTCACTGCGATTACGAGCTGCTTCAATAAATATCAGCATCTGTTCTTTTACATGGGGCTGACCTTGATAGTCTTCGAGTAATTTAGGACGAATTGCTCGATCAATCACTGTGTCTTCTGACAGCTCTTGGGCTCCAACTAGTCTATCTGCTTCTATCACTTACTTTCTCTCGATAAGATTTTTATTACTGAATACATTGTCACACTTAGTATTACAAATAACCACGTATACGTCTTTACAACATGTTCTTAAGTGCATTACGGATAAGGGTTTCACTATCTACACCTTCTGTATGCACAGCTTTTACCGCTTTGTTTGCTTGTTGAGAACTGTAGCCCAGAGCCATAAGAGCGGAAACCGCATCATCAAACTCGCTCGCTTTGTTGCTAAGTAACGGCGACTCCATTTCCATCTTCGGCATAAAGTCTGGAGCAACATCTAAGGCTTTAATGCGGTCACGCATTTCAATTAGTAAACGCTCCGCTGTTTTCTTACCAACTCCAGGTAATTTCACCAAGGTGGTTACATCATCTTGCTCAACACATGCGACAAATTGTTCTGCTGTTAGCCCAGATAAGATAGTTAGGCCTAATTTAGGGCCTACGCCGTTTGCTTTGATTAATAAACGGAATAAACTACGTTCTTGCTTAGATGAAAAACCATATAGCAACTGAGCATCTTCACGAACCACAAAATGGGTGTATACCGTTGCTTCTTGCCCTTCATCTGGTAATTCATAAAAACTGGTCAATGGCAGTTGCACTTCATAGCCTATGCCATTTACATCAATCAATACGTCCGGAGCTTGTTTGTCAGCAACTATGCCTCTTAATCTTCCAATCATCGCACTACTAAATCTTTGCTTGTTAATTAACTGTAAATATACACAGTTGTTTTTTAGATTAAAAGTAAAAACTTAAATCTGTTTAAAACCGATTAACTATCAAGCAAAGTGCTTAGTAAATCATGTTGCCAACTGGATTAACGAACTCGCCAAACTCTAAACTTGCGGCCTTTCAGATTACCGTTTTCCAATTTCTTCAAAGCATCTTTCGCAACAGTTTTGCTAATAGCCACATAAGCGCAATAGTCGAATAAGTTGATCTTACCAACTTCGCTTCCAGCAATTCCGCCTTTGCCAGTCAAGGCTCCTAAAATATCACCTGGGCGTACTTTTTGCTTTTTACCGCCGTCAATTCGCAGCGTTGCCATTGTTGGTGCAAAAGCGCTTTGCTCTAACACTTTGTCACTAGGTAACTGAGAATCGGTTATCGTGATCTTTTGATAATCTTCAATATCCACCAGCTTATGCGCATCTTTCTCGCTGTATAAACTGAATGCTTGACCATCTTCACCAGCTCGACCTGTGCGTCCAACTCTGTGAACGTGAGTATCTGGGTCGTGTGCCAACTCATAGTTGATTACCGCATCTAGTTTATCTATGTCTAGACCTCTAGCAGCAACATCTGTCGCTACTAATATCGATACACTTTTGTTGGCAAAGCGTACCAATACCTGGTCTCTTTGTTTCTGTTCCAGGTCACCGTTTAGTACACAAGTGCTAAAGCCGTGTTGTACAAGATAATCAGTAACATCAAAAGTCGCTTGTTTGGTATTGCAGAAAACAACCGTTGATTCTGGTTTATGCTGAAGTAATAGCAATTTCAAAGCTTGAAGACGCTGTTCTTGATCTGAAACTGGATAGAAGCTCTGTCTAATTGCATCATTATTGTTACTTGACTCTACTTTAACTGTCACAGGATTATTCAATAAACGTCCTGCGATCCAATTAATTTGGTCAGGGAAAGTTGCGCTGAATAATAAGCTTTGGCGTGACAAAGGCGCTTCTTCAACAATAGCGTTGATCGCCTCTTGGAAGCCCATTTCCAACATTTTATCTGCTTCATCCAGCACAAGAGTATTAAGCTCTTGTAGATTAATTCTTCCTCTATCTAGATGATCTAGTATTCTTCCTGGTGTACCTACAATGATATGAGCACCGTGTTCTAACGAACCTATTTGAGGTCCCATAGGAACACCACCACATAAAGTTAATACTTTGATATTGTGAATACCGCGAGCCAGCTTTCTGATCTCTTGTGCAACTTGGTCTGCTAGTTCTCTGGTTGGGCAAAGCACCATAGATTGAATTCTAAAACGCTTAACATTAAGGTTTTGTAATAAACCTAAACCAAATGCTGCAGTTTTACCTGACCCCGTTTTAGCTTGGGCAATCACGTCCTTACCTTCGATAATTTCTGGCAAGCTAGCTGCTTGGACTGGAGTCATTGTTTTATAGCCTAATGAGGCTAAATTTTCGAACAGCTCAGGTTTTAAATTCAGAGCAGAAAAGTTGCTTTGCGACAAAGTGTTACCTTGGTGGTAGAAAAAAGGAGCGCGAGTATATCAGTTCTCTAGCTAAAAATAGATAGGAGTTTGCCTTAGCTTTTATTGAAAGCCGAAGGTTGTTTACCTTCGTAATCTACCTCTAACAGTTTTCTTCGCAACCCCTGACATAGCAATTAAACTTTGGTTAGTATTGCCATGACACATAGCCACCGCTAATGCATCGGCTGCATCTGCTTGCGGCTTACCTTCTAACTTTAAAATATGCTGAACCATGTGTTGAACTTGGTTTTTATCCGCTGCACCTGTGCCTACAACCGACTGTTTAATCTGTCGAGCCGAATATTCGAAAACTGGAAGTTCTGCTTGTGTTGCAGCGACGATTGCACTTCCTCTAGCCTGCCCGAGCTTTAATGCTGAATCAGGGTTTTGTGCCATAAATACTTGTTCAATAGCAAAAGTTTGTGGCTGGTATTGTTTGATGATCTCTGACACACCATTAAAGATAGTGTTCAGTTTGATAGCTAAATCAGCGTCAGGGGTTCTGATGCAACCACTGCCGATATATTGAAACTTATGACCTTGCTGTTTAACAATGCCATAACCTGTAATGCGAGAGCCGGGATCAATCCCGAGAATGATAGTCATAAATAAAAGCTATAGGTTTTAAGCTGTAAGCTACAAGTCACACTCATAGCTTACGGCCTAAATCTTATAACTTCTAGTCTTGCTTTTTAACTTCGATGCTTAACTCAGTTAATGCATCCGGGTTAGCAAAACCAGGAGCTGCTGTTAATGGACATGCAGCAGTTGTTGTCTTAGGGAATGCCATTACGTCACGAATAGACTCAGCACCAACCATTAACATAACCATACGGTCTAAACCAAATGCTAAACCAGCATGAGGAGGAGCGCCGAATTGTAATGCATCTAGTAGGAAGCCAAATTTCTCTTCTGCTTCTTCTTTTTCGATACCCAAAATATCAAATACTGTTGCTTGCATATCTTGCTTATGGATACGAACTGAACCACCGCCTAGCTCACAACCATTTAATACCATGTCGTATGCATCAGATAATGCTTCTGCTGGGTTAGCAGCTAACTCTTCTGGAGTCATGTTGCTTGGAGCAGTGAATGGGTGGTGAAGAGGTGTTAATGCACCGCCTTCTAATTCTTCAAACATTGGGAAGTCAACAACCCATAATGGCGCCCACTTGTCTTCAACTAAACCTAAGTCTTCACCAACTTGTAAACGCAGCGCACCTAGTGCATCCGTAACTACTTTGTATGAGTCAGAACCGAAGAACAATAAGTCACCATCTTTAGAGCCAGCGCGCTCAACAATTGCTTTAGCAACGTCTTCAGATAAGAATTTAACGATAGGAGATTGTAAACCTTCAATACCTGCACTTAGGTCATTAACTTTAATCCAAGCTAAACCTTTCGCACCGTACTTAGAAACAAACTCAGTGTAACCATCAATGTTCTTACGAGTCATTGATGCACCACCAGGTACGTTAATCACTGCAACACGGCCTTTAGGGTCGTTTGCTGGACCAGAGAATACTTTAAACTCAACGTCTTTTAAGATGTCAGCAACGTCAACCATTTCTAATGGGTTACGTAAATCTGGCTTATCTGAACCAAAGCGAGTCATAGCTTCTGCATAAGTCATTACAGGGAATTGACCTAAGTCTACGCTTAATAGCTCTTGGAATACTTTGCGAACCATATCTTCAGTCATATCACGTACGTCTTGACCAGACATGAACGTAGTTTCGATATCGATCTGAGTGAATTCAGGTTGACGGTCAGCACGTAAATCTTCGTCACGGAAACATTTAGTGATTTGGTAGTAACGGTCAAAACCCGCAACCATTAATAACTGTTTAAATAACTGCGGAGACTGCGGTAAAGCAAAAAACTGACCTTTATGAGTACGGCTTGGTACTAAATAGTCACGAGCACCTTCTGGCGTAGCTTTAGTTAGGATAGGAGTTTCCATATCCAAGAAACCGTTGTCGTCTAAGAATCGACGAACTGCTGAAGTTACTTTAGAACGGAATTGTAAACGCTCATTCATTACTGGGCGACGTAAATCAAGGTAACGGTACTTTAAGCGTTGCTCTTCTGAGTTTTCTTGGTTGAAGTCTAATGGTAAAGGTGCAGCCGCATTTAAGATCTCTAAATCTTTTACGTATAGCTCAATTTCACCTGTCGCCATGTCTTTATTTACTTGGCTATCAGGGCGCGCTCTTACTAAACCTGTTAACTTAATACAGAACTCATTACGTAACTTGTTTGCTGTTTCGAAGATTGCAGTTTCATCAGGATCAATAACGGCCTGTACAATTCCTTCTCTGTCACGCATATCGATGAAGATCAATCCACCTAAGTCACGACGTTTATTTACCCAGCCACATAAAGTAACTTCCTGATCAACTAAGCTTTTATTAAGCTCACCACAATAATGAGAACGCATCTGTCTACCTGTGCTTTAAAATTCTATTTTTGAAATATAATGAGAGCAATGTCTCATAGCTTCGAAGTGGCGGTCATTATAAGGATTAATAACAATCCGTCTAGGGCGTGTTGTCCTAATTTAATGCCGCCATAGTGATTATTGGGTATTACAGTTCCATGTTTTTAGCAAACTGATAACCCTTCTTGCCATCTCGCTTTACGTCATACATAAGATCATCGGCAATTTTGAGTAACTCGTCGTTATTCTTTCCATTGGCAGGATAACAAGCAATACCTATAGAAGCGCTTATATTTACTGGGCCTATTTTTAGGTTAAAGGCTTTTTCTAAATCAGCGATGACTTTCACCGCAACATTTTCACAATGGCTATATTCTTCTAAATTTGTGATCAGTAGCACAAATTCATCACCACCAATACGCGCTACCGTGTCCGAGACTCGAATGTTTGCTGATAGTCTTTGCCCTACTTGTCTAAGCAGTTCATCGCCATGAGCGTGACCAAAGTTGTCGTTAACATCTTTAAAGCCGTCTAAATCAATAAACATAACCGCCATTTTCTGCTGAGTTCTACTATGGCTGGCTATAGCCCGTTTCAACCTGTCATTTAATAGGCTTCGATTAGGTAATTCCGTTAATGCATCGTGAGTTGCTAAATGCTTGAGCTGACGCTCAGCTTCTTTTCTCAAATGTATTTCTTTTTGCAATTTGCGATTCCACAGCAAGACAACAATTAATACAAAAGAACCAAATACGATGGCTAAGGTAATATTGCGCCAATAGGTTTGATACGAAATTCCAGAATCTAAATCCAGCTTAAACCATTTATTCAATATGGTTTCACTTTGACTTTCAGTGATAGCAGCAACCACTTTTTCCATAATTTCATGCTGTACAACTAAGTCTTTTCTTATTCCCATTCTCGACGTATCAGCTTCTATATCCTTGAGTATATGAAGTTTAAAGTTCACTTCTTCTTTATCTTGAATAAACTGCGATAGCACCACCATGTTTTCTAACATGCCGTCTATTTTTCCTTCGTGCAGAAGTTCCAGAGCTTCATCTAACGATGAAACAACTTGAATCAATACTTGCGGATATCTTTGATGGATTTGATTTAAGATTTGATAACCTTCAACCAAAGCAATGCGCTTACCATACAATTCAGTGATTGAATCAAATTTGCCAAAGTCTCTGTTAGTTGCCACCGCCCAAGACGAATGCCAAAAAGGTTCTGTGAACAATGCGTAATCTTGACGCTCTTCAGACTCAGAGATATTTGCCACCATATCTAAGTGGCCAGATTTAAAATCATTCATCAGTACTTGCCATGACGAATAAACTTCAAAATTATACTTTTGCCCTGTTAACTGTTCGGCAATATCAAAAATATCTTTGGTTATGCCCTGCACATTGCCAAACTCGTCTATAAACTCATACGGTTTCCAGTTATCAGTAATACCAACTTTTACCGCAGGTACGTGCTGTAACCATTCTTTTTGTTCCTGCGACAAGCTAAGTCTGAAAGTATTGTTTTTAAAGTAAGTAGCGTATTCTTGCCCTAGCCATTTAGCTTCTATTGCTTCCAGTTCAGCTAACGAAAAGTTAGCAAACCCTTCGTTTATTTTGGCAATCAGACCATAGTTATCTTTAACTAGACTGAACATTTTTGCTTCGTAACGAACCTGTGGAATGGTAATAAAATGTTCATTTAAATTGTTCTGCAACAACCGAAAATTCATCGTATGTCGCTCAGCCATAAAGCCGTAAATCTCACCTTTGACCGCGGCATTAATCATTTCATCTTGATTTTTGTACCAAGCTACTTTGACGTGTGGGAAACTCGCTTCAAAGTCTTTTTTATAAGGGGCAGTGTGAAACACACCTATTGTTTTGCCTCTTAACTGCTCTAAACCTTTTTGTTCGTCATAATCACTGGAAACAAAAAGCTGAGAATAAACAGAATAGAGATGTTTAGCGTGCGGCAATCCAGTATTAACGGTTTCACTTTCAGGATAAGCAATATGAATATCTGCCTTTCCTTGCAACAAAGCTTGCAGAGACAACTGCATATTATTCGGAACAAACTCAATCTTTACGCCATTTTTATCTGCCCACTTCTGCCATAAATCAATGAATAAGCCAGTTGGTTGTCCTGCTAAATTCACACTCATGTAAGGCTCATTACCAGCAGAAAAAGCTAATCTTAGAGCACTAGGGTTTGAGTCAGCTCTTAGCCACCGCCCTTCTAATTCCGCCACTTTTTGTGGAGAAATTTTTGCTAATCCAGCGTTAATAACCTCTAACCACTGCGCATTATCTTTTCGCACTGCAACTTTAAGATCTAAATCTGCCAACATTAGGCTTTTATAAACAGGATAGGCTTCAGCAACTTCCTTAAATCCTTGGAATTGCATACTCATGTAATCTAATTCGATAAAAGTATGTACTTCACCTTTAGCTACTCCTTCTAATAGCTCTCTTCTGCTGTTGTAATATTTCAACCTTGCTTTTGGGTTTTTTAATAACAGTAAATGGGTATATGCAGCATTGCGGACGACACCTACAACAAAAGGAGTTACTTGTTCAAAGCTAGAAACACCAACAATATTTTTATGAACGTAGAGATTGCTGGAAACTGAATAAAGTGGAGCGCCGAAGGCTAAGATTTCTGTTCTATCTGGAGAATAGGCTAAACCAGCGTGAACATCTGCTTTACCTGTTCTAACCGCATCAATTGAGCCTGGCCAATTACTGCTAACAAACTCAACTTCAATACCAGTATGAAGTTGCCACTCTTTCCATATATCAACGGCTAAGCCGTCAGCTTCATTTTTTTCATTAATAAAGTGGTAAGGAATATTACTTTCTGCAATGGCTACTGTTATCTTTTTTGGTATTTCATTGGCTTCTACATGGTTTGATGCTGCCACAGCAATCAACGCCAGTAAAAAGAAAGCATGAAACATCACATGCCAAAGTCTATGTAATTGTATTATCAACAAGAAGCGTCTCGATTTTAATTTTTTCTACCCCACGCCATTTTAAGCACATAGCTCAATAAATATCAAAGAACTAGTGAAATCAAACATTAAAGGCTGGTTATCATGCCATTATTGTCATTTCTATAGAGATAAACGATGTTTAGTCTAGGTTGCTCAGTTGTTATAAAATTCAGTTGTTATAAAATAATAGCAACTCAACAAATTCTGTATTTAAGTTATTAATGCGCGATCAAATTTATTCGACTTCACTTAATGAAGTGAAAGACTTCACTTTCGATAAAACGGTAGTTGAAGTATTCCCTGACATGATCCAAAGAAGTGTGCCAGGTTATTCCACCATTATTAGTACTATAGAAAAGCTAACAGAAAGGTTTCACCAAGCTGACTCTAACCTTTATGACCTTGGTTGTTCTTTAGGTGCCGCCACTTTATCAATGCGAAAAGCAGTAACCGAGCCTAACTGTAAGGTTTTTGGCATTGATAACTCGCAAGCTATGGTCGATAAATGTCGTTTACATATAAAAGCGTATAAATCCGATGTACCAGTTGAGATAACGATGGCCGATATCATGGAGTATTCGCTAGAAAACGCTTCTGTGGTAGTAATGAACTTTACATTACAGTTTATTCCTCCAGAACAACGCCAAGAATTGTTAACCAAGATTTATCAAGCGTTAAAGCCAGGCGGCGTGTTAATTCTTTCAGAAAAGCTAAAATGGCCAAATCAACAGGTCAACGAAGTGATTAATGATCTTCATTTAGATTTCAAGCGAGCAAATGGATATAGCGAACTGGAAATCAGTCAAAAGCGCAGCGCCATTGAAAATGTAATGAAAATAGATTCAGAACAAACCCATTTAGAGAGACTAAAAGCTGTAGGCTTTGATTCTGCTAGCATCTGGTTCCAGTGTTTTAATTTCGCTTCTTTTATCGCCATTAAGTAAGTTTTATTTATGACTCAATATTTCAACCCTTTTTATAGTCAAATAGCTCAGAACCGCTTAGCCCATTGGCTAGACGTATTACCAAATCAGTTAAACACTTGGTACAGATCCAATTTACACGGCGAGTTTAAAGACTGGATCAAAAACATAGAGTTATTGCCTGAAGTTGAACCGACAAACGTAAACATTAGTACCAGCGTTTCTGTTGGCGACACAACAACGATGAGTGACGGTTTAAGAAAAAAGACCAAGCATCACTTGATGCAAATGAAACCGTGGCGCAAAGGACCTTATCACTTACATGGTTTGCACGTTGATACTGAATGGCGCAGTGACTTTAAATGGGACAGACTCGTTCCCTATATCTCAGACTTAACCGACAGATATGTGTTAGATGTAGGCTGTGGTAGCGGTTATCATTTATGGCGTATGAAAGGCGCTGGCGCTAAGTTTGTTGTTGGTATCGACCCAACTCAATTATTCTTAGCTCAATTCTGGGCAGTACAACACTTTGTTCAAGACCCAAATGTAAACCTGTTACCTTTGGGAATAGATGAGCTTCCTGAACTAAAAGCTTTCGATACCGTTTTCTCTATGGGTGTGTTTTATCACCGAAAATCGCCTTTTGACTTTTTACAGCAATTAAAAAACCAACTTGTTGACGGTGGCGAACTAATTTTAGAAACCCTAATCATTGAAGGCGACGAAAATACTGTACTAGTGCCACAAGAACGTTACGCGCAAATGCGCAACGTTTGGTTTATTCCAAGTGCCAAAGCTTTAGAAAGCTGGCTGAGAAAAGTTGGGTTTAAAAACATTAGACTAGTTAATACAGACCAAACCAGTTTGGAAGAACAGAGAAAAACAGAGTGGATAGACACCCAATCACTATCCGATTTCTTAGATCCAAACGACCCAAACAAAACCGTTGAAGGTTACCCTGCTCCACTACGAGCTATTTTTATTGCGGAAAAATAGCCATTGATAGCAATAACTTAATTCAATAAGCTGGCATGGAACACGATAAACAAAAGGGATTTTTAAGATGAAAGCTAAACTCGTAAGTATGTTAGCCATTGTATTGTTTACTCTGGCATTTAATGCAGAGTGTTCTGAAAATAAACATGAGTCAGAACAGCTTTCAGTTTCACTGCCCGTTAAATCAAAAGCTGAGTTGGAGCTATTGGCGTTACAGCCTAGTCCATTAGATTTGTTATCTAAGCAAGCAAAACAACGCTTTATTGATGGTGTTGTATTCACTGATAGAGGAATTGGTAGCTATTACTACAAAGATCTAGAAATAGAGCTAACTTCGGTTGAAAAGCAATCTGTACTTTCTTTAATTGGCATTGGTAATACTTCAGCAACTAATAAAATTGACGACGCTAATGTAGAAAGTCGAAATTTAAAGCGTGCTACTTTTTCAAAACCACAAACTAATCTCTCCAAAACCTCTCGTTCAGCTTTATCTATTTCTAAATGTCCAAACGAATCGACAATTGATGACTACTATATCGCAATAGAGAAATTAAATAGTGACGAGTTTGATGTAGACATTGCTTATGAGATAGATAACAAAACTCTTATTAAAAGGTCACTTTACGACAATTTAGAATCTTTTTATGCATCGTGTTTCAAAAGTTATGTTAAAAATATCAAACTGCAAGAGTTAGACTCGACCAAATTGCATAAGCTTTTCGGCATAGTTTACAAAGTTAATTTCTACACTCCAAAACTAGCATTGACAGAAGCAGCTAAAAACATATTAGATGAAAAACAAAAAAGAGGTGAAAACATAACATTATTGTTACCCCAAATTCACCAATCTTATCTAAAACTGAGACTTTTTGATAAAGCAAAAGACTTTGCTACGCAGTACCCTGATATTGAATTATCAGTTGTCCCTAGCAATATTGAGCTTCTTACAACAAATAAAGTAAAGAGTACTTACCAACTAGATAATACGAACAGTGAGCAAAGAATTGTTCAAAAGGAAATTGAAGCTGATAACGAATACCAAATTGTTGTCGTCTCCTCTCCAGCTTGCAACCCTTCAAATCGTTTTCTCAAATGGTTGCATCAGCCAGAAAATGAAAAAATAAAAAACGCTTTCATGTCTAATTCGCTATTTCTAGTACCGCCTTCAGGAAGTTTATTTCTATCAAAGTGGGAAAAGATAAATTCACAATATCCAGAAGTAAAAATGCAGCTAAGCCATAGTAAATCACAATGGCCTGAAATTGGTTATTGGGCTACGCCGACCATGTACTTTTACAAGAAAGGAAAATTGTTTAGCCAACTTATTGGCTGGCCACCAGAAGGAAGAGAAGAAGAACTAATAATAGCTATGAAAGAGCTTGAATTATTATAACTTGGTTTTCCGTTGAAAAAGACGCTAATTTCCAAAAATAAAATGGGGGCGGTGGTTATATCTTAAACCAAATTAAGGTAAACTGCCGCGCCAAATAGCCCAGACCAAGAGCACTAATGCTATTTGGTAAAACACCCCACTTTTGAGGAAAAGACATTGAGTAACAATCAATCATTAAGCTACAAAGACGCTGGTGTAGATATCGACGCAGGTAACCTGTTAGTAGAAAGAATTAAAGGTGCTGTAAAGCGCACTAAACGCCCCGAGGTAATGGGAGGTTTAGGTGGCTTTGGAGCCTTATGCCAAATTCCAAAAGGTTACGAAGAGCCTCTTCTTGTAGCTGGAACCGACGGCGTTGGTACCAAACTTCGCTTAGCGATTGATTTGAAAAAGCACGACACAGTAGGCATCGACTTAGTTGCTATGTGTGTGAATGATTTAATTGTTCAAGGTGCAGAACCTCTGTTTTTCCTTGATTACTATGCAACTGGTAAATTGAATGTTGATGTTGCAGCAGATGTAGTTAGCGGTATCGCTGATGGTTGTGAATTATCAGGTTGTTCTTTAATTGGCGGTGAAACTGCTGAAATGCCAGGTATGTACGAAGGCGATGACTATGACATGGCAGGTTTCTGCGTAGGTGTTGTGGAAAAAGCTAAAGTAATTGACGGCACTAAAGTTAAACCAGGCGATCAACTTATCGCATTAGGTTCATCAGGTCCTCACTCAAATGGTTATTCGTTAATTCGCAAGGTTATCGAAGTGTCTGGTGCAGACGTAAATGCAGACTATGAAGGCAAACCGTTAGCAGACCACTTAATGGCTCCAACTAGAATTTACGTAAAATCAATTCTTAAGTTGTTAGAAACAGTTGATGTACATGCCCTATCGCATATTACTGGTGGAGGTTTCTGGGAAAACATTCCTCGCGTGTTACCAGCTGAAACAAAAGCTGTGGTAAATGGTGCATCATGGCAATGGCCTGCCGTATTCAACTGGTTACAGCAAAACGGTAATATCGAAACTCACGAAATGTACCGAACGTTCAACTGTGGTGTAGGTATGGTACTTGCGGTTTCTAAAGACGATTTAGACGCTAGTATTCAAATCCTCAAAGATGCAGGAGAGGAAGTTTGGCATATAGGTGAAATTGCTCAAGCTAATGCTGAAGAAGAGCAAGTAGAGATCACTGGAGTTTAATTAGTGACTACCACAAATATTTTACAAGAAGGCGCGCAAGCGCCTTCTCTGCATTCGCCTTCTATCGTTGTTCTTATCTCTGGTAGTGGTTCTAACTTACAAGCCATTATTGATGCTTGTGCTAACAACAAAATCTCAGGCAAGATAAATGCGGTTATTTCAAATAGGTCAGATGCATTTGGACTAGAACGTGCAGCCTCAGCAGATATACCAACTCATGTTTTAAATCACAAAGAATATAATTCTCGTGAACTTTATGACCAATCGCTTATCCAAGTGATTGATCAATACCAACCTGATGTTGTTGTATTAGCAGGTTTTATGCGTATTTTAACCGCAAATTTTGTTGACCATTATCAGGGACGTTTGATCAATATACATCCGTCTTTACTACCTAAGTATCAGGGCTTAGATACTCATCAAAGAGCCATAGATGCAGGTGATAAAGAACATGGTTGTTCTGTCCACTTTGTTACCGAAGAGCTAGATGGCGGCCCAGTGATTTTGCAGGCAAAAGTCCCTGTATTTGAAGAAGATAGCGCTGATAGTCTGGCACAAAGAGTGCATGTGCAAGAGCACCAAATTTACCCTATGGTTGTAAAATGGATGTGTGAAAATAGGCTGACAATGAAGCAAGAAAGCACTACATTTTCAGCATACTTAGATGACAGCCCATTGCCGGCTCAAGGATATGCAAACGATGATTAAACCTATTGCCCTGTTAAAACTGCTATCAATAACCTTATTGGTAACTTTTAGCACCAATCTATTAGCTAACGCAATCAAGCCTTTTGAAGCTAGCTATGATTTATTTCGCCAAGGCGAAAAATACGGTGAAGGGAAGCGGGTTTTAATGGATGTAGGCAATGGACGCTATTCTTTAGAGTTAAGCAGCAATATTGAGTGGTTAGTATTTTCTGATGAGCGTATGGAACTAAGCGAGTTTTATTACAAAGATAACACCATCACACCAATTAGCTTTTTGTATGACCGCACAGGTACAGGTCCAGACAAACAATTATCTATCAGCTTTGCTGAAGACCAAAAGCTTTATGTTTCACCAAAGCCAAAGAAGTCCAAATTACCAGAAGACTGGCAAGATGGCTGGCGTGACGAAATGACATTTCACATGCAAGTTCAACAAGATTTAATCGATGGCAAAACAGAGTTTGATTATCAAGTTGTGAATAACGCAGGTAAATTACGTCAGTACAAAATGGAAATCATAGGTAAAGAAGTTATTGTTACTGGCGCTGGTAAATATGAAGCAATCAAATTATCTCGAATTTACCCACCAGGTAAGCAAACGCAAATGTATGCTTGGTTTATTCCTGAATTAAACTATACCCTATCTCGCCTCTGGCGAATTAAGAAGGGTGTAGAGCAATACGACTTAGTATTAGCTGGTTATCAAGCCAAATAGCTAGCTGCTAAAACTAAATACAAAAAAAGCCGTGAGCATATGCTTACGGCTTTTTTAATGGCTTTCTATTAAGAGCTAGTTTTTTTATTAAAACTGTTCTTTGTTTTACAGCTAATCTGTTTTACCAGTTATTCTTCTACTCTACGAGTAAAGCATGGTTCATTTGGCTTAGATAACTCTTCGTTATATTCATAGCCTGCCATATCAAACTTTAACAAACCTGCTAAGTCTTCAACTTGGTTTTTAACTAAATATTGAACCATCATACCTCGGGCTTTTTTAGCAAAGAAGCTGATCATTTTATATTGACCATTTTTCCAATCTTTAAAGCTAGGGGTAATAAGTTCAGCATTAATGTTCTTCTTTTTCACCGACTTAAAATATTCCGTCGATGCAAGATTAACTAGGTAAGAAGAATTTGAAGCTGCAAGCTGCTCATTTAACTTATCAGTGATGGTATTCCCCCAAAACTCATATAAGTTTTTACCCTTAGGGTTTTCAAGCTTAGTTCCCATCTCTAAACGATATGGTTGCATCAAATCTAACGGCTTTAATAAACCATATAAACCTGACAAAATTCTTAAATGATTTTGTGCATAAGCTAATTCTTGTTCAGAAAAACTCTGTGCTTCCATACCAGCATAAACATCACCATTAAAAGCTAAAACAGCTTGCTTAGAGTTTTCTAAATTGAACTCTGGAATCCATTGCTCAAAACGAGCAGCGTTTAATCCTGCTAGCTTATCGCTGATGCTCATTAACTGACTTAAATCAGCTGGTGTTAACTTCCTACATACTTGTGCTAACTCTGCCGCCTGCTCTACCAACTCTGGCTGAGTATGAGTTTGGGTTTGTGCAGGTGTTTCATAATCAAGGTTTTTTGCTGGGGAAACCACGTACAACATAAATGTATTCTTTCTTTATTTGTAATAACTGGAACTAGTGTAACAAAAACTCAGACAAAGCCTATTTGAAAAAATAGATATTGGTTATAGGAATAAGTGATTGTGTTTTTGTGAATTTTAGATTGGCTTCCCTCTACTGCTTGAGTTTTTTTTACTTCAAGAGCATATTAACCCTAAAGGGTTCTCACCTTTTTCAACAGCAAAAAAGGTAGGCGAAAATGCCACCCGTAGCAAAATATCGTATGTGAATGAAATCTGACTTTTGTCGTCGAATACGAAAAGAAAGCTCGTCCATGTGCTCTTTTCTAATTGGGCATCCATGCCCGTTTTATTCGAGAAAAGTCAGATTGAATTCAAATATTTTGAACGGGAAAGGTGATCTGAACCACCAAAGCCAAAATCAAATAGCAATAGTTAACGGCCAATACAGTAGCTCTATATTTCCTAGGCTATCGTCATCCACAGTAGGATGTGACACATGGCTATTACCATGCTCATCTTTGTTCTTAATACCCAAAACCATTCTGGATAAGCTCTTGAAAGGTTTGTTTTTAGTTCTACTTGCCATAACACTAAAAACAGTAAGCCTGCGACAAATAGTCCCGCTTTAGCTTGTAACAAAATAACACCAAAGCCAGCAGCCAGAACTAGTAACGCGCCCCAAACCATCCCACTTAAATTCAAGCTAAAGGACTTGCTTTCAAATCGAATAACTAAAGCTAAGCCGATTAAGATGCCAGCCATGAAAGTCAAAGTAGCTAAGCTAAAAAAGCGAAATAACCAAAGCGGTGAGTAGAGTTCAAACCCCGTCCAATTAATCACAGCCAGCACAACAAATATAAATGAAGTTGTATAACAAAGTAGCTTTAATAAAGGTTCAATTGCAGGGTTAAAAATGGAAGGTTGTGACATATTGTTACCAGATACAAGAAATTGCTCTAACCTTAGTGTTTTCTTACTTAAGTGCAATAAAAATTTATGCTCAACACACTAGCTAAAGCAAAATAACTGCGCTATTTCGTAATTTTAATACTAATTCACACTCTTTAGGCTTCCAAGCAGGGACATTATGTAATAAAGTTTCACCATCTTGAGTCTGAACTCTAAACTACGGATTAAAAAATATGGCAAGTGTTTTACAGCAGTTACGTGAAATGACAACTGTGGTCGCCGATACAGGCGAGATTGATGCGATTAAAAAGTTCGCACCAGTAGATGCAACAACAAACCCTTCTTTGTTGTTAAAAGCAGCTCAAATTCCAGAGTATGAAACTTACATTGAGCAAGCTGTTAGCTGGGCGAAAGAACAATCTTCTGATCAAGCTCAACAAATTGAAGACGCTAGTGACAAACTAGCAGTATTAATTGGTAAAGAAATCAGTGCAGTTATTCCTGGTCGAATTTCTACTGAAGTAGACGCTAGATTATCATTTGATACACAAGCTTCTGTAACTAAAGCTAAAAAGCTAATTAAATTATACGAAGAAGCTGGTATTGCAAAAGACAGAGTGCTAATCAAACTTGCATCGACATGGGAAGGTATAAAAGCCGCTGAAATCCTAGAGCAAGAAGGTATTCAATGTAACTTAACGCTACTATTTAGCTTTGCTCAAGCAAGGGCTTGTGCAGAAGCAAATGTATACCTAATTTCTCCTTTTGTTGGTCGAATTCTAGATTGGTTCAAAGCTAATACAGATCAGAAAGAATACACAGGAGAAACTGATCCAGGTGTTATTTCAGTGCGCGGCATTTATCAATACTATAAAGAGCACGGTTACAATACTGTAGTTATGGGCGCAAGCTTCCGTAACACAGGTGAAATTTTAGCGTTAGCTGGTTGTGACAGACTAACTATTGCCCCAGCTTTACTTGATGAGTTAGAGCAAGCTGAAGGTCAAGTTGAACAGAAGCTAAGCTTTGCTGGTGACGTAAAAGCAAGGCCTGAAAAGATGACTGAACAAGAGTTCCGCTGGGAACACAATGAAGATGCTATGGCAACTGAAAAGCTTGCTGAAGGCATCAGAAACTTCGCAAAAGACCAACTTAAGCTTGAAGCGCTAATCGAAGCAAAACTATAAAAATAAGCTTAAATTAAAGAATATCAAAGGCTGCATTATGCAGCCTTTATCTTTGGGACAAAGCTCCCCCTAAAGTATTTGAGGAAGAACTGATGACGAATAACGCCTGGCAACAGCTGCAGCAGGAGTACGATCGCTTTAGCACCGTACATATGAGAGATTTATTTGCTGCTGACCAAGACAGAGCGTCAAAATACACGAGCTCAGCTTGTGGTTTTACTCTAGATTATTCGAAAAACAGAATTGACGATGCTGTACTTACTGCTTTGTTTGACTTAGCGAAAGCACATCAGGTTGAAGCAAAACGTGATGCCATGTTTGCTGGTGAGATCATTAACTCAACAGAAAAAAGAGCAGTACTTCATACAGCTTTAAGAAAAGAAGCGACAGACAGTGTGTTGGTTGATGGTGAAAATGTAATTGCCGAAGTTCACGCTACGTTAAATAAAATCAAATCGTTTGTAAGCGATATCCATGATGGTATTAAAACAGGTTTTACTAACAAAGCCTTTACCGACGTTATTGCTATCGGTATTGGTGGTTCATTTTTAGGCCCTAAAATTGTTACTGAAGCGCTTAAACCTTATCAACAAACAAAGGTAAAAGTTCACTTTGTTGCTAACGTTGATGGTCACCACATTGTTGACGTACTTTCTCAGCTTAATGCTGAAACTACACTAGTAGTAATGAGTTCCAAATCTTTCACCACTCAAGAAACCTTGAAAAATACAGAAACCGCTAGAGATTGGTTTTATCAACAAGGTGGAACGTTTAACGATGTTGCTAAACACTTTATGTGTGTATCTAGCAATATTGAAAAAGCGACTGAATTTGGCATCGCAGAAGACAATATATTCCCGATGTGGGATTGGGTTGGCGGCCGCTACTCATTATGGTCAGCAATAGGATTACCTATCGCTTTGTCTATTGGTTTTGAAAACTTTGAGCAAGTATTAGCAGGTGCGAGAGAACTTGATGAACACTTTCAAACTGCGCCATTAGAGCAAAATCTACCTGTAATTATGGCGGTTCTTGGTGTTTGGTATAGCAACTTCTTTGGCTGTCAAAGCCACGTATTGTTGCCTTACTCTCATTACCTTAGAGGTTTCCCTGCCTATGTTCAGCAATTAGATATGGAATCGAACGGTAAGTCTGTTAACCACCAAAACAATCAGATAGACCATAAAACAGGCCCTATTATTTGGGGTGGTGAAGGGACCAATGGTCAACATGCATTCCACCAGCTTATGCACCAAGGCAATACTATAATTCCTGCAGATTTTATAATGCCGATTAAAGCAAGCCACGAAGAAGTTGAACACCACCAAATGTTAGCTTCTAACTGTTTCGCTCAAACACAAGCTTTGATGCAAGGACAAACTCGTGAAGAAATAGCAGCGGAACTAGTTAGTAAAGGAATGTCTGAAGACGAAGCGGAAGTTTTGGCTAAACACAAGTTTATGCCGGGCAACCGCCCTTCTAACACCTTGTTGATGGAAGAGTTAAATCCTAAGCAATTAGGTACGCTTATCGCCCTTTATGAACACAAAGTATTTGTCCAAGGCGTGATTTGGCAAGTTAACAGCTTTGACCAATGGGGTGTAGAGCTAGGTAAGGTATTAGGTAACCGTGTACTTGAAGCTTTGCAGGATACTGCTAAACCGGCACTAGACAGTTCAACTCAACAACTAGTTGATATGTTTAAAGCCCAAGTAAAATAGTTGTATTATCAAAGCCATAAAAAGAGCACTTAACGTGCTCTTTTTTTTATTAAAAATTTCTAACTCAGCTTCCGCTTTTGTCCTTAAACCTATGCAGGTTTGTTGTTAAACTTGGTCTTTATCAACCAGTTGTGAGTGCCCTTTGAAACCTTCTCAGTTTATCGAGTTATTAATTTTGTCTGCCATTTGGGGCGGTTCATTCTTGTTTATGCGCGTTGCAGTTCCTGAAACTGGCTCACTTGCGCTAGCTGCTTTAAGAATGTGTATAGCAGGTATTATTTTGTTTCCTTTCTTTTGGCACTTTGCACGTAAAAGACAAAGTACACCGTTTTCTCCCCATGCTGATAACAAAACTGTCACTAGGCATGTTTGGCTTGTCGCAATCATCAACTCTGCTATTCCTATGATGTTGTTTGCTTTTGCGGCCTCAAATCTAGATGCTGGGTTTGCTTCCATCTTAAATGCCACTACACCACTTTGGGGAGCGCTAATCGGCGCATTATTCTTTACTACGCAACTGACTAGAAGTGCTATTGCAGGTTTAGCTGTAGGGTTTATTGGTGTAGTAGTGTTAAGCTGGGATAAATTAAATATGGATGCAGGAAATCAGCTCATTGCTGTGCTGTCGATTGTATTAGCAACCTGTTTTTATGGCATAGGAACAAATTATTCAAAACGATTCCTAGTAGGTGTAAAGCCTATGTTTATAGCGTCAGCTAGTTTATTCTGGGGCTCTGTATTTATGTTGCCTCTACTTATTTACACCATCCCTGATTTTATCAACATTAGCCTCAAAGCTTGGTTTGCTACGATTGCATTAGGCAGTGTTGCCACAGGCTTTGCTTACGTATTCTTCTACCGCATAGTAGAACATTCAGGCCCAACAAAGGCGATGATGGTAACTTATCTTATTCCAGTATTTGGCGTAATGTTTGGCAATATCTTTTTAAAAGAACAAATAACCGCCAATATGTTTTATGGTGCAGGCCTTATTTTATTTGGTGTTGCCTTGACTACAGGTGTACTAAAAAAGAAGCGTAACGCTTAGATATTAGGCACTTAGGTCATAATTCTGTCATCTTTTGTTCATTATTTTTTCACATAAGTTCTTTACATTTTGATCTGATGTGATAAATACTAATTTTAAGCAGCGACAATTACCCTGCTTAAGATAATAAAAATAAACAAAGATGAAGGAGGCCACTATGGAAGGTCTAACTGAAATTCTTGAAAACGCGCTTGAAGAAAAAGCTCAACCAAAGACTCGTGGTTCAAAACGAAAGTGGCGAGAAATCGAGTCAATTAAGGAAAAATATCGACTACGTGAAGAACTACAAAGTATCGATCCTTCACTAGACTACGACTTAGCTGAATTAGAATTCTAAATAAAAAAGCCTGAGCTTATGCTCAGGCTTTTTTGTATGAGTCAGTCTAGTTGGCTTTGGTTTGTTATACGCAGCTGCTGTATTCCCAACCTACAACAGCTCGCTATAACCTAACTAAAGCTAGGACAATTATAAGTTAGGCAAATGCCAGTCTATGGCTGGCAAGCCTTGCTTAGTTAAGATCTCATTGGTCGCTGAAAAGTGTTTGCAACCAAAAAATCCTCTGTGTGCCGACAGTGGTGATGGGTGTGGTCCTGCTAATACGCTGTGTTTGCTTCTATCAATTGAAGCGGCTTTCTTTTGTGCATGAGAGCCCCACAATAAAAATATCAAACCTTGTTTGTGTTCATTCAAAGCTTTAATAACTTGGTCGGTAAAGTGTTCCCAACCTAAATGTTTATGTGAATGAGCATTACCTGCTTGTACAGTCAATACGGTATTCAATAACAATACACCTTGCTCTGCCCAAGATTGCAAATAGCCATGATTTGGAATAGTAAAACCTGGAATGTCCTGCGCTAATTCTTTGTAAATATTAACTAACGAAGGCGGTGTTTTAACTCCTGGCTGTACAGAAAAACATAAACCGTGTGCTTGATTAGGTCCATGGTAAGGATCTTGGCCTATGATAACGACTTTAACTTGCTCAAAAGGTGTGGTTTCAAATGCAGAGAAAACCTGTTCTTGAGGCGGGTAAATAGTAATGCCCTGCTCTCTTTCTTGTTTGACTTGAGCAAGCGTATCTTGAAAATACGCCTGCTGTTTTTCTTGTCCTATTACATCAGTCCAAGTTAGTGCCATAACGCCACTTCTCCCAATTATTATGTTGCTAGAGCCCAGCTATAAATCTCAATAGGATAATTATTCCTTAAACGACGTTGTTTTAACAGGCTCTATACAACTTAGGAGATAGACTTATTAGTTTTTGGCCACTAAATATTCTCTTAATTGGCTGAAGTCAGCAGTCATTTGTTCAGAAAGTATTGGCAAGCTAGCAACATCTGCTAGCTCTTTTGGTAGAGGGATTAACTCACCTAAAATATTCTCTACACTCTCTTTAAACTTCGCTGGATGCGCAGTACCAAGGAATACACCAACTTCATCTTCTTGCAATTTGTACTTCAATGCTTTGAAAGCTACAGCTCCATGTGGCTCAGATAAGTAACCTTGTTGGTACATTTGCTTAACACCTAACTGAGTTGCATCCTCATCGATACACACGCCTTCTAATAGCTTTCTATCAAACCAATCTTTGTTGATCATGTGTTCAATACGCGGCCAGTTATTTGGCTGACTAACATCCATTGCATTGGATAAAGTTGCTACTGTTTGTTTTGGTGACCATTCACCCGTTTGTAGATATCGTGGAACAGTATCATTCACATTCGTTGCAGCAATAAAACGCTTGATTGGCAAGCCTATTACTTTCGCAATAACCCCTGCACACAAATTACCAAAGTTACCACTTGGAATAGCAAATACGGACTCTGCTCGTTTTTCTGCTGGTATTTGAGCTACGGCTTCAAAGTAATAACAAACTTGAGCAAATAAACGGCTTATATTGATTGAATTTGCAGAATTCAAACCAATTTGAGCTCGCAGTTCTTGATCTTCAAAACAATCTTTTACCAACGCTTGGCAATCATCAAAGTCACCTTTTACAGATAAGGTTTCAATATTGCCACCTAGCGTACAAAACATCTTTTCTTGTAGGCGGCTGATCTTGCCCTCAGGATAGAGTATTACAACTCGAATATTGTCAATACCGTGGAAAGCATGAGCAACCGCAGCTCCAGTATCACCAGATGTTGCTGTTAATATAGTTAACTTCTCACCCTGATTAAACTTACTTAAACACTGCGCCATAAACCTTGCACCAAAATCTTTAAACGCTAGTGTCGGCCCATGGAATAGCTCTAAGTTATAAGTATTTTCATTTACTTGCGCTAATGGCGCTGGAAACTGGAACGCTTGTTCAACTATCTGCAACAATTCTGGCTGTGATAGCTCGCCTTGTAGTAAGTGAGATAAGATGTAGCTTGAGCGCTCTACAAATGGCTTTTCTAATAATTCTTCAATGTTTTCAAGAGGTGATAATTGTTTTGGAAAGAACAAACCTTGATCTCTTCCTAAGCCCAGTTTTACAGCTTGTTCAAAACTCACCTGCTGATCATTATGTTTTATATTTTCTAACAGCATGATTATCTCATTGCTCCTGTTACATCTAATTCTTTTGCACCTGAAACTGCGCACTTACAAATATGAACAAAACCAGTTTGTTCGATATAGTTTTGTTCCAAGTATTGTTGGTATTCCTTAGCTTGCGCTAACTCATTAGTTAAAGCAAAAAGAGTTGGACCGGCACCTGAAATGCCAACCGCTTCAGCTCCTCTAGCTAGTAATTCTGTTTTTGTCGCACTGAAACCTTTGATTAATTCAGCTCGATAAGGTTCAGCCATTACATCCTTAATTGTTTTTGCTGCTAGTTGCTCTTCGCCTTGATACAAGTAAGCGACAAAGGCACTCAAAGCTTGAGCATTTTCAATGCATACTGACTTTTCATATTGTTCGGGTAATGCAGCTCTTGCTTCTTTCGTTGGCAATGAAAAGCCAGGAAAGGCAACAACCCAATACCAAGACTCTGGGTTAGGTAAATGAATAATTGGATTGTCTTGATGCGAACTCATCAACTGCAAGCCACCGAAGTAACTTGGGGCAACGTTATCGTAATGTAAAGAGCCACTTGCTCCCGCTTCTACCTCGCCCATCAGTAACAAAAGTTCATTGTCATCGAAGTAATGATCAAACAATCGATTCAAAGCAGTCAAAGAAGCAACTACTGAGCAAGCACTAGAACCTAAACCACTACCAACAGGAAGAGACTTC
This sequence comes from Psychrosphaera sp., assembly GCA_965221615.1. Lineage (GTDB taxonomy): Bacteria > Pseudomonadota > Gammaproteobacteria > Enterobacterales > Alteromonadaceae > Psychrosphaera. Next base: position 592,370 of record OZ244904.1, on the reverse strand, counting down.
ACCAATTCCATAGCCACTGGCGGAAACTTATCTTTATCCTCCTGTTTTAAACGCGAACGAAACAACTCATACGCTTGCCATGCTAAATTATCTGCTTTATTTTCAGGGCAAACATGAGCATGGCTGCCAGAGTTTGACATAGCTTCTTGCTCTGCAAATTCTACATGTACCGTATCGCCGAGCTCTTTGCCATCAACTCTAACTAAAGCAGCTCCTAGTAAGTCAAAGCCAACACTAACATTACCTGTACTGGCAGGAGCATAAGCACTGGCTTTTTTGCCTAATAAACTGGCGTCATAACTCATAGCATAACCTCTTGCTGCCAGCTCAGAGTTCGCATTACGTCAGCAAATACCCCTGCTGCTGTTACTGCGGCACCTGCACCATAACCTCTTAATACAAAAGGAATTGGTTGGTAATAAGCACTGTGGATAGCTAATGCATTTTCTCCATTTTTAACGGCATAAAGAGGGTTACTCTCATCTACAGCAAGTACTTTTACTTTACACTTCCCGTCTTTAATTTCACCTACATATCTCAAGACTTGAGAATTTGCTTTAGCTTCATCGTTAAGAGCTTGGAAGCTAGCATCAAGCTGAGGTAGCTTTTCTAAAAACTCGTCGATAGAGCCACTGGCATCAAATTCGTCACCTAATACCGATTCAACCTCAATATCTGATAACTCTAACTCCATACCAGCCTCACGAGCCATTATCAGTAACTTACGAGCGACATCCATTCCAGATAAATCGTCGCGAGGATCTGGCTCGGTATAGCCTAAATTTCTTGCTTCTATCGTAGCTTCCGACAACGACTTACCTTCGTCGATTTTACCGAATATGTATGATAGTGACCCAGATAGAATACCTTCAAATGCAACTAATTTGTCACCTGCGTTGAATAAACCTTGCAGCGTATCAATAACTGGTAAACCTGCACCTACTGTTGTTTCATAAAGAAACCTGCGCATCGTAGATTGCGCTGTACTTCTCAACTCTTGGTAATAATCCATTGAGCCTGTATTGGCTTTTTTGTTTGGTGTAACAATGTGGAAGCCCGCAGCTAAGAACTCAACATACTGACTAGCAACCGCTTCTGCAGAAGTACAATCAACTAATACAGGATTAACTAAGTGATTGTTTTGCACAAATCGTTTCAAATTCAACAAGCTAAAATGTTGTTCTGCAGACTCTAGCTCTTCCTGCCAGTTTCCTAAATCAACACCATTTGGATTTAGCAGTAGTTTTTTACTGTTCGCAATACCGTATATGTTCAGGCGAATATTTCGCTCTTTTAGCCAAGCTTGCTGCCGTTCAATCTGGTTTATCAGTTCACCACCGACAACACCACAACCTAAAATAAACACGTCGATTGACGGGACTTTGGTGAAGAAGTTTTCATGGCATACCTTGATAGCATCTGCACATTTTCTTCTTTCTACAACAGAAGAAATTGAGCTCTCTGTACTGTCTTGGGCAATCGCTAAAATATTCAATCTTGCTTGTGCTAATGATGTGAAGAATTTTGCAGCAATACCCTTACTTTCGCGCATGCCTTCACCAATTAAAGAAACAATTGCAACGTCGTCATTAAATTTAGGTCGTTCTAACAAGCCTGTTTGAATTTCTAATTCAAACTCTTGAGTTAACGCTGCTAAAGCTTCTTTTTTGTGCTCTGCGTAGATACAAAAGCTAATACTAAACTCAGAAGAAGATTGAGTAATGAGCACAACTGAAATATCTCGGTCGGCCATAGCTTTAAATGTTCTACTCGCCATACCAACAACCCCTTTCATTCCAGGGCCATAAACAGTTAGCATGCAAACATCATTTAGACTCGATATCGCTTTTATTGGCGTAGTGTTATTCGCTTCTGTGGCAATGACAGTGCCTTTCGCTTCTGGATTTAATGTGTTTTTAATAACACAAGGGATTTTATGATGAGCTAAAGGACCAATAGTTTTAGGGTGCAACACGCTGGCACCAAAGTAAGAAAGTTCCATAGCTTCAGAATACGATAGCTTCTCTACAAGCATTGCCCCTTTTACTTCTCTTGGGTCTGCACTGTATACACCATCAACATCAGTCCAAATCTCACAGACATCGGCATGCAAGCACGCAGCTGCAATAGCGGCTGAATAATCACTACCATTACGTCCTAATGTAGTTAACTGGCCTTCCTTATCTGCAGCAGTGAAACCAGGTAGTAAGAAAACTTGGTTACCACTTTCCATATGAGACATGATAGCCGCTCGGCTTGCTTCAATATCAGCAACACCGTTTAAAGGTTCGCTAGAGCTAACGACTGATTTAGTTGGTTCTAAAATTTGTGAAGTCACGCCTTTTTCAGCAAACAAAGCCTGCATTAAATTCACGCTGAACACTTCACCACGGCAAATCACAAATGCCTTTACATGATCTGGGCAGTAACCCAATAGCTGAATGCCTGTTAACTTACTTGCTAACTCCGCTACCATTTCCTCTACTTTCTGCTCTAACTTTTGCGATTCTTGAATCGCTGATGCTTTGACAATGCTTAATAAATGAGATTTTAGAGTTACTAGCTTAGTTTCAAATTCAGCCCCTGATTCAGCAACATCACATAAGTCTACAAGCTGGTTCGTCACTGTCTTAGGCGCTGACAATACAGCGGTTATGGTCGTAGTTCGCGCTTGCCCTGCAATAATATTTGCTACCGTCTGAAACCTTTGTTCATCGGCTAAAGAGCTACCACCAAACTTGACTACTTTCATAACTGCTTTCCTTTAATTAGGTTTTAAATATTGTTTTGGATTCTTCATCCACTTGTTGTTGGACACTTGTCCATTTTGTTTTAGCGATTTTTTACTCGCTTAAAACGAGAAAGCCCGTGAGGGTTAGTCACGGGCTTTGCAAATTTTCTGCACACCAGCGACTCTTACCCGGAAAAGGTAATTGTCATCGTAATTGTGGTGTTAGTATTAATCGTTTTCATGCTATGTAACTTCGAATTTATCGAGTAAAAAGTCAAGTGCTTTTTCGCGGATTTATGCTTGCAAAATTTGCAATTATTTTCATCCTCAACTTAAGTTTAACTTTGTTAATGTAAATAATGTTGGTATAACTACAATTAACTTAATAGTTACAAATCATAATCAATAAAGCTAACTCGCACAGGTAGTTAGGATTGTTAGGGAAGTAAGAAATGCGACCAAACAAGAGTATTTCAAGAAGGCTATTAGTCAGTGTTCTGTCTGTTTATTTTATCCTTACGTTTATCGTAACTTGTGCACAAATCTATGCTGATTACACAAGTACTAAAGACTTTATTAGCAATGAGTTAAAAAACTTAGAAAAAACCTTCAGTGAAAGTTTAACTCGTGCCATTTGGGAATTGAATACTCCGCAAGTAACTTCTATCTCTGAAGGACTACTAGAAATCCCTATGGTAGAGGGAGTACTAATACGTGATGACAATAGAGAGCTGCTTACTCAAATGGGTAATATCTCTAATGTGGAAAGCTTTAAAGCCAGTGCCTTAAGTGATGAAGGTTCTGTTATTTCTGAAGCCGACGGCTTATTCGGTTACACCTTCCCATTAATTTTTGAATTTTCTAACCGAACCACACAAGTTGGTGATGTAACACTATTCTCCAGTCGGGAAATAGTCATAAAACGGATCTTATTATCCATTCTATTTTTAATCGCCAGTGCAATTGTTAAAACCGTATTTTTAATTATTCTGTTCTCACTCGCCTTTAAGAAACACCTAACATCGCCACTGACGGAGTTAACAGAAAAGATTGAAAAGCTAGATTTAGAGTCTATTGAAGATGCTGAGATACACGTAAATCAAGCTGATGAAAATGAACTATCCATCATTCGTCACTCTTTTAATGAACTACTCAAGCGGGTTGCTAGTTCTCAATCAGAACTGAAGCAAGCGCAAAAGCAATTAATAAAATCAAACGACCGTCTCGATCAACAAAACTTAATGTTAGAACAAGAGGTTGCCAAGAAAACTGCCAATTTAAGTCAAGCTATGATGGATCTGCAAAAGCAGAAGTATCAACTTGAAATGAATCAGAAAAACTTAAAAGAAGAAATCGAAACTCGTCGTAGAACTGAATCTGAGCTAGTTCATAAAACCACAGAGCTAGAAAAAACCATCGACACTTTGAGTATGGCTCAAGGCAAATTAGTTGAATCAGAGAAGTTAGCCGCTTTAGGTGGTTTAGTCGCAGGTATTACTCATGATGTAAATACACCTATCGGTGTTGGTGTAACCGCTACTACTTATCTGCACGATAGAATTCAAGATTTAGGCAAGCGATTCGAAGATAAGTCGCTCAATGCAAATGATATGAAGGCCTTTATTGATGAAGGTAACCAAAGTATTGAGCTATTGCACAACAACTTAAATAGAGCCAGTGAGCTTATCGCCAGCTTCAAGCAAATTGCAGTGGACCAAGCAAGTGAAGCAATTAGAACAATTAACTTAAAAACTTACTTGAAAGAAATCATTACTTCATTAAAACCTAAGTTGAAGAAAGCTAAGCATGATATTCATATTGAATGCGACGATAATATTCTGTTGAAAGTGCCAGCTGGCGCGATTTCACAAATCTTCACTAATTTCTTAATGAATAGTATTTTGCACGGCTTTGATGCAATGGAAGACGGTAAAATTAATATCATTATTGAAGACAAAGGTGACAAAGTTGCTATCGAATACAGCGATAATGGTAAAGGTGTATCACCAGAGCAACTGAACATGTTGTTTGAACCTTTCTATACAACCAAACGTGAAGAAGGTGGCTCAGGCTTAGGTACTAACATTGCGTTTAACTTAGTAAAACAAACACTAAATGGTGAAATCACAGCCTCTAGTGAACAAGGCAATGGCTTAACTTATCAGTTAGAATTCCCTAAAGAAAAACAAGAAGGTCCAGTACACGACTGGGCTTAGCGAATCACTTAATACCAATTCGAGACCTTATCATTAGATACAGGTCTCCGTTATCTTATACCAGTCCTTTAGGTTAAATATTCATCTACTTTGGTCACTGTCGGGAACTTGTCGTGGTGCTGTCGTAAGTTTTTTTGCAACTATCAAGGCGTTTAATATCAAGTAAAGGAACTTTATGAAGATCTCCCCACAAAAAGTAAAAATGCTTAGAGAAGAACGAGGCTGGTCACAAGAGCATCTAGGAGAAGTTGCTGGAGTAAGTTACAGAACTATCCAACGAATAGAAAAGGATGGACAGTGCTCCTTAGAATCTAAAATGGCTGTTGCATCTGCTTTCCTCGTTTCACCAATAGAACTTGCTGATGAATACAATGAAAAAGTAGGTAGCGGCGAAATTCAGTGGAGTGGTATTGCAGGTGTTCTTGTTTGTTTATCTCTCGTCACTATGGCTTTAGCTATGGGCGGAGGTGTGTCTATGGCTATCGACGTACCTTCTATGCTTATCGCTATCATGTTGCCAGTAGGCTTATCTATGATCTCAAACGGATTTGCTCTTACTTGGCAATCACTTAAGTTAATTGGTTGGACATTTTACGAACCTAACGAAAGCAAAAATATACACTTGTCATTGCCAGTGCTGAGAAAGTTTATTGTTTACTCATACTCAGCAGGCGTAGTTAGCTCCCTGCTTGCTCTTCTTAGCTCAGTAAACTTCTTTAATGAAATGGATAAGTTTCAATTTGCTAGCTCGATTCAAGTGGTGTTACTGCCGTTAATATACGGAGTTTTGCTAGCTGAAATAGTATTTAGACCTGTACATCACAAGGTTTGCCGTTTGCTTTTGGCAAAAGCAAAGTCTTAAAGAAAAAAGGCTTCCAATTACGAATAAGATAATTGGAAGCCTATTTATTTGAGCCTGTCTTATTTATTAAGAGCTCCTTATTTAAGTTCTCTAGTGGTGATTTCTACTTTGAAGCCCTTTCTACTTAAACTTAACTTCTTTGTCAGAGCGCCTGTAACTTCGGGCCGCTGGTTCTGTCCATTCACCATTTTTTAAGTACGAAGTTTCAACTGTGATCTTATCTTGGCTCAAAGTGGAAATAGAACGAACACGAGTAATGCCTTTACTAATTTGGCTTTCTCCTGTTACTTCTTCATAAGCAGCAAAGCTGTTGTCTGATAGGATTTCAATTTCCCCCACTGTCATAAAGTCAGCAGTAGTGAAATAATAAAACACATACTTCTGTTGCTTCTTATCCCAGAAGATAATCGACTCGCCGCCGTAGGCTCCTTCATTGACAGAATGGATAGTCTTCAATGCTTTACCATTCAAAGCTCTTTGCCACTTAGCTACATCAGATACCGTTGGTTTACCGTCTTTTTCTTCAAACACTGAATACCAAGTGCCTAGATAAGGTTGAAAGAAAGCTAACTCTTTCGCAAATGGCTTTTGCTCACCAGCAAATGCAGTACTGGTAAATACAGTAGTAGTAAGCACAAAAGAAACCACGAAAAGCATAAATTTCATTTATTTGTCTCCTGAAATACAGCTAATTTTTATTAAATTACGAATGTACAAAGCTAGTATGGAGTAACTTCTAACATAAAGAAAATCTATTTCTATCTATGCCCTTTCTGATGTAACAGTCAGCTTTACAGAAATTTGATAAAAGTTAAAATCAATCTACATATAAATAAAACGCGAACACCTACACTGATACTTCAACATGCTTAGAAACTCATCAAAAAAACAAACAATTCTATTAGCAGCTTTAATGTGCCTATTGTGCATCGCATCATTCATTTACTTGAATAACTCAGTAGCTTCTCAATTTGAGCAAAAGCAAGAATCCAAGCACAAGAAATTGTCAACACATTTACCAGTTCAAACTGAGATTTCAAATGTGAGCTTAGAAAACTATTCGCAGTTCTTAACTGAACAAAATCAGTCAAATGATGACGAACAATTACCTTCTGAGTTAACAACTCAAGATGCTCAACTACTAACAACTGATAAGAAAAAACAATCGCTTGAATTTATAGATATCAACTCTGAAGAATATGAAGAGATTTTGACAGAGTATCTAGAAACATCGACCATCGTTATTCGCGAAAATATAGGTTACCTTTCTTATAAATCTGAATTAGGAGTAGAGTTTTTCAAAGTTGAATTAGATGATTTAGTTAATTCTAAAGAACACTTTTATGAGCTTTATCAAACTTTCGAGAAAGAACTAGAAGAATCAGAGGCCGACTGGTCATTAGAAAATGAACTAACCGTTATAAATTTGATTGACGAATTTAATCCCTCAGAGTTTTATTTATCTACATTACAATGCAAAACAGATATGTGCGTCGCGCAAATTCTGATCCCAAACCAAAATATAAATGTTATGGCTGAGTTTTACGACTATATAAAAGCTCGCCGTATAACATGCTCTTGTAAAGCTTTAGGTCATTACTCAGAGCTTGATAGTGAGGGTATTTTTAAATTCTTCTTTGACTAGCTACAGAATTAAAAAACTCAAAAGATTAAGTGTTAACTATTATTTCGCAGACACAAAAAAGGCTGATAATTATCAGCCTTCTCATTAAATATAACTTTGTTGGTGAACTCTGACGAACAGTGGAGTTCCAATTTTAGAATAATCGATTTTGTATTCTTTACCGTTTAAGCACTGTACAAACACTAGTGTTTTTGGTTCGCCAAATACTTCAGGACTAGAGATATGAACTACTTCACAATATGCGTCTTTTGCTTGTCTGCGATTTTTTGGGATTGGCCCTTTATATTCAATCACTCCATTTTGGGTGACTTTCACAACCGGCATATCAAGTTCATTAATTAAAATTAAATCTAGTTTTCTTACCTTGTGGATCACTGTGTTTCGCCCACTCAGAATATAGGTGGCTTCAGACGACATAAACTTTCTCTTTCATATATTAATTTTAGATTTACTGGTTTAACTCTAGCGTTTTCACCTTGAATGTTCAAGTTTAGCTCAAAAATTCTTAATAGATTCAGCAGTTTTGGCAAGACATTCTAATTTGTACAGCGGACCTAAAAAGGACGAAAAACAAAATAAAATACTAAGCAGATAACTAACCACACTAATCCAGCTCTTACCATATTGCAAAACGGACAATCGGTCTTAAACTTCATATATAGTCGTTAAAAAAGAAAAGGTTGAAACAAAATATATGGCTAACAATGAATTTGCAACATTAGCAGGGGGCTGTTTTTGGTGTATCGAGTCAGCATTTAATCAAGTCAATGGAGTTGTTAAAGCAACATCTGGTTACAGTGGTGGCGCAATTTCTTCCCCGACTTATAAACAAATTTGTTCTGGTGATACAGGTCATGCAGAAGTAGTACAAATTGAATTTAATCCAACGGAAGTCAACTATAAGACCTTGTTAGCTATGTTCTTTCAATTACATGATCCAACACAGCTGAACCGACAGGGTAATGACATAGGAACTCAGTATCGCTCAGCTATCTTTTTCCATTCACCGCAACAACAAACTCAAGCATTAGAAGTTATTCAAGAACTCAACGAATTAGCAATTTGGCCACAAGCCATAGTTACAGAGGTGACTAAAGTAAGTGAGTTTTATCCTGCTGAGGATTATCACCAAGGTTATGTAGAAGCAAACCCAGAACAAGCTTACTGCCAATTTTTAATTTTGCCAAAACTGCAAAAGTTTAAACAACAATTTAGCAACTACTTAAAATGATCTGTTAGACTAAATCCCCCGCTCTTTTATGTTGTGAGCCAAGTGAAAATAAAACGTTTTTTCCAATTTGCTTTAGTTGTCAACTTTTTGCTGACCGTATATTTCTTTTTCCAACAAGGAATAAGTTCAGGTGTGTCACTTCCTCATTTTGATAAAATCGGACATTTCATCGCTTTTTTCATTCTTGCGATTTGTTTTGATTTTGCCACCCAAGTCGAGAAAAAGATTTCAGTTTCGTTATTGGTTGCCTATGGCATAAGTGTTGAGGTAGTGCAAAGCTACATTCCAGGAAGAGAAGCCTCTTTAGGCGATATTATCGCGGATATGGCCGGTGTCGCTTTCTACTTCTTTGTCGTCTGCCAAACCGAATTGGTTAAACGTTATAAGGTGCAAAGCAGTGCCTAATTCTGTTTCTCACTGGCATATTGCGGGATTAGGCGCGATAGGCTCGCTATGTAACGCTAACGCTTTAAAAAATGGTTTAACTGTTACGTCTATTGTTAGAAACAATAGCAATAGTTATTGTAATTACTTCGTAGATTTATCTGGTATCGAATCTAGCCTCTCTAGCCCAGTTACACTAGCTAACCTAGATACAATAGAAAACTTGCTAGTGCCACTGAAGTCCTACGACATTATTCCTTTTATCGAATCGGTCAATGATAAGTTAAGTAATAACGCACAAATTATCTTGTGTCATAACGGTATGGGCACAATTGAAGCAGTGCAAAAGTTACTGCCAAGTTCTGCCAATCTTTATTTTTGTACATCAAGCCACGGTGTGTTTAAACAAGACCGAATAGCAAAATACGCAGGTGCTGGGGAGTCCCAGTGGAAAATTATTTATCAAGGTAATGAACAAGTGCTTAACAATGAGCAAATGAGCGCTCTCTTGCCCAATGCTCAGCAATGTAACGATTTGGAGAAATTACTCTGGCAAAAACTCATTATTAACTGTGCTATCAACCCATTAACCGCTATCCATAAGGTAAAAAATGGCACTTTGGCAAATCCTGAGTTTGAATCCAAGATTAGTAATGTGGTTTCAGAAGCTGTTGTTACAGCTCAAGCCTGCGGTGTGCAATTGGAATATCAATCCATGCTAGATAAAGTTTATCAGGTCATCGACCTAACCGCTGCAAACACCTCATCTATGCTACAAGATATTAAATCAAATAAAACGACCGAAATTGACTTTATAACAGGCTACTTATTAACAGAAGCTGAACGTTATAACATCCCAACTCCAGAGAATAAAAAGCTATTCGCTGCAGTTAAAGCCCTAGGCTAAATTTAACTTTTGCCAAGTTGTTCTGACCTGCTCAGCTTGTTCTTTCACCTTATTAACATCAACGAGTTTAGACAGACCATTGAGCGATGCATGATGATATTCTGCTCGGTAATCCAGATAAGCGGTAACTAAATCTCGTACTTCTTTCTCTGATAACAATTCAGCCTGCATAGCTTGTTCTAGAATGCGAACGTTATCTGGGTAAATCATCAACTCTGGGTGATTTTGCGCATGTTCTAACACAATAAATTGACTGATAAATTCGATATCAGCAATACCACCTCTAGACTGCTTTAAGTCGAATTGTTCAGCTTTTTCTTTGCTCAAATTGTCATACATTTTTTTACGCATTTGTGAGATATCTTTTGCCAACTCGCTAGATTCTCTTGGCTTGGATAGAATTTCTTTTCTTATTTCAGCAAACCTTTGTTGCAAACTGTCGTCTCCTAACACAAATCGGCTTCTTACTAGAGCTTGGTGTTCCCATGTCCAAGCTTCTTTGTGTTGGTAATCAGCAAAGGTCTCTATGTTAATAGCTAGTAAACCAGAAGCGCCAGAAGGTCTTAGTCGAGTATCTATTTCATATAGCTCACCTGAAAACGTTCTGGTCGTAAAAATATGCATTATTCGCTGTGCGAGCTTAATGTAAAACTGTCGAGAATCTATCTGCTTTTTGCCACTTGTTGCTTGGCTCGACTGGCAATTATGAATAAAAACGATGTCCAAATCAGAACCATACCCGAGTTCATAGCCGCCAAGTTTGCCATAACCTATCACACCAAAGTTTTTGTTTTGATCATCGGCGCCGACAGGATAGCCATATCGCTCAACCATTTGACTCCAAGCTAAATTTACCGCATGTTGTAAACAAGCTTCAGCCAAAGAAGTTAAGTGATCACTCACCTTCATTAAGTCAATTACATTTTCTACGTCGCAAGCTGCAATAGCTAGCTGACTAGATAGCTTAAATTGACGTAACACCTCCATTTGCAACTCTAAATCTTGCGGCTCAACACGCAATAATTGACGACGAAGTTCGCTGTGATAACTATCGACAGCGACTGGCGAATATAGGAGTTTAGGATCGATTAATAGGTCTAACAATAATGGGAAACGAGTTAATTGCTGACCAATAAAGTTACAAGAGGTAACTAATTTAACCAGTTGGTTTCTCGCCCCTGGATTTTCCAGTAATAATTCTAAATAAGTGGTGCGAGACGCAATTGTTTTTATTAACGTTAAAACAGATTCAGCTTGCTCTTTTGCAACTTTTTGTTGTTCTAATTCATATAGAATAAATGGCATTAAAGCATCAAGCTTCTCTTGCCCTCTTGCTCCACTTACCGCTTTTGTTAATTCAACTTTTTTGTGTTTTAACAAATCAATCAAACTTGCTTGTAAGCTGTTTTCTGGTTGTGTTTGTTGCTCTGATTTAAGCGTATCGTCTAATTCGAGCTTTCCTTCTTTAAGAGCATCTTCTAATTCGAGCTCGCCGCCTAACTGCCATAGCTCTTCCCAATTCCCAACATCATCATTACTGCTTTCATTGCAACTTGGCGCTTCTCCTATCACATCAGAAAAGAGTTGGTGTATTTGCTGACAAACACCTTGATAGCAGGCTAGAAACTCTTGCCACGAATCAATCTCAAATAGTTGCAACAATCGTTGCTGATTTAATTCATCAGCTGGTAATGTTTGGGTTTGTTCATCGGCAAAAGCTTGTAAACATTGCTCACACTGCCTTAACCATAAATAGCTTTGGAGCAGAGAGTCTGATTCTTGTTGGTTAAACACATTAAGCTTGGTAAGCACAGGCAAGATAGCTAACAAACTCTGACTTTGTAATTCAGGAGCTTTACCCCCTCTTAACATTTGTAAGGCTTGGACGATAAACTCAGCTTCTCGTATACCACCTTCACCTAGCTTAATGTTCAAGCTCAAGTTTCTGCGCTTAACTTCTTGCTGAATCATTAGCTTCATCTTGCGTAGAGAATCAATCACTGAGAAGTCGATATAACGTCGGTAGACAAACGGCTTTAGCATCACCATCAAATTCTGTTGTTGTTTTTGCTCAGCTTCACTGCGCATGTCTAGACCTAACGGCCTAGCTTTCAACAAGGCATATCTTTCCCAGTCGCGTCCCTGGTCTTGATAATAATCTTCCAGTGCATCAAAGCTACTGACCAAAGGTCCACTATCACCAAATGGTCTGAGTCTCATATCAACTCGGAAAACCCGACCTTCAGGAGTAACTGAGTCTAACAATTGGATGATTTTTTGCGCTAACTTAGTAAAGTAAATTTGGAAGTCTTCTTGTCTTCTACCTTCGCTTGTTTGGCCTTTTTCTGCATACGCAAAAATTAAATCTATATCAGAAGAGAAGTTAAGCTCACCGCCTCCGAGTTTACCCATTCCTAATGCTATCAACTCAACTTCAGAACCATCTTCCCCTATTGCTCTTCCCCACCTAGGCAACAATTGTTTTTTCGCCCAACTTCGACTCCAAACATAAAAACAATCACCAAGGTGAGATAATTGTTTCATAGTTTCAGCAATAGGTTGTAGTTTGAGGAAGTCTCTAGCTGCAATAACGCTCATAATCCATTGACGATACTCCCTCAGAAGCTTAGTGAAGTTCACTTCGTCTAAATCGTAGTTCTGATCTATGTTGCAAGGTACTTCCAACAATAGATCTTCAGCACTTGTTAGTGTTAAGAAGTAATTTGCTACTGGCTCAAATCGCAAACAAGACTGGTAGATAAAATCACTGCAAGCACACAAATAAGAAGTTAGGCTAATTCCTTTATCTGTTGCAGCAATACCTGACCACTTAGCACTTAGCTCTTCACATCGAGAGTTTGCTAACTGATTCAATTGAGGAGAACTGAGTGCTAATGTCATGATAATTACCAGTAAGGCTTAAGTTTGTTGATAGAAACCATAGATGCCGATAAGGCTACTTCTAAGCTATCCATTTTGGCTTTGATCCACTTCAAGTTTTCGGCAGCTAAATCAGGCTCTTTTTCCTGCATAGTGCTTAACTTTGCTAGCAGAATATATTCTTCGAACCCTAATAACAGGTTTAATAAGTGGCTTCGGAACTGTTCTCTTTCTTGTTCAGGATATAAATTACCAACAATTATCCCAGTTAGTGTACCGGCTGCTAAACGCCAATGTGCGACTTCAACAGATTTGCATTCTTTATCTAATTTAACCGACTTAAGTGTTTGTTTAAAACCATGCCAAGCGTGGTCTAGCCATTTACTCGTTTCAAACTCTAGAGGCTTATTTAAATGAGTTAGTGACTCTAACGACATTTCATTGCGCCAACCTTTACTTACAAGCCATTGAATAAAGCTCAAAATTAATTGGTTGAATGCGCGGCTGCTAAACTCTTTTGATATTTGCTGAAGTTTATCTTCTGGCATTTTTTGTGAGGACAACAAGGCAATAAGAGGTTCACTCTTTTCTATATCTCTACGATAAGGACTTTTTCTATCTTGTAGCTTTTCCAACTGATAAAACGACTCTAACCAACTTGCTTGTCCTCGCCACTGCTTAAAGCTTTCGATAAAGTTATCGCAACGGCTGCCCTCAAGATAAGGTGAAAATAAAGTTAGTGTTTGAATTAATAAAGAAACACCATCAATCACTCGGCGAAATGATTTAGGTTTATGGTCTTCAGCAAAAACTAATTCGTTATACTGAATAAAATTCAAGCCATGTGAAAGAGATTGAATAAAAGCCTGTTCTAGTTTCACATTGTGCTTAAGTTCAACATTAGACAAGTTAGCTATCTTGTTTTTCTTACCTTCGGCAAGCTGATAACCTCTAGCAGCTTTGCTTAAAAAGCCCAGTTTCGCCTCAACTTTGCTAGTAAAGTAATAAGCTAGCTCGAATAAACTAGCAACATCGCCTTCTATTAGCTCCAATTCAAATTCAGAAATAGCTTGCTGTTTTAGTTCACCTTCAAACTCTGCTTCGACTGTACCTTGGTCTAACACACATTCAATCAGAGCACCGTTTGATAACTGAATATTCCACTTATGACGCTGGAATTGAGTTTCAAATACTTTGCTTAACGAAGTATTTACTTGCATAGCATCAAAGCCTGTAGGCCAAATACCTGACTCAAATAATTCCAAATTAGCGAAGCATGCCTGAGTTTCTTCATCAATGACTAATGGCACTGTGAATTCTGGCCTTTGCTGCAAACCTGCAATATCTTGGCCTGAAAGCTTAACAGTCTGTTCAGCGCGCTTGTCTTTACCTTGTTTTTCTACGGTTCGAGTTCTTAGCCCAATATCCCAACTTCTAAGCGTTTGCTCTTGGGTATCATAGTAGGCATTGCCCAATGTTGAGACACCTTTATCTTCGTACTGATATGACGAATCAATAATGGCTTGTTTAAAAGCAGATATTTGCTCTGCTGCTAGGATAAACTTTAATTCAATTTCCATTTACTATGGTTTTTTGTCTTTGCTGTTAATTTTGCTAGGTTACCTATGGAAAATTTAAATTCAATCACGTATTCCCAGTTCCTCAGCATTTATTGCTTGAACTCATTCTTCTTAGCACCTAACATCAACTCCTATGCGCATAAATAAGTAAATAGAACAAAAACATGGACAATAAATCATCGTTCTTAACCCCATTATTTCTTTCGGGGCTATTACTAACGAGTTCTTTCAGTCAAGCTGAGACTGAAGAGCAACCAAATGAAGCAACTAGCGAAGAAGTACAAGAGCAAAACAATATAGAACAAGTTGAGCCTTATAACCGCTTCGTTACAGAACGACTTTATGAATTTATTCACTCAGGTAGCAGTAATCGCTATCGCATTACAGGCAGAGCTGCCGCAGGTGAAGAAGTTAAAGTAATTGCTAGAGATACAGAAACTGGCTGGTTACAAATTGAACAAGCAAATGGAAAGCAAGGTTGGATTAATAATTCAGTACTGGTAACAAACTCAGGTTCTAGAGCTCAATTAGAGACTGCAAATGCAAAAATTGCAGAACTAGAAGAGCAACTTAAACTTGCTAAGCAAGAAAATGGCTCAGATGAGATCATTGCTCAATTAAATTCAGAAGTTGGGAATTTAACCTTAGCAAACGAAGACTTAGGTCGAGAAATTGATGACTTAAAAACACAAAACGCTGAAGTTGATCAGTTGAGAGCAAGAAACTTAGAATTAGAAGAGTCAATTGTTCAAGCCGATCAAACACAAAAGATTTTAGACAAGTTGTATGATGTGGGCGCCGTATTATTAGGTGTGTTTGCGGGCTGGTTATTAACGAGAAGACGTAAAAGCAGCTTAAGCTTTGATAGACTGTAAGTGACCGTTCGGTAGGTCATCCTGAATTCATTTCAGGATCTAGTTAGGTAGGTCATCCTGAATTCATTTCAGGACCTAAGCAAAAGCAAAAAATAAAAAAAAGAGTGCTTAACATAAGCACTCTTTTTTATTGTCTGCGACTCGTCCTAAATACAGTTTTTACGGACTATCGTTAAAATCTTCTGACGAATAAATACAAACCTGATTTCGGCCTGTACTCTTAGCTCTGTAAAGCGCTGCATCAGCAGCTTCAATCCACTTTTGGTGACTTTCTAATTGGTCGGTATATTCTGCAATTCCCAAGCTAATAGTGAATTGAAACTCAAAATCATTAAATTGAGTTTTCGCTCTTTCCACTATCTTTCTAACCCTTTCAGCAAATACTTTAGCTTCGTCAGCGCTAGTATCAGTTAGAATAACAGCAAATTCTTCACCACCGTAACGACCACCAATGTCAGTTTCTCTAAGATTCATTCTCAAGATCTTAGCTAACTGCACAATTGCCTCATCACCACCAGCATGACCATAGGTATCGTTAACCTTTTTAAAATGGTCAATATCAAAGATCAACAAACTACTGATGCCATGATTACGTCGTTTACGTTGAAACTCTTTAACCAAGCACTCTTCCCAATAACCTCTATTATTGAGGTTGGTTAATCTATCGGTTTGACTTAAGCGTTTTAGTTCTTGATTCGCTTCTTCTAATTCAATTTTAGAAATCGCAACATCCGTTACATCATAGATAATGATACATAAGTGAGTCACATCACCTGTTGTATTGGTGAGAGGTAAGAAGGTTGCATTCTGATACATATAAGGCGCAACACTGGTGATTGGCCTATAGTTTTTAAATTTAAAGATATGGGCGTGTTGTTCCCAAATAGTAAAAGCTCTATTTTTTAATACAAAAACAGGATCTGTTTTTTGAATGATCCAATCTTTGTCTAAATCTTTAAATGTATCGAACAAGGATTTATCTCTTACTTCATAAGGAGATAAACCGCTGTGGTTTTCCATAAAACCGTTCCAAACCTGTATTTTATATTCGCGGTCTAATACCACTAGGCCAACATCAACAGATTGGAACATGTCCATTAACCAATGGACTTCTGACATACTTACCGTTGGTTCACTCATAATTAAACTTCAAATAAAAAATTAAGTTTGTTTTTCAAAGTAGGAATGGAATCTTCTGTGATTAATAACAACAAATCACAAACAATGTCATACCCTTCAATACCATAACTGATCTCTATAGTAAGAGAGTTACTCCAGTGAGTAGAGTTGGTATAAATTAAATCTGAAACATTACAATGTTGCCCTAACACCACTGGGTGGCCTTGACTGAAGTTCAAGTCAAGTTGTTCTGACAAGCCCTTTAAAATAGAACCTATTAAGATGTTACTAATATCCATTAATAACTCTAATTCAACACCATCGTCTATTTCTTTCTTATAGTTCAATAGTTTGGCTATGTCTTTGAAACCAGAGTCGTTTAAAATCAGCAGCGCTTCTCCTGCAACACCACCACTAATAAAACCTTGGCAGACACCAGAAGTAGTTACATTGTCTTCGACTGACTGCAGCGCCATTCGCAACTCACTTACTTCTAACAGGTTAACGTTAGGAATAGGTAACTTCACGAAAACATCTAATACTCGAGCTAACAAACTACCCGCTTGCCCCATAGCAACATTAGTTATTTCCTGAAGCACATCTCGAGTTTCATTGTCTAATAACTCTTCTGCTGCAGGACGATATTGCTTGAACTTTTCAGGGTCAGTAATGCCGTACTTGTTGAGTAACTCTTGTAGTTTAATCTTGTCGATTGGCTTTTTAATAAAGTCCAATGCGCCTAATTCTTTTACCCGAGTATTGGCTTCTTCTTGAATATCACCGGAAACTACTATGGTGATAATGGGCAAATTTTCTTTTTGGATAGCTTCTAATACACCGTAACCATCAAGCACCGGCATATTAAGGTCAAGGAATAGTACTTCGCCAATTCCTTTCCTGATTTTATCTAGCGCGTCCTCACCATGGATAGCAAAAACAACTTCCACATCCCACTCATCAGGTAACGAGCGAGCCATTTGTTTTCGAGCCAGATTAGAATCGTCACATATAATTACTGAAGTTCGCATACTTCTTTATCGACCATACCTAGACTTAGTTTAATCATAGCTGCTAAATAACAGCTATCAAAAAAATATTAACTTTCAAAACTATAACACTTGTTAGACAATAACCAACATTCTCAAGTGTAATAATTCGAAATAAATAATGATGAAACAATTAATTTCTGCGATTGCTCTTTTTTCAACGAGCGTGTTCGCTTATGACATTCAACAAGATTTGCCCGTTCATTATGATTTAGTTGAAGCAGGCAACAAGCCGGTGGCTTTACTTGGTAATCAGGTTGCAGTTGGAACAACTGCACCAAACTTTAAAGTAGTCGATGATAAGTTCAGAGTAAAGCAACTGAGCGAATACCACGGCCAACCTATTTTATTAAGCGTAGTACCGAGCTTAGATACAGGCATTTGCAGTATGCAAACAAAACGCTTCAATGAAGAAGTCGCTAATTTACCGCAAGACGTTGTGATGTTGACTATAAGTGCAGACTTACCTTTTGCACAAAAACGTTTTTGCCAAGCGGAAAACATCGACAAAGTTGAAACTCTATCAGACGCGGTTTGGCGTGATTTTGGGATGAACTATGGCTTATTGATTAAGGATATGGGCTTATTAGCCCGAGCTATCTTTGTAATCGCTCCAGATGGAATTGTAAGCTACAAAGAGATTGTTCCTAGCCTATCTTCTCATCCAAACTACGAAGGCGCGTTAGCCGCTATTAAGCAAGTTTCTGAACAACAGAATAACGCTGCTGATGCAGGCGCAAAATAAAAACGATTTAACCACCTTCTGAAGAAGGTGGTTCTTCCCTACTTCTCCTAAAAGACACAAATATCTTTATCTACTAAAGCATTTCTCTAAGTTTCGACAACAAGCACCCAGTTCAAAGGCACTTAGAAAAACCTTCAATAACAAACACTTACAGCAAAATATAAAATTATACATAAAAAGTTTTAAATTTTTCCTTGAAAAGAAATTAACCATCCATAGATAGGTATGGAAGCAAATGAACGCCGATTGGGTTCAACAAATTGCTTTACAGTCTGTTCGATAATGAAAGGCTGTTAACTTTAAATTTAATTTAGTGCAAATGTGCAGAGCTACTGGACTTACGCCATCCTTGGCTATCCAGTATAAGTACATCCCTGTACTGACTTATTGCTTAAAAAAGGATAAGAAATTATGCGTAATGTAGATCTATCTCCACTATACCGTTCATTCATTGGTTTCGACCACTTAGCGTCACTTCTAGACTCGGCAAATCGTGCCGAAAAATCAAATGGTTATCCACCATACAATATTGAGTCTGTGTCTGAAGAAAAATATCGAATTACTATGGCTATCGCTGGTTTTAGTGAAAACGAATTAGAAATCCAATCAGAACAAAATACTCTGGTTGTCAAAGGCATCAAAGCCGAACAAAAAGAACAGAAAAAGTACCTGTACCAAGGCATAGCTGAGCGTAATTTTGAACGTCGCTTCCAGCTTGGTGATTATATCAAAGTCATTGGTGCAGAGATGGAAAATGGCCTGCTTCACATTGAATTGGAAAGAGAAATTCCTGAAGCATTAAAGCCTAGAAAAATTGAAATAGGCAAAGGTAAATTGTTAGAAGGTTAACTCCTTCTCCTCCCTTCCATTATTGTTAGTTGTTGTTTAAGTAAAGCCGAACATAAGTTCGGCTTTTTTCGTTTCAGAGCGCTAAAACTTAGATACAAAAAAGCCGACCGTAACAAGGGTCGGCTTGTGTCGACTAACTGAATTATGCAGCTTTGGCGACAGAGTCAGAAAACACTCTGTTCGTACTACAATAATAAGTTATTTCCTCAATACGTTTAGTCATGCGAGGATGAGTCGAGTAAATCTCGTTAATAAAACCTGCAAACCCTGGTACTCTCTGCTCTTGAGCTAGAAAAGCTTTTACGTCGATATCACTGGCCAGTGCTGTGCTACCGCTAGCTAATTTAACCAAAGCTATTTTCGCAGCTTCTTCATCTTTCACGCAGTGAAGCGCAATTCGGTCGGCCGTTAATTCACATGCTCTGCTATATGCTGCACCTAAGAAAGGCACAAACATAGCTGGTTTCATTGCTAAGTTTAACCAAAAGCTAGTATGGCCAGCTGCGTGATGAGCTAACTCATGCGCTAACACCATTTTGATACCGCTGTTGTTTTCAGAGCACTGTAGATCGACAAGTGAACTAAACATTAATACAAACTTTCTTTCTAAAAATTTGATTGCAACTGCGTTCATTGCACCTTCAGCATTAAAGATAAAAAACTCAGGAGTGTCTTTTAAATTAAGCTGTGATGAGATGTCCATTTTCATTTTATGCAGGTCTTGATGTTGGCTTTCATTTACATGAATAGCATTACCATACACTGACGCTTCGAAGAACATTCTTGTAAGCCATAAAAACAAGGCTAAAAAAGGTAAAACGAAAATGAAAAATGTGATTAGAGGGATCCAAATTAGTAAACCAACAACTAAACAAACTGTTCGGTATAGCGTTTCTTTTGGGTGTCTTAACTGATTAATATCCATAGAAAATCCTTATCTTATTTATTAATGTGTCGGGAAGACGCGCGCAGTCTACGCACCTTGTTTTGAAAAAACAATAAAGAAATATTGATTCTCTGTAATGAAGAGTAAGTTTGAATAACCAACGAGTTATGTAGTCAGGCTGGCTTATAAAACCTGACTACATGAATGTTTATAGAAGGGAAATACTGCTTTGTGAAAACGCTAAACTTTAAAGAAGCTCACGTCATTTTTAAGTTTAGAAGCAACTTCCGACAAGCTTTGCGTTGCCGTATCGTTATTTCTCAATGAATCCATTGAGTTTGCCGACATATCTGAAATTTGCTCCATGGCATTAGCCACTTCTCCAATAGACGAAACTTGGTCGCTAGTTGCACTCACCACTTCTTTAACTCGAGTTAATGAGTCGCTAGCTTGCTGTTCAATATCTTGTAGTAAAGCGGTTGCTTCAATGGTTTTAGCTCGGCCACTTTCAACCTGAGGTTGAGTTGTTTCCATCGCCGCTACCGAAGCTGCTGTTTCAGCTTGAACCTCAGCTATCATAGTTTCAATTTGAGCCGTCGCCTCACCTGTTCTTTGAGCTAGCTGCCTTACTTCATCTGCTACAACTGCGAAACCACGACCCGATTCACCAGCCCTAGCAGCCTCAATAGCCGCGTTTAAAGCTAACAAATTCGTTTGTTCAGAAATACCACTTATCACATTTGCAATGCCACCAATTTGTTTGGTGTTTTCTTCTAATTTACGGATTTGTTCAACAGTGCTATTAACCGTTGAAGAGATAAGTTCCATTTCTCTTGCACTTTCTTGAATCACTTCTCGACCTTGTTTCGCAGACTGCACTGTTTGGCCCGAGTTTTCTTCTGTCTTACTCGCTATATCAGAAACCTGATCAATTGAAGCACGCATGTTATCTAACTGTTGCGCGGTTTCTTGCGTAAGTGCAGCTTGTCCTTGTGCCGAAGCTAATACTTCTTTTGACGAAGCGGTTACTTCAACCAGCTGGAACTCTAATTCT
Source organism: Psychrosphaera sp. (assembly GCA_965221615.1). Lineage (GTDB taxonomy): Bacteria > Pseudomonadota > Gammaproteobacteria > Enterobacterales > Alteromonadaceae > Psychrosphaera. The sequence goes on along the minus strand of OZ244904.1, from coordinate 571,360 downwards.
TTCGAAGCTTGAATAATATTAGAAACGGTACCAGCTAGCTTATTACGCATTTTACACATGGTAGTAAGCATGCTTTCTTCGTGTTCTGTTTTAATTATTGTTAACAAGTCACCGTCAGCTATACCTGTAAGTGCTTTTTGCGCTTCAAATGGTTCACCACCAAGAGAATAATGAAGGCTTCGCTCAATCATCAAGCCTACAGCAATGCTGATAACAATAGCGATAACAGCCAATATCAGCATAAAGCTTTGGAAATTACCTGCGATTTCACGAGCTTCTGGGGTCGTTGTTTGATTTTGTCTTTCCTGGTAATCAATAAAGTCATTAATCGCTTTTAGCCAGTCAATAAAAGCAGGCCTAGCTTGTTGCAAGACTGCAGAATTAACATTCTGCCCAGCTCGTTTATCTCTAATAATACTGGTGATTATGGGTAAGGTTCGAGTTTGAATACTATCAATTTCGTTGAGGATCTTTCTCTCTTGGCTACTAAACATTTCACCTGAAGACATCATTCTTTTCATTTTGTCTTCTGAGTCTTTATAAAATTGCGCTAACTGTTCAATTTCTCTTTCAAATTCATTTACTTCACTATCTGTATTAGCAATCGCAATATCTCTAATAGCGATAGCTCTATCGTGTACACTACCTCGGTAATTAATCGCATACCTTTGTTTTACAGAATTAATATCTGTGATTTCAGTTAACTTTCTATCTATGGAATTTACATCGGCGATGCCTATCACGGTTAACATAATGATCAAAACCAAAACTAAACCAAACCCAATACTTAAACGGCTCTTTATAGTTAATTTGGTAAGAAACTCCATTATCGACTCCTGTTAGTTCGAATTATTATATTGAAAGCAAACCAGCAACTATGCCCAGTACTACTTCTTTAGGAATAGAAACACATAGACCGAGTATGTCAGTAAAAACTTCATCCTCAGATTAGACTTCTTGAGGCTCACTACTAGATCTATTCTTATAAAGAGTTATCTGCATTTCTTAAGAAATATTGAGCTTATTTTTCACTACAACATATTGTTTTTATTTGGCTTATAAATAAGCCGTTAAAACTAGATTAGCTCAGAACGGAAAAAATGCAGCTTATAAACACCAACGAGAGGTAATGTCTCCAAGATTGATACTATCAAATTTTAACACTGCAGGTTCAATTGAGAGGTTTTTATTATCAATCCAAAAGATAGCATTTTGCTGATACTGCTTTGCTAAAGCTTGCGCTTGATAAAGGCTAGTTTCTACAGCAAAACTGGGTTCTTGATGAGAAAAATCGGGTGATGCACCTGTCACCTCAACATATGAGAATTGGCTCAACTCACCACGCAACAGATCATTTAATTGTTGATTCTGCTCTTGAGTCAATACTACTCCGTTAGGGTTATATGCCGTAATAATAGCGTATCGGCGAAACGGTACCGGTTCGGAGCATAAAAAAACCGTTGTCGAATATAATTCCAACAACGGTTTATGATCACTGTTCACCATAACTTTATTTAGATAGACGAAGTAATTGTATTAAATTGCGTCGTTACCTTCTTCTCCAGTTCGAATGCGAATGACTCTTTCAACTGGTTCTACGAAAATTTTACCATCACCAATTTTACCCGTTTGTGCGGTTTCTAAAATTGCATCAACAACTTGGTCTAACATTTCGTCCGATACCACAAGTTCAAGTTTCATTTTAGGTAAAAAATCTACCATGTATTCAGCGCCGCGATATAACTCAGTATGACCTTTTTGACGACCAAAACCTTTTACTTCCGATACAGTCATACCACTTGCACCAATCTCCGAAAGGCTTTCTCTAACATCATCTAATTTAAAAGGTTTAATAATCGCTGTAACTTTTTTCATCTGTTTACCTAGTTGATAGCATTGGCTCTATTACATAGAATACCAAACAGTTTATATAAGAGAAGCACTAAGTTAATGGATGCAAATCAAATAATCGCAGAAATGCAAGTTAAGCCTCAAATTGATGTTGAATTTGAGATCACTCGTCGCGTAAGTTTTATCAAAAAAACACTGACTCAATCTGGCCTTAAAACACTGGTTTTAGGCATTAGTGGCGGCATAGATTCATCAACTTGCGGTAGACTTGCTCAATTAGCTGTTAACGAGCTGAACCTAGAACAAGATACAGATGAATATAGATTTGCTGCTGTTCGATTACCATACGACGTGCAAGCTGATGAAGCAGATGCACAAATGGCATTAGAGTTTATTCAACCGAGTCTTTCATTAACTGTTAATGTTAAAGCAGGTACTGAAGGCGTACATAATGAAGTTATGTCTTGTTTGCCAGAGTCGGTAAAGAATGAGTTATCTGCTTCATCTGTAGACTTCGTAAAAGGTAACGTGAAAGCGAGAATGCGTATGGTTGCACAGTACGACATTGCAGGCTTATTAAGTGGCTTGGTTTTAGGTACTGACCACTCTGCTGAAAACATCACTGGCTTCTTCACCAAATACGGTGATGGTGCGTGCGACTTAATCCCACTGTTTGGTTTAAACAAACGACAAGTTCGTGCTTTAGCTACTCACTTGGGAGCTCCTGATAGATTAGTTTACAAAGCACCTACTGCGGACTTAGAGGAACTTGAGCCAGGTAAAGAAGACGAGTCGGCGTTAGGCTTAAGCTACGACCAAATTGATGACTTCTTAGAGGGTAAAACCGTAACTCAAGAAGTATCTGATAAGTTAGTATCAATTTATAATCGAACACAGCATAAACGCGCACCAATTCCGACGGTATACGACTAATACGAATTAGCATAAGTGATCAACTATTCTCTACATCACCTAGGTTTTACTAGGTGATGTATGTCACAGTCCTCTATTTATCAAATTTAGCCTGATGTGCTCAATGCAACGACTTACTTTAGCTGGTCTTGATTTAATCTGAGGATATAACAAATAAATAGAATTTTGTTCGCCTGTATAATCTGGCAATAACCTAATCAAATTTCCTTTTTTCAACTCATCAGTAACCATATACTCTGGCATTCGGATGATCCCTTTTCCTGCTACTCCTGCTATTTTAAGTAGCTCATTGTCCGAACAAGTTAATATTCCTCTTGCGTCGACTTCAACCAATCCCTCATCTCCATGAAATTTCCAGTTTGACCAATGAGTTAAAGCCAAACAAGAATGCAACTTTAAGTCACTCGCTGTAACAGGTCTGCCGTGCTCAGCTACATATTCAGGACTGGCGTAACAGTCATAAGTGAAGTCACACAGCTTTTTCGCAATCATGTCTTCTGGAGGTGACCGGGTGATACGCACAGCAAAGTCATAATTGGCATCAATTAAATTCTGCAAATGATTACCTGACTCAATGCTAAATTTTAGTTCTGGCAAGTCTGCGAGTAGAGGCTCCATACAAGGCCAAATTAAGTACTTGGCTAAAGCAACTGGGGCAGTACAACTGACAAGCCCTGATATTTGCTGTTCGGTTGCTTCTAATGCAAGTTTGGTTTCATACCAAAGAGATGAAAGCTTCACCGCTTGTTGAAACAATAACTCGCCCGCATTAGTCAGCTTCATATTTCGAGTATTTCTTACCAAAAGTTGAGTACTTAGTGTTTGTTCCAACTTTTTAACTTGTTGCGATAGATATCCTTTAGAGCAGCCTAAATGTTCGGCTGCGGCGGTGTAACTACCTTTGGATACTACCTGATAAAACAGATGTATTTTGTCGAATTCCATACCTTTTCTAATTGTTCACATATATAAACAATGAGTTCTATTGTATGTGATTACAATTATTTTTGAAGCTGTCAGAATAGAATTTACGATTATAAACGCTCTAATTGGAATATTCATGGGAAAAACTCTAAGCATCTTGCTATCAGCTGTGTTGATGTTGGTATCAGCCTCAACCTTAGCGGCTAATTCGCTATACGCACCTAAACCTTATGTTGAAGTTCAGCATCCTGAATGGGCAAAAAATGCAAACATTTACGAAGTAAATATTCGACAATACACGCCAGAAGGAACCTTTAAAGCGTTCTCAGAACATTTACCTAGACTAAAAGAATTAGGAGTTGATATTCTTTGGTTAATGCCAATACATCCGATTGGTGAACTTAACCGAAAAGGTGAAGTAGGTAGCTACTACTCAGTAAAGGACTATTACGCGGTTAATCCTGAATTTGGCACTATGCAGGACTTCAAAGACCTAGTTAATAAAGCGCATGAAATGGGCATGTACGTTATTTTAGACTGGGTTGCTAATCACTCAGCATGGGATAATCCACTAACTAAATCTAACCCAGAATGGTATACAAAAGACCACAATGGCAACTTCCAGCCTACACCTTGGTGGGATTGGTCAGATATCATTGACTTTGATTATCAAGTTCCTGAAATGCGTCAGTACATGACTGAAGCACTTAAGTTTTGGGTAAAAGAAGCAAATATTGATGGTTACCGTTGTGATGTAGCTGGTTTTATTCCAACTAACTTCTGGGAACAAGTAAAAGTAGAGCTAGACGAAATCAAACCTGTGTTTATGCTTGCAGAGTGGGACTCTAAAGATCTGCATAAAAAAGCATTTAACATGTCATACGCATGGAAACTTCACGACGTAATGCACGAAGTAGCACATGGTAAAAAAGACGCTTCTGCAATTTACTTGCACTATGCCCACGTTTTGAACTCTTGGCCTGATAACGCTATCAAAATGAACTTTGTTGATAATCACGATAAAAACTCATGGGAAAAAACCATGTTTGAACGATTCGGAGATTATCTACCAGTTTCTATAGTATTAACCGCTACAGCTGAGGGAATGCCGTTGTTATACAGTGGTCAAGAAGCAGGATTAGATAAAGTATTAGCTTTCTTTGAAAAAGACTTAATCGAGTGGAAACAGCACCCTATTGGCGATTTGTATAAAAAGTTATTTGCTTTAAAACATGAGAATCCAGCTTTATGGAATGGTAATTGGGGTGGCAAGATGATCCCAGTGCCAAACGATAAGCCAAAAGCAATATTCTCATTTGTAAGAGAAAAAGACGGTAACAAGATCTTCACTGTTCTTAACTTCTCTGACCAAGCTCAAACAGTTAGCTTTAATGAGAACATCCAAGTAGATAGCTATAAAGATGCTTTCACAAATAAAAAAGTTTCAGTAAAAGCAAATAGCAAAATGAACATTCCGGCTTATGGTTACAAGGTTTTAGTTAGTAAGTAATCAATTTAGTCTACGCCAAATAAAAAAGCCGCAGAGTAATATCTACGGCTTTTTTGTATCAACTTGCGCCATGAGTAAAGTTCAAAATTAATTAATAGCGCTTTTTAATTCGCTTTCTTCATCGAAGCTAAAAACTCGCCGTGTTCTGGTAAGTTAGATACGCTTGTATTAATCAAGGTTTTTAGACTTCCCACCATGTCTTCTGCTTTTTGCTTGTTAAGCGTCGAAGCAACAGGGTGATGATCATTTGGGATAAGACCCTGCCCTATCATTACTTGCTGCCAAGCTATCTCCGTAAACAGATCTTCATAATCACGATACACGTTACCTGTCTTCTTAAATAGCTCAATCTTGCTGCGCAAGTTCTCAGGAATGTCCATATCTTTACAGTGACGCCAGAACTGACTGTCATCTCTATCATTCAACTTGTAATGCAGAATTATAAAGTCTCTGATCCTTTCCATTTCGTACTTAGACTGTCGGTTAAACTCATCCACTTGCACTTGTTCTATACCTTGATGAGGGAAGTGTTTAAGTAAACGAGTTACTGCAGTTTGGATCAAATGAATACTGGTTGATTCTAATGGCTCTAAAAAACCTGACGATAAGCCTATGGCAATAACATTCTTATTCCATTGCTTTCTTCTACGTCCAACTCTAAATGGAATAACTTTAGGCTCTGCTAAAGGTTTACCGTCCAAGCTATTCAATAGCAGTTCTTTTGCTTCATCATCTGACATGTAACGACTTGAGTAAACAAGACCATTACCAGTACGATGCTGAAGCGGAATACGCCAACGCCAACCACAATGATGTGCCACGGAACGAGTATAAGGTTCTATTGGTTCAACTAACTCACACGGCACTGCCATAGCGCGATTACAAGGTAACCAATGGCTCCAATCGTCATAACCTGTGTGCAATGTTTTTTCGATCAAGAGTTCATGCATACCACTACAATCAATAAACAGCTCACCATTTATTGTTTGGCCTGAGTCAAGTACTAATGACTCAATATAACCATTGGTCTCGTTGACTTTTACTTCAACAATTTCACCTTCAACTCTTTGCACATTTTGCTGTAAGCATTTATCTCGCAAGAAATTAGCGTACAAGCCAGCATCAAAATGATAGGCATATGTTAAGCCTGGCATATTGGTGCCAGGTATTTTATTGAGTTTGCCAAACTTATTATTTTTTGCTGCTTGATAGTTTAAAGAGAAATCCCAAAAGTCTGATTCAACTCCTAGTTCTTTCGACTTTAGCCAGAAATGATGGAAGCTAGCAAAAGGAAAGTCTTTACCTATGCCACCAAATGCGTGCATGTATGCATCACCAACTTTGCCCCAATTTTCAAACTGGATACCTAACTTGATGCTGCCTTTTGTTGCTTGTAAAAACTCAGCTTCATCAATACCAAGTCCAGCATTAAAATTTTGAATAGGCGGTATAGTGGCTTCACCCACACCAACAATGCCAATCTTATCTGACTCTACCAGTGTAATGTTAAGTTCCGAGCCCAATACTCTTGATAATAAAGCAGCCGAAAACCAACCTGCTGTGCCACCGCCAACGATGACAATATTCTTAACTGAATTCATATTTTGTTTTCTACCTACAAAAAAACCCCTGCAATACTATATTACAGGGGTTTTATTACGCATAGTTCGAATTATAGCTTGTAGCTAATACCGAATAAGTAAGTGCTACCGTAGTCTTGGTAATCACGAACTTGAAGGTTGTTGTCACCACTTAGAGAAGTGAACGGCTCTTCAGTTAAGTTCTGTACTTGTAAGAACACTGATAAACCGTCAAGTGATTCGAAACCAGCTTCACCGAAGTCATAACCAATTTGAGCGTCCCAAATTGTTTCGCCTAAGATATCAACTTGTACAGTGTCGAAACCTAGACCATATACATCACCGCTGAAGTCAGAACGCTTACGCATGCTTGCACGAGCTGAGAAACCATCTTTCTCGTAGTACATAGTGAAGCTTTGGATGCTGTCTGATAAGCCTGGTAGCTCATAGTCGTTACCATTGATGTCTTCCATATCTTGGTCAACTTCAGTGTGGCTAGCAACAATACCAAAACCGTCTAACGTTTCAGAGAACATGTTCAGAGGTAGAGTTAATGATAACTCGTAACCTTGTAGCGAACCGCCGCCGCCATTTACTTTACCTGTACCTGAAGCAGTTGGGTTTGCTGGAATTTCATTTGTGCCTGGACGAGCTACACCAGTTAGGTCAGCTTCATAAGTACCATCGAAGATCCAAGTATCGATATCTTTGTAGAAGTACGCTACTGAGAAGTAACCTTCTGCATTGAAGTAGTTTTCGTATGTTAAGTCGTAACCAGTCGCTTCTTTTGGTTCTAACTCTGGGTTACCACCACTAACGCTCCAGTTGTTACCATTACTATCAGGTACTGAGTTGTAAGTTGCGCTAACAGAAGCGTTCATTTCGTCTAGACGAGCACGAGAGATAGTTTCTGCATAACCAAAACGTAGCGTTTGCTCATCATCAATTTTCAGTGATAAGTTTAAGCTAGGTAGTAAGTGCGAGTAATCATGGCTAATGTTCGTAGGTGACGAAACAATTAAACCTTCAGCATTTGTGTTAAACGCCGAGCCTCTTGAGCTTTGGTCTGTTTGTACATAACGTAAACCAGCATTACCAACTAATGGCATACCAGCTAGTTCAGTTTCGATTTCAGCTTGAACATATGCTGCAAATACATCTTCTTCAACAGACCATGACTTAGTTGCATGGCTAGAGTTAGTTAAACTTTCTGCTGTTAGTGTGTAGTAACCGTCATTAACTAAAGAACGAGCGTCATAAGCAATCATGTCACCCATGCCGATGAAGTCTAAAGATGTAGTACCTAGACGATACTCTTCAGGAACAACCATAGTGCCAGGGAAAGCGTTAAGCGTCATGAAGTAACCTTCAGAAACTTTAGTCTTTTCACGAGTTCTGAAAGACATGCCGTAACCAACGCTAGAGATGAAGTCAGAGTCAACTAACTGCGTAGCAGCAAGTTTAAGTGCGCTTAACTCATCGTCTACAGTAGGAGCGTTGATGAAACCATCCTGTGCTGTATTTTCAAATTCAGTGCCTGTTGCATCGAATCTATCGTTAAGAGCTGATGACCAACCCCAAGTTAGTGGACCACCTAATTGAATTAGGTTGTAGTCTGAATAATCTAATTCATGAGTGAATTGAGCACCAGTATTACCATTATCGAATGTATAACCGATATTGTCAGCAACACCGTTGTTGTCACCACGGCCTGTACCTGAGTAGCTTTCTAGCGCCCAGATTTCACGCTCAACCTTTGACATTGATGCGTCGAATTCTATCGTAATATCATCAGTTAAATCGTACTCAACGTTTAAACCAAATGATGTTAAATCTGCATTTCTTTCTTCAACATCGTTACGAACAACAACTCTTTGACCTTCTGTAGTTGCAGAAGTAATGAAACCAGTTTCCGGATCAACCGTAGCGCTATCTGCAGAGATAGAACCTTGACCCCATGCAAATGGAATCTCGATACCACGTAAAATCTTTTCATCGCTAAAGTCAACGTATAGTAAGTCAGCAACAATACGAACATCATCACGAGGTACAGCTTCAACTACAAGCATTAAAGAGTCACGTTCTAATGTAGAAGAACGAACATAAGGCTTAGCACCACCTAGAATAGATAACTGCTGACCGTCAACTTCAAACTCTGGGTAACCCCATGCATTCCAACGTTTTTCTTGGTTTGGAGAGCTCATAGTTGTTGCAGCGAATGCAATACCAATTGTTTCATCAGCAAACTGATCAATATAAGAGAAAGTTGCACGGTGACCTGTGTCATCGCCATCTGGATTCAACTTGTCAAAGCTTGTCTTTTCCATTTGAGCATTAAATAAAATGCTGCTTTCTTTGCTTAATGGACGTACTGTTTGTAAGTCGATAACACCAGCAATACCTTCAGCTTCTAAACTTGCATTTGGCGTTTTATATACGGTTACACCGCTCATGATTTCTGAAGGGTATAAATCAAATTCAACACCGCGGTTGTCGCCGATAGAAACTTGTTCACGACCATTAAATGTCGTTGCACTTTCGTTCTCACCAAAACCACGAATACTCACACGGCTGGCACGGCCATCTAAACGTTGAGCTGTAATACCAGGTAAACGAGCAATAGACTCTGCAATTGATGAGTCAGGTAGTTTACCGATGTCTTCCGCTGATACAGATTCCACAACGTTGTTTGAATAACGTTTAGTATTAATTGATTCGATTAAGCTGCGTCGGAAGCCTTTTACTTCAATAACTTCGACATCTTGTTCAGCTTTATCTGCGCTGCTTTCATTTTGCTCTGCCGCATATACCGTATTGATACACCCTGTCGCGACTAAAGCTAGAGTCAGTAAGCTCGGCTTAAATGTTGCCATGACAACTCCTCGTTTGTTGTTGTATTTATGTTGTTGTGCTGAAGAAATAGTACTTTAGCTAATTTTTCTTGTCCTGAGCATACTATCCCTATGAGTTTCCCTAGAACAACGAAATACATACGTATTCAAAAAATACATACGTATGTAAATCAAGCTTAGTAATTTTATTTCATTTAACTTTATGTTTAGAGTTTTTACTTTAAATATAGAAAGGTAGCTGAACCGCTTACTGTATCGAACGTTTAGCAAACAACAGAGTGAGTAAAATGAAGTTTTCACCTACTCACTCTAAAGAGAATTTATTGCTAAACCATTATGCAAAATGAGTAGATTTATTGTTCTGGTCCTTCGACACCACGCAAGTAGACTTTTTTATTTGCTTCTTTTGTTAACACCACCACTCTAGTTTGAGTGAGCTTATCTTGCAGCGCTTGCTTATTTTTAGGGGTAAACAGAACTAAAATATTGCCTAGGCCTAATAATGAGTATGCAGCTCTTAAAAAGGCTCTTTTTAAAGTCAGTGGCTTTTCGTTGTCACTCTCTAACTTTAATCTCCAGCTCCTCATACCTAGAGTTTGGCCTCCGTCATACCAGAACCAAGCATAGAAAAACCAAATCGCGAACACGATTTCAATAGTAAACCACCATTGTGCATTTAAAAATGCAGAAGGATCTTCATAAGCAGAAATATCAATAATGCCATTCGAACTCAGAGCACTAATAATCATAAGATTGATAAAAGTCACTACCATAGCTAACACCACGACGATTAAAGAATCGTAAACTATGGCAGCTATGCGCTTAAAAAAACCAGCGCGAGGAAATTCATGAGTTTCAGGAGTCGACATATTAATGCTTTGCTTGTGCAGGAAAAATTGCAGTTAGTTTAGCAATAAATATCACAAAGCAAAAATCGTTGAATATATAACCAGTTGAAATAACAAGTGAAAGAAAAGCCTTGCATGGCCTTAATCACTAGATATAATCAAACCCGCTTTTACGCAGTGCCAGTGTGATGGAATTGGTAGACATAGGGGATTCAAAATCCCCCGCTTCACGGCGTGGCGGTTCGAGTCCGCCCACTGGTACCATTCTCTATAAAGAGAAAACGATAACCGACCTACTCAATTAGAGACGTCGGTTTTTTTGTATCTGAAATTCAGTATCTATAGGTAAGAGCTATAGGGGATTCAACTCATATAATCTTGGCCCGCTTCACGGCATGGTGGTTCCCAAATTCAAAGAGCGCCCACTGGTACCATTCTCTATAAAGAGAAAACGATAACCGACCTACTCAATTAGAGACGTCGTTTTTTTTATGCGTATCTTCCATGATACTTACCTCTTCGAGGCCAGCTAAAGCTGTTGAAAACTTTTCCTTAAAGTTTTTTGTCTGAAATTCAGTATCTATATGGTAAGAGCTATAGGGGGTTCAACTCATATAATCTTGGCCCGCTTCATGGCGTGGCGGTTCCCAAATTCAAAGAGCGCCCACTGGTACCATTTCAAAGTTATTAAGACTTTAATTACCGCAACCGACTTACTCAATTAGAGATGCCGGTTTTTTTATGCGTATCTTCCATGATACTTACCTCTTCGAGGCCAGCTAAAGCTGTTGAAAACTTTTCCTTAAAGTTTTTTGTCTGAAATTCAGTATCTATAAGGTAAGAGCTATAGGGGATTCAATTCATATAATCTTGGCTCGTTTTCTCGAAAGTAATACTGCAACCAAAACACTACGAACTAGACTAAGAAACTAGTTTTTGTTGCCATGCTAATATTGCAGCTTGAGTTCGGTCGTTGAGTTGTAATTTACCTAGAATATTACTCATATGAAATCGCACTGTTTTTATTGAAACGCTAATAACATCGGCTATTTCCGCGTTGCTGTATCCTTGTGCAACAAAAACCAAAATTTCTATTTCTTTGTTCGTTAACACTTCATTTGCAAGCACTAAAGATTCATCTGTTATAAGTTCAGGTTGTAAATACCGCCGCCCTAAAGAAGCATCTTTAACAATATCTACTAGCTTATTTGGCTGCACGGATTTGCTCACATAGCTAGTCGCTCCCAAATCTACTGCTTGTTTTAGAAACTCTGCCCTACTGCACGAAGTTAAAACTACAACTTTGATCCCTCTTTTTACTATTTGAGGTATCAGAGATGTTGATAGGCCATCTTTAAGCTCTAAATCAAGTAAACATACATCAATATCGCAACCGTCCGTAACGTGATTGAGCTCTTCATTAGAATCACAGATAGCGACTATATTTATGTCTGCCTCTAGTTGCATATAACTAGATAAACCTTCACTTACGATAGGATGGTCGTCTGCAATCAAGACGTTAATTGTTCTTCCGTGTACTTGATTCATAATCTTTCAGTTGTCACCTTGTTATTTGGAATACTAGCCTGTAGCGAAAACCCAGATTCTAAGTTATCGTTTACCTTTAATACTCCTCCACTATCAATAATTGACTGTTGCAATAACGCCAACCCTTGTCCTCTTTGGATAAGCTCATTATCTTTAAAAACGTCTCCAATACCATCGTCACTAATATCGACAATATAGTTGTCTTTATTACTACAAATGCTAACTAAACTTGAGGTGGCTTTGGCGTGCTTTAAGGTGTTTTTCAAAGCTTCATTAATAAGCCTCAAAACAATTTCTGGCACCATCTCTTGCGATAAGGTTGGCTCGACGTTAACTACTAATTTTAGGTCTGAAGCAATGCGGTTATTAATTAAGTATTGCTCAAGTTCACTAAAGCGAATCAAGGATTTAGGTTTACTTTCTGATATCACCTGCTCCAACTCTTCATAAGCCAATTGACACTGATTGCTGATGTCTGCAATCACGGTATCCAGCTGTTGTTCGCTTTGCTGCTGTAATTTTAGTTTTTCAAAGACAGCCGCTTTTAAATTGACAACAAAAAGCCTTTGTTTAACGGTATCGTGTAATACCCCAGCTAGTTGCAAACGTTCTTTATAAGAAGCATTTTGTTGTGCTTGGTGCATTGCATTCTTTAGCGAAATTGACATGTCGTTGAGCTGTTTAGCACACTCTCCTAACTCGTCTAATGAAGAGTCTTGAATACTTGATTTAAAGTTAGCCTTTTTCCATTGTTTTACTGTCGCCGTAATTTTGGTTACTCGTTTGCGCAGATAAAAGGTTATCACCAGCGAAAAAATCAAACTGGCAAAAAATAGGTTAACAATAAAGTCAGCTTGAACTTGAAACATCCCTTTAGCAACGGCTTGAATACCAAACCATATACCATTGCTTCCCGGCGCAAGTTCCCTGCGCTGATGAGAAACCATTGCGCCAACAATATTTTTTTGCGAGTCAAACAAACTAATAGCAACAACAACACCTGGATAGTCCGGTAACACAGAAGTGCCAAAATAATCTTTACCGATCAATGCCTCAACTAAATCTTCTCTGCCATGCAAGCTCATTTCAGTAAACAGATTTTGCTGCTGATATATGGGCTGCCCTAATTGCGTAACAAGAGCACCACTTTTATCAACCACCACCAAGGTATCTATATACAGAGTTAAATAGGGCAAACCTTGGTAATCAATTTCATAACCTTGTGGTTGCAAGAATGGTTGCAATGAGTCTGATACAGTTTTATCTGGTAAGTTATTGAGTTCATCAGTAGCCAGCGCTGCGCGTAAACTGTCTTGCATAACAGTTTGTTGCCACTCTTGAAGATACAAGTGTCGCAGCGCCTGGCTTGAGCTTAAGAATCGAAGAAATACATGTTGTGATAAAAAAGCGATAAACACTAATGAAAAGCAAAGTAAGAATAGCTTCCAAAACAACGACTTTTTCAAAATCTAAACTCCACTTTACGAAAATAACATTGCTATATTACAACTAATGACTAATTGATAACGAGAGCATTTTCGCTAATGCTTCGAGATCTTTGTTATTAACGAATGAAAAATTACGAACAATTTGTCTTTTATTATCATAATCATACCAATTTGGTGTTAGTTTTTTCACAGTTATATCGCCATCGCTAATCAGCAAAACCTGACCACTTTTATGAGGAGCGTGAGCAGGCCAAACCATACCGTCGTAGATAGGTATTAGTTTTTCCACTTGTGAGTGACCAACAATCAACACTTCGGCATTATAGTGTTCCAGTATTGTTTTGAGTTGCTCTAATGTAGGTGTACTTGCTTGTTCTTCTCTGAGCTGACCACGAAACTTAGTAACCCCAAATTCTCCTTTAATTAAGCTAATCGTAGTTTCTGCCACGGGTTGTTCAGTATAATAAGCTGCCGAACTACTATTGATGTCAGCTATTGAAGAGTCGCTTGATAAATGAACATTAGATAGACCTCCGTGAACAAATAAAGCCTTTCCAAGTTTCAGCATCACAGGACGACTTCTTAGCCAGTTGCCAATAACAGTATTCCCACTATAAGCTTCGCTCGGTGAAGTCATAGTTTTAACTTTTGCCCTTAAATCTGGATGGAAAGCGAAGTGATTACCGTCAAGTCCGTACTGCTCGTGATTTCCGAGCAAAACGTGCACTGCACCACCAGCTAATTGCGCTTGATGAGACAACTGATATAAACGCCAAAGCACTCGTCTATCCGCAGGACCTTTATCCACCGAATCACCTAAGATAACTAGCTGATTTTGTTGCCAGCTCCAATCATGTTCATTGTTGGTTACTCCAATTTGCTGAAGTACTGAATCTAGGTAGCCTATGTCACCATGAATGTCAGAAAGCACAAGCACCTGTTCTGACATAGGCTCATTAAAGGAAGTAGAAGTCTTTTCATGCCACTGATGTTGATAAGTTGTTCCTTCACACTCAATTGACAACTCTCGAACACCTTCATCTAATTGAATGTTGTGCACCTTATCTCGGCAGAACCACTTAGCATCATTGTTAGATTTAGATATTATTGGTCCAGCAAAAGGATAATCGTCAACTTGTAAATTATCCGTTGCTCCAGTTATAAATAGATTTCCTTTGATACCTATACCAAACAATGGATAAAGAGCCTTGTAGCTCCCCGATGGAGTAAGAGAAACTTTGCTTGTTTCGAATGCAAACACCAGAAATACCAAACAACCTACAACTACCGCTAACATCCACTTTATTACTTTCACTAAATTGCCCTTTTATCTTTTGTAAATATCCAGTGGAATTTAGTGTATGAGAAATGTTTCTTGCTAAAACTAGTCTAGAGACCAGTTTTAGCAGAATTTAATCTTATAAATAAAGTAAACAATGAAACTAAGCAGTGGATGCTTGATTTTGTGCCGTTCACAACGTTGCTGTCGATGTTAAATAGTAAATCTGTACGACATAAATGAAATTTTTTAACACATAATAAGGTCAGATGTTAAGTGTCGTTTTGTGATCGATATGCAGTCTTTACACAAACAATGATGTTCATTTGCTAAATAAAACTATAGTAATGAATTACACCAAATGATTTATACCGCCAATAGGCAGTAGCTATTCAGCTACTAACTGAGCAATTATAAAACTCAGCTAGTAATAACAAGCATGGAGAACAATGCATGTATGACGATCTAACAATAGACCACTTTATGGCAGGTCTGGTCAAACGCAATCCTAATGAGCCAGAATTTCATCAAGCAGTAAGGGAAGTTGCGGAATCTGTTATTCCTTTTATTAACGAAAATCCCAAATACAAACAAGCTCACATTTTAGAGCGCATGACAGAACCAGACAAAGTCGTATCGTTTCGAGTGACATGGGAAGACGATGAAGGAAACATTCGAATTAATCGAGGTTATCGCGTTCAATTCAACAACTCTATCGGTCCTTATAAAGGCGGCTTACGTTTTGATCCTTCCGTTAATCTTAGTGTTCTAAAATTTCTTGGCTTTGAGCAAACTTTTAAGAATAGCTTAACTACCCTACCTATAGGTGCGGGAAAAGGAGGCTCTGATTTTTGTCCTAAAGGAAAATCAGATCGTGAGATCATGCGTTTTTGCCAGTCTTTTATGACCCAACTATATCAACACATAGGTGAAAATATGGATGTTCCTGCTGGTGATATTGGTGTGGGAGCCCGTGAAATTAGTTATTTATTCGGACAGTACAAACGTATTACTCACAAATTTGAAAGTATTTTGACAGGTAAGCCACTAGAGTTTGGTGGCAGTTTGGTCCGCACTGAGGCAACAGGCTATGGCAACGCTTTCTTTATGCAAGCGATGCTAAAACAACACGGAACCAGTATTGAAGGAAAAGATTGCTTAGTATCAGGCTCAGGTAACGTTGCTTTATATTGTGCTGAAAAAATACTTCAGCTCGGCGGTAAAGTACTAACTCTGTCAGACTCGTCAGGAACTTTATATGTCGCCAATGGTATTACTCAGGAAATGCTGGATATTGTAAAAGATTTAAAAATAAACAAGCGTCAGCGTATTTCTCAAGCACAAGAACATTTTGATG
This sequence comes from Psychrosphaera sp., assembly GCA_965221615.1. Lineage (GTDB taxonomy): Bacteria > Pseudomonadota > Gammaproteobacteria > Enterobacterales > Alteromonadaceae > Psychrosphaera. Next base: position 555,230 of record OZ244904.1, on the reverse strand, counting down.
CTGAATTTATTGCTGATTCAAGACCTTGGAGCATTAAAGCAGACCTCGCATTTCCTTGTGCCACTCAAAATGAGTTGAACGAAAACGACGCACATCAACTAGTAAATAATGGCTGTCTTGCCGTTTCTGAAGGTGCAAATATGCCTTGCACACCTGAAGCTGTAGAACACTTCCACAGCTCAAATGTATTGTATGCGCCAGGCAAAGCATCAAATGCAGGCGGAGTTGCAGTATCAGCACTAGAAATGTCACAAAACAGCATGCGTATATCTTGGTCAGAACAAGAGCTTGAACAGCGATTAGTAGATATTATGAACAGTATCCACCGTGAATGTGTTCGTTATGGCGAGAAAGACAATAAGGTTGACTACGTAAAAGGAGCAAACATAGCAGGCTTTATAAAAGTAGCTGACTCAATGCTAGCGTACGGAGTAGTGTAATCGGAAATGCTTATTAATAATAATTAGTAGCAGAAATGAAAGCAGCGGGATATCAATAGCTCGCTGCAATATAAATTCTATTATTCAGTTTAAATGAATGCTTTAAAAGCCGCTGAAAGTTAGCTATTCAGCAGCTGAGTAGGATTAAATTGTTGTGACCAAGTAATGAGCTCGATTCGATTTCTAGAACTCGTTTTTCTGAACAAACTATAAATGTGAGTTTTGACTGTATTTGGACTTATATGTAGCTGTTCTGCTATTTCTTTATTTTGCGCACCACTAGAAACTAAACGAACTATGGTTTGCTCTCTCTTTGTTAGCTGCGGTAAGTCTAATTCAGTGTTTGCCGGATTGAAGGGTGTTTGGTTACGCTGTTGCAACTTTAGTAACTCGCTGACCGCCTTATTCATTGTTGAGCGTTTAAACCAAGATTCCTTATTCATAATAGACTCCAGCCCTTTTAAAACTAGGTCTGGACGATCGTCTTGATAAAAAATCCCTTTGACTCCAGAAAGTAACGTTGAAGACTCACATATTTGCTCTTCAACCGCATTAAAAAACACGACATCTGTATCATTAGTTAGTGATAACACTTGTTCAATCAAGTGCCCTTTTATTGGTATGTGACTTAAATCGACAAATACACAATCGAGTTGCTTTGCTTTACTGTGTTCCGGCACTTGAGCAATCATTTCTGCATCTATACCACAGGCGTTAATTAATCCCATAAAACGACTGCTTGCTGGAGAATTTGAAAGTGCTTCTTCAGTAGAGCTTAATACTAAAGCTGTACTCTTTTTTATTGTTTTAGACATTTGAACTCCCTTATTCATGTGCTTTATGACAGTGGATACAACATACGTCGTCGTAATAATGGCTATGCCCGTTCTCTCTCACTAGCCATCTGACGTAGAGGTATAACTCCACTTCGCACAATTTAATGCTAACCAAACAAATGTTAACCTAAATCCACTTCACATTACCGCGTTAAAGTACCTATGTCTATAACTCATGCATAAATGAAATAAAAAATAACAAAACGACCTATTAAGCCCAAAACCATATGATAATTACTTAACAATAATTATCATGAACGATAAATAAATTAAGCACTTGCATGCCATATTCGACGTTCAAGACCTTTTTGAACTAACTCTGTAATCGCTTTCTCTATGGACTGTTTAACACATAAATGCATAGGTTCATTAGTGGTGTAACCGCCTTCTGCTTCTGCTAAACGTTTAAAGCTCACGTAGCGAAAAAAACCAGCTCTAATTTCTTTGCTCAATACTGTTTTTGTTGTTGCAACAGATACCAATACTTGCCCTGTTCTTACATCTACTGCACGCATATAAACTGAGATAATATCTTCTCTGTATAGCTCAGAACTACCAATCCCAAAATACTCTGCACCAAAGCCGCCAGTTGTTGTATTCGAGTCATAACTTATTACACCACCTTCAAGTAAAATCTTGGCAGTAGTCAGAGCAGGTAACTCCTCTTTATCTCCTTTGGCTTGCATCGAAGCTCGGGTAATTTTTCTTTCAGTAATTATGTTTTGTAAACCTTCACGCTCAACAGGCAAAAACCATTCAGAGTCACTTAATGCCTGCATTAGTATTGATGTTGCACCTTGAGTCACCGCAGTAGAAAACGAACTAACATTCGCTTGCGGTTTATATTGACCTGTTTGATCTCTAAATGCATAAACCGAAACTGGTATTGCACCCTTTGGTTTAGGTAAAGCTTTAAGCTCTTTAAAAGTCTCAGAAGGAACAACGCGTACAGCATTCTTAGTTTCAGGTGGAACTAAGAGGCTGATATGACTACACGCAAACAAATTAACGCTGCAAAGTAGTACTAGGATTAATTTGAAAACTTTAGCCAAATCTTGGTACCTCAATTAAGGTTACTTCACCAGTTACTAAATGGGTGATTTGCACAGTAATACTGTCTGTTCCGCTAGTTAATACTTGTATTTCATAATCGCCACTAACAAAGGTAGAGTCTTCAGCGAAGAGGTTGGGATCACAGCTTGGATCAACACTTTGGTCACATACTTCATCGAAGCTTAAATCTGTGATCTCACGTACCATTCTATTCATATAAGAACGCTCAAGAGACTCTTGAAATCTCTCTGCATAAGATTTGGTACTAGTAGGTGCTTTATGGGTATTTTGGCTTTGGGCTTTACTCAGTAAAAAATTACCGTTTAATGGATTGCCGCCAAAACTTGGGTTAATCGGCGTATAAACTAACTCTGATGCCGCTGCTGGAAACAATATCGCAGCGTTAATAATGCATAAACTAATGATTTTTTTCATACTACCATCCGTTTTCTGCCAGATCTGGATTAGACTGGCTTATCTGTGATTGTGCTATCGCTTCAATGAGAATAAAGATTGCTTGTTCAACACGAGGCTTTATCGGTGATTGTCTACGACCCAGGTGCGTTACATAAATAACTTGATGGTTCATAGTGACAATAAGTTTAGTTCCAGCTCTTGGCACGACTTGTTCTTTAATCTGAACATTAACGCCGTCTGTGTTAGGGATATCTGGCCAAAACTGACTGAATTGGTAATAAAACTCGTATCCAAACCGGCTGATAGTGTTATCAAGTAATAAGCCACCAACTTCAATTTCTTCAGCTTGGGCTAAACTCGAAGCGCACAATAAATATAATAAGATTACTTTCTTAAACATTGGAAATATAAGGGGCTAATCACTCAGCCCCTTAATGTCCTAACAATAATTTCTACTATTGTTGAACAACAGTAGTCGTGTTCCAGTCACCAACTTGGTTAATCTCAATTTGGCCACCAGCACTGATTAATGAACCTTCAATCACGTTGCCAGTACCAGCTTGATTGATAGATAGGTTCACACCGCCACCGCCGATTAGCATATCGTTGCTACCGACACCTGTGATTAAGTTTTCGCTACCATTTTGTGCAATATCAATAGTGTGGTCACTACCTTCAACAAGAATATCTAACGTGTTCAGATCACCGCTTTGTGCAATGTCTAATGTGTTGTTATTAGTGTCTAAAATAGTACTCATATTGATAACTGCATCATTTTGGTTACCATCTTGATTAACCGTGATATCACTATCATTTGCAGTTAATTCATTGTTATCTACAGACGCTTGGATAATAGAAGTATTCTCGTCACCCGATTGAATTACGTTAACGTCATTACCTGCACCGTTAAAGTTAACTACGTGGCTTGAGTTCGCATCACCTGTTTGGATGACAGTGAAATTGTTATCAACACCGATAGCACCAACATAAGAAGAGTTTGCGTCACCAGCTTGAGTAACTGTGTACTCGTTATCATCACCAATATTGTCAAATGAAGACAAGTTGCCATCACCTACTTGATTCAAAGTTACTTCATTGTTATTACCTTGGAACAAGTCTGAAGTTACTTCGTTATTATTACCGTCTTGAGAGATCTCGATTTCGTTATCGTCACCTTCAATGCCCGCAATCGTTGCAACGTTTCGGTCACCGATTTGAGCAATGTCTAATTCATTAGCGAAACCTTGAAGTTCAGTTACACGAGTAACGTTGTAATAACCGTCTTGTTCAATTTCAATCTCATTAGCGTCACCAATAACAGTGTCTAAATGAACTTCATTCCATTCACCGTTTTGTGAACTGTAAACTGTATTATCAGAACCTTGCATGTCGCGGTTAAAGAACCACTGACCACCAGTACCTTGTTCTACTTCAATCGTGTTAGCGTCACCTTCAACAGTATTGATAACTCGGTTGTTGATGCCTAAATAACCTTCACCGCTTTGGGTTAGTGAAATGCTGTTGTCGCTACCTTCAACAGAAGACTCTAACTCATTGCCTTCGCCTTCTTGTAACGTAATTTGTGTGTTGCCATTACCTGTGCTTGAGCTTACAGCAATGTTTTCTAAACCAACTTGGGTCACTTCACTCTCGTTACCGTCACCTGCTGTGCTCACGTTAACACCGTTTCTGTCACCTTCTTGGAAAGTGCTTACAACGTTACCAAACGTAGCGCCAGTGCCTGAATCTTGTGAGATAATAGTTACATTACCAACAGCATTAATCATAAAGTCTTTTTGAACTTCCACAGGTGCTGATTTTGTTGGCTCTTTTGCTGGTTCTTTGTTGTCTGCTGCAAAAGCTTGCTGGTTTAAACCTAATGCCATAAAAATGGCACAAGCTACAATTGATTTATTCAATTTCACTGTAATTCTCCATCGATATAACCATTAATATTGGGTAATATTAACGACCATATCATTTCCTATTTGATGAACGACAAAAGTCTGTTCACCGGATTGAGTAATATTAGCGGTGTTCGCATTACCTTCCTGAATAACACTAGCGAGGTTGTAACTGCCCCACTGATCAATATTAACTGTGTTACCAAAACCCATTTGCTCGACTATAACTAAGTTGCTAATGCCGTCTTGGTTAATCGAAATGCTATTCGATGCGTTCGCTAACTGTTTAATTGTTGCGCGATTGAGTATTCCATACTGATTGACCAAAATTTGCTGTTGTTGCTCATTAATGGTCATTGTTGCTGATGGTGTAAGACTTAAAGATAAAGAAGATTCCTGTAAGTCAGTGTTATGGGCTAAATCTTGTGAATAACTAAAAGCCACAGGCAACAACAATAGGTAACTAAATACATTAGCTACAGCAGGCTTTCTCAAGCTCAGTTTTTGTTTAGTTGTACTTTTATTGTTCATTTTAATTATTCTTATTAGATGTTGACCACAACACTTGTTGCGTTAAAAACTCTAATACTTATCGAATCGTAAAAATATCGCCCAAAAGTGCTAAAAAACAAAACCCCTTTAAAAACATAACTTTACATATCTTCACATAAGTTTACATATTCGAAAAATAACCAAAACTAGTAAAAAAGTATTAGAAAACCCTTTATTTCTATTACTATTGAGTTATTCAATTGTGATTAAATTCACCTTCTAGCATCTATGAGAGATCTGACCAGAAAGGAAAATGCAAGCGGATTAAAAAGTTAAAATCATTCAACATAAATTTTACCATGAAAAAGTATTAATTTTGTCCCCCATTCACGGTATCAAACTGATAAGAAAGTCGTATTTTTACGATTTTTATGGCAATTGAACGAACAACGTGATTAAAGTGTTTGCGTTGCCGAGTTCCAAATGATGTGTGTAAGTAGTGATAAAGAGAATCTAAATATCCGAACGCTGATTTAATTTCAGTATAAAAATAACAGGACATGGATTCAGAACATGAAAGCAAAATTATCAACACTTTCACTTGCTTTATTACCAATGCTAGCAAGTGCAAATATTCAAAGTACTTCATCTACACCTTATTACGATGATTCTATTATCGTTGTTTATAAGGACAGTATGTCTAAAGATGACAAGAAAAGCGCGCGTGATCTTGTACTAGGTAAGATCTCTGATTTAAACGCAGATGAAGTTGACGATGCTTATCGCAACCTTCTAAACGGTCGAGTAGCCAACTTTAAGCTTGATAAGATGTCAACTAAAGAAGCACTTAAAAAACTTCGTAACCACCCTGCTGTTCTTTATGCTGAGCCGGACTATGTTGTTAGCATTGCAGGTATTCCAGATGACAGCCGCTTCTCTGAGTTATGGGGCATGCACAATACTGGTCAAACTGGTGGTGTTGATGACGCAGATATTGATGCGCCAGAAGCATGGGACATTTCTACAGGTACGAAAGACATAGTAGTTGGTGTTATCGACTCAGGTATCGACCACGCTCACCCAGATTTAGCAGCGAACATGTGGGTAAACCCAGGTGAAGTCGCAGGTGACGGTATTGATAACGATGGTAACGGTTACGTTGATGACATTCACGGTATTGATGCAATTAACAACTCAGGTAACCTTATTGATGACAATGGTCACGGTACTCACGTGGCAGGTACAATAGGTGCAACGGGCAATAATGGCGAAGGTGTTGTAGGTGTGAACCATACGACTGCTATGGTTGGTTGTCGATTCTTGGCTGGTCCTCTAGGCCAAGGCTCTACATCTGATGCAATCAAGTGTATTGATTACATGGTTGGTCTTAAAAACAGTGGTGTAAACATTCGCGTTCTAAACAATAGCTGGGGCGGCGGTGGCTTTAGCCAAGTATTACATGACTCTATTACAGCTTCAGAAGAAGCAGATATGTTATTTGTTGCAGCAGCTGGTAATGACGGAACTGATAACGATGCAAGTCCAAGTTATCCTTCTGGCTATGACAACGACAGCATTCTAGCAGTTGCTGGTACTAACCATACAGATGGTATGTATAGTGACTCTCAATACGGTTTAACTACTGTTGATATCGCTGCACCTGCACGTAATGTACTTTCAACTACACCAAATAATGGCTACTCAAGTTTCACTGGTACATCAATGGCTACACCTCACGTTGCTGGTGCTGCTGCTTTAGCACTTTCAGTTAACCCTGAGTTAACAGCACTTGAAGTAAAAGAGCTATTAATGACAACAGGTGACGACAACGCAGCAACTCAAGGCCGTACTGTTTCAGGCAAGCGTTTGAACTTACTAGCTGCACTAGAAGGTGCTGACCCAACTCCTGGTTTTACATTGAAAGTTGAACAAGGTAGCCAAACTATTGTTGCAGGTGAAACAGCAACTTATAGCTTTGAAATCGGTTCTATCGCAGAGTGGAACGGTGAAGTTGCATTATCAATGACTGGTGATTTAGAAGGCGCAAGCTTATCTACACCAACAGCAGCTCCAGGCGAAAGCTTTGAACTATCTGTACCTACTACAGCAGAAACACCATGGGGTGATTACAGCTTTGAAATTACAGGTACAAGCGGTGAGCTAGTGAAAAACATTAGCGCTAAGCTAAAAGTAAACCCACAAGGCTTAAATGACTTTAGCTACAGTAATGACGAAGCAATTGATATCCCAGACAACAACTCTGAAGGTATTACTTCTAGCATCGAGGTTGCAGACGAGTTATTAATCTTCAACTCGAACGTATATGTTAATATTTCTCACACTTGGATCGGCGATTTAGTTGTTTCATTAACTTCTCCATCAGGCACTACAGCTGCATTACACAGCTTATCAGGTGGCAATGGTACTAATATCGACCAAACATTCACTAGCAATGCATTCAACGGTGAATCTTCACTAGGTGAATGGGTGTTATCTGTATCTGACAATGCTGATGCTGACACTGGTACATTGAACAACTGGTCTTTAACGCTAACGGCTACTGGTGATGTTGCTCCTGCTGCTCCTGAGGCTGACTTTAGCTACGAATCAGATGGTTTAACTGCAACTTTCACTGATACAAGTTCAGACCGTAACAACGACATTGTTAGCTGGCACTGGAACTTTGGCGACGGTAGTGAATCTACTGACCAAAATCCAACTTACAGCTATGCAGAGACAGGTAACTATGAAGTTACTCTAACGGTTACTGACTCAGAAGGTTTCACAAGCTCTCAATCTATGACAGTTACTGTTTCTTCAACAGTGATTGAAGCTGAAGTAGCTCGTGCTTATAAGTCTCGCTTAGGTAACCTACGTGTTGACATTACATGGCAAGGTACTTCTCAAGACATGGTTGATATTTACCGCAATGGCGTGAAGATCGACACTGTAGAAAACACTGGTATCTACCGTGACCGTGAGCGTCGTGTTGAAGGTGACCAGTTCACTTACCAAGTATGTGACGCATCAACAGCTTGTTCAAATGAGCTAACTGTTACTTTCTAATTCATAGAAAATTTCAATAAACAAAATGCCACTTAATTAAGTGGCATTTTTTATTGTAACTCGAACCTACTACCTCATTAGTGTTAACATCAAGTCAAACAATTAAATCTACATATCAAGATGGATAGAAATCGAGTTTTCCAAGCTTTGTTCAACAAGCTCAACGAATCTTTCTCCACCGCTTCTGAAGCAGCTAATAAAGCAAGAGAGCTTGCAACTCATGAACAAAGTAAGCCAGAAACCCAATACGACACCGTTGGCTTAGAAGCTTCTTATTTAGCTCAAGGTCAATCTCAACGAGCACAAGAAATACAGTTGGCAATTCATGACTGGAAACAGCTAGCAACAAAGATTTTTACCGAAGACGATGAAATATCTCCAGGTGCGATTATCACTTTAGAAGATCATGAATGTAAAACAACGACATTCTTACTAGGTCGACACTCAGGAGGAGTACAGCTGCGCTTAGATGATATTGTTGTCAATGTTATATCTGATCAGTCCCCTTTGGGTCAGTCACTTATCAATAAAGTTATCGGCGATGAAGTAGCTTCCATAGGCGAGCCCACCAAATGGCTGGAAATTGTCAATATTGGTTAGTTATGGCAATAGCAAACTCAAACAATAATTCAGCAATATTGATCAATATCAAAGTTAATTTCAAGCCACATGTATATATTCCCCGCCGCAACAATAAAAGTGGAATGATTATCACTTACGCTTTCTGACAAAAGCTGACAACTGCTTTACTTTGGATGGTGAAAAAGTGGATATAAAAGCTTTATTTGTTAGCAAACCAATCAATATTAAACACTTATATTAAAAGGAACTTTTAATGAAAAAGCTAATTTTGTTGTTAACTTTAGCCTCTGTATCAATCAGTTCTGCGTTTGCAGCAACCTTATATGAAGTTGGTCGCTCAGGCAGTCAAGGTGGAAGTAATCTAACATCCATCGTACCTTCAGATACCAATAACGACACCATTGCCAACATACGAGTTTATTACAGCAACACGGGTAGCAAAGGTTCGCTAAACGGTATTCGCGTTACTTACAGAACTGAAGGTGGTTACAACTACGAAAGAAGTTTTGGCAAATTATCAGGTAGCAGCAACTCGTTCTCTATGAGCCCTGACCAAAAGATTACTAGTGTACAAGGTAAAGCTGGTGAATTAGTAGACAACATTAAGTTCATTAGTAACTATGCAGAATCTCCAAGCTTTGGTGGCTCAGGTAATGGCAACTCATTAGATTATAAATATGTTGTGCCTGACGACTACGAAATTATTGGTTTTCACGCTAACGGCGGCAATAAAATCGATGCGATTGGCTTTTATTACAAGAAGTCATCTAACTAAATTGACTTAGTATTGCATTAAATAAGTTGCCCTATTTTTGGGCAACTTATCAAAACATCCCTTCGTCAATCACTGCACATTTGCAGCAATTACTTTTTCTACTGCACGAATATCATTAAATTGAGTAAATTTTTCAATCACTTTACCGTTTTTCATTAACACTAAAGTCGGAAAATCTCTTATCGAATATTGGTGAAACGTACGGTTACTTTGATCAATTTGTAGCTGATAGCTCACTTGGTAACGGTTTTGATATTCCTTCACTTCTTTTTCAGTTGTCCACAACCTTGAAATGATTCCTTGCCAATCTACCCTTGAATACTTGTTTGATAACTTATTCATTATATCTTGCGCCTGAATGCAAGTTTTTGATACTTCTGGTCTAGTGTCTTCGAAATACCAATCACACCATGTTGCGGTAAATAAAATAGCTTGTAATTGATTATCCTTGTGCTCAATTTTAAGATCTGGCGCATTCTCTTGCAGTAACATCATATCTTCAAAAGAAACAGCTTGTGTTTTCGCTAATCGAGATATCTTAGTATCGAGCGATTGATTAGCTTGATGCCCTTGATGTATCAAGTTCATATTAGCGTCAAATAAAAGGTGATAAGGCGTACCAATTAACCGAAATGCTTGTGCTAAATCACCACTTTGATCAATAGCAACAGGCATAGTCAGGTCAAACTTTTTACGTACCTGCCTAATATTCTCAACATTCTCATTTACACCTATATTTATGGCTAGGACTTGTATCTCTTTGCCGAATTCTTGCTGAATGTTCTGAAAGTGTGGCATTTCTTGTAAACAAGGCTGGCACCAAGTAGCCCAAAACTTGATGTAAAGTGGTTTATTCTGTTTTACCTCTGCTAAGGAACTCTCAACTCGACTTCCGTCTGCCGATAACAAAGATACGGGCATTGATAGCAATTCTGCGACAGCAGAATTCGCACTGCTTCCTGCACTCGTTACAAGTGCTATGGCAATTAACCACGCCTTAATAAAATGCTTATTACTCATAATATTTACCTTTCTGATTGTTTAAAATTCTTGCACTTGTAGTGAGTGAATAGTCATTTTCTGGCTGTGTAGGTACGGTAAATCGCTTCTTTTAATAGTTTTTATAATTGTTTTAATAGTAGCCAGTTTCTCTTGCATCTCTGCAATCACAATGGCTTAATGATAATCGAAAGTGAACCAGTTAAAAGAGCCACTTTCCTATTATTGAGTGGTCCACTTTATGAATAAACAACGCTTCCAACTTGAACAATTTCATGTTTCTTCTGAAATAAATGAACCATTATTTCAACAGTTAGAAAGGCAACTTAGACACGCTGTGTGGCAAGGGATGCTGAAAGCTGGAGAACGTTTACCTTCAACCCGAGCCTTAGCTAAAGAACTCGGCATTGCTCGCAATACTGTAGTAAAGGCTTATGAACAATTAGAACTGGAAGGTTTTATAACAACTTTCCAAGGTTCAGGAACAAAGGTAGCTGAGCAATTTCCACCAGCATACTTATCGCAAAAACCTCTAGACAAAAACCAACATGCAGAAGACTCTAAAGCTTCAAAGCCCTATCACTTCGAACCTACATTGCGCATCAAACAAGCAATTGAAATGGGATTTGGTAATCGAATTGTTAACAACACACCTGCACGTCCTTTTCGAGCTCATCGCACCGCAATTCAAGCGTTTCCTTTCGATGTCTGGGCACAAATACTCCAGCGTAAATTAAAATTCGAAGCAACTATGTTAATGAGCGAAGCACATCCGCTAGGTTACTTACCTCTAAGAGAAGCTATTGCTGATTACTTGGGAGCAACCAGAGGATTACAAGTTGATTCACAACAAGTAGTTATTACCTCAGGTACACAGCAGTCTATTGAACTACTAGCACGGATACTATTGAATCCTGACGATACCGTTGCGTTCGAAGAGCCTGGTTACACACCAGCTTTAGCTTCCTGCCAATTCTATGGAGCAAATACGCTTTCAATTCCAATCGATGAACAAGGACTCCAAGTATCAGAATTGCACAAACTAAAGAGTAAATTAAAATTTGTTTATGTCACTCCAGCAAGTCATTTTCCCCTTGGCACAACAATGAGCCAAGCAAGAAGGCAAGAGCTTTTACAATGGGCTGACCAGCAAAACAGCTTAATTATCGAAGATGACTACAACGGTGAATATCGCTATAGAGGTCGTCCGTTACCCACTTTGTTTAGCATGACTGACAAGGATAGATGCATTTATCTTGGTAGTTTTAGTAAATTGCTATTTCCTTCTCTCCGCTTGGGTTACATGATAGTTCCTAAATCCATGCTAGAAGCTTTAACAGCGTCACGTTGGTTGTTAGATAGACACTCCCCACCACTGCAACAAGCGGTATTAACTGAGTTTATTAACAAAGGTCATTTTGTTCGTCACATAAGAAAAATGCGAACCTTATACGCTAGCCGCCAACAAACTGCAGTTTCCTCAGCTAAAAAACATTTAAACAACATTATGGATGTTCCCTCTCAAGATGGCGGATTACATCTTATTGGCTGGTTATCAAAAGGAGTTAATGAAAAAGACTTGTTGCTTGCAGCTGAGCAAGTAGGAGTTGAACTTATGCCAAGTTCAGCTTTTAGTTTGAAAGGACTTAAACAAAGCAGTGTTATTATCGGGTATGCCCCCTACTCCAAAGAACAAATCGAGCAAGCTTTTAAAGCTTTAGCTGAAGCTTACAGAGAAAATTTTACAAACAATCATTAGCCTAATGTAAAACCTTGTATTTTTATTTTAGCTTTTGAAGCTAATAACTAAAAACCAAGGTTTTATTTAGATACTAGATTAACCCATAGTTTCAGCTAGAAATTATAACCTACACCGACAAAACCCATTACTTCCTGCTCTTCATCTACTATTGGACTATCAGTTACATCTTCATCGTACATAGTATAAGTAACACCTGTCATTAACATCCAACTTTCCGTTGCCTGCCACGCAGCAACTACACCAACTTCATAGTTAACGCCACCTTCAGTGTAATACTCTGGTCTTACGCTATTCGACTCAGATTCAGTAATCCCATAATAATATTGATTTAACTTTTCACTGTTGTATTTAACAGAAAATTGCGGAGAAATAATAAGGCTATCCGTCACTGCAAAGTGCTTTTGTGCTGTAAAGTTCAAGCTATAGCCAGAATGCGTATCACTGATATCACTAACAGCAGAGAATGCTAATGAGTATTCTGAAGTTTCATAGCCTACTTCTACACCAGCCCCAATAGACAAGTCCCTTTCTTCATAGCCATCATAAAAAGTACTGCCATCTTCGATATCACTTTCTTGGAAACCTTGATTCAAACCGAACGAAATAATAGGCAACAAGTAAAATCCATTTGAGCTAAAAAGATCATAGCCTATCGACTCCCCCTTAAAAACAAGACTTCCGACATTACCAAATGCTAAAGGAATTGGCTGAACTTGGGTATCTACTTCAATATAAATACCAGAGTTAACCATACCTCCTAGACCCAAAGTTAGTTGATCTTCAGCGTTTGCCACTGGGTTGTAGGACAAACCTGAAAGCACTACAGTTGATAATAAGGCGGATTTGATAAAACGGTTTTTCATAATTAAATTCTACTCACTTCAAAAATAAGGCGCAGTGAGAGTAAGTTTAATAACCGCTATTCTCATTAACATAAGTTAATTTTTGCGATTTAATTGAATTTTGTTTGGTTGTTACACTCTATAAAACCAAATTTTTGCATTTGTACAGGCGGTTTACCTATGGATAAATTTCATAAACTAAAAGAAGTACTGGCTGACAAGCTTGAACTAGTTACTTTTGACAAGAAGACTGTGCTTGTTCATCAAGGAGAAGTCAGCAGATTCGTTTACATAGTTAAAAAAGGGTGTTTGAGGTTGTGGTACAACCACGATGGAGAAGACATCACTGTGCAATTTTTCAAACCTGGAAGTGCTGTTGGTCCATTTGAATGTATTTTCTGGGAGCAAGCGGCTGAAATGAATGTTGAGACTGTTATTGCTTCAGAAGTACTCAAAGTAAAAAGAGAAGACGTGGTTAACCTCATTTATGATACACCTGAGCTTTATAAGTTTATATTTAACACCTTGCTGCAGCGTTTGTCGGACTACCAACACATGTTTCTCGACACGATTAAATACAACCCACAACAAAGATATGAAAACTTGATTGCTAAAGATCCTGAGTTGTTTGAACTAGTACCACAACATTACATAGCCTCTTATTTAGGAATCACAGCGGTATCCTTGAGCAGGATAAGAAATAAATTAGCGAGTCATTAACATATGTTATCTTTTAGCTAAGTCATCTCGTTTTACCATTTGCGCACTTATTCATTTTTTAAGAGTTTCAAGTGCGTCATCTACTTATACTTATTGTTCCTGTTATCCTTTTTTCTGGCTGTAAAGATGCTCAGCCCAGCTCTGTTGTAACATTGAAACGACCAGTCAAAGCGGTTCGGGTTATGAACCAAACTTTGTCAATTGAAAAGCACTATCCAGCAGTTATAGTGCCGCCTGAATTAAATAGTTTGTCATTCGAAACAAATGGAGTACTACAGGAGCTTAAGTTAGAAATAGGCCAAACACTTGAACAAGGTCAAGTGATAGCTAGACTGCAAGACGAAGAGTTCGTTATACGTCGTAATGAAGCAAAGGCGGCTTTGTCTTTAGCCCAAGCTGAATACGAATTAGCGGTAAAATCTCTAAATCGCAGTCGTGCTGTTGCTAACAGAGGATTAGTAACCGCAAGTGAACTTGACCAAAAAATTTCAGAAAGAGATATTGCTCACGCTAGACTAGAGCAATCTAAACTGCAGTTACGACTAGCTCAAAAAGAGCTAAATAATACCCAGCTTGTTTCACCTTTCGACAGTGTCATAAACACTATAGACAGCACTTCTTTCTCTACTGTAACGCCGCAAACCAAAATATTAAGTCTATACAAGTCTGATAAATTCGAAGCCAAAATACTGGTTGGTTCTGATCTTCTTCCAAGTATAAAAAAAGGGATGGAGGCTAAAATAAGTTTCGTTAGCTATCCAGGGAAAGTGTTAACTGCACATATCACAGAGATAGGAAAAAGTGCCCACAGTTTATCTTCATTTCCTGTTTTTATGGCAATACAAAAACCTCCAAAAATTACTCTTATGCCAGGTATGGCGGTGGATGTATCAATAGAAATTCCGTTATCGAGTACATCTGGATTTAAACTACCTATCTCTGCAATTTGCACCGATTGCAGCAAACTAGCAGGCAAGTACCAACCACAAGACGAGCAATTATTTGTTTATGTAGTTGATGAGCAAACATACAAAGTCGAAAGACGTTTGGTAAAAGCAGTAGAAACAAAAGGCAATTCAGTGCTAATAGAACAAGGCTTGAAGCAAGGTGAATTAGTAGTTACGGCGGGGGTTGCGTTTTTGCTTGAAGGGCAAGAGGTTACTCTATTAAGTGACAGTCCAGAAGGCTTGTAATATGGAGTTTTTAACGAAATTCAGCATAGAAAAATCAAGACTCACCCTTTTAGTTTCATTAGGCTTACTTTTTATTGGATTACTAAACTATGCCTCTTTGCCAAAAAGAGAAGACCCTGCTGTTACTGTCAGAACCGTCATGGTTGAAGTTCAAGCTCCCGGGTTATCCCCAGAAAAAATTGAAAACTTAGTTGCAAAGCCTCTAGAACGAGTTGCCCGAGAGATCAGTGAAGTTGAGGATATCAACACAATGATCAGTACAGGTCGAATGGAATTATCCATCACAATTTATCCTAGTGTTCCAACTAATACCCTAGATGGTGTTTTTCAGAATGTACGAAACAAAATATTGGATGCTAGCAATGAGCTACCAAATAACACTCATGTGAAGGTTAATACTGACTTTGGGGATGTTGCTATTGCAACTATTGCGGTAACAGGAGAAGACTTCTCTTACCATGAACTTTGGCAAGCTGCCGACCAACTTAGAGAAGACTTGTACAGCTTAAATGGCATAACAAAGGTCAATATTTTAGGCAAACAACAGGAACGAATTTGGCTTGAAATTGATAAGACAAATCTAGCACTAGCCGGTTTTAATATAGAAGGCTTATTATCTGATTTAACAGCGCAAAATGTTATTGATACTGCTGGTATTGCACAATTAGACGGCAACGAGTTCTTACTAGAAGTAAACGGCAACTTTCGTAATGAAGGGCAAATAAAAGCATTACTAACAAAGTCACTTTACCAAAATGAACTTGTTCATTTGGAAGAGCTAGTCGAAGTTCGAAGAGGTTATGACGAGCCACTGCAAGAGCCCATTTTTTTCAATGGAAAAAAAGCGCTAATCGTTGCTGTTGAAGTGGCTGAGGACCGAGATGTTCAAAAAGTCGGAAAGAAACTAAAACAAACATTACCTTTGTTCGAAAATAAACACCCTGTTGGTATTAGGTTTGAATTTTCTACTTTTCAAGAAAGCGTTGTTACTCAGGCTATCAATGGAGCCTTAAGCAACGTAGCTCAAACATTCGCTGTTGTGTTCGTTGTAATCTTGTGTTTTCTAGGCTGGCGTCCAGCGCTTGTGATCACAAGCATAGTGCCTTTTTCTCTGATGTTTACCTTAATTGCTATGGCAATATTTGATGTCGATTTAGAACAAATCTCTATCGCTGCAGCCATTATTTCACTGGGTTTATTAGTTGATAATGGCGTTGTTATGGTTGAAGAAATTCAAAAACAAAGAAATTTGGGAACTTCAGCGCAAGCAGCAGCAATTAAAGCCGGTAAACAATTCTTTTTACCTCTTGCTGTAGCTTCCATTACTACTATTTCAGCCTTTATTCCTATGTTTATTCTAGAAGGAATGGAAGGTGAATTTGCCTTTTCCCTAGGTGCAGTCGTAGCCTTTATGCTAGTTGGCTCATGGTTTTGCGCTCACTACATTCTGCCTTTGCTATCTGTTAAGTTGCTTAAGCCTACACAAAGCCGTAATACACACTCTTGGTTAGTGGAGTATTACGGTAAAGTTTGCGAAAAAACAATGACTAAAGGACCGATAATTCTAGTCTCAGCTTATGCTGCAGTGTTCTTAGCGGTTCTATCTTTTAGCTCTGTGAAATCTGAGCTTTTCCCAGACTCTGACAGACCTGAATTCCTTATTTACATGGAAATGCCAAAAGGAACCTCTGTCGATAGAACCATACTCCAAGCTGAGCGAGTACAAAGTTGGTTAAACAATACTGCTGTAAACAAAGGAGTAGTTAGCGTTACTTCATTTGTTGGCGGTGGAGGCCCGAGGTTTTATATAGGATTGGACCCCGCAGAATCATTTCCTTCCAATGCTTTTTTTGTAGTAAACACGGTTAACTCAGCACAAGCCGCTCAACTGGCAATAAAAGCCCGAAACTTTCTGGCGCAAAACTTTGCTAATGCCAGATTTCGAGTTACTCGTTTGTCGATGGGTGACGGAGAACCAGGAATTGTTGAATACAAAATCAGAGGAAATGATCCTGACCTATTGATGTCGTTAGCAAAACAAATCGAAATTGGCTTCGCTGAAGTTCCGGGCATTGTGACTAATATGAATGACTGGGGAAACAAAGTTTACAAATTAGTATTCGACATCAAACAAGATAAAGCCAGAAACTACGGCCTTACATCGAAAGAACTCGCCAATACCCTAGCGACTTATTTTTCTGGCACTGTACATTCGACCTTTAGAGATGGAGAGTTCCAAATCCCTATCACTTTACGCTTAGAAAAAAATGATACTCACACAATAGATAAGATTAAAAATCTGACAATTTTAACTGAGCAGGGAGCAATTCCTTTGAGTCAAGTCGCCGAAATCAAGCCCGAACTCTACCACTCGGTGATTAGAAGAGAAAATCAAGTAAAGCAAATTACTGTGTTAGGAAAAAGTACAACTCATACCGCTTATGAAGTGCAGGAACTAATGGCTGCTACGATAGAAAATTTAGAGTTACCTCCTGATTACGAAGTATTCACTGGTGGAGAGTCAGAAACCAGTGAAGAAGTGAACGATTTGCTGGTAAACGGTATGACACCAGCATTAATTCTGATGTTTGCAGCTCTGATTTTTCAATTTAATTCAATTAGAAGGTTATTCATCGCATTTGCGACAATCCCCTTCGTTATTATCGGAGTTCCAATAACGCTAATGCTTACAGGAAGCCCCTTATCATTCTTTGGCATTCTAGGCATGATTTCCTTAGCAGGGATCATAATTAACAACGCTATCGTTTTGGTGGACCAAATTGATATAGAAAGAACTAATTACAAATTTGAACAGGCAATACTAACAGCCGCAAAAAGTCGTGTAACTCCAATACTATTAACCTCATTTACCACTGTGCTTGGACTATTGCCTATGGCTTTATCTGGCGGAGCATTGTTCGAACCTATGGCGATACTAATGATTGGCGGCCTATTGGTCGCTTCTCCTATCACTCTATTAGTCGTTCCTTCTTTGTATTTTTTATTACTTAGAAAAGCCGCGACTCATTAACATGTGATTCTGGCAGTTAAACTTGAAGTAAGTTTGAGTGCCTATCACCTGCTTCATAGCAGTTATTTCTGCCATCGTAGCCATAAGCCTAGCTTTATTGATCTAGGTTAATTATCAATCTAGATATAGTTATTACTATCTCTAATTAGTTAAGCAGTTAGATTAGACGATAAGCTAAAGCAGTAACTATTTGGCTTAAAGCGGCAATGCATTTATCTATATATAGGTAGCGTTATGACGTACTCGAGCATGAGTCAAAAAGAAAGTGGAATTACAGCACAAAAGCCAACAAAAACAGCAAACCGCACCGATTTCAGTGCTTATCTATCATTAGAAAACAATCCGTTAATAGATATAGTATCAGCGCGCTATCACTCTAGTGATTTCAACCAAACAAGAGCTAACTATATATGTGGTCGATTATGGCTAATGTGTTTGTTTTTTGCTGTTACGGTTCCGCTATTTAGCTTGTTTGATTTTGTTATTTTGCCTAAACCGCAAGCCGAAAACTTGTTGCTCGCTCGTTTAGCCCTTTCTCTATCTTTATTTTCGATTGCTTACGCTCTGCGTAAACAACCCAAAATAACAACCTTGCGACTTACTACCCTACTTACTTTTTTCCTTCCCTGTTTGTTTTACATTTACACCATGAGTAGTTTCGCAGAATTGGAGCAAACCAATATTCCAGTTGTCTACACTATGATCCCTTATCTTATCGTCGCTATGTTAGGTCTATTTCCACTTACTTTGTTAGGTGGTTTATCACTTATTCTTGTTGTATTTATTCCTTTTATTGCATTTGAATTCAGCCAATTTGAGCAAAACATTTGGCCTTTGGTTAATGCAGCTTGGCTGTTTTCTTTATTTGCTGGAATCAGTCTTTGGTTACAAACCTCACAGCTATCAATGTTGATGAAGCTATATCGAGAGTCAACTGTTGACCCACTAACTAAACTCATAAATCGCCGTGTAATGATGAGGATGGCAGAAAAAGAACAATCCCGTAGCCAAGAGCACAAAGTACCTTTTTCTATCATCATGTTTGACTTGGATAAGTTCAAACGAATTAATGATGACTATGGCCATCACGTAGGGGATAAAGTATTGGTTATGACAGCAAATGTGATGAAAGAAGTATTAGACAAAAATCATATTGCTGCTCGTTTTGGCGGTGAAGAGTTTGTCGCTATCTTGTCGGGCATAGAGTTGGCTAAGGCAAGCGATATTGCTGAGCAAATTCTAACTAGGCTAAAATCAAAAACCTTACCACTTGATAGCGGTGAGACAATTCGAGTAACAGCCAGCTTAGGAGTGACCCAATACAGTCCTGAAGAATCTGTTGAAGATACTTTTAAACGAGCTGATGAACTATTGTATAGCGCCAAAGATGGCGGTAGAGATCAAGTTGTATCGGCTTTATAAGGCTCTAAACTTTACAAACAAATACCAGTATTCGGGTGCGAAAGCTGAGTTTCATAATCACTCATCATAGAATATAAGAAAGCTAACTTCATTCTAGTAATGTTTTCTTTCGCTTTTTGAAACAACTCTAATGCTTCATTTTCATTACTTTGCAGGTGCAAAACATAGGCTTTGTGAAGCAAAGCAGTATTAATACCTATTAAACTACCAGTGGTTTGATACTGAGATAATGCCACAGAAAAAGCCTCGACAGCTTGCTCAAGAGAACACTGCTGTATATATGCTAATCCCTTTTCTTCTGCAATATTAGCCGTTAAAAACAAATCGGTATGAATCTGACTTTCCGCTTCAGAAAATAATGACATAGCAAGTGGCCATTGCTTGTGTTTTACTGCAATTCTGGCTCGAAGCAACTGAACTTGCGCTACTTCTTGTGCCGAAGCATGCTCTAAGCTATCGACTTTATCTAGTAATAAACTAGCCTGCTCAATCTGCTCTTGCCACAAATACAGCTTACTCAGATATACCTTAGCTAACACAGATTCTGGATTTAACGCTAAGTAACTCTCAAAAAAGCTAACTGAGGTGTGCCAATCAGACTCATAGCTGATCATAGCTTCCGACAGCAGAGCTTGGCTAAACTCTTGAGAAGCCTGGTCTCCAAGCAAACTAGGAGTTTCAATATAATTTGCTAACTCAGTTAATGCATCTGTAACCGAGGTATTAAGAATAACACCTTGCTTTACATCATTAGCAGTGTGCAACTTATAGATAAGTTTATAGTCATAGACGTTGCCATGAAGTTCAGCTTCTACTACCAGAGAAGCTCCTGAGGTTGCTAGTACCTTAGCTATGTCTTTAGATTGAAAGTTTCGCTCCAAACCAACTTGGTTCATTACATCTAATACGTGCGAACCTTGATAAACGAAACGCGAACTTGTGGTATTTTTTAAATCAGCAATTAGCTGTTCCATTCCACCTAAGTAAACCCAATCATTACTGCCATATGGAACTTGGTTTTTAATAGGTAAAACCATGACACTTTGTTCATAGCCAGCAGTTTCTTCAGTATTAAACTGCAATATTAATATTGTGAATAAACTCAATAACATAACAGCGGCAGCTAGATACTTTATTGATGAATGGTGAGTAAAGCTCCCCTCCCCTTGCTGCTCTTCTGTTATAGGGAGAAGTTCAGAAGTAAATTGATACCCTTTGCGAGGATGGTTTTGCACAATGTCTGGATTAGAGAATAAATTTCTTACTTCTCTGACTGATTGAAAGATAACGCCTTCATCTACTGTTACGTCATCCCAAACTGAGTTTAGTAACTCTTGTTTACTTATTATTTGTTGGTTGCGCTCTGCTAGATACAGCAACAATGCTAAGGTTTTTGGCCTTATATTTTGACTGCTTTGTTCATCAGACAAAGTGCGGGCATGTACATCTAATACATACTTACCAATCTTAAACTTCATTAATTTATTATAAACATAGAAACAATTGAGAAATGTTAACAAACCGGAAAGATAAAGCTAGCTCGTATTGCTCTGGCTAACAGTATTTTGTTTTGACCAAGCAATACTATACATAACCTGAACTCGGAATAAGACCTGACAAAATACTATTTAATACCATAGAGAAGGACAAAAATAACTGCGCTGGGCGTTATCGCTTATCTCGTGTTTAGGTTACATACTAAAAACCCTGATAAGCGGTTCCTATCAGGGTTTTATATTGCAATTTACGAATTACTTAGCTTGAGCAAGTAACGCATATTGGTAATCACTCTTAAACTGAACCTTACCAGCTTTTACAACTAAGTTTTGGCCTGAGTAATAATCTCTAACACGCTCTCCATCTTTAAATACACCTTTTACAGTAATTGTTTTCTTTCCTGCTTTTAGATCTTTAGCAACAACTACTTTGTCTCTGTTATCAAGCACTCGCTTAAAAACATAAGGAGATTTACTCAATTGCTGATGTTTACCTAAGCCTACCGCTGGGTGTTGCTGGCGGAATTTACCTAATTTTTGCCAATGGTTTAACACAGCTCGTGTTTCTTTATTTTCTAAGTCCGACCAATTCATAAACGTACGTAGGTGAGCATCACCATATGCTTCACTTTCAGAATACAGTCGACGAGCTAGTTCATCACCATAATAAATCTGTACGCCACCCGGTGCTAACATTAGCTTAAATGCTACCTCATAAGGCGTTTCTCTGTTTCTATCATAGGAGCCGTGATCATCATGAGAACTAATGTAACTTAACACGCCTTTGCCTTTTAGCTCAGCATCGTTTAGTCGGTACGCATAATCCGAAAAGATATCTTCTGCAGACTTTGAAACGTGACTAACAAAACCCATGTTGATTAAGGCGTCAAAACCATGCTCAAAGAAATCGACTTTTCTATCGCTATAATCATAAGCTCGGCTATCTTGAACTGTATTGTTAAAGCCATTTAGGCCCCAGTGATATACCTCACCTACCATGTAGAAAGGCAAGCTGTCTTTCACTTGCTCAGGGTTATTTACTTTCCAAGTGTTAAATGCAATTTCACTTTCATCTTTTAGTACTTGCCAAATTTCAGCTTCTACGTGCTTTGCTGTATCAACACGGAAACCGTCAACACCGTACTCTCTTACCCAGTCTGTTAACCATTTCACTATGTAGTACTTTGGTGCTCTTGGATAGCCAGTGCGCTTAAAGAAAGCATTAAGCTCCGCTACTTCTTGCTCCAATCGTCCTTCTTTTTTCCACTTACTGACAAGTTGAGGAGGAAGATCTACATCGTCTTCACTTTCAGTTTTAATATCAGTCAAAGAAGTCGCCAACGCACAGGTAATATTTTGCTCGTAATTCTTCCAGTTACATAAAGGTTCTGTTCGGATCCAATCTGATGGCCATGCCCAATCAGATTGTGTTTTAGGACCAGTATGGTTAATGATCACATCAAATAGTACTTTGATATTGTGGCGGTGAGCAGTTTTTACCAACTTAGCCAAGTCAGCTTCTGTACCATAGTTAGCGTCGACTGCGGTCCAATCTTTTGGCCAATAACCGTGATATGAATAGGTCAATCCAGCTGAAGTATCATAACCGTGGATTTGTTCTATTAGTGGTGTCATCCAAATAGCATCAATGCCAAGCTTAGTGAAGTATCCTTCTTCGATTTTGTTAATGATCCCTTTTATGTCCCCACCTTCAAAACCTCTTAAATTTGCAGGTTTAGCTGTGCGACCATAAGAAACATCATTGTCTTTATCTCCATTATTGAACCTATCGGTTAGCATAAAATAAACATTAGCGTCACGCCAAAATTCTGGAGTCGTGGTTTCACTCGCTGCAAACGACAAATTAGCGGCGCTTAACAATAGTGAAAAAAGAGTAATTTGAGTTAACTTCATTCCTTACATACCTTGTGAGTTGAATTAGTTAGGAACTTGATACCTCGAAGAGAAGTGATAGAGAACTGAAATTTTCTTAAATCTATATGTAAGTGTTTTTATTTATAAAAATCATAAACTTAAACATTAAAAGTATCACAGAACAAAAACACAAAAAGAAAAATGAACTATAGTCACATTGAATCACAATAGAAAAAGTAAATTATTAAGCGCTCGCTTTTACCAAATGTTGAGCCAGAACTTGCTCCATTGCAGCCTTATCATATGGTTTACCTAAATGAGAATTCATGCCCATGGCCAAATAAGAATTAACCTCTTCTTCTGTTACATTTGCGGTCAACGCTATGATAGGTAGTTCTTCTTTACAATGCCTTTGTCGTACATCTTTTGTCGCTGTAACACCATCCATAATTGGCATTTGAATATCCATTAACACTAGTTGATAACTATGCTTAGCAATCATATCAATAGCTTGCTGGCCATTTTCCGCAACATCAAATTCAAGGCCAAAACTCCTTAACATTGCAGAAGCAATTGTTTGATTTACTTTATTGTCTTCAACTAGTAAAACCCTAGTACTCTCATCAGTATTTAACTTATCTGCTAGGCTAGTTTCTACCACCGGCTTTTCAGTAGCTACTGCAATGCTTTGTGTAGTTACATGATTAGTTAATGCGTTGTATAGCGTCCAACGAGTTAAAGGTTTGCCTACGTATTCAAAGTTAATATTTTCATCAACATGATCATTGATATAATCGAGTTCAAAAGCACTGCATATGATCAACCGCTCAGGTTTGTTAGAAATCTCTTCAGCTTGCTTAATAAACTCTAAACCACTTTGCTCAGGCAAATGCCAATCGACCAAAGCATAATCAAATTTAATGAACTGACAGCAATCTAGTGCATCAACCACACGCTCTGCAGATGTAACCTTAAGTCCGAGTTCCTCTGCCATCTTAGTAAGAACAGTTAACGTGATCGGATTATCTTCAATGATCAATATGGTCTTTTGCTCTAAGTCGCCAAGCGGCATGACTTCATGCTTACTCGCTGCAGCTCTACGGTAAGGTAAACGAACGGTGAAGCAACTCCCTTTTCCTTTTTCACTTGTTACCTTAATATCACCTCCCAACAAATCAACCAGAAGCTTGACGATAGATAAACCTAACCCCGTACCGCCGTACTTTCTCGTTGTTGAATCATCAGCTTGTTCAAAACGGTTGAATAACCTTGAACACTGTTCTGAAGTTAAACCTATACCTGTATCTATGATTTGATATTCGACATTAATTTGCTCTTTATCTGACAGCAACTTACTTTTGACAGTGACATGCCCCTTCTCCGTGAACTTAACAGCGTTGTTAACCAAGTTAAGTAAAATCTGGCTAGTTCGAACAGCGTCTCCCCGTAGCGTATTAGGAATACTAGTGTCTAAATCATAAATAAGTTCTATCGATTTTTGCTGAACGGTTTTACCTAGCAAAACACTTAAGTTATCGAACAATTTGGTGTGGTCAAAATCTATGCTTTCTATCGCTAACTTGCCCGACTCAATTTTAGAAAAGTCCAAGATGTCATTGATGATCACCAACAAGGATGTCGCTGAAAAATGGAGTTTAGATAGATAATCTTTTTGCAAACAGTTTAACTCTGTTGTTAAGCAAAGTTCTGTCAGACCAATAATACCAGTCATTGGCGTACGAATTTC
The DNA here is from genome assembly GCA_965221615.1 of Psychrosphaera sp. Taxonomy (GTDB): domain Bacteria; phylum Pseudomonadota; class Gammaproteobacteria; order Enterobacterales; family Alteromonadaceae; genus Psychrosphaera. The sequence goes on along the minus strand of OZ244904.1, from coordinate 530,578 downwards.
ATGAGACATGTTCGCTAGGAAGCGACTTTTCACTTCTGCCGCTTCTTTATACTGCTCATTTCTCACCAGCAGCAATGTTCTTTGTCGTCTAAGTACAGCAATAAAGATCAATACAAATGATGAAACAATAGCGAACAAACTTATTAGCTCTATCGTGTGGAATTTTGATTGCAAGTTTGAAGACAGCTTTCTTTGCTCAACCAAAGCAGTGGAAATATCCATATCCTGTAACTGTTGTTTTTGCTTAGTTGCATTGCCTGAATAATCTAGAATAAAGCGGTAATGTTGTTGGTAATGGTTCCATGAAAATAAAGTGTTTTTACTATCCTGAAATAATTTTTCTGCTTGTTGCAATTTAGCTTCTATCACTCCAAGCTCAACTTCGTTATACGCTAAATTATATCGACTAATCAGATTATTAAGTTCCAACACAGCACGTTTTTGCGGTTCATTCATCGAGCTTAAGTTTGAGAAAGCTAACAGTCTACGAGAGGTTTTAAGCATACTCGCCAATTCCATGTAACGAGACGACAAATCACTGTAATGATCTATCATAAACTTGCCTGCACCTTGTTCAGGTAACTCTCTTTTAATTCGATCGAGTTCTAGTTGAACTTGCGAATAAGTGTCGTAATGCTGGGTAGTAGCAAAGTTGATGTCCAACAGTTCATTTAACAACTTAGGAGCTAAGATTTCTAACCGGCTTAAATGTTTATATAGAGCTATGCTCTGTTCTTTTTGATGATAAAAATGAATAAAAACACAACTGCTGACGGTAAATAAAATGAGTGCGAGAATATCTAAATAATAACGTTTAATCATTGGTTTGAACTTCCTGTACTGGCGCACTAAACGCTTTTAATAAAGCCACAATATCTTTTTTATCCTGCTCAGATATATCCATTCCAAGTTGAGTTTTTGCCATAATTTGAACGGCTTCTTCCAGCGTTTCTACAGAGCCGTTATGGAAATAAGGAGCAGTTTCTGCAATGTTTCTCAAAGTCGGAACTTTAAACACATATTTATCAGCTTCATCTTCCGTCACGTTAAACTTACCAAAGTCATTCAACAGTTTCTCAGGGATAATATCGATACGTCCTAACTTTTGATAAAAGTTACTGCCAATATTTTTGCCTTGATGACAGGTTGTACAACCGAAGTTGATGAACTTATCTAGTCCTCGTATTTGCTGTTTTGTTAGTGCAGCTTTGTCACCTAGTAAATATAAGTCAATTGGTGAATCTGGCGTAATTAACGACTCTTCAAAAGTAATTAATGCTTTTACTATGTTATCAGCAGTTACTCCCTCTGGAGAAAGCGCTGAAAAGGCTGTGGCAAAGTAGTCATCACTCGATAGTTTTTTGATCACTTCCGCCCAATTTGAATCCATTTCTAATGGGTGGTGAATGGGTAAAGGAGTTTGAGCAAGTAAGTCAGGTTCTCTACCGTCCCAAAACTGTCGAAAGTTAAACACAGCATTTAATACGGTTGGAGAATTCCTATCTCCTTTTAAGTTATCAACTCCAGTAGAAACAGCAAAGCCGTCGTCGCCTCCAGAGTTTATTAAATGACAAGAACTGCAAGCGATAGTATTGTCTCTGGACAATAAAGAACTATGGAACAAAGCTCTGCCTAATAAACGCCATTCATGATCAATTTTAACAATATGTGGAAGGGGTTGAATTGGTCCATCAACGTGTTGAAAGCTGTACTCTGTCTCAATGTACTTATGAGTCTTGTGCTGTGGCATGAGATACAAGTGATAACTCAACGGCAATAAGGCACAACAAGCAAATGCCGATAGGATAATTTTAGAATAAGACAATTTCACCTTACACCATGTAGTAACTTACTGATCTAAATAAAATATAGCTCTTATCTTCAGAAAAAAAAGCTTGTTCTTAATTCAGAAAAATAAAACGATTGGCTGTAACGGAAAACTGCTTTTGCACTAACTGTAAAGACTGCTCGACCATACTTTGTTGGTCTGAGTGTTGAAGAAACTCAATATTAATAACTTCGTATTGATCTGTTGGCTCGCCTACTTGTACTGACTTCATATCGATTCTATCACCTAAAAAAACACTATCGATATGTTGTATTTCGCTTTGTTCATGGTCTAACTCGAACAACCCTAAGTAAGCAAACACGCCAGAACCTTGATTCGACACATAAAAAGGAGCGACAAACCTCATCTTTCTTGTATTTGAGTTCAGCGTTGCGATTGAAGTATATTCAAGACTGACTGTACCACGCTCAAAGTCTGCTGAATAACGGCCATTAGCATATCGACAGCTGGCACCTTCGGTTAACTCGCTCAAGGCTGCATATGCTTCTATATCAGGTACTTTTATTAGCCATGGCGTCGCTGATTTAAGGCTAAACAACTTGAGTTTTACCACGTCTATCTTTTTATCTTCAGAACTTAACGTATTGTTTGATAGGTAATAACTAATTGATACAACCAATATGGTCAGAGTTACTATTTTTAAATACGCTTTATTCATAAACGAGTAATATTAGAACTGGTCAACTTTTGCATCTTCTTCTTCCAAGCGACGTAAGGCTCGAAATGAAAATACAATAAATATAAATGATAGAGCTACAACCAAACTTGTTGTTACATAACTTAGCCATAATAAGATTGCCGCAAAAACAAACTTAACTGCTAACTTGTCATTACAAGATAAGTGACTGTTATCGCCAACCCAAACGATAGCTTGTGGCATCAAAAGGAAAGCTGACAAAGCTATGTAAAAAGCGAACAACCAGTTCGTTAAGCTGTAGATCGCACCTCCCCATAAACTCGGGTGCTGATAGTAAGGATAAGCAATACCAAAGCTTACAACTGCAATGAGAATAGTAAAAAGGTGTAGTTTCCAACCTAGTTTAAAATGCTCAATTCGATTGAGAGAAGAAGCGATATAGAAATAGAGTAAAGGTCCAACTAAAAAGCCCGATGACAATGCTAATTGTGACATTAATTTGCCAACGCTCAGATCAAAATAAAACGCTATTGGCTTCGATGCCCTGACAGTAATAGCCAAGACTAAAGCAGCTAACCACTTTTTCTGAGCATTAACAGTGCTAGAAAAAAGGCAATAAAGACTAGTTAATATGCCAGTACAGGCGACTAGGATACCAAATATAAATACGAAGAGACTGCTAATTTGCACGTAAAACCTTGATTAAAGTTCAAATAAAACAACACTATTATAACGGGTTACACAGAAATAATACTGATAAGTGGCAACAATACCTGTTGTAAGCACACAAACAAATCAAACCAGCAAATAACTGGTTACAAATGAGCATAAATTCATACACTTTCCGAATTGTTTCGACTGACATTTTATAATAGTTTGAGCAATGTTAACTATTAACAAGGTGCTGTTTGAACTTCAATGAATGAAAAATAAACAGCCCTATTATATGAGAGGTGTAGTTATGTCTGGGCAAGGTTCTGGTGGTAATGTTATTTCTGCAATATGCAGTATCTTTATTCCTGGTTTGGGCCAGTTAGTTCAAGGGCGTATTCTAAAAGCTATTATGTTTTTTGTTGTTGCGGCAGTAAGTTATTCATTAGCAGCAACTATAATATTGTTCTTCATGTGGTTTGTTGCTATTTTCTTCCATCTCTGGTCGATTATTGACGCAGCAAAATTTAACGGACGCCCCTATGATTAAAACACTTTTTATTACTGCCATACTATTTTTGACAGGCTGTCAGAGTGCTTATTATGCAGCTTGGGAAAAAGTTGGAGTAGAAAAAAGGGATATTTTAGTAGACAGAGTTGAAGCTGCTAAAGAATCACAACAAGATGCGCAAAAGCAATTTACCTCTGCACTTGAGCAACTATCACAACTCATAGAGTTCGACGGCGGAGCAATACAAAATAATTATGAAACGCTAAAAGACGAGTACGAAGCGAGCTTAAGTAGTGCTTCTAGAGTTAGTGCTAGAATCGATAAAGTGGAAGAAGTCGCTGACGCGCTATTTGATGAGTGGGAAAGTGAACTAACTCAATACAAAAGTGAAAAGCTCAGAAGAGATAGCGAGAAGAAGCTGAAATCAACGCAACGACGTTACGATAAGCTTCTGAAGTCGATGAGAAAAGCCGAAAATAAAATGGAGCCAGTACTTGCCGCACTAAACGACAATGTACTGTATTTAAAACATAACTTAAATGCCGCTGCAGTAGGCGCTCTGCAAGGTGAATTTGATCAAATTAAACAGGACATTCGAAGCTTAATTAACGACATGAATAGCGCCATCGAACAATCCAATACTTTTATAAATTCAATTCAACAAAATTAACTACACAAGCCTCTTTATTCTTAAGGGGCTTTTTATCTCTTTTTGCACAATATCTTACTAAGCACCAAACAAAAAGTTCACCGAGCTCAGTAGTAAGATTGGCGAATAGTTTTTCTGTAATAGAAAGTTAAAAGGTAACCAGATACATGGTTACCTTTAAACAACAAGCTAGGTTAACTTTGCAAATATTTCGCGTGAAACCTAATGTGTTCTTCAATAAAGCTAGCGATAAAATAGTAGCTATGATCGTAACCTAATTGCATTCGCAAATTAATGCTTGAACCACTAGCATCAGCTGCAGCCTGAAACAACTCTGGCTTTAGTTGTTCAACTAAAAACTGATCCGCGTCACCTTGGTCAATTAATATAGGTAATTCCGCTTTACTTGTTTTTATCAACTCACAAGCATCGTACTGTTTCCAGCTTTCTTTATCTTTACCTAAATAGGTCGTAAATGCTTTTTGTCCCCAAGGACAGTTAACCGGATTTACGATTGGGCTAAAGGCTGAAATCGACTTGTAACCTTGTTGATTTTTCAGGCCAACCGTCAATGCCCCGTGCCCTCCCATACTATGACCTGAAATACTCTTGATATTAGAAACGGGAAAGTTGGCTTCTATCAGCTTAGGCAGCTCTTGAGTAACATAATCATACATTCTGTAATGATTCGACCAAGGAGCTTCAGTCGCATTCAAATAAAAACCAGCACCCTGACCTAAGTCGTAACCTTCATCATCTGCTACATTTTCACCTCTTGGACTTGTGTCCGGTGCGACAATAGCAATGCCAGCTTCAACAGCAGCTTTAAAAGCTCCCGCTTTTTGCATAAAGTTTTCATCTGTACAAGTTAATCCTGATAGCCAGTACAAGACTGGTACAGGGCTATCAACACTCGCATCTGGCGGCAAAAAAATAGCAAAGCGCATATCACAATTTAAACTTGATGAGCTATGGGTATATTGTTTATGCCAGCCACCACATACTTTGTTTTGGCTAAGATTCTCAATCATCTTGGTGCTCCACTACTTATCCATATGAATAACAGAGCGAATACTCTTACCTTCATGCATTAAATCAAATGCCTCATTAACTTGTTCTAAGCCCATAGTGTGAGTAATAAACTCTTGCAAGCCAAATTCTCCAGCCATGTATCTATCAACAATTTCAGGTAATTCTGTACGCCCTTTAACACCGCCAAATGCTGTTCCACGCCATACTCTGCCAGTTACAAGTTGGAATGGACGAGTCGAAATTTCTTGCCCAGCACCTGCAACACCAATTATTACAGATTCACCCCACCCCTTGTGACAGCACTCTAATGCTTGACGCATCACATTTACATTACCAATACATTCAAACGAATAGTCCACACCGCCATCGGTCATTTCAACAATTACTTCTTGAATTGGCTTATCAAACGACTGTGGGTTAATTACATCTGTAGCCCCTAGTTGTTTAGCTAAATCAAACTTACTTTCGTTAATATCAATACCAATAATTCTGCTCGCGCCAGCCATTCGAGCGCCAATGATTGCAGATAAACCAATGCCACCTAAGCCGAAAATAGCAACAGTATCGCCCTTCTCTACTTTAGCTGTATTTAACACAGCCCCCATGCCCGTTGTTACACCACAACCTAACAAGCACACTTCTTCTAACGGAGCTTCTTTATTTACTTTCGCTAAAGAAATCTCGGGTAACACGGTATATTCAGAGAAAGTTGAACATCCCATGTAGTGGTAAATCGGTTCGCCGTCTTTGTAAAAACGAGTTGTACCATCTGGCATTAGTCCTTTACCTTGAGTTTCCCTCACAGCTTGGCATAGGTTTGTTTTACCCGACTTACAGAACTTGCACTCTCTACATTCTGCAGTGTATAAAGGGATAACGTGATCGCCCACCTCTACACTAGTTACACCTTCACCAACCATTTCAACAATACCGCCACCTTCATGGCCCAAAATCGACGGGAAAATGCCTTCTGGATCTTCACCTGATAGAGTGAAAGCATCTGTATGACACACACCAGTAGCAACAATACGTACTAATACTTCGCCTTTTTTCGGCAGTTGCACATCAACTTCTTCCATTTTTAACGGTTCACCAGCAGCCCAAGCAACCGCTGCTTTTGATTTGATAAATTCTTGTCCAGGCTTAATCTCTAAGGCCATATTTCTTCCTATTACTTTCACTAATAATAAATTACTCAGCAAGTATAGCTTGTTGCAAAAAATTGATAATCCAACATTATTGCAATTCATTAATACAAATATGTAATAATAAAACCTATCTAATTTGATTATTAATTGAGAGAAAAAATGGCTAACTGGGAAGGCGTTTCAGAATTTGTTGCCGTCGCCGAAACTTTCAGCTTTACTGACGCAGCCAAAAGGCTCAATACTTCGGTAGCGCAAGTTAGTCGACGAGTTTCTGCACTTGAAGAAAGATTGGCTATAAAGTTGTTGAATAGGACAACCCGAAAAGTTTCCTTAACTGAAGCTGGCCAAGTGTATTTTGAGCAATGTAGACATTTAGTTGAAGGGTTAGAACACGCCGAATTAGCTGTGACACAAATGCAGTCTTCACCTAAAGGCTTAATTAAGATAACAGCTCCTGCAACTTACGGTGAAAGACATTTGGCTCCTCTTCTGAATCAATTTATTGAGTTATACCCTCAAGTTGACTTAGAACTGAATCTCACTAACCAAAAACTTGATCTTATTGAAGCAGGTGTCGATATTGCAATTCGTTTAGGTCGTCTTGAAAACTCAAACTTAATTGCTAGGCGCTTAGCAAATAGACAAATGTATGTTTGTGCTAGTCCCAAATACCTTGAAGCGTTTGGCGAACCTCACACTTTGTCAGAGCTAAAGCATCATCAGTGTTTAGTTGGTTCACTGCAATATTGGCGATTCAAAGAAAATGGCAGAGATAGAACAATATCAATTTCAGGTCGATTAAAATGTAATAGTGGTTATGCGCTTTATGACGCAGCAATCCGTGGTGTAGGCTTGGTTCAATTACCCGATTATTACGTAGCAAACGCGCTAGCTGCTGGCGAGCTAATTGAAGTGTTAGGTAAATACAGAAATGACAAAGAAGGTATCTGGGCATTGTATCCAGAAAATCGAAACCTTTCGCCTAAAGTCCGGTTATTAATCGACTATCTCGCTGAAAAGATGAATTAGAAAAGCCTTAGTTTAAACGAGTATAAACTAAGGCTAACAAACTTAAGTTAATAGGTTTCTAACATGGTTGCCATTAATGTTTCAGCTGCCTTTTTAGCAACTGTATCAATGACTTGTCTGTTAGTATTGTCGCCCATTTCATAAGTAATCGCATGAACTTTGTATTCATCTGCAAAATACTGTTTGAAAACGCCTCGTCCCGGACTTGTACCAGGCTCAGGTGTAACCGTGAAGTCAACATCTAGCGATTTATCTAACTGTTTCATCCACTCTTCTACCATCATAGGATGAGCAATGTCATAGTCTGTTGGCATAACATAAAACACGTCTCTGTTAGTGGAATGAAAATCAACAGCCATCGCCATTTCTCCACCACTAGTCACTAATTGTTGAATACGTTTATGTACTCCTTTCACTTCTGGCTGGCTAAAGTTAATCCAGTCTCTGTTTAGATCAATACCATTAACATTGTGACGCCAATGGCCTGCATCGACACCATCAGGATTAATATTTGGCACGATAAAAATATTAAATTTATCGCGAAACTGTTTCGCTAGTTTAGAGTTGTTCAGTAACGTCTCAGCAAAAGGGAAAAAAGCCATTGCACCTGTAAGCTCTGGCGGATGCATGCGACCTAAGACAACTAGCCACTTTTTAGCATCTTTGTTTTGCACTGCGTCTAATGCATAAATAGGCTTGTTTAAAACAGAGCTGGTAACTGTGTATTTTTCTACGAATGTTTTGTTAGCTACTTTGTTTCCCCAGTCATCATAATCTTGGTTGGTGATCATTTCCTGAGCGGCTACATAGATTGGTGTAGATGAAAGTTGAACTGAAAACTGCAATTGGTTATCTGTAAACGTATGTTCTAAAAATTGCCAATGTTTGCCATCAAAGCTCACTTTAGGTGGGTAACGATTTGAGCCGTCTTTTACTTCCAATGCAATATTCAATTGTTTAACCGAGTCACTACTCAACTTGAAGGCATACCAAGCGCTATCATTGATAGGTTTATCCTCAGGTTTAAGCACTATCTTTGCGTTAAGACCTGCTTCATCTATCTCACACGAGTGCAACATTTCGTCTGAACTTGCCCCTGAAAATTTATTATTAAAATTGATATCACCAAGATCACAAGCATTCGCAAAGCTTGTGAATAGAAGTAATGAGAAGATTATAAATCGATACATATTGCGCCTTTACCAATAACAAAAAGCTGACAAGTGCAGCTAAGAAAAGTCGCAATCATACTTAGCAATACGACGGATAACCAGCCTATGTATCGCTTATCTAGCGTTATTTTGGCAACTTTTATATTGTTTCAGAGGCTAGAACTCGTAGTGTAATCCCAAGGACATACTATTGATTCGAATATCACTGCCTAGTGACATAGAGTCGAAGCCAAAAGAAGTTCCTAAGCCAAAGTCCCAGGTATATCGCCAACCAACCCCATACGAAAAGTCAGAGCCATCATCTGAACCTACAACTTCGCCATCGTCCATCACTTCAAAGTCATAATGTGAAGACATCATTTTTGCATATAGCTGATTGCGCTGACTGACAAAAACCCTTCCTGTTGCAACAAGGTTGATAACGTCATAATCAAGTTTTGAATCAGTAAAAAGATCGCTAACACCAATAAAAAAATCGGTGTCGCCTGATGATTTTTCTATGCCCAAAAAGAAGTTTTCATGAATTTTATAATGATAAGCGTAGTTTAAATGACCTGATGATATGTCGTTTAACTCTTCTGTTGTCGCGCCTTCTTCGTTGGAACTATCAACACCGCCTATGGAACTTCTAATTTCCAAAATATGTGGGGATTCAACAGCAAAGGCAGAAAAAGAGAATAATAGAGAAAAGGGTAAAAACAGAAAAAACAACAATCCTTTCTTCAGCTTCATAAAGTAACATCCTTATTTAATTAACAATTTTTACAGAAGCATTAAAAAGCATGCACAATTTATAAGCAAGTGTTGTTTTCAGGATTTACTTTACTGATAAAAAAAGCCGAACGTCTGTTGCTAACATTCGGCTCAGAAATTTAGTGCCAGTGCTTACATTTACTTGTTTTACCAATTCCTGGGTTAAACGAGTTGGTTGGGTCTAGCTTTTTATAGAACGCCTTTAGCTCATCCTTTGCAAAGTATTCGTGACCAACGTTATGCTCTGCTGGATATTCAGCTCCGCGCTCATCAAAGGTTGCTAAGATTTTATTCTTGAGCTCTTTGGCATCTACACCTTTTTTCAAAATATAGTTTTGATGCATAACGTGACAGAACAAATGACCGTAATACAATTTAACCGCGATTAAGTCATCAATCTCTTTTGGCAAACGTTCAAACCAGTCTTTTTCATTACGTGGGAATGCCACATCAATTGTCATTACTGAGCCAAGTTCTTTTGCTCTCATTGCATGTAAACGTCCAATTGCACCACCAGCTACAAAACGATGTAATATCGCTTTATCACCTTCATCCTTGGTACATTCAAAGTAATTGCCTTCGTTGTTTTTGAAAAACTCAGTTAAATATTCTCTCGCCTCATCAACACCTTCGTTACTCATTTCTAAGATCCAATGATGCTCGTATTTATCTCTGAATGCTTCCATTCTCTTAGGTAAGTGATTTGGCCATAAGTAACTCATGTATTGCATCATGCGATCTGAGAATTTGGCCGGTAAAAAGCTTAACTTGTCAGCAAAGCGGTCAACCGTTCGTTTCATCGAGAACAGTTTTGGAATGAACTTGGCACCTAATTTGTCGATAACGACAAAAGTATCTTTACCATACTTCTTAGAAGCGTCATAACAGTCACGGTGTAAGTATTCACCAGATACAGGTAAAGACTTAAATTTAGATAAGATATCGCGACGAATTTGGCCTAACACTTCTGGATCATTCGTACCTAGATAGAACACTTGTTGCTTTTCTGGAATAGCAAAAGTATCAAGGCGAACTGCAAACACAGCTAACTTACCTGCACAACCCGATGCTTCATATAAACGTCTACCGTCATTGTTAAAACGAGATGGAGTATCGGCGTCTATATCTCTAACACGCTCGTGATATTCATTATCCGACGCTCTTTTCTCTGGGAAGTTAACATCTGTTGTTGTATAATTTTTTTGCTGTAGATTGTTAAGGATCTGCTCAGGAGTATCACCTAAGTCAATACCCAAATTATTAACCAAAGTAAGTTGACCATCTTCATCAATCTGCGCATATAAAGACAACTCAGTATAAGCAGGGCCTCTTTGTACCAAAGCCCCACCTGAGTTATTACAAATACCACCAACAATAGAAGCACCAATGCATGAAGAACCAATAACAGAGTGTGGTTCCCTACCATAAGGTCTTAAAACATCTTCTAAACCAAACAAAGTGCTTCCCGCCAAACCAATAATTTGCTTAGCGTTATCAATAAGTTGTATGTCATCAATACGCATTGTGCTAATGATAACAATAGGCCTATCGTAATCTTTACCATCCGGTGTAGAACCGCCGGTTAAGCCTGTATTTGCAGCTTGCATGATCACTGCAACATCAGCTGCTACACACTCTTTTAACACCTGCCAAATCTGCACTAAACTGGCTGGACGAACAACCGCTAGGGCTTCACCAGAACCAAAACGAAAACCTTTTGTATACGGCTGCTTTTTGGATTCATCCGTTAGGGTATAACTTTTACCTACTATTTCGGTTAAGGATTCTATAAGTGATTGCATTTGTGCCATGTTAACTTCTCAGTACAATTTATTTAGGTGTAAGACTCAACTAGCCTTGTCTTTTGAAGGACTGTGAGTATATCTGAATGTGCTTGTTCGATCTATCTTGAACAAACAAAATGATACATTATATCATTTTCTTTTTTAAGCAAAAAAAGAGCCCGATTTGGACTCTTTATTTACAATTTTATAGCAACCCACCTGTGCAGCTACAATTGCGTTTGTGTTTATCCATTTTCCCAACTCCTGGGTTAAAAGTATTAGTTGGATCCAGTTGTTGATAGAACTTTTTAAGTCCTTCTTCTGCACTATATAAATGCCCAACATTATGCTCCGCGGGATATTTCGCACCTCTGGAATCAAGTAAAGCCAACATATCGGCTTTTACTTTCTTTGCATCAGTGCCAGCTTTCAATACATAGTCTTGATGAAATACGTGGCAAAAGAAATGTCCGTAATACAATGATTTATCTATGTGCTCAGCGATATGTTCTGGTAATTCTTCGACCCAAAATTCATCATTTCTTCTAAGTGCAATGTCTAAAGCAAGAATATCTCCAAGCTTTTTGCTATATAAAGTTTGATACCTTATTGCTGCACCTGCTGCTGCAAATCTGTGCAAATAAGCTTTTGTAGTTTCTTCTGCATTGCATTCAAAATATGCTCCGGCATTTGGATTATCACCAAAATATTCAGACAAAAACTTTTGCGCTTCAGCGATGCCTTGATCACTCATTTTTAAAATTAAATGATGCTCATATTTTTCTCGATACTGCAGCATCCTCTCAGGTAAGTGCTGGGGAAACAATTTACCCGCCAATTGCATTACTCTGTCGGTAATATTATTGGGGATTAGCGGTAACTTCTTCACTGCAGCATCAATTCTACCTTTCAAAGCGAATAGCTTAGGCAGTTTGTCTGTACCTAAATGTTGAATACTCAAAAATGTATCTTTACCGTACTTATCGGCAATATCAAACATGTCTCTATGCAAATATTCACCAACTTCGGGCAGGTTAGTAAATTTACTTAGAATATGGCGTCGTATATCCGTTAAGGTCGCTTGATCGTTTGTTCCCAAATAAAAGGTTTGTTCCTTCTGCGCTACAGGAAAAGTATCAACCCTAACTGCAAATACTGCTATCTTTCCTGCACAGCCACTAGACTCATAAAGTCTGCTTGTATCAGCATTAAATCGACTTGGGGTATCAGCATCAACCTGACGGATTTTTTTAATGTAATCTTCCGAGGAACTTGCTTGTTTATCTGTTGCTAATTGCGTTTTATCGAAATCGCCTTGTTGTAGATTGCTTAGTATCTCTTGAGGAGTATCACCTAATTCTAGACCTAAGTGATTAACTAAAATTAACTTACCTTGTTCATCAACTCTGGCAAAAAGTGACAGCTCAGTATAAGCAGGACCTCTTTTAACCAGAGCGCCACCAGAGTTGTTTGCAATTCCTCCAACCATAGAAGCACCTAATCCAGAAGAACCTATGACTGAGTGAGGCGCTCGATTGATTTGCTTCAGCTCATTCTCTAGTTTATGCAAAGTCGTGCCAGGAAAACCTATTACTTGCTCTCCATCTCCTAATAGATACAACTTGTTCATTGCCAATGTATTAATGATCACCACTTCTCTGTCATAATCATTGCCACTAGGCGTTGAGCCTTCTGTTAAGCCAGTGTTCGCTGCTTGCATAATGATGATGCAGTTAGCTTCAACACAAACTTGTAAAGCTTGCCAGTACTCCAACAACGTTTCTGGAAACAATACTGCTAAAGCGCTCCCTTGTCCTGAACGCCAGCCACTGCGATAGTGTTCGGTTTTACTATCTTGAGTGACAACTTTGTCTTGGCTCAGTGCCGCAACTAAGTTTGCAATGATTTGTGCTTTATTCATTTACTTCTCCGAGCAAGCAATTCAGGACGTTATCGTTTTAAAGTAATGGGTCTGTGATGCCGAATACATGAACACCAAGTAACAGCAGAATACCTGAAGCTGCCACATAGTAGAACGTTGGAATAATAGTTTTACGAAGCGTAGCGCCTTCTTGACCTAACAAGCCAACTGTCGCAGACGCTGCTACAACATTGTGAATCGCAATCATGTTACCCGCTGCGGCACCAACCGCTTGTCCCGCTACGATGAATGCAGATGAAATACCTAAAGTTTGTGCAGCTTCAAATTGGAACTGGCTGAACATCATATTAGAAACTGTATTAGAACCTGCAATGAAAGCGCCAAGTGCACCAATTAATGGACTAACCAAAGGATAAGCAGCGCCAAACGCTCCAGCAATAAGTTCCGCGCAAGCAACAGGCATACTTGGAATATCTGACAAGTTTACCCCTGAGTTGATAAATACACGCACCATAGGAATAGTGAACATTAGAACGAAGCCTGCGGAAATAACTGTCTTAATAGACTCTTTGCTCGCAGCAGATAAGGCTTTTCCAGTTCCCTCGCCTTTGGTATGCAATACCGCTGCAAAAATAGCAGAAATTGCCAACAAACCACCTGGTAAATAAAGCGGGCTCAGTCCAGCATTAACGCCTTGCTCTCCTAAAATAGCACTCCAAGAAAAGCCTACACTCGTTAACATGCCTTTGAATTCTGTAAATACACGAGAGCACACCAATAATATCGAAACTAATACATAAGGTGCCCAAGCTGAGGCCATAGAGATCTTAGGTGTCACTTTTTCTTGCTCCACTTGCAATGTACCAAACCAAGCTTTTGGCCAAGTTTCGCTTGGAGCAAAGTCCCAAGTCTTTTTAGGGATAAATAGTCCTTTTTTCGCTGCGCTCACCACAATAACCATACTTACCATGCCACCTAACAGTGATGGAAATTCAGGACCTAAGAAAACACCTGTTAGTGCATAAGGAATGGTAAATGCTAACCCAGCGAAAATAGCGAAAGGCAAAATAGAAAGCCCTTCTCTCCAGCTTTTATTCTGACCAAAAAATCGCGTTAGCATCATGATCATCAATACTGGCATCAAGGTACCTACAATGCCGTGAACAATGGCAACTTCATTGGTGATTAACTGCAAGAAATAATCCCACGAACTACCTTGTGCAACTAAGCGCTCACCAATAGCTGTGGTATCTAATCCATTGTTAACACCAATAATAATTGGCGTACCAATAGCCCCAAAAGACACTGGTGTACTTTGAATCATCATTCCCATAACAACTGCGGCAACTGCAGGAAAGCCAATAGCAACCAGCAACGGGGCTGCAATAGCAGCAGGGGTACCAAATCCAGAAGCTCCTTCAATGAAGGTACCAAAGCACCAAGCTATGATAATGGCTTGAACACGACGATCTGGAGATACATTCGTGAACCCTTGGCGAATAACCTGTATTGCGCCAGTTTGCTTTAGTGTATTTAGTAAGAAGATAGCGCCGAAAATAATCCATAACACCGCAACTGTTACCATTAGTCCTTGTAGGATTGACGCAGAGACACGCATTGCTGACATGTCCCAAACGAACAATGCCAGTAACACAGTTACTAACAGAGTTACTGGCATGGCTCGCTTTGCAGGCCATTGCAAACCTAATAATAAAATTGCTGAAACGGCAATCGGCATTAATGCCAATAAACCATATAACCATTCATTCATTTTGACCTCGTTGATATTGTTATTTACCAATTAGATGCAGTTAACCACTTTAACAAACACCGGAAGGCTGCGATTTCGCTTCTTTGAGCCAATTTTACAGCCGGTTGGGGAATCTACCGACTTTTGAACTATTAATATATTGTCATAAATGATATTGTTTTTTTCTTTTTTTGACATAATAGATTTACAAGTATGATCGCCAAAGCAGATGACATGGTATTGTTTGTGATGGTGGTAGAGTCTGGCTCTTTCAGCAAAGTCGCGGAACAACTGAGCTTAACAAACTCAGTTGTGAGTAAACGGATTGCCAGATTAGAGCAAAGTTTGAATGCTCAACTACTATACAGAACAACTAGAAAATTAAGCCTAACCGACGCAGGTCGAACCTTTTATGGCAAAGCCAGACTAGCCAAGTTAGCTTTTCAGGAAGCTGAAGACATAGTTACTGGATATTCAGAAGATATTCGAGGCACAATCAAGCTCACTATGCCCGTTGTCTCCGCACGGCTGGTTTTAAGCCAAGCTCTCGCTGAGTTTTGTCATGACCACCCCAACGTAAATGTCGAACTAACCATTGATAACAAGTTTGTCGATATCATAGAGCAAGGCTATGACTTAGCGATAAGAACAGCTCGCTTAGAAGACTCCTCTTTGATTGCGAGAAGATTGATAGATTCAGACTGGATAATTTGTGCTAGCCCAACGTACTTGAAACAGCATGGAACCCCTACGACTCCTGAAGATTTAGCTGGCCATAATTGTTTGATATATAGATACGAAGGTAGCGGCTCTGACCAATGGGCGTTTAAACAAGATAAACGTGAATACACAGTACAGGTCAATGGCCGCTTTAAATCCAATAATTTAAACTCGCTGAGGCAAGCAGTACTTTCTCATTTTGGTATTGCTTATTTACCAAGAGCATTAATTCACGAAGATTTAGTAGCAGGAAAACTATCATCACTGTTAGATGATTTAGCAGCCAAAGATTTGGGTATCTACGCGGTTTATCCACGAACTCGACAACCAGATGTAAAGCTTAAACTACTAATTGAATACTTTAGAAAAGCATTCCAAGATAAAAAAGAGTACTTTTCTTGATTGAGTATTACTCTCTAAACTGACAATAAAAAAGCCGAGCTTATGCTCGGCTTTTATTATTTTCTTTTACTGTAACTATTCAGCGTCTGCTTCTTTGAACTTAGCTGCTGTTTCAGCGATTAACGGTTGTAACTCACCTTTTTGGAACATTTCTAAAATAATGTCACAACCACCTACTAATTCGCCTTCAACCCATAATTGCGGGAATGTTGGCCATTCAGCGTAAGCTGGTAACTCAGCACGAATGTCTGGGTTTTGTAAAATATCAACGTAAGCGAATGGTTCGCCACATTGCATTAATGCTTGAGAAGCTTGTGATGAGAAACCACACGAAGGTAATTTAGGACTACCCTTCATGTAAATAAGAATTGGGTTTTCAGCAATCTGCTTTTTGATTTTTTCAATGGTTTCCATAACAACCTCAATGAACTAAATTGGAAAGACGCACACTTTATATGGCCTGAAGGCAATAAATCAATATCCCCTACCGCGATATTTAATGAATTGTTCTAAAATATCTAAACAGAGGTAGTGTTTCGCCCTAAACAGGAATTAGTTTGCACTACCACTTGAAAGATAAAATTCTTACCCTATAAAGAGTTATATTCTATACCGAGTAGGAAATAATACTTGAGTAAAACAGTCAAGTTTTATAATCTTACCAGCTCTTAATTATAAAGCCAACGGAGACAACTATCATGGCATTTGAATTACCAGCATTACCTTATGCAAAAGATGCATTAGAACCACATATCTCTGCAGAAACATTAGATTTCCACCACGGTAAGCACCACAACACTTACGTTGTTAAGCTAAACGGTTTAATCGGTGGTACTGAGTTTGAAGGTAAAACTTTAGAAGAAATCGTTAAGACTTCAGAAGGCGGTGTATTCAATAACGCAGCTCAAATCTGGAACCACACTTTCTACTGGAATTCTTTAAGTCCTAACGGCGGCGGCGCTCCTACTGGTGCAGTAGCTGATGCTATCAATGCAAAATGGGGTTCTTTCGAAGAGTTCCAAGCAGCTTTCAATGACAAAGCTGTTAACAACTTCGGTTCAAGCTGGACTTGGTTAGTTAAATTAGCTGACGGTTCTTTAGATATCGTTAACACTTCAAACGCTGGCACTCCTATCACTGAAGAAGGTGTAACTCCGTTAATCACTGTTGACCTTTGGGAACACGCTTACTACATCGACTACCGTAACGTTCGTCCTGAGTACTTAGGTGGTTTCTGGGCATTAGTAAACTGGGACTTCGCAAACCAAAACTTTGCGTAAGACCTAAAGCTGTCAGTGACCGTTAAGTAGGTCATCCTGAATTCATTTCAGGATCTCGTTAAGTAGGCCATCCTGAATTTATGTCAGGACCTAAGCTGTAAGCAAAACAATAAAAAGAGTGCTAATATTAGCGCTCTTTTTTTGTACCTGAGACTCTCCAACTATTTTTCTTACGGCTTAAAGCTTATAACTTAAAACTTCTATATACTCTCTCCACCTTTTATCAATCACCACACTCCCATGAAAGATATTTTGTTAGCATCCGGCAACAAAGGCAAAGTAAAAGAATTAAAAGAAATGCTGGCTCCGTTTGGCTTAAACGTTGTGCCACAAAGCAATTTTGAAGTAGAAGAAGTACCAGAGACTGGCACCACTTTTATTGAAAATGCCATTATTAAAGCAAGACATGCTGCCAAAGTAACAGGCTTACCATGTATTGCCGACGACTCAGGTTTGGAAGTCGCTGCATTAAAAGGAGCTCCAGGAATATATTCTGCTAGGTTCGCTGGCCCTGATGCTACTGATGGAACCAATATTGATAAATTATTAGAAGCATTAAAAGATGTGCCTGAAGGTCAACGCCAAGCTCGCTTCGTTTGTGTTTTGGTGTTTATGCGTCACGCCGATGATCCAACTCCAATCATCTGCCAAGGTTTTTGGGAAGGTGAAATTACTACTGAACTAAGTGGTGACAATGGTTTTGGCTACGACCCTGTGTTTTTCGTAACGGAAAAAGGCTGCACATCGGCACAACTTTCGCCTGAACAAAAGCATCAACTTAGTCATAGAGGCCAAGCATTAAAACAGCTGTTAGCACAAATTGAAAACGCAGGCGTTTAATGCAACTTCCTCCGTTATCTTTATACATACATATTCCTTGGTGCGTACAAAAGTGCCCGTATTGCGACTTTAACTCTCACGGGCAAAAAGGCACAATTCCAGAACAAGAGTATGTAAGTCATCTCATCGATGACTTCAAACAAGACTTAGCGTATGTTCAAGGGCGAAAGATCACCAGCATCTTTATTGGCGGCGGAACTCCTAGTTTGCTGTCAGAACAAGCAATATCCAGACTGCTTGCTGAACTTCAGCAACATGTAGATTTTACTGATGATATCGAAGTTACGTTAGAGGCTAACCCAGGGACACTGGAATACAATAAGTTTTCTGGCTTTGCACAAGGTGGCGTAAACCGAATATCTATTGGTATTCAAAGCTTTGAACCAGAAAAGCTTCAAGTATTAGGCCGCATACACGATCCACAAGAAGCAGAGCAAGCGGCAAAATACGCAGCTAATTCCGTCAATAGATTCAATATTGATTTAATGCATGGTTTGCCAAACCAAACGGCAGAACAAGCCTTAGCAGATTTAACTAAAGCCATAGAGCTAACACCTACACATTTGTCTTGGTATCAACTTACTATTGAGCCGAACACCCAATTTCACTCAAAACCGCCAAAGTTACCGCAAGATGAAACACTATGGCAGATACAGCAACAAGGCCACGAATTGTTGACTCAAGCAGGATATCAACAATATGAAATTTCGGCTTATAGTAAACCCGAACAACAATGCTTGCACAATTTAAATTACTGGCGCTTTGGTGACTACATAGGTATAGGCTGTGGTGCTCATGGTAAAATAACACTGGCTAATGAAAACAAAATTATTCGCACGGAAAAAGTGAAACACCCTAAAGGCTACATGGACTTAACCAAACCATATCTTTATAAACACTGGTTTGTAGAGGAAGAAGATCTCCCTTTTGAGTATTTCATGAACCGACTAAGATTAAAGGAAAGTTTCAGCTTAACGCATTTCGAGCAAGCTACAGGCTTGGCTAGCTCTGTCGTTCAATCACAAATAGATAAAGCGATTAATTTAGAGTTATTAAGAAAAACGGATAATTCTGGCTACCAAACTACAAGTAAAGGCACCGCTTTTTACAATAACCTAGTCGACTTATTTTTGTAGAAGTAAATTATTTTAAAACTAGCGAATAGCTAAATGACCATTGTCGGTGAACCTATTATGCAGGTTCACCCGATAACTTAGACAACTGATAACCCGCAAAAACATCAATTCCTGCACTCGACATAGACTCTGCCAAAGCATCTAGTGTTTTTTGATCTGATCCCTTTTGAGCCAACGCTCGGCTATAAGCTTTACAAGCAAGTTTGTACCTTTGTTCTTTTTGATGAAACTCACCTAGTTTTCTAAACACAGTAGCTCGTTCTGGACCTTGGTAAATATTAAATAAAATCTGTTTAAACATCATCGCCAGCAGCAAACGCTCACAACCAAATGGCGTATAGCCGAAAGCACAGTCTGCTTTCAACAAAGTTTCGAAACAACGTTGAGGTTCACCTAGTAAATGCCATGCATAAGCAACTCGACATAACAACACAGGCGCTGAAACATGCTTTTCTACTTCAGCTAGCTTCTTTACTAGCTCTTGCGCTTTATTTACGTCTGAATTTTGACTTAATTCTGCTATTTGCAGATAAATCAGGAATACTTCGATGCTGCGCTTAAACTTAAATGCCATTTTATGCAAGCTAAATTGCTTTAAATGCTCTCTTAGCCTCTCCATGGCGTGCACTCTTCTATCGTTTGAACTCGCAGCATAATATTCGTACAAGAAAATCGTGCACTGTGAGTTGATCAGCGTTGCTTGCATTAAAGGAGAACTGTGGGAAAGTCTGATTTTTCGAGAAATAAAGTCTTCAGCATCTTGCCAATTACCTGATACAGACATCAAAGCAAATGACAATCGGATCATACTTAAAGACATATCTTGCTTAGGATAACTTTCTAACAACTCAATAGCTTGAGTGTAATGATCATGTTCAATCAAGATCCTTAACTGCCAAAACAACTTCATTGGCCCAGCTGGTAAAGTTAAGAACTCACGTTTTTGCATCGACTCTTGGCAATATTGCCAATTGCCAAGCTCATAGTTTGCTTTAAATCTTGGCCAAACAGTCCAATCGTATTCTTTTAGCATTGGCTTATCGCATATAGCAAGCACCTGCTTATACTTCCCCAACTCAAAAGCGAGATTAACCTGCAACTTACAGTACTCAACAATCAACGGCTTGGGAATTTTTGCTTTATCTAGATTAAGAAGTGCTTTGTAGGCAAAAGATAACCGTCCTGCAGCGACAAATGACATTACGCTAATAAATGCTTTTTGCGAGCCGAGCATACGTTCAATAGTTGCTTGGAATAAAGCTTGGCTAAAAACTTCAGGTAGAAAATCTAATAAAATTATCGCCGAGTCATAGTTATGTACAACGGTTTCGCCTAAGTTACCAACCATTATGGTAGCAGTTGTCGCTTTTAACTTCTTATTACTTAACAAGCTGTCTAAAAGCTCTCCACCTGTGATATCACTGTAATAATCTTCAGCAATAAACAACAAGTCGAAGTTCAGCGTTTCTTCCAATTTGCCCAACTCAGTATAGATTTGAGTTACGTTGTTCAACCCTGAGCGAGCGCAAGCTTCTTTTACTTTTAATCCCCAAGTTCCCTTGTGGCAAATAATGCCAACTTTGGCTTCTGGGTTAATATCTACTAAACGTTCAAAGCCTGCCATTTAACTACCCTGAGACTATTCCTTTTGTGAACGGAACAATAATCTGATAAAAAGAAGCTCGAGATAATAACAACTACTTTTGGGGAACACAATGAAACTGAAATCAACCGCACTGCTGGTTGCTTTAACATTAGGCATTACAGCCTGTGGCCAAGCACCAACACCTACAGCAGAAGTTACCGAGTCGGCGCCAGCTGCGACTGCAGAACAAATTAAGACAGAGTCAGAAAAAGCAAATAAGTTGTTTGATGAGATGTTTATGGATGACGTTATGCGCTCTCCTATTTATCAAACTTACATGGCGATAAAAAAAGATTACGGTAAGTGGGATGACATTTCAGAAGCTCGTGAGGCAGAAGACTTAGAAATTACTAAAGCAAATTTAGAAAAGCTTAAATCTATCGACGTCAACAAGTTAGATCAGCAAACTAAGCTAAGTTACCAATTGCTTGAGCAACAATTAAAAGATGAGATAGAAGACTATAAATGGCGCTACCACAACTACCCTGTAAACCAAATGTTTGGCTTACACTCTATGGTACCTTCTCTACTAATTAATCAACACAGCATCACTGACGTTTCAGATGCAGAAGCTTATATCAGCCGTTTAAACGGCGTTGATGAATTATTTGCCGAACTTGAAAAAGGTTTAAACAAGCGTGAAGAAATGGGGATAACCCCTCCTAAGTTTGTATTCCCTTATGTTATTTCAGATAGCATGAACATCATCAAAGGAGCACCTTTTGAAGGAGAAGGTGACAGCACACTTCTAGCTGATTTCAAACGCAAAATTGAAGCTTTAGAAATTGAAAAAACACAAAAAGAAGAATTAGTTGCCAAAGCAGAAGCAGCACTAATCGCTTCTGTTAAGCCTGCTTATCTAGGCTTAGTTGACACTCTTAAAGCCATAGAAGTTAAAGCAGATAACAAAGACGGTGCTTGGAAATTCCCTGATGGTGAGGCTTTCTTCAACAATGCGCTTGAAGGCACTACAACAACTAAGATGACCGCTGATGAAATTCACCAAGTAGGTTTATCTGAAGTTGCACGAATCCATGGCGAAATGCGCAATATTATGGCAAAAGTTGGTTTTGAAGGTGACCTTCAAGCTTTCTTCGAATTTATGCGTCACGACAAGCAGTTTTACTACCCAGAAACAGCAGAAGGTAAGCAGAGATACTTAGACGAAGCCGTAGCGCTAATCGACAACATGAAGTCTCGTTTAGATGAATTATTCATTGTTAAGCCTAAAGCTGACATGATAGTTAAAGCGGTTGAACCATTCCGTGAAAAATCTGCTGGTAAAGCTTTCTATCAACAACCTGCTCCAGATGGCTCACGCCCTGGTATCTATTATGCGAACTTATACCGTATGAGTGACATGCCAACTTACCAAATGGAAGCACTTGCTTACCACGAAGGTATTCCTGGTCACCATATGCAAATAGCTATTTCTCAGGAACTAGAAGGCATTCCTATGTTCCGTAAGTTTGGTCGCTACACAGCTTACACCGAAGGTTGGGGACTATACTCTGAGCTAATTCCAAAAGAAATTGGTTTATACGAAGACCCATATTCAGACTTCGGTCGTTTAGCGATGGAATTATGGAGAGCTTGTCGCCTTGTTGTTGATACTGGTATTCATGCCAAGAAGTGGACTCGTGAAGAAGGTATTGATTACTACGTTCAGAACACACCTAATCCTAAGCCTGATGCGGTTAAGATGGTAGAACGACACGTGGTTATGCCTTCGCAAGCAACGGCTTATAAAATAGGTATGTTGAAGATTGTTGAATTACGCGAAATGGCTAAGAACAAGCTAGGCGATAAATTCAACTTACCTGAGTTCCACGATGTTGTACTTAAAAATGGTCCAGTGCCTCTTAACGTACTTGAGAACCTAGTGAACGACTGGATTGCATCGAAAGCATAAGCTGTGAGTGGCCGTTAGCTAGGCCATCCTGAATTTATTTCAGGATCTCGTTAGCTAGGCCATTCTGAATTTATTTCAGAATCTCGTTAGCTAGGCCATCCTGAATTCATTTCGGGACCTAAGCAAAAAGAATAAAAAAAAAAGAGTGCTCATATTCGCACTCTTTTTTATTTTATCCGTTTCTTGGACTTTCTATTTATTGTCTTTCACAAAGTAAACCGCAATAGCACCAAGTACCATAGAAACACCAGCTAACTGAATAATATAGATAGCTTCATTTTCAAATACACTACTTAAAATCCAACCAGCTAATAAACCAGACACAATTTGTGGAGCGGCAATAGTAAAGTTGAAAATACCCATATAGATGCCTGTTTTCTCTGCTGGCAAAGAACCAGCAAGAATTGCATATGGCATAGCTAAAATAGCTGCCCAAGCAATACCTACACCTATCATAGGAATAAGGAGTCCAACTGCTCCTGAAGGAACTGTCACTTCAGTGATCAATAAATTAAGATGTGTTACTTCACCGCTTTGGAACATAACAAAGCTTAGGTATGAGAAACCACCAATAGCTAAAGACAAACCATAAGTCAGCTTACGGCCAAATTTATCAGCAATTTTTGTCAAGAAAATTGAGAAAATAACAGCAAACAATGAGTAAGCTGCGAATATAATACCTACCCAGTCACCGGCTGCACCTTTCGCTGCGGAAATCGCTTCAGGTACTTGTGAAACAGAAGCTAGGTAATCTGGATCAAACCACTTTTTATCAACTCCCCAAGTGTGCTGCGTTATTGCAGGCGTAGTATAAACCCACATAATAAATAACGAGAACCAAGAGAAGAATTGCACTACGGCTAATTGCTTCATTGTTTTCGGAGAATCTTTCATTAACTGCCAAAAATCAGCTAACTTTTGCGATAAAGGTTTTTTAACTGCTTGTTCGGCTTTCAGTTTTTCAGCATCTAAGCCTTTATATTCATAGTACTTATCTGGCGCATACTCTTTTGTTCTAAACACAGTCCAAAGTACAGAACCCAACAATACTGTTGCGCCAATATAGAACGCCCAAGTAACCGAAGGTGCAACCTGACCTTTTTCAGCAACATTGTCTAAACCAATAACGTTAGTCAGTAAGAAAGGCAGTATTGAACCGATAACTGCACCTATGTTGATTAATAAAGACTGAATTGAATAACCTAAATTTCTTTGTTCCGATGGAACCATGTCAGAAACTAATGAACGGAATGGCTGAAAAGCAACGTTAAATGATGCGTCCATTAATGCCAGCATCATAGCACCAAATATCATAGGCGCCATAAAAGCAACAAATAACGGAGCATTAGGCATTAACAACATACCAACGGCCGCCGCACAAGCACCTGCTAAAATGTATGGGTTTCTGCGGCCAAATCGATTCCAAGTTCGGTCAGACGCTGAACCGACGATAGGTTGAATAATCAAACCCATTATTGGCGCAACTAACCAGAATAGCGAAAGCGAGTGAAGATCCGCTCCAAGGTCTGAAAGAATACGGCTCACATTTGCATTTTGTAGAGCAAATCCAAACTGAACGCCTAAAAAGCCAAAGCTTACGTTCCAGACTTGCCAAAAGGATAATTTAGGTTGTTTCATTATTGTCCTGTTGAACTTATTTTTATAAACACTCTACCCTATATCCCAAGTAGAGATAACCCAAACAACTACATACGTATTCAATGCACTAAGCAAAAAATTGTTCCTTATACAAAAACACAATCTTGTTCAACAACAACTAATCTGATGAGTAGCGTTAGAACAAATAAATTAGCCTTTGTTGATACAAATCAACTGCTAACTCATCTCATTTTACATTTTAATTCTAGCCATTATTATCAGCGGCTACATTAATAAGAAGCATTTTTAACAGTGACTTTAAGCAAGCCGGATAACAATTTATTTAATGTGCTGATCGTTGATGACGAGCCAGACATTCACGCTGCGATAAAATTATCGCTTCGCCATGAATGTGTATTAGGTTGCTCACTCAATATTCTTTCTGCCTATTCAAAAGCAGACGCATTAGAAGTAATAGAAAACTTTGATGGGGATATCAGTGTTATCTTTTTAGATGTGATCATGGAAACGGATAACGCTGGATTTGAATTGTTGGCAGAGATCCGAGAGTCGACTCTTTATCCACAACCTCAGGTTGTGATGGTAACAGGACAAGCGGGATTAACCTCTGAAAGAGATGCCGCAAAAACCCATGAAATCAATGCTTACTTACCAAAACCAGACCTTAATCCTTACCGCCTTGTTAGTATTCTCAATACATCTATTCGCAACTATGTAACGATTCAAGAA
Source organism: Psychrosphaera sp. (assembly GCA_965221615.1). Classification (GTDB taxonomy): domain Bacteria; phylum Pseudomonadota; class Gammaproteobacteria; order Enterobacterales; family Alteromonadaceae; genus Psychrosphaera. The sequence goes on along the minus strand of OZ244904.1, from coordinate 505,447 downwards.
TTAGAGCAAACGACCGCTCAGCTAAAGCTTGCCCAAGCTAAACAAGAAGAAACAGCAGCATACACTAAGAGTATTCTAGACTCGATTAACGACGCTTTAGTCGTGGTAAACCACAGAGGTGTAATTGTAACGACCAACTCAGCAATAACGACTATTTTTGGCTATACCCGAGATGAGCTTGTAGGTGAAAAAGTTGAAATATTAATGCCAGAACCTTATGCATCTAGACACGATCAGTATATGCATAGTCACAGAATACACGGAACATCTAATATCATAGGAAAAGGTAGGGAGTTACCTGCGAGAAAGAAAAACGGGCAAACCTTCCCTATGGAGCTGACGTTGACTGAATTCAACAATAAAGGAGAATGCTTATACATAGGTTTAATTCGCAATATTTCAGAGCGCATAGAAGCACAAAAAGAGATTTATCATTTAGCCTATTTTGATCCTGTCACTAACCTACCTAACCTGACTAATTTCTACAAAGAACTATCAAGAAAATCGAATGCCTTACTAGATAAAGATTTAGTAGCTCTAGCGTTAGTTGACTTGAGTGGCTTTTACCGGATTAATCAAGCCTATGGCCATGACGTTGGTGACCAAGTGTTAACCCTACTAGTTGACAGAATGGAATGGGTTCTGCCTAAAAGTTGTAACTTATACCGCTCGGAAGGCACTGATTTTCTTATTGAACTCAATACCATAGGCAAAGACAGAGAATATTTATTACGAGAGTTCAAGCAAATAGCCCATGAGCTACTCGAAGCAATAAGCCAAGACATCACACTAGGTACATCTAACCATCAGATTTCAGCAAATATAGGCATTTTGATAAGACCGGTTGACAACATCATAGAAGCAAAAGTTTTACATCAGTTAGAATTTGCGACTATTCAGGCTAAGAAAATCTCGAATGTGCATATCAGTGTTTATGACTCTGCCGCGGAGCAAGAAGACACGAATAAATACTTGTTAGAACAAGAACTTTCGAAAGCCATAGACAAAAATGAGTTTTCTATCTACTTACAACCTCAGTTTAACTGCAATAAGAACATAGTATGCTCAGAAGCTTTACTGCGCTGGAATTCGCAACATTTAGGCTTTGTACCTCCAGATAGATTTATTCACATAGCTGAAGAAAGTGGCTTAATTGTGCCGATTGGCCGTTGGATATTAGAACAAGTTTGTACTCTTATCGCACAAACCAGAGAACAAGGGCACAAAACCAACATAGCGATTAACGTTAGTGCGAGAGAAATTTTACAACCTGACTTTGTCGATGTAGTTATCTCCTGTATAAACAAACATCAAATACCTTCAAATTCACTAACCCTTGAAATCACAGAAAGCGTATTTGCCAAAGATATAGAAACCGTAATAAACAGCATGAACCGACTGTCTGAGTTTGGGGTACGTTTTTCTATCGATGACTTCGGTACAGGTTACTCTAGTTTGAGTTATTTAAAACGTTTGCCAATCAACGAACTGAAAATAGACAAAAGCTTTATCGACGATGTAACCGATGAGGAAACCTCAGTACCTTTAGTTGATGCAATTATCACCATGGCAAATTCATTAGGCTTAGACATTGTAGCTGAGGGCGTAGAGCACAATTATCAGTTTGATTATTTGTCGCAACAAGCCAGTTTACTCATTCAAGGTTATCTACTTTCAAGACCTTTGCCTATTTCAGACTGGTATCATTTTATTAAAAGCTACTAGGCGCTAATTAATCATCTAGAATTAAAGACAAATTGATTTCTAGCAATTAATATAAAGCTATAAAAAATTTACCTTTTTAGGCTTTTCGTCAATATGGAAACTGTTTGGATCTTAATGGCATTCGTAGCTGGCTTGACCGTCAGTCGAATAGGTTTACCACCATTGGTTGGTTATCTGGTAGCTGGTTTTACTCTGCACTTTTTTGGCGTAGAGCCTATTCCTCAGCTAGATAAATTAGCTGAACTAGGTATCTCACTATTGTTATTTTGTATTGGCTTAAAACTCGATGTAAAACAACTAATTAAAAAAGAAACCATCATCTCAACCTCTGGCCACATGATACTATTTGGTGGCTTAACATTTGTTATCTTATTACTAGCTAAGTCTTTACTACTGCCTTTCTTTGCAGAGGCAAATAGTGATGCCATCATGTTAATTGCTTTTGCATTGTCTTTTAGCAGCACAATTTGTGTAGTAAAAATGCTGGAAGATAAAGGTGAGTTGAAAACCAAACACGGACAAATATGTTTATCTGTTTTGGTATTACAAGACGTTATCGCTGTCGTTTACCTAACACTTACAGCAGACTCAAAAATTACTTTCCTATCAGCAGCGGTATTATTGCTACCACTGTTAAAGCCGATTATTGGCAGACTTGTCACTTATAGTGGTCACAACGAGTTGTTACCATTGGCAGGCTTTGGGTTAGCACTAGGCGGTGGCGCATTATTTGAGCTATTGGGCTTAAAAGCTGCGCTGGGTTCACTTGCATTAGGCATGTTGATCAGCAGTCACGTTAAATCTTCTGAACTAAACAAATCACTGATGGCCTTTAAAGATTTGTTTTTGATCGGCTTCTTTTTATCTATCGGCTTTACCGCTTTACCTACCTTCGAAACTTTCTTTATAGCTTTGGGCTTAACACTGCTACTGCCATTAAAAGCCATGCTGTTCTTCTTGATTCTTATCGCATTGGGATTTCGAGGAAGAACCTCGTTACTAAGCAGTGTTGCGCTGACCAACTTTAGCGAATTCGGTTTAATTGTCGCAAGCATAGCTTATACTCAAGGTAGCATCACTGCGGATTGGATGGTGATCTTGGCATTAACCGTGTCCATTTCTTTTGTTATTTCGTCTCTAATTAACCCATACGTTCACGGTATGTACTCTAAATACAAGCCTTTATGGACAAAGTTAGAAGGAAAAAAAGCACTAGCGAGCGCCCCTTCTTATCAACTGCCTGAGAGTATAGATATTCTAATCATAGGTATGGGACGAGTCGGGGTAGGCGCATACAATACACTCGATGCCGAATCAGACTTCACGGTTTGCGGCGTTGATGCCAACGAGAAACGTATTAATACATTGCAATCTGAAAACAAAAATGTGCTTTTAGGAGACGGTGAAGACTCAGACTTTTGGGATAATATAGAAGTCAGCAAGATCAAATTAATCATGTTAGCTTTGCCTACTATTCAAGACTTACAGGAGTCTATGAGACAGTTAAAAGAAGCGGGTTATGAAGGCTCAGTCGTTGCTGTTGCGAAATATGAAGACGAAAAAGCGACCCTACAAGCTGCAGGTATAGATGCAGTCTACAACTATTATAACGAGGCAGGAGCTGGTTTCGCCAGACATGCATTTGCAAACTTACCTCACATGAATGAAGTGAACGAAAAATAATGTAACTTTAGGGAGAAAGCTATGTTTACAAATAAGCCTAGCTCTCTCCCCAAAGATGATTTTTTAGTATCAATATTTAGACTCATCAATTACCAATCATATGGAAACAATAACTTAACAATTAAGTTATTAATAACACTTCAACTAACAATTAAACTTATCTGCAATTTACTCGGTAACCGATATTTTGGAGATTCTAATGAAAGTATTAGCTTTTGGTGCAAGTTCAAGTAAAACCTCAATTAACAAATCACTAGCAACTTATGCTGCTAATTTAGTTCCTAATGCAGAGGTAGAAGTGTTAGATTTAAACGAATACGAATTACCCCTATATAGCTCAGATAAAGAAGCTGAATTAGGCCAACCTGATTTAGCAAAACAGTTTTTTGGTAAAATCGGTGATGCCGATGCTATTGTTATCTCTTTTGCTGAGCACAACGGTTCATACACAGCAGCCTACAAAAACCTATTTGATTGGACATCTCGAATTGATATGAAGGTGTTTCAAGACAAACCGACATTATTAATGGCTACGTCACCGGGTCCAGGAGGAGCGGCAAGTGTATTAGCTGCTGCAAAAGGTTCAGCGCCATTTTTTGCCGCAGATGTAAAAGGTGACTTTTCTTTACCAAGCTTTTATGACAACTTTGACTTAGAAACTATGTCATTTAAAAACCCCGAGTTAGCAGAACAACTCACTGAACAAATCAATAAACTGCACTCTTAATTGCTTATCCAACAAAGAGCACACTGCAATTAGCATGTGCTCTTATAATAAATGCGCTCTTATAATCAAACAAACACTTCCGTGAACTAAGACTTAGCAGAACAAAGCTAGGCAACCGCACACGGCCATACTCAAATTTTTTGCTGTACTTATACCTTTATATTGGTGTTATATTTGCATATCTTTATGCTTGCCAGCTTGGATATAGCAGCGGTATGGAATCAAGATTTTGTATTCCCTACTCTCAACTCTATAATCCAAGCATGTGATTGTGATTAATCGGTTATACAGGTTGTAGTTATTAATGTTATCTAGTTCCACTTCTCGACTGTTATTTATCTTTCTTTGTTCATTAGGCCTCTTTGCTTGTGGCGGCGGCGGTGATGACGATGACAACACTACAACTCCTGTAGTAGAAACATTTTCAGTATCTCTAACACCTGAATCAGTTAGCTTTGAGCCGGGTAATAGTCAAGTTATTGAATACGCAATTACAAGAGAAGGTGATACCGAATTTGCGGTTGAAGTCAGCCTAACTTCAGAACCTCAAGTTGGCTCTGTGACCTTAGATACTGCGAATAATAGATTAACTTATTCATCTGATGTAGAAGGTGAAGGAAGCTTTAGTCTAATGTTCCAAAGTGCCAGTTTACAAATCAATAGACAAGTAGTGTATCAAGTTGAAACTGACGAAACTGATACAAATGAGCCTGATCCAGACCCAGATCCTGTGCTAAACAATGATCAAGATTACATCATCCACTTGCCATCTGATTACATCACCATCTTTGAAGATGAATCGATTACGTTAGACATAAAAAGAAACTATGAGATGCATGAGCAAATCATAGAAGAATTCTATTTCAATACCGACAATATTAATGGCTCAGTATCTGAAGATGGCAGCCAAATGACATTAAGTGCAGTTGGTAGTGAAGAAGACACTTATGGTGAAGTCACAGCGGTAACTAACGTTAATGGTGTTTTGCATGAAACTAAAATGTACGTTATTTACTACAATAAAAACCGAGACTTAACAACAACTGAACCGCCAGTAGTAGCACTTCTTGAACATGAAATTAGAATTGCTCCGTATGCGACAACCGTAAAGTCTTTTGATATTTTTGATCCGGATAGCGACCGTATTTCATTTAGAGTACTTTCATCGCCAAACTTTGCTGAAACTCATATGACGAAAGTCGAAGACGGCTATGAGTTAACCATTCATGCAATTGATGATATCGACCCAACTGATAATGACGTAGTGTTAGAAGTAAGTGACGCGCATAATACAGATATACACACCTTTAATCTGATTGAAGACACCAGCATAACTAACGATGAAAATCAGCCACCTGAACTATCGATTGAAGAAAACGTAACAGTAAGCTTGATTCGCGAATTTACAGGTAATGAAACTGGCATTATTGCTGAACTAGCTTTTGTTCACTCTGACCCTGATGGCGACGATATAACGCTAACAGCAACAGCATCGGTTGATGACAGATATACTTTCAATATTCAACCGCCATATTTATATGTAACAGCAAGCGATATCTCAGATCTGCAGTATGATCAAATCACGCTAGTAGCAAGTGACGGCCAATTTGACACTAAACTGACATTCCACTTCTATATTCAAGATAACTTTTTAACCTTCCTTGGCGGTAACCCAAATACAGCACCAATGACAGACTTACCAACAGAGTTGGATTTGTTAGAAGGCCAAAGATATGAAATTCCATTTACTAGTTATGATCATGAAAGTCATCCATTCGATGTAGGTGTAGAGCAAGAGTCTGCTTTTGTCGATACACTATTGACCGATACCCACTTAGTGCTGACAGCCTCAGAGCCGGAAATTACAACTCAATCGTCAATCACCATTTGGTTAGAAGATGTATTCGAAAGCCGCAGAGAGCATACAATTACGCTTAATATATTAAAAAATACAGCTCCAACTGTGGCGTTAGACTTCACTAGTACAGATGAAGAAGACACAGCACCTTATGCAATAAACGAAGTTGAACAAACCCCCGTTGAAGTAGAAATTACAGTAACTGACCCTGACGAGCCTGACTTACAACCTGAGTTTTCGTTTGATTCAAGTTTCATAACAATTGATTATGACTTCAATAGTGACGACGGTTTGGCGACAATTAATTCTCGAGATTTAACTGCCGACTACTCAGGGCAAGTTGTCATCTCAGCGACCGATGAGTTTGGTGTAAGAGCTGAACAAGTCATTGAAGTTGACTATCAGTTTAAAGATCCTAATAACCAATTCCCTGTTATTACTATTGCTCAAGAAACATTTGAATTACTACCAGGAGAAAGTGGCTCTACCACAGTAACTATCGTTGATCCTGAAGGCGACCCTTTAGTTATCGATTCGCTGAAAGATTCAGACGATATAACTTACACATATAATGTCGCGACTGGGGTTGTTAACTTTACCGTATCTGATACCGCTGCTTACGAGCAAGAACTTAACATTACAATTACTGCTTCTGATGGTTTTGGTTTAAGCCAGAAAAACATAGTTATCACTGTACCTAAGTCGCCAGAAGCACCAACACTTGTTGTTGACTTCTATGAACAAGAAGTCCCTGAAGAAGACATGTTTGTGATCACATTTGAAGCGACAGATGGCAACAACGAAGACATTGATATAACGACTAATATCCCGCTAGGAACAGATTTAACCGTTAATATAGTTATCACTAGTGACTTGCCGGGTGCCGTTATTGGCTACTTAGAAGTAACTCCTGCTGAAAATGTATTGTCAGATCAAGATTTTAATTTCACATTAGTAGCAACAGATGAAGCTGGTGAAGTAGACTCTGAGAACATTTTAATTACAGTTCAACCAGTGAACGATCCACCAGAGGTAGAGTTTGTTGTATTAGATGGCTTAGCACCAGGAGCATCTGGCGAAATCATTTTATCGAATGAAACGCCTGTTACACTGAGCTACGGCATCAAAGACCCTGATACAACAGGCCAAGACGTTAGAGTTATTTATAGTGTTAAAAATGGTACTTATGAAGCTGAACCAGGTGTATTCAAGCCTTATGCTTATTTCATTGAGGACTTTGTGACTTTAGCGAGTAATGAAATCCGAATAAATGGTAATTCTAAAGAAGATGTTTTTGGCTACGTATCTGCTAATAAAGGCTCTTTAGCTGTTAATGGCGATACTTTTGCCGATACCATTACTGTCCAAGTTCAAGAAGATATTGGCGACGGTTCAGGCAGTTCTCATGGTGACGATCTCGATGTAAATGTCACTTTAGAGTTTGTAAATAACAAACCTGTCGTCGCGGCCTTTGACTTAATTCAGTTATTGGAAAATCGAACTCAAACAATTAACTTATCTATTACAGATGCTGATATTGCAGATAGAACAACCTTGGTTGATGGTGATGAAGAGATTTGCATAACAATAAATAACGCAAGCAGTTTTATCGAGGTATGGGATGTTCGTCCAACTCCTGCTGTACAGATTGCGTTAGGAACACCTTATTGTGATACAGACCCAGAAGGACCGCTAACACAGGTTAGAATAGATACTTTAACCGTAACAGCTGATGAGTCTGAATTTTTCACATTAAATGTTACTGACGGATTTGAAAACGAATCACAAATAATTCAAGTTGAGATACTGAACAACTAATAAACCATTCATAAACATTAGGGCTTAAACTTTTAAGCCCTTTTACTATTAGTAAGAACACTATGAATAAGGAATAAGGAATAAGGGAACAATGAATATAAGCTTAGATAAAAACCAAACCATACTTTTTGTGAGCTTGTCTCTGGTTTATTGCTTTCTCTCTTTTGTCGCTGAGCCTATCCCTTTTGATTGGGCTATTAAAATCCTGCCAATTATCTTATTGCTTAGCACCTGCTTACTTGCCTATCGACAACAGCCAAATAACAAACTTCGGCTTTTTATCTTAGGTTTAACCTTTTGTATGGCTGGTGACGTGTTCTTGGCCGTTGACCGCGAAAGATTATTTGTTTTTGGCTTAGGCTCTTTCTTAATTGGACATCTGTTTTACATCACAGCATTGGTTCCAGTGATAAAAAAGAATTTACTTAGCCTATCTGCCCTAATTCTGTACGGTGTAGCTATGATGTCGACGCTAATTCCTAACCTAAACGAACTACTTATCCCAGTTGTCATCTACATGCTTGTACTACTGGTTATGGCAGCAACCTGCATAACGTCAACTCGCTCTAACCTTATGTTAATTTTAGGTGGCGTGTCTTTTACTATTTCTGACTCACTTATTGGACTGGACAAGTTTTATACGCAAATTCCTTATGCAGGAGTTTGGATAATGATCACCTATTACTTGGCACAATATTGCTTAACTAAAGGCTTTTTAACTAGCTCAAACAAAGCTAATTAGGAATTCAATAGTAAGCAAACGACTGTGCTCGATAACTCATCCAAGTTCTTGTTATCAACATAGATGCCATCGATAAACAGTTTACTGATCCCGTGCAGAGTTCCCCATGTAACTTGAGCAACACGTAATGATGAAAGCGATTTATCAACAACACCTTGTTGTTGCCAACTTCTGACTAATTCAACATGGAAATTAAAGCTTTTGTAAGCAACTTGATGAAGTGATTCTGAACTTTGATCATGGGCCCAGATCTCTTGACCAAACATCAATTCATATTTCGCTGAGTTTTCCAACGCAAAGTTAAAATAGCTCTGTACGTAACTGGTTAATAGAGCTTTATCTGATTGATGTTCGCTCGCTAATACTTGTTCAGTTTTAGCTCGCCAATCATTAAAGCCTGATTCTGCAATAGCTGAAAGTAAATCGCCTTTGTTCGCAAAGTGGTGGTATAGCGCAGTTCTCGAAACGCCCACTAACTCACCTAGCTTGCGCATCGACAGAGAAGTCACACCTTCTTGTTCTATTTGAGAAGTTGCAGTGTCAATTAAAGCTTGGCGTAAATCACCGTGATGATATTTGCTAGATTTAGCATTTTGTATCGAATTTTGTTTCATGGGCGAATAGTAAACTCAGATCTTGACACTGTCAAAACCCATGCTATCTTGACACTGTCAAATTAATAAAAAGAAAGACACCCGTATGAGTCAACACAATACATATCCAAATTTACTGGAGCCATTAGACCTGGGCTTCGTGAAAGTTAGAAACCGTACCCTGATGGGCTCTATGCACGTCGGCTTGGAAGAAGAAAAAGGAGGCATGGAAAAAATGGCTGCCTTCTACGCTGAACGAGCAAGAGGCGGCGCAGGCATCATAGTTACTGGTGGTATAGCACCAAATATAGCAGGTTGGGTCGCTCCTTTCGGCGGGCGAATGTCCAGCAAGCGCCACGCTAAAAAGCATAAAGTAATTACTGACGCGGTTCACAAAGAAGGCGGATTAATTTGCATGCAAATCCTTCATACGGGACGTTACGGTTATCACCCTTTTGCTGTATCAGCTTCCAACATAAAATCGCCTATTACACCTTTTAAACCGAAAGCCTTATCAAGTCGCAAAGTTTGGAAAACCATTAAAGATTACGCCAACTCAGCAAAATGTGCTCAACTTGCTGGCTATGACGGTGTTGAAATCATGGGCTCTGAAGGTTACCTAATCAATCAGTTCTTTTGTAAGCGCACAAATAAAAGAGAAGATGAATGGGGAGGAAGTTTAGAAAATCGAGCTAGACTTGCTGTGGAAACAGTAAAAACCACCAGAGCCGCTGTCGGCGACAAATTCATTATTATTTACCGTCTTTCTATGTTGGACCTAGTTGAAGATGGTGCAACTTGGGATGAAATTGTTTACTTGGCTAAAGAAATCGAAAAAGCTGGAGCAACACTCATCAATACAGGTATAGGCTGGCACGAAGCTAGAGTACCAACCATAGCCACTTCGGTACCTAGAGCAGCATTTACTTGGATCACAGAAAAAATGAAAAAAGAGGTATCTATTCCTCTGATCACAACAAACCGTATCAACACCCCTGAAGTAGCTGAAGACGTACTTTCAAAAGGTCATGCTGACATGGTTTCTATGGCTAGACCTTTCTTAGCAGACGCTGACTTCGTCAATAAAGCAGCTAAAGACCAATCAGAGTTAATCAACACTTGTATTGGTTGTAACCAAGCTTGTCTTGATCATATTTTCCAACAAAAGCGAGCATCTTGTTTGGTTAACCCTAGAGCTTGTTTTGAAACAGAATTGAACTTTCCTCCAACACAAACGAAGAAAAAATTAGCGGTTATTGGTGCAGGCCCTGCAGGACTAGCCTTCTCTACTTATGCAGCAGAACGAGGCCATGAAGTTCATTTGTTCGATCAAAATGACAAGATAGGCGGCCAATTTAATGTTGCTAAACAAATCCCAGGCAAAGAAGAGTTTTATGAAACTCTGAGATACTTTGACAACCACATAAAAACCACAGGTGTCCATTTACACCTAAATACCCGCAAAGAAGTTGAAGAGTTAGCTAATTCGGATTTTGACGAAGTTATTTTAGCAACCGGCATAGCCCCTAGAACGCCTAATATTCCTGGCGTTGAGCATGAAAAAGTGATGTCTTACTTAGATGTATTAAGGGATAAAAAACCTGTAGGTAAAAAAGTTGCTGTAATCGGAGCTGGGGGTATTGGCTTTGATGTTTCTGAGTTTTTAGTGGAAAAACACAGCCTTACTACTGAACCTGAAAAGTGGCTGAAAAACTGGGGTATCGACAAAGACTTCAGCAATCCAGGTGCACTTATACCTTGCCAAGTTGAAGCGCCTGAACGGGAAGTATTTTTACTTCAACGCAAAGCCACTAAAGTAGGTAAAAACTTAGGCAAAACCACAGGCTGGATACATAGAGCGGCACTAAAACAAAAGCGTGTACAAATGCTCAATAATGTAAGTTATGAAAAAATCGATGAGCAAGGTTTGCACATCAAGATAGGTGAAGAACACAAGGTGCTAGACGTTGATAATATCGTTATTTGTGCAGGGCAAGAGCCACTGCGCGAATTGCAACAAGGCCTTATTGATGCAGGCAAAGCTGTCCATCTGATAGGCGGAGCTGATGTTGCAGCTGAATTAGATGCTAAACGAGCGATACGCCAAGGTGCAGAGTTAGCTGCCCAAATCTAATAAATCATTCATCAATGGACAAAGCCCCTTTTTTGGGGCTTTTACACTTTATACATTCGCACCTTACCTTGTAAAATCCGTCATTTATCGAAATTGTTCAACATTTCGTCTAAAACTATTGTTAGGTATAACTTTATCGTTTAGCTAACAACTCAATGAGTAATCAATTAGAACAAATATTAAACACTTGGTATCCAGATAGGGACAACCTTGATTGGGTTCTTGCAACTGTGATTGAAACAGCAGGCTCGACTTATAGAAAGTCTGGGGCCATGATGCTTATCAACAGCTTGGGGCAATTCTATGGTTTGATTAGTGGAGGCTGTTTAGAGTCAGACCTAGTTAGACACGCCCGACAATGTTTCGACTCAGGTAAAAACAAGCACGTTTGTTATGACATGCAAGAAGAAGATGATATTGGCTGGCAGCTGGGAATAGGTTGTGGCGGTATGGTTAAACTTCTTTTGCAGCCAATCAATAAACAAAACAATTACTTAGAACTAGAATTGTTATTGGGTAATTTAAACAACAGAGTCGCTTGCTATTACATTCAAGATAAACAAAGCCTAACCTTTGTTAATAAAGTAGAAACTAAAGAGCAACTAACAGCAGCAACCAGCAGCCAAATTACTCACAAAATTACACCTGTCCCTCAACTTGTTATCTTTGGTGGAGGAGTAGATGCTCAGCCAGTTTGTAACATAGCTGCAACTATGGGTTGGAAAGTCATCATTGCTGATGAAAGAGTTAATCATGCACGCCCTACTCACTTCGGCTCTGCAAAGCACATCTCAAAGCAAGCATTCTCAGAATTGGCAAATGAACAATGGCTATTCAATACCGATGCTATAGTTATCATGACTCATAACGTTGAAATGGACGCCAGAGCACTAAAGCTAGTGCAATCTAGCCAAGCCAAGTTTATTGGCTTATTAGGCCCTAAACACAGAACTGACAAAGTATTAAAAGCAGCAGGTTTAACTTACCAAACTCTGACTAACCCCATTTCTAACCCTATAGGCATAGATATCGGGGGAGAGTTACCCGAAGCTATTGCTTTATCTATCTTAGCTGAAATACAAGGAGTGCTTTCTGGCAAGTTAAGCTTAGAAACACCCACGGAGTTGCAAAATGTCAGTTAGCAGTAAAACATCAACCAGCTTCCGCCCTGCTTTCATCCTTCTAGCAGCAGGCCAAAGCACTCGATTTGGCGATATAAAGCAAATAGCAAAGGTAAGTAGCAACCAAACCTTATTACCTATGTTGGAATTACAACAAGGTAAGCTATCTCATTTTGACTGGCCAATACTGATAGCTACGGGGCAAAATCACGAACAGCTTAAACAGCTGAATATTGATTCGAGATTGCTGCACTTTTGCGACCAAGCACATCTAGGAATGGGACACAGTATCAGTCAAATAAGTGAAAAAGCTTATAGGTTATACCAACCTAGTCACCTGATTATTGTCCTAGCAGACCAAGTAGCTTTAACTCAAGAAGACTTAACAAAGTTAATCTACGCATCCCAAATAGCCCCAGAACAAATTATCACGAGTAAGACAAGGTCAGGCTTAACCGCTCCAAGTATATTCCCGATTCGATTTTTAGCCGATTTAATGGCATTGACTGGGGACAAAGGAGCCAAGAGCATTATTAAAAAATATATAAATGACACCCAAGTCGTGCAAATAGACAACGCACAAATAGACATAGATACAAAAGAAGATCTACTAACTTGGAATTGGAATACCCAAACCGGAGGACAAGCATGATTAAGTTAACGATTAACAATCAAGTGGTTGAGCTAGATATAGAGGAAGATATGCCTCTACTTTACGCCATCCGAGATGAATTAAAAATGAAAGGGACTAAGTTCGGCTGTGGTTTGGGCACATGTGGAGCTTGTACAATTCATGTCGATGGCCAAGCATTACGTTCATGTATTACGCCTGTTTCCTATGCCAAGGGAAAAAGTGTCACCACAATTGAAGGGTTAGACGAAAACGCGGACCACGCAGTACAAATTGCATGGCGAGAGTATAAAGTGCCGCAATGTGGCTATTGTCAGTCTGGACAAATGATGAGTGCAGCAGCCTTACTTAAACAAGTAAAAGAACCTACTGACCAAGACATAGATACTCATATGCAAGGTAATATTTGTCGATGCGGCACTTACCATAGGATCCGCAAAGCAATTAAGAAAGCGGCTGATATTGCCGCAAGTAAGGAGGCGTAACCATGTTTGATTATCTAGCAAAAAATAACAAATCAACTGCTGAGCAAGATGGCCTGATAGAAAATGTAAGTCGTAGAACCTTTCTCAAACAATTAGGCTTGGGCACAACTTCTCTAGTTTTAGCAACCACTCTACCGGGCTTGTCTCCACTGTTAGCTGAAGCAGCAGATAGCGCAGGAAAATCAAAAGCCAAATTCGCACTTAACTTTTTTGTTGGCATAGACGCCGACGGCAAAACCTCGATTGTTTGTCATCGCAGCGAAATGGGACAAGGAATTAGAACTTCCATGCCACAAATAGTAGCCGATGAGTTAGAAGCTGACTGGGGTCAAGTTTATGTAGTCCAAGGTAAAGCAGATAAGCGTTATGGAGCTCAGGGGACTGCAGGTTCGGCTTCTATACGCCAACATTACACTAAGATGAGAAAAGTCGGCGCCGCCGCAAGGCAAATGCTAGAACAAGCGGCAGCTGATATTTGGCAAACTGACAGGAAAAATGTTACTGCCGACAGCCACTTCGTGGTTAATAAAATGACTGGCGACAAGCTGGGTTATGGTCAACTAGCAGAAGCCGCTTCTAAGCTAACACCACCAGATAACAAAGTTGTGAAACTTAAGTCTAATGATGAATTCAAATTAATTGGTAAAGAAGTAAAACTGTTCGACCAAGACGACATAATTGCAGGTAAAGCAGTTTATGCTCAAGACATAGAGCTCCCTGGTATGTTGGTCGCTAGTATTCAAAGACCACCTGTTGTTGGTAGTAAAGTGATATCTGTCGACGATAGCGAAGCCAAAAAAGTAAAAGGAGTCGTTGATGTCGTTAAACTGAAAGACAGATCATTGCCAGTTGGCGTTTGGCCGCTTTCAGGCGTTGCTGTTATTGCTACCAATACTTGGGCTGCCCATGAAGGTAAGAAACGCTTAAAAATCAGCTGGCAAGAAAGCGCACACTCAGTTCACAATACAGATAGCTACAAAAAAGAGCTGATGGAAAAGGTGAACAAACCAGGCAAAGTTGAGCGCAAACGTGGTGATATTTATCAGCATAACTACGATGCAAGCAAAACTCTCGAAGCAACTTACTTCATGCCTTATCAAAACCACAGTCCAATGGAAACACCATCTGCAACCGCTTGGGTACAAGGTAGTGGCGCTGAGACTAAATGCACAATTTGGGCAGGAACCCAAAATCCACAATGGGCACAAGGCATGGTAGTAGAAGAACTTGGCTTAGCGAAGGATCAGGAACAACAAGTTGAGCTGAATTTAACTTTGATGGGCGGCGCGTTCGGTAGAAAATCTAAAGCAGATTTTATTATTGAAGCCGTCGAACTATCACAACGCCTGCAAAAACCTATAAAAGTAGTTTGGACCAGAGAAGACGATATTCAGCATGGTTTTTATCACTCTATTTCTGCCAATTACATGAAAGCCGAATTAACAGACAAACAAGGAGCCGATTACTGGGTACAAAGAGTGGCCTACCCGCCAATAGGCTGGCTATGGAACGACAAAGCGAATCGACCTAATGCCAATGACCTCTCAGTTGGTTTTGGTGATACCCCTTTTGCTGTTAAGAATATGAGCTTAGAAACTCAAGAAGCAGAAGGACATGTAAGAACAGGCTGGGTAAGAGCTGTAGCTTGTTTAAATAACGGTTTTGCTCTTGGTTCTTTTGTCGATGAACTTGCGGTGAAAGCTGGCATCAGCACCCAGCAAATGTGGATGAATCTATTGGGTAATAACCGCATGGTTGATCCAAGAAAAGATGGCTTTGAATATAGTAACTATGGTCAACCACTAGACACTCATCCGCTTGACGTTAGACGGATGAAAAACTGTATAAACCTGATCTGTGACAAAGCGAATACAGACGAAAACCTACTTGAAGGACAAGGTTGGGGTATTGGCTTTTTACGTAGCTTCGGCACTTATGTTGCGGCAGCTACAAAAGTTAAGGTAGAAAATAATAAAGTCACAGTGTTAGAAATGCACACGGCTATAGATGTGGGTGTTGCGGTAACTCCGGATAGAGTGAAATCTCAAATGGAAGGCGCAATGGTATTTGGTTTAAGCATTACTTTAATGGGTGAAATTAGCGTTAAAGATGGCAAGGTCGAGCAATCGAATTTCCATGACTCAGAAGTAACCAGAATCCACCAAGCTCCACCTATGTTTGTGCATATCGTCGAGTCTGACAAACCGCCAGGTGGCGTTGGAGAGCCGGGCGTACCACCAATCATTCCAAGTATCACTAATGCAATTTATCACGCCAGTGGCAAACGCATCAGGGAATTACCTGTTAAACATCATATGAATGTTTAAGTGGAATTAGAAAAAGGAAGGAAATTAAATAGGTTAGCTCAAGCTGAGCTAACCTATAGAGAGTATTAGCTGGCTGAAGTGTCTAGCGCAGGAAATGCTTTTACTAAGTCATCTACTGCTTTCATCTGAGCTAAGAAGCCTTCTAGCTTGGCTAATGGTAATGCACAAGGGCCATCACATTTAGCTTCGTTAGGATTAGGGTGAGCTTCGATGAATAAGCCTGCTAGGCCTAAAGCCATACCTGCACGAGAAAGCTCTGCTGCTTGCGCGCGACGGCCGTCAGCTGAATCAGTTCTGCCACCAGGGCGTTGTAACGCATGAGTTGAGTCAAACATTACTGGTGCTTGGCGTTTCATGTCGTCCATACCTAACATATCTACAACTAAGTTGTTGTAACCAAATTGGCTACCACGCTCACAAAGGATTACTTTGTCGTTACCCGCTTCATTAAACTTTTTAATGATGTGGCGCATTTCGTGTGGCGCTAGGAACTGAGGCTTTTTAACATTGATGATTGCATCTGTTTTTGCCATAGCTACAACTAAGTCAGTTTGACGCGCTAAAAATGCTGGAAGCTGAATAATATCTACTACCTCAGCTACCGGTTGAGCTTGGTGCGGCTCGTGCACATCAGTAATAATAGGCAGTTCAAGCTGAGTTTTGATTTCTTCAAAAATCTTTAACCCTTCTTCCATACCAGGACCGCGGTATGAAGTAACTGAAGAACGGTTTGCTTTATCAAACGATGCTTTAAACACATACGGAATGCCAAGCTTAGTTGTTACTTCTTTGTAGTGCTCTGCAATCGACAATGCTAGGTCTCTAGACTCTAGTACATTCATACCACCAAATAAGACAAATGGTTTATCGTTTGCTAGTTCGATGTTCGAACCAATTTTGATCACTTGAGTATTAATATCAGTCATTTTGTTCTCTTTAAAAATTACGCTGCAATCACACGCAGCAACTGACCACAGAACCACGCAGCATAAGTACCAATTGCGTAGCCTAATACAGCCAGTAATACACCTACAGGTGCTAATGCAGGGTGGAAAGCAGATGCAACAACCGGAGCTGACGCAGCCCCACCAACGTTTGCTTGGCTACCCACCGCCATATAAAACACAGGGGCTTTAATTAACTTAGCAACACCTAACATTAAGCTAGCGTGTACTAACATCCAAATACCACCTAAAACAAAGAATAATGGCGCATCAACTATCTTAGTTACGTCCATGTGTAAGCCAATTGAGGCAATTAAGAAATATAAGAAAGCACTACCTATTTTTGAAGCGCCTGCAGCTTCAATCTTTTTCAACTTAGTGAAAGATAAAATTAATCCCACCGTACTTGCTGTAACTATCATCCAGAAGAACTTACTGTGGAAACTGAACTTATCAGCGTTTGGATAGTTCTCTACCATAAACGGCGTAACAATATCAGCGACTACGTGAGCAAAACCAGTGACACCAAAACCAATAGCACAGATCATCATAAAGTCAGCTAAGCTAGGTGTTCTAGAATGTTTCTTTTCAAACTCTTCAACTTTGCTTCTAAGCTCGTTTATCGCAGTAACATCTGCGCCCGTCTTCTCATCAATTGATTTTGCATTGCCAGCAATTAGTAACAAAGCAGCCATCCAAATATTGGCAACAATAATATCTACTGTAACCATTGCCGAGAATATGTCTCCGCCAACTTCATAAACTTCTTTCATTGCCGCCTGATTAGCACCACCGCCAATCCAGCTGCCAGCAACTGTTGTCATACCACGCCAAACCGCTTCTGGACCTGCACCACCTAACAATTCAGGGAAGAATACTGACATGATCATTAGAGCAATTGGACCACCAATTACTATGCCTAAGGTACCAGTTAAAAACAGAATTAAGGCCTTTGGACCTAATTTCATAATGGAAGGTAAATCAACACTAATAGTTAACAATACAATACATGCTGGCAATAAAAACCTAGATGCAACGTAATACACTTCTGATGATTTACCATCAACAATTCCAAAAGTATTTAATAATGAAGGTAGGAAGTAACACATCAACAGAGCTGGAACATACTTGTAAAATTTCTTCCAACCTGGATGCGCACTTTGTTGTGTATAAAAGACAAAGCCCAGAATTAATGCCAGTAGACCTAAGACCGTAGCGTCATTTGTAATTAACGGCGTCATAGTTTCCCCAAAGTAATAATTGCTATAATTGTTATTTTTATTTAGTGGATTGTATCCACCATATTATGTTGTTCTTCTAACTGCAACCGGATAAAAGAAGCCATAGGATCATTTGGACAGGCTTTGACAAAATAATCTAAATCTTCTTTCGCCCATGCTTCACAATTTAATTGATTTAATACTAAACCTCTATCTCTGCGTTCGTAAGGATCTTCAGGCAGCAATTCCATCAAACACTCTACGCATTTTAATGCCTCCACATACAAACCTTCATCTAGCATAGCCAACTTTTGATCAGTCAACACTATCTTAAGCAGTTCATCTAAATCATATGGATTGGCATAACGACTAATTTCGTTAGTTAAATGCTCTTTAACGTCTTGCTGCGAAATTAAATACTCGGTCACTCCAGATAAAGGGTCAATAACTATGTACTCTGAATGAGTTAACTGCACAACCAGAGCAATACCATCATCAACATCAGATAACATAGCTTTATACTCTAACTTGCTTAGTAGATAGCAAAAAACAATAGCAAGCGTTAGTTCATTGCCTGTTCTGTGCATAATACAAAAGCTTAAGTTACTCAGAGCTGACTCTGGCAGCATTTGTAAGCCTGGGCCAGTAAAGCCTATCTCATCGATTAACACATCAATAAGTTTATAAAGGTTATCTTGGTCTGAAAGATTTGTTTGCTTTTTGCCAACTAGCACGTCTAACAACTGTGCTAGTTCCTGCTCTACTTGTTCAATAGAGTACTGCTCCAGCCAGTTTTGTTCATGCTCTAACACTAAGCGAATTAAAGACTTATTTTGAGACGGTTTATATAACCAATTTACAGACATAGCTACTACAAAAATTCATGTCAACGACGAGGGTGAGAATATTGGGTCGAATCATAAAAATTCAACCCA
This sequence comes from Psychrosphaera sp., assembly GCA_965221615.1. Classification (GTDB taxonomy): domain Bacteria; phylum Pseudomonadota; class Gammaproteobacteria; order Enterobacterales; family Alteromonadaceae; genus Psychrosphaera. Next base: position 486,504 of record OZ244904.1, on the reverse strand, counting down.
TTACGTTAACTTTAAACGCCTTTAGTTACTGCCATGTATGCAGCAAGAACTAAACATACTGACGACAGAGCTAACATTTGGATACTTTTACTCTTTTGTTCCGACTTCATAGCAACAATTGCAAACACAATGTAGCCAATAACAAAGCCTAGTTTTATCGTGATCCAACCATGAACAAATGGATATTGCTGAATGATCACACATAGTGCAGCAGCACTTAGTAATAACAATGTATCAATAACATGCGGGAGTATTTTTAGTAACTTTGGTAGTGGCTTTGCCATCAACTTATGAGTTGCAAAGCGGTAGTAGAATAATACAACGCTCAGTAATACTAATAATAAATGTGTGTGTTTAACTGCGAAATACAAGGTTTATCCCCTACTGAATTTGAAAACGTTTTACGCCGCCAAGCCAGGTTTGTTCTAGCTTGCCGTTATTTAATACTTGAAAATCAGCAAAGCCACCTTGGCTTAATTTGCCAATTAACTGGCTATTAGGATGTGTTTTACCTACAAAAAATAAATGATCGCTTGCTGAAGGCTCTAACTCTACATCATTAACTAATTGCACTCTCACATCGTACCAACCATGCTGTCTACCCCAATAGTATTCAGTGGCATCATCTTCTGAGTCTGCAGCAACTTGTGCCGTTGTAACGCCTTTGGATAACAATTCTTGCTCTAAATTTTCAACGCTCATTACTTTACCAGGTTTAATTGTTTTACCTTGCATATCTAGAGTGTCGCCATAATCAGGTAATGCTTTTAACACTTCCGATTTATCACCAAACAAGGTGATTCTGTCTTCATGCAATAACATAGCAGTAGCGATGAGCTGCTGTTGGTCGTCAACAATTTGAGCATTAACTATTGCCAAATAAGGTCTAGCTGCGTCTTTGGTTATTACTTGTCGAGCAGTAAGTACAACGATACTCAATGCAATAAAACCAGCAATAGAAAAGGTTAGAATTTTCGAAAGTTTCATCTTTATCTGCGCATTACAACATACAAAGTTTGGCATCTTACCTCGGATGTGAGCAAAACTCTATCCATTGCCTACAATTGACAGAAAGGATACCCTTACCGCCACCAAAATTTGATAGTGAACACCTATGGCACAATTATTAACCGCTGAAAATAAAGGCATTCCTCTTTTAGTTTGTAACAAAGAAGAATATGAATTCTGGCTTGAACAAGAAACAGAAGCGACACAAGCTTGGATAGCAAACACAGGTTACAAGGCAAAAGGATTATGTTTAATCCCAGCCCCAAACGGCAAGCTGAAGCAAGCTGTATTTGTTGTTGATAAACCTGAAGAATACTTCGCTTGTGGTGACCTGATCCAGCAATTACCAGAAAACCAATACTTACTGCAAACCAAAGATGAATATGTAAAGGCGGTTACTTTTGGTTGGTTAATTGGTTCATACGATTTTGACCGTTACAAAACTAACAATAAATCGCTACCTATCCTTGCAATTAATGACCTTGATTTAGTCAACGAAACATTAAAGCAATTCTCAGCTACCGCTTTAGTAAGAGACTTAGTTAATACACCTGCAGCAGACATGATGCCTGTTCACTTAGCTGATGTTACCGAAGAATTAGCAAAAGAATTTAACGCCGAATTTAGTCAAATTGTCGGGGACGATTTACTTACTCACAACTACCCAACCATCCACGCCGTTGGCAGAGCTAGTTGCCATCAGCCTAGATTAATTGACTTACGTTGGGGTGACAAAAACGCACCTAAAGTAACATTGGTAGGTAAAGGTGTATGTTTTGACAGTGGTGGTTTAGATGTAAAACCAGCAGCTGGCATGAGATACATGAAAAAAGACATGGGTGGTGCAGCTCATGTGCTAGGTCTTGCTAGATTGATTATGTCATTTAACCTAAACGTTAATCTAAGAGTGCTTATCCCAGCGGTTGAAAATGCAATTTCGGGTAATGCGCTTAGGCCTGGTGATGTTGTTAAAACAAGAAAAGGATTAACGGTAGAAATCGACAATACAGATGCTGAAGGCCGTTTGGTATTGTGTGACGCGTTAGATGAAGCAGTTAATGATAAGCCGGAAATGATCATCGACTTTGCCACGCTGACTGGTGCAATGCGCGTTGCTCTAGGTACTGAGTTACCGGGCTTTTTTGCAACTAAAGATGAAACTGCTGTAGGTATTACCAATGCAGGTTTACCTTTGCAAGACCCTGTATGGCGCATGCCGTTATACCAGCCGTATTCTGATATGCTCAAGAGCGATATTGCTGATATGACTAACTGTGCGACAGGACCATTTGGTGGGGCAATTACAGCCGCTTTATATTTACAAGAATTTTTACCAAGCGAGATTGACTGGTGTCACTTCGATGTAATGGCATTCAATGTTAGAGCTTTACCAGGCAGACCTAAAGGCGGTGAAGCTCTAGGCATAAGAGCTGTATTTGGTTATTTAGAACAGAAGTACAGTTGAAGTAGCAGTACAAGCTAAGTAGCTCATATAAAACAGCAGAGAGTCGTTATCCTCTTTCTGCTGTTTTAATTAAAACTTGTTAACTTTTACTTATTGCGAACGTTTTCCAATCGAGCAAACAAACTTGAAGTATCCCAACGACTACCGCCAATGCCCTGAACTTCAGAGTAAAATTGATCCACCAAAGCAGTTAAAGGCAAATTAGAGCCGTTACGACGAGCTTCATCTAAGGCAAAACCTAAGTCTTTACGCATCCAATCAACGGCAAAACCAAAGTCGTATTCACCGTTCCACATAGTTTGATGACGATTTTCCATTTGCCACGAACCAGCCGCACCTTTTGCAATAGTCTCAATAACATCTGGACCATTTAACCCTGCACTTCTAGCAAAGTGAAGTCCTTCCGCAACACCTTGAACAACACCAGCAATACAAATTTGATTAACCATTTTAGTAAGCTGCCCAGCTCCAACCTCACCAAGCAATTTAGCAAAACGAGAATAAGCATCCATGATAGGAAATGCGCGTTCAAAATCTTGTTCAGAACCGCCGCACATTACCGTTAAAACACCATTCTCTGCGCCAGCTTGGCCACCAGAGACAGGCGCATCAACAAAACCAATGCCCAAGTCAGCCGCTTTTGCATGTACTTCTCTAGCAACATCGGCTGAAGTCGTTGTGTGATCCACTACCAAAGTACCTTGTTCTAATCCAGCTAAAATACCATCTTCACCGTACATAACCGAACGTAAGTCATCATCATTACCCACACATACAAATACGATTTCGCTGCCAGCTACAGCGAGTTTAGGTGTTTCAGCGTAATTGCCTTCATAATCTTGTTGCCAAGCTTGAGCCTTAGCTGTCGTGCGGTTATATACCGTCACTTGGTGACCAGCTTTTACCAAGTGACCAGCCATTGGGTAACCCATAACGCCTAAACCAATAAAACTTACTTTCATTATTTTGTAACTCCCTAACGATAAATCAGAATTTGTAATTTAAAGTGTTGATTTAAATCTAACCCTAAAGTCGAAATTTAATTACACTCTAAGGCCACCTAAAGTGAAAGGACTAGAATTTCGATGAGCAAGTTTAAAGTGGCTGTGTTCAGTAGCAAGCCTTATGATCAAAAAAGTTTCACTCAAGTTTTGCCAAGCGACTTAGAAATGGAATTTTTTGAAACTCGACTAACACAGAATTCCGTTGGTTTAGCCAAAGGTTTTGACGCTGTTTGTGTATTTGTCAACGACGAACTTAATGCCAATGTCTTGCAACAACTGTCTGATATGAACATTAAAGGAATTGCATTACGCTGCGCTGGATTTAATAACTTAGACTTAACTCACTATCAACAACTAGAATTAAAAGCTGCTAGAGTCCCAGCCTACAGTCCAGAAGCAGTCGCAGAACATACCGTTGCTATGATGATGACGCTAAATCGTAAATTACATAAAGCCTACAATAGAACAAAAGAAGATAACTTCTCATTAAACGGTTTGCTTGGTTTTAACATACATAACAAAACCGTCGGCTTAATTGGCACTGGAAAAATAGGTTTAGCTACCGCGAAAATAATGAAAGGTTTCGGTGCTAAGGTTGTTGCTTACGACCCTTATCCTTCTGATATGAATAAGCAGATTGGCTTTGATTATGTCGACTTGAACACTCTGCTTTCTAGCTCTGATGTGATTAGTTTACATTGCCCTTTAACTGACGACACACACCATATCATTGATCAACAAGCTATCAGCCAAATGAAGCAAGGTGTTATGTTAATTAATACCAGCCGTGGTGGTTTAGTCGATACTAACTGCGTGATTGCCGCTTTGAAAAATGGTCAGATAGGTCACTTGGCTTTGGACGTGTACGAACAAGAAAGCGAGCTGTTTTTTGAAGACTTATCCACCAGCATAGTACAAGACGATGTATTTCAGCGTTTGCTGACTTTTCCTAACGTATTGATAACTGGGCATCAAGGCTTTTTTACGGAAGAAGCATTAGAGCAAATTGCTGCAACAACAATTTACAATCTACAGTGCTTCGCAAACGGCACAAAAAGCGAAAATCAGATCTAATATCAATTAACATAAATAAAAAATACCAGCCCTATTGGACTGGTATTTTGGTTGATCAGTGCAAGCTGCAATAACGATCAATAACAATTATGCTTGGTAGTACGCTAAAAACATACCAACACAATTGTTCACTAGTTGTTCTTGTTCACTCTCATTTAAACAAAGATCTCGTCTCAGCACTTGCGGCCAAAAAGCTTGTTCTTTTATCAATCCCAATAATTGATTATTAGCTAGCTCAACATCTAACGGCTTTAATCTTTTATCTTCCATTGCACTTTTAAGCCATCGCTTAAGACTGGTGTCCGCTTGCATAAATTGATCTGAGTAATCTCTCATTTCATCCGTTTTATGGATGAAATAGCCCAATGCAAAACGCACCATTTCGATAAAAGTAGCGCAGCCCATATAACGAGCTTCACCACGTAAAATAGTTGCTAGTTGCTCATTCAAAGGTTCATTTGGTTGATATTCTTGCTCGATTAACATCTGGGCTTGATCCCACATCTCCTTGAAGATCTCTGTAACCAGTTTCTCTTTGCTTTCAAAGTGGTTGTACACAGTCCGCTTAGATACATTTGCTAGTTGAGCTATGGTGTCCATGCTGGTTTCATTAATGCCATTGTCATGAAATGCTTTAATGGTCGCTTTGACAATCGCTTCCCTTTTCAATTCGCTTCGCGTTCTTTTCACTTCAGTCATTCAATGCCGTCTCACAGTAGGGTTGATATTATTTTTACACTACACAGTTTACTTTTCAATTTTAACTCCTAAAATACACTAACCAGTTTACTTTTATTCAGCTACTTTAAGCTTGTAGTAAATGAGCTAATTTGAACATTTGATTTAAGGCCCAATTCATGACGCACAAAAAATCTAAGCGAGACACTTCGTTTCGCTTACCTGCTATCTTTGCAACTTTAGCAATTCTATCGGCATGTGGCGAGACCAGTGTAGAAGATCCAAAACAGCCAGTTATTCAAGCTGTTAAGCTTAGTAAGGTGATGTCTCCTAACAACTTAAGTGAACGCCGTTTCCCAGCTGAAGTTTCCGCTGTCAAAACGATAGATGTGAGCTTCGAAGTTACTGGACGACTTAAATCTGAAAACCTGTTAACTGGCTCTAAAGTAAAAAAAGGCCAGTTATTAGCTGAGTTAGATCCTGCACCATTTGAGCGCAGAGTAAAAGAGCAAGAGACACGTTTAGAGCAAGCTAAGAGAGAATTAACTAGAATTACTTCAACTCACAGCAAAGGTTTAGCATCACAAAGTCAGTTAGATAATGCTAGAACAAGTTTTGAATTAGCAGAAATTGCACTAGCCAATGCAAAACAAGATTTGGCTTACACTAAGCTTCACGCTCCATTCGATGCTCAAGTTTCAGAGCGCATTGTTGAAAACAACAGCTATGTCCAAGAAGGTGACATCATTGCAAGACTGCAAGATGTATCTCTTTATTATTTTAATGTGAATGTGCCAGAGCGACTAATGACAGGTTATAACAGAAACCAATTAAAAGGCGCTAGTGCAGAAATCCTTTCTGTTGCAGATAAAACCTTTCCTCTTACCTACGTAGAGCACTCAACACAGACAGACCCTGTTACCCAAACGTTTAAAGTTGTATTTGCCATGGAAGCTAGTGAAGAGCTTTCTTTAGTACCAGGTTCCAGAGCTATCGTTCATTTGGTTTCTGATGTTCAGCAATATGCTCAAGGACAAATTGTTCCTTTCACAGCATTGATGGGAGATAAAAGTTCCGGCTTCCATATTTGGAAATTCAACCCAGAAAACAGCCGAGTAGAAAAAGTCGTCGTAGACGTTCTGCAATTAAAAGACAAACTCGCCATAGTGCAAGGTCAACTTCAAGTTGGCGACCAAGTGGTTAGTGCTGGTGCAGCAAAAATGTCTGAGGGCATGATTGTTAAAGCATATCAGCCGGAGTAAGCCATGGACTTCGCGCGTTATTCAATTAAAAACCCAGTTAATATCTGGCTAATGGTATTGATTTTTGTCATTGGTGGTTTAGTTGCTCTAAGTAATATAGGTAGATTAGAAGACCCTGCTTTTACAATTAAACAGGTATTAGTTACAACAGAATTTGCAGGAGCCAGCGCTGAAAAAGTTGAACAAGAGGTCACTGAACCTTTAGAAATTGCGATACAACAGATGTCTCAACTATACAGGATCACTTCAGTATCAAAGCCGGGTGTTTCTGAGATCACAGTAGAAGTTCAACCAAGTTACGACTCAGATGTTCTGCCACAAATTTGGGATGAGCTCAGAAAGCGGTTAAGAGATGCTCGTAACCAATTACCAACTGGAGCTGCAGCACCGCAAGTTTACGATGATTATGGTGATGTTTACGGCCTTTATTATGCTCTATCAGCACCGGAGTTCAGTACCCATGAACTTAGAGAGTTCAGCCGTATAATCCGCCGAGAATTGTTGGTTACTGAAGGGGTTGCAAAAGTGCAAGTAAGTGGTGTTAAGCAAGAACAGCTTGTTGCTTATATCAATCCATACCAAATTTCAGGCTTGGGCGTTTCTTTCCCTGACCTTATTCAACTATTACAAAGCAACCTTTCGCCTTTTGCTGGTGGACGTGTGCAGGTAGATGGCAAAAATGTTCGACTCATTGTTGATTCATCAATTGAGAAAATTGAAGAGATATACAATTTAACTTTAGTCGTGCCTGGCTCAGGACGTTCCATCAAAATCAAAGACATAGCTGAGTTGAAGTTTGAGCCTGTGGATGTTCAACCTATCATTGTTCGATACCAAGGTAACGATGCCATCACATTAGCTATCTCAGCACTAAACGACGTTAACATTGTCGAGGTTGGTCATTCTGTTAGAGAGAAAGTTGATGACATCTTAACTAAACTACCAGCTGGTATTACGCTGACGCCAATTTACGACCAAGCCGAAATGGTCGACCAATCTGTGCAAGGCTTTATTGATAACTTAATTATGTCTGTCGCCGTGGTAACTTTCACTTTGATGATATTCATGGGCTGGCGCTCAGGTATCGTAGTTGGCTCAGTGCTTCTGTTTACAGTGCTAGGCACAGTATTACTTATGTGGTTAGAAGGATTACAACTGCAAAGAATTTCCTTAGGTGCCATGGTCATAGCTATGGGGATGTTGGTAGACAATGCCATTGTTGTTGCCGAAGGTATGATGCTGAGAATGCGCCAAGGCAAATCAGCTATAGAGGCAGCGAGTTTTATTGTAAAAAGAACTCAATGGCCACTATTAGGCGCAACTATAATCGGAATCGCCGCTTTTTCAGGTATTGGTTTATCGGATGACGCTACCGGTGAGTTTTTATATTCACTATACGCCGTTGTGTTAATTTCATTGATGTTGAGTTGGGTATTAGCTATCACTGTAGTTCCTGTACTAGGCTCTTACTTCTACAAAGTTGGCAATGATAATGAAGATGAACAAAACTCAGGTGCGTTTTACCGTGGCTATCTAAAGGTTTTAAATTTGGCTCTGCGATTCCGTTGGTTAAGTATCAGTGCCCTACTTGTCATTACTGTTACTGCTTATGCGAGCTTTGGTTCGGTGAAGCAAGGTTTCTTCCCTGCTTCTAACACTCCATTGTTTTTCATCAACTATTGGGGACCACAAGATAGGGATATCCGCGAAACAGATAAAATAGTCAAACAAGCCGAGCAGGTTATTTTAGGCTTTGAAGAAGTGGTTGCAGTGACTAGCTTCATTGGTAGAGGGCCAGACAGGTTTACTCTAGTTTTACCGGTTGAAAACCCTAATGAAAGTCTTGGTTCTTTTGTCATCGAAGTAGAAAACAGAGATCAAATCGAACCTATGCGCGAAGCACTATTATCTAAGTTAAAAGCGTTAGATTTGGACGGCAGTTTCTATCTTACTCGCATGCAATTTGGCCCAGCTAATGGTGCTAAAGTTGCTGCCCGTTTTTCAGGCCCTGACGCTACAGTACTAAGAGACTTAGCGGAGCAAGCAAAGCAACTTATGGTTGAAGATGGCAAGCTGCTAGATATTCGCCATAACTGGCGTGAAAAAGGCATGGCGCTAAACACCAATTATGATGAATATAACGCTGGTGTTGCAGGCGTATCTAGAAGCGACTTCAGCAACGCAGTGCAATACGCTACAGACGGACTCGAACTTGGCCAATTACGTGATGGCGATTATACCTACAGCATCAAAGCTAAGATGGCGACAACAGATGATTCTGTCACAGAAGCCATTGAAAACAACCAAGTTTGGAGTTCTCAACAACGTTTATATGTGCCATTCCACCAAGTTTCGAGTGGCGTTGAATTAGTAAATGAAAACACTTTAATTCACCGTAGAGACAGAATTAGAACCATCACAGTATCAGCAGAACCTGGCCTTGATGAAACCGCAGCCAAAGCACATGCTCGTATTGCTCCTGTACTTGAGTCAATTTCATTGCCAGATGGCTATAAGCTAGAATGGGGTGGTGAATATGAAAGTGCTGGCGACGCACAGCAAAGACTTGGACAAGGTTTACCTGCAGGCTTCTTGGTCATGTTCTTAGTTTCAGTTTTACTATTCGGTCGAGTACGTCAGCCATTAATAATTTGGTTGGTTGTACCTATGGCTGTTGTTGGTGTTGTTTCAGGGTTGTTAGCGACTGATATGCCATTTGGTTTCATGTCATTATTAGGCTTTTTGAGTTTATTCGGTATGCTGATTAAAAACGCTATTGTGTTACTGGAAGAAATTGATTTGCAAATAGCCGAAGGGAAACCAGCTAACGTTGCAATTGTAACTGCAAGTGCAAGTCGTTTAAGGCCAGTTGCCTTAGCTGCAATCACTACTATCTTGGGGATGGCGCCGCTACTAACAGACGCATTCTTCGCAGATATGTCAGTCACCATTATGGGAGGCTTAAGCTTCGCAACTATCCTGACTTTAATTGCAGTGCCTGTGTTGTACAGTATTTTCTATAAAGTTAGTTACGCAGCTAAGAAGTAACTATCTCTGATAGTAACAAAAAGGGAAGCTTAAATAGCTTCCCTTTTTTAGATTGCGGCCTACGCCACAATGACGATAGGTAAAGCAACAATGACGATAGTAAAGCAACTATCACAATTGTTAGCATGGCAATGTTAGTGACGCTATCTATTTCAAACCTGAATTTATCTTGTCCGACAATTGGGTTAACAATTGGTTCATAACAACAACACTACCTTTATAACCCGAGCCTACTTGTTCTTGTGCAAAAGAAAAGTATTCAACCTGCGGACTTTGTTCTGGATTATTTATCGTAAAACGGCCTGACAAAGACACTTGTCCAGCTTCATCAGGATAGAAGTGATCTATAAAGACATGCACTTGGCTGCAGTTTTGACAGCGGTCAACAAAACCAGTCTCAGATCTTTTTTGGTTCAAATTATCAATAAGTATACGTTGTACTGCTTTATCTAGTGGCTCAGCCCAACTGTGGTAATTGGCTACATCTAGCTGATTATCTTGTACCCTCATTACTAAATTAGGCTGAAGCAGATAATCTGATAATTTAACCTTTGCTATCGCTACTTTTGTCACAGGTAGCTTATGATTCATAGCTACTTTTTGATTATCGAGTAAATGGTACTTCATCTCTGGCGCTGGTTGATTTAAACCGCAGCCAGACAAGGTTGCAACACCTGTAGCAATCACAGCTAAAATGGAAATACGTTTTTTATTCATTGCTATCAGCCTTTGGTTCTACATCTTGTTCTTGAGGACCTGAGAAAATCAGAGTATTAGGTCGCTTGTTAATTTCTGACAGAATAGGTTGCACTGATTTCAGCGTCTGCTGCAGTTCGTGCATGCTGGTATCTATGGAGTGATACAACTGTGAATCAGGCTGTATTCCTTGCAGAGACTTTTGCATTTCTTTAAGAGTTTGATTCACTTCATCAAAGCTTTTCTGTGCTCCAATAAGCGTGTTATCAACCTCTGAAAGTGTTCGCTCTATCGGTAACTCTGCTAAGCGGTCTAAGATCGCGTCTACTTTATTGGTCATGCTGACTAATTTACTTGTTGAACTCGGGATCACAGGATACTTGCCAAAATAGTCCAATTGTTCACGAGTTTGTTTGCTTGGACTCAAACTTATCTGTAAAGAGCCTGTTAACACATTTGCCAATTCAGGTTTTGCCGTTAGGCCACCTAAAATCCACTCTTCGACTCGTTGCTCGAACTCATCCATCTTAAATTCTTGCCCGCGATATAGGCGCTCAGGTTCAATGTGCAACAATACAGGTATACGTTCTTCGTTATTATTTATCTGTCTAATTTCATCAAAGTCTAAATATGGCTTAGCAACAGTACCGATTCTTATTCCTCGATATTCAACTGGTGCGCCTTTATCTAAACCGTCGACCGTATCATCAACCAATAATACAAACTCTAAATAGGCGTAATCTCTTTGTTCCAAAATTTCAGCCTTGTTGTTGTACAGAATAAATTCAGTTCCTGACTGAACCTTCTCACCTAAAGCTTCTTGCGCTAAAACATCAAACTCAATGCCTCCTGCAAGCAAAGACTCAACAGAGGGTAAGTCAACGGTAATACCACTAGTAGATGTTGAGATTGACATGCCTCCTGCATTCCAAAACACAGTGTTTGAGGTAACTAAACTATCGTAAGGAGCTTGAACAAAAATACCGTAATTAACTTTGCGACTAACAGGATCGAATGTGGACGACTCAACAACACCAACTTTATAACCTCGGTATAAGATAGGATTGCCTACCGCGGTATCACCGCCCTTTTCTGCGGTAAGACTTAATTTAATACCATCAGTCGTTGGTGATGTTAATGGCGGTTTCTCTAATCCGACAAAGTATTCGATAGTCTTTTTGGCTTTACCAGGCTCTAATTGAATATAAGCGCCAGAAAAAATTGTGCCTATACCAGACACTCCTTCAGAGCCAATTCTTGGTCTAACAATCCAAAACTCAGTGTCTTCACTTAGTAATTTCATCATGTTTCGTTGGATTTCAACATTCGCCACAACAAACTGGTTGTCATCGGTAAAATTGATCTCTTGAACTCGTCCAACTTCAACACTACGAAATCTCACTTTGGTTTTTTTCGCTTCTAACCCTTCTGCTGTTTGAAACTGGATCTGGATTTGTACACCACGGTTTTGCCACGCATGGAGTAGCAAACCTGCTCCTATCATTAACGTGACCAGAGGTAATAACCAAATAACCGAAACCTTATTTTTCGGCTTAAGTAAAGCTGGTTCTATCTCATTATTTGTCATTATTCATTTTGTCCCATAACAATCTCACATCAAATTGATGTGCTGACAACATTGTCAAAACTACAACTAAAGCAAATGCTCTTAACGCGGTTCCTGGCTCTATACTCATTAAACCGGAGAGCTGAACTAACGCCACTAAAAGCGCTACAACAAAAACATCTATCATTGACCATTTACCAATAAACTCAACCAGCCTGTACATATTGGTAAGTTCCTTGGCAGAAAATCTAGCATTGGATTTACAGCAATAACACAACCAAGCTATGGCTAACATTTTCATCAATGGAATCAAAACACTAGCAGTAAAAATTACAAAAGCTACAAAATAAGAACCATCTTGTATAAATAACACAACACCGCCAATTATAGTGCTGCCTTTTGGCTCTCCTAAGACAGTGGTAGTCATAATAGGAAAAAGATTAGCTGGAATGTAAAACAATGCAGCAGTGATCAGTAACGCCATAGTCCAAGCTATGGAGTTTTTATGCCGCACTTGTAACTTAGCGTGACAACGTGGGCAATATTCATGTTCAATGGAACTTGCTTTATGGCACACTGAACATAAAGCAATGCCATTTGCAGCAGCTGATTTAGGGTTATAACTTTGCTCTACTTCATTTTTCATAAGCTTGGCTATACCACCCCCATAACCTGTGTAAATCGACGATCTGATTCAAATGTAAAAAGAACAATGCGAATATCAAATAAGAATAAAAGGCAACACCAAACAAAATATCAGCTAAGGCAATAATTTTAATAAGTGCAACCACAACTCCAGTAAAGAACACATCGGCCATACACCAAGGTAATAACTTACTAACGAGTTTGGCAAGCTCCAATGATAACCGAGGCAAAGCCGAGTAATGAGTCAGTATTAAGAATAAAACCAAGCTAGAAATATAAATAAGCGGCAAACAGAAAATAAACAGATATATCAGCATTGCCATAATGATATACTCCTGCTGATACATTTCTAATGAAGTCTGCAATAGCGAAATTGTTTGACTTCGACCTTGCGCTTCGAAACTTAAAAATGGAAAGAAGTTAGCAATAAATAGCAAAACTAAACAGCAGCTTGCAACAGCGACTACCCATTGTTTGGGGTTGTTCAAGCCAAAAGAAATAGTCTTATGACAACGTGGGCAAGCAAGCTTTTGGTCGCAAGGCAAAGTTGAGGGCACTGCAATAACTAAGTCACATTCATGACAAACTAACGTTTCTTGTCCCATGTAAATAATATCGCCTTATTACACTTAGTTTTCGTTTCATTCGTTATCGGCTCGAAACGACATATATTGAGTTTCGTTCTAGTATAAACCTATACTAAAGCGAGTCGTAAAAAAATAACCTCTAAAATTGTAAATTGGATTTTAACTTAGAGATATAGTTCAAATTTAAACTGTAATTACAGTTTGCTGTTACACGTGAGGTACTATGACATTTGATTTAAACCATCAAGCCATATACATATCCGGTTCCATCATAGCGTTAGCCTGTATTATCGCACCGCTATTATTCAAAAAAGAGCTCAAGTTTGTCAGTAAAAAGTATTATCTTGTCGCCTATTACATTAGCGTTATTGTTTTTTTCTTAACCTCTACAAATCCTCATGAGCCAGCTTCTGCTCATACTGAACTATTTAAGTCTATCGCTAGTGTAAACAGTATATTTTTGTCTTTTATTCTCACGGCCTTTATCTGTCACAGAGAAAAAGAAGTCGGACTGTTTTATGCTTTGATTGCCCTAACTTTGGCTAAAATATTGTCGATATATTTTCATGCTGATACTGCATACGTTGCCGTGTCTTTTTCACTTGCTTACAACGTGCTAGGTCTCATCGCGATAGTTAAAAACATTAAAAACAAAGCCGACATTGGGCTGGCTATGTGTTTTGCTACTTTCACCTTCTTGTTGTCATACACTTTGGTTAAGGCTCCACTGGATATAAGCAATGTGGAGTTCTATGACAAATATTACCTTAACTTATTAGTGTTTATTCCAGGTTTTATTTGTGGCTCCACAATTTTCATTTTCCTGCGCTATACCTTGGATTTGAATAACGAACTAAGGCAACTTGCTTACAAAGATCCATTAACAGGACTATCTAACAGACGATTTGCATTTGAACTCATGAGCAAACAAATTGAATACATAGAAAGAAAAAACACACCCGCTTGTGTGATCATGACAGATATCGATCACTTCAAACAAATCAATGATACTCATGGCCATCAAGTCGGCGATGAAGTGATAAAAGCCTTTGCCAATATAATTCTAGACGAAGTTAGAAAATACGATGTCGCATGTCGCTACGGCGGAGAAGAGTTTTTGCTATTCTTACCTGATACTAAATTAGAACAAGCCGTCACTATCGCAGAGCGACTCAGAACTTTGTTAGAAGCTAAAGTCATCGACCAAACACCTGAAAAAATTTATGTATCAGCCAGTTTTGGTGTAGCAGCCCATCATAAGAGCCAAGCAATAGAACAAGCGATAAAGCGCGCAGACAGTGCTTTGTACAGATCCAAGCAAAACGGCCGAAATCAGGTTCAAGTTCAAATGCAAGAACTTAACTAAGAGTTGAGTTAGAGGCTTAGCAGCCTCTAACTGTTGATCATATTATAAAATACAACCGCTATGCTGAGTTGCGTTAACAACATCATCCAAGTGTGACCAATAATCGTCTTCTAGTATCCCTTGCGAGCCCATAGCGCCAGCATTCTCTCCGATAACATAAATCTCAGATAAAGGAACACCTCCATCGCGAAAACCTTCAATATCAGTCGTCGCATTACCGTAAGCTCGGATCACGTTTAATCCTGCGGCACTAACTTGTTCAAGTACTTGTTGTTTGTACTCTGCTGTATTGAATAGCCCAGTGCTATTACTAAGGGTAGTACGTAATGTTGCTTCAGGAACATTAAGGTAATTACTTAACCATTGGCGAGTTCCTTTTGCATACCAATAACTGCGAGCCGTTACAAATAAAGGATGATAGCCTTTGTCGATGTAACTAGTAACTAAGTCTGCTGCGCCGCCTCTCGCATCTGCATACTCAATACCAGTGTAATCCAGAATCTGTTCTAAATCGCTCGTTGTCAGAGTCTCGTCGATATCAAAAACAACGGCTTTAGTGCCAGGCTTTACTACAGTGATATAAGAGTTGGCTTCAGATAAGTCGCCGGCCACCACCATTTTTACTTGGTAATGCCCAACCGCTAAATCATCAACTTGAAAAGATATCTTACCATCGCTATTAGTGCGGTATTCACCTAGATAACGCCAATCAGACATGCCAGTGCCATACACGTAAGCTTTTACATCTTCAAACTCTAAATCTTTATGCAAAATAGCGCCGTAATCAAACTTACCTACGATTTCAGCCGTTTGCCCTTCACCTATAATGGCGTCATGTCCCATATGAAATGGTTCATCATTCGACAACAAATTATTCCAAAAGAATCTGAAACCTTCTTCACTTGGATAGTCAAATTGCGGAGCAACATCAACAGAGTTAAAGTCTGTACATACTTGAGTTTCAACAGCTTTAACGGAAAGAGGTGAAAGACTAACTAAACTAGCTAGTAAGACGGAAGGTATATATTTAAACATAAACTAAGTCCTTATGAGTTATCAATTAGCATCTAAAGTGGATTTCAAATAACTATAATTGCACATAATGACTGATTTAAATTGCTAATTTATTACAAACTGGCAAAAAAGCAGATCCCTCCTAAGAAAAAAACACAATTTAAAAAGTTAAACTAAACTCACAAAAAAAGAGGCCATTTAGGCCTCTTTTTATTTAACTATTAAGTAAGAACTTAGTGGTTTCTTCAATCCCATCATCTTTAAGCTTTTTCGAAAACTCACTTCGCTTAGAGTTTAATAGGGAAATACCTTCAGCAACCAAATCATAAATTTGCCACTGCGCTGTATTTTTATTTTTTCTCAGCTTAAAAAAGACATCTATCGGCGGGCCTTGTTTACTTCTAACAATCGTTTTGACTGACACCTTTTTCTTCTCTTCAAAACTAGCTCTTGCAGGCATCACCTCAATAGTTTGATCATTGAATTGTTTCAAAGTTACGCTATAAGTTTTAAGTAGATGACCAGAAAAAGCTTGAGTAAAAGCTTCACGTTGAGCTTTCGTTGTCTTTTTCAAATACTTACCTAATACAGAATACGATACATATTTGATATCAATATGTGGGAACAATACATTCTTTATTACTGGCTTAGCATCAATTCCCTTTGATTCGTCTTTAGGTAATGCAGACAGAGCTGCAATTAACTCTTCACTCAACGCCGCTACCAACTTATATGGATCTTTCGCTGTTTCTTGAGCAACAACTGTAGAAGCTGAGCCTATAGTCGTAGTTAACAATAAGCACAACAAGATAAATTTTTTTATCATAGATAACTCCAATCTGTTAGACCAAGGCCAGCTCCATTTCCAAGCCTTCGTCTAGATTAAAAACGGTACAAGAAACCAACACCAACTGAGAAAGCGTAATCTTCATCAACAATTGGACTATCTGTGATCTCGTCAGAATAAGCTGTGTATGCCGTTCTAAACATTAACGAGTGATGGCGACTAAATGGATAAATAGCAGAAAAACCTAACTCATAATTAATACCAGATTCAGCCTCATACATTGGTCGAGCAGCAGTAGCATCAGCTTCTGAAACGCCGTAGTAGAAAGTATTAACTTCTTCACTCATCCAATTAACAGAAATCTCAGGAGACATCATCCAACGGCCAAGTCTAAATGGATACGAATAAGAAAGCTTTGCTTCGTAGCCATCGTGAGCACCACTGACATCCGCACTTAACGAGGCGCCAAACTCACCAAAGTCAGACATGTATTGATAATTTAGTGACCCCAATAAAACGCTGTCTAAACTTTCCATATCTGCAAGTTCAGAACTGTCATCTCTATCGTCATTAAATGCACCATCTAACTCGATAGACATAGACAGTTTTGCTCTTTCAGAGCTTGCTAAGTTGTAACCCAAAGAAGCACCACGAAAATAAACATCTCCCCATTGCCCTGAGAAAAATGGAAGTACACGAGTTCTGTCTTCACCACCTACATAGATAGAGTTTTCAGAGCCAAAGAACAAACCTAATGTAGTGCTATCATCCTGTTCTTGAGCTTGTGTAGTAGCACTGTTAAAAGCTAAACCAGTAACAACTGTTAACGCCAACACTTTATAGTTCATAAATAAGATCCTGTTTCTTTAATCGTAATTAGAATGAATACCATTAAGGTTTAATTTAAACCTTGCCAAGTGTAGTTCAGGTGTACAAAAGCAAAATAATTTAACGTTTTTCAAAATTAACGTTAGATATCCAACCCGATGGCAGTTTTTCATATTGATATTGCCAACCTTCTTTTTCTGCAATTTGTTCTACTAAAGCTAACCCCAAACCAAAGCCATAAACTTCATTGCTCATTTCTAACTCTTCATTAGTATTGATATTCGTTATTTCTATACTTGAGCCTGAAATGACAATGTTTACTTTTCCTTCAGTGGTATATTGGAAAGCGTTTCGAATTAAGTTATTGATAACGATAGAACAAAGCATCTGACGAGAGATAAAATCAAATCCTTCTCCAGTGATTTCAACGGCGACACTTTTACCTGAAATAAGGTATTCATTATCACGAACTAAAGACTCAACTAAATGAGACAAACTGATTTGTTTTTCTTCTGGCAAAATATCGTTGTCTCGATTGAGCCATAAAATAGTTTCCGTCAACTGTGTCATATCATTGATGGCATTACTGAGTCGGCCTAAAGCATTTATTTCTTGGTCAGTTTTATCACTTTGTTTACCAATTAAATTTAAAATCTCTATGTTGCCTGAGGCTGTCGCTAACGGGGTGCGTAGTTCATGGCTGGCGTGTTGCAAAAACTTATGTTCTTTCTCTACTGACTCTCGGATGCTAATCGAAGCTTGAACTAATTGAGCCGCAACTTGATTCAATTCTTTGTATTTGAAATCTGGACTATTTGTTACTTCTTCACCTTTGAGTTGTTTTGCCCAATTAGCCAACTCTTCTACTGGGGTCGACACCTTTCGAACCAATAACCAAGCAAGAACTGAAATGCTAGCGATAATAAGCAGAGTTAATAAAATAAGAATAAGCTCTGTTCTAGTATTATCGTGGTACAACTTTTCACTACCAGCGAAGCCATATACCAGATACAACCACTCACCATTGCTAAGTTGGTAAGAAAAAACAAACAGCAGATCACAACTTTTATGATCACATACTCCAGGAGTCAAATATGCATCTGCGAAGTTACCTGCATACTCGTCTTCTGGAAATACTGTAATTTTTCTGTGCTTGTACTCTTTTTCTGCAAGTAAACTAGCCAACTGAGCTGGAGCATGAGATATGTTCTTATAAGCTTTTAAAGCTATTCCTGTTGGTAAAGGTGTTGCTTTGTCTAGCAAATACGCTTTTTCATAATATTCAGCGTACCTTTCTAAGTTAGCTTCCAACATTAAAATTGCGCCAAAACGAAACTTGTATTCCACCAAGCTGGAGTACACCAATACAAGAGCAATGCCACTACCAGCAATCCAATATAGTAACAGAGCTTTGAGGCTGCTAACTTTATGTAAACCAAGTAATCTACGCATCTTATCCACCACCCTTGATCACAAAGCCGTGATTAGGAATCGTGTGAATTAGGCTATCAGCAAAAGGTTTATCAACTGTCTGTCTTAGTCTGTACAAATGAACCTTAAGTAAGTCAGTATCAGGCACATCATCTTGCCAAATGGCATATTCGAGTTCAGCTCTGCTCACTACATTGGGCGACCGTCGCATCAGAGTTTCTAATATAATCCAACCAGTTGGTGTTAGTTCCAACCTTTGTTCTTCCCGTACTGCCACTTTCTGAGTTAAATCTGCGCTCAAATCCCCAACGATTAGCTTTTTAGTCTGCGAACTTTTTCTATTCGCTAACGCTTTAATCCGAGCGTGCAGTTCTTCCATTTGAAAAGGCTTAACTAAATAATCATCTGTGCCAGCATCAAAGCCAGCTAACTTATCTGCTAATGTATCTCTTGCTGTTAACATCAAAATAGGTGTTTCTATGCCTTTATCTCTTAATGCCTGACACACTTCTAAGCCATTCATTTTAGGCAGGTTAATGTCTAACAAAATAGCATGATAAGCATTGTTCGAAGCTAGCTCTACGCCAGCTACACCATTGGCAACAAAATCACACTGGATACCAACAATAGCCAGATAGTCAACGACCGTTTTAGCTAGGTGGACATTGTCCTCTACCAGTAAAGTTGTGATATTCATTGTTGTTCCTATAATCTTGATTGTTCACAGAGGTTCAATAGACAGCTTAATACACATCAAGAATACAAATCTTTAGACAGTTACATTAACAATCTAAAGCGAGTGCCGTTGACAGTATTATCAATTATTCAAGTATGAGATTTAGTAGATCGCCAGTTGCATAGCGTGAATTAAATAAATGAAGTCAGTTACTTCAGTCAGTTTCAACTCAGCAAAACGCCAAAGCTCAACAACAAAGTGCCAAGTCCAAGTTGAAATACTTTGCTCACGCCAATCAATAAAAGCAGTAAAAGAGAAGGCTAGAATTAGCCATAAAGTTCGCATTAATTTATCTCCCGTATTTGATAAATTAATAATATAAAAGTAAAGGTAACTATCAGGTGTAGCTGCCGAACAAAAAAATAAAGCTGTTATACAACAGCTTTATTACCTTTGTTTTCAAGCCACTCTTTGCGGTCGCCTGAGCGTTTCTTGGCAAGGAGCATGTCCATCATTTCCACCGTCGGAGTTAACTCATCTATAGTTAACTGAACCAATCTACGAGTATTAGGGTCCATGGTGGTTTCACGCAATTGCATCGGATTCATTTCACCTAAACCTTTGAAGCGTTGAACGTTCACTTTACCTTTTTTCTTTTCGGCAGCGATTCTATCTAATACGCCTTCTTTCTCGTCTTCATCTAGTGCGTAAAATACTTCTTTACCTACATCAATTCGGTATAGTGGAGGCATAGCAACATATACATGACCAGCTTCAACTAAGGCACGGTAGTGTTTTACGAATAACGCACACAATAGCGTTGCTATGTGTAAACCATCCGAGTCAGCATCAGCCAAGATACAAATCTTGCCATATCGCAATTGGGATAAATCTGTTGAGTCAGGGTCCATACCTATCGCTACAGAGATATCATGAACTTCTTGCGATGCTAAAACCTGACCTGCTTCAACTTCCCAAGTGTTTAAAATCTTACCTCTTAGCGGCATGATAGCTTGGAACTCTCTGTCCCTTGCTTGTTTCGCTGAACCACCAGCAGAGTCACCTTCCACCAAGAATAGCTCGCCACGCTCACTCTCTTGAGTAGAACAGTCGGTTAATTTTCCTGGTAATGCTGGACCTTGAGTTACTTTTTTACGAACAACTTTTTTTGCCGCTTTTAATCGTCTTTGTGCATTTGAAATACAAAGCTCAGCTAATTGTTCAGCAATATCGGTATGAGTATTCAGCCACAAACTGAATGCATCTTTCACTACGCCAGATACAAAAGTTGTGCACTGACGCGAAGATAATCTTTCTTTAGTTTGTCCCGCAAACTGCGGATCTTGCATTTTCACCGACAAGATATAACAGCACTTGTCCCAAATATCTTCTGGAGTCAGTTTAATACCACGAGGCAATAAATTGCGGAACTCACAGAATTCACGCATAGCATCAAGTAAACCTTGGCGTAAACCATTTACGTGAGTACCACCTTGTGCTGTAGGGATTAAGTTAACATAACTTTCACCAACTAATTCCCCACCTTCCGGTAACCAACTAACTGCCCAATCAACCGCTTCGTGATTACCAGCCAATGAACCAATGAATGGGTCTTCAGGTAAGTTAACGTATCCTTTAACTGAATCAACTAAGTAGTCTTTTAGGCCATCAACGTAATGCCATTCTTGGCTCTCTTTAGTTTGCTTATTATCAAACTTAATACGTAAGCCCGGGCAAAGTACCGCTTTTGCTCTTAGATTATGTACCAACTTTGCAACTGAAAACTTAGCTGAATCAAAATAAGAAGGGTCTGGCCAGAACCTCACGTTAGTACCAGTATTTCTTCGACCAACAGTACCAACCACTTCTAAATCGTGAACCTTATCGCCGTTTTCAAAAGCAATAAAATATTTTTGAGCATCGCGATGTATCGTTACTTCTGTTCTAGTTGTTAATGCATTTACAACAGAAACACCCACACCGTGTAAACCACCAGAAAACTCATAGTTACTGTTTGAAAATTTACCACCAGCGTGCAGCTTAGTTAAAATAAGCTCAACTCCTGGTATTCCTTCTTCTGGGTGAATATCGACAGGCATACCACGGCCGTCATCTTGCACTTCCAACGAATTGTCTTCATGTAGGGTCACAGTGATATTGCTAGCATGGCCTGCTAGAGCTTCATCGACACTGTTATCAATAACTTCTTGGGCTAAATGGTTCGGTCTAGTGGTATCGGTATACATACCAGGACGACGACGAACAGGTTCCAACCCATTTAAAACTTCTATAGATTCAGCGTTATAAGATTTGTTGGTCATAAGGTTCTTTTTATTATTGTTGATTCAATAGTTTGATTTTATGCGCACACTATTTTGCTATGTGCAAAGATAACTAAGCTAAAATCAAACTTAAAGTAAAAATTTGGCTAACGGGAGCGAGAATCAAAGAATTCGATGATCTGCATCACGAAACGTTCGAAACCGACAAAGGAATGATTCCCACCTTGTTCAAAAGTAATTTTGCAATCTTGGTATTTTTCCAATGCTTGCTTGTAATCTAATACTTCGTCTTTTTCTTGCTGTAACAGCCAAATGTTATCAGGGTATTTTAAAATTGGTTGATACCAAGATTTAAGACTGTCCATATCATCTTCAGTTAACTCATAGCTCTCTTGTGTTATTGGATGCTGTTGCGGACCAAGATAACCGTGCAACAATTCAAATGGCTTTACCGCAGGATTAACCACAACAGCTGGAATTTCTAACTTATTGCTTAAATATGTTGCTAAATACCCACCTAAAGAACTACCAACTACTCCACTAAACTCAAACTCAGCAACCAATTCATTCAGTAACGCCATGACTTGTTCCGGTTTACAAGGTAGTTGAGGAGCAACTAGATTAATATGAGAACAATGCTCCTTCACATATTTGGCAAAAATAGTGGTTTTCTCAGAATTAGGAGAAGAATGAAATCCGTGTAGATATAAAATATTTTGCATTGAGATACTACTAAATTGAAACTAACAGTTGGATGGAATAAGTACTTAAAAAAGACACTCCTATATTGGCGTCAGCAGCCTTATTTCCCCCGTCTTTTTGTCTTGCTGATTTGTCACTAAATTTAACCAATCTTTTAATAGCGCATTTACCTGCACCTTTTCATCTTTCTGGTGCAGCATAGGGTTTGGGTACGAATACTTCTGTCTTAACTTAGCTTGTTTTTGAAAAGACAAGACTTCTACCATTTGCGCGTCATGATAAACTCTAAACTCTATTTCTGTTGCCATGAACTTTGGTATTGCAGGGTTTGCTTGTACTAACTTCATGGTTTCTGTGTATGGTGTTTTCTCTATTACAACTAGGTCAAACCGCAAACCTTCTGATACTTCTATTTGCCAACTTGCTTTGTTTTGATATTCCAATGGCAACAAACGAACAAGCAAAGCATAGTTTCGGCTACAAATACCTTGTAGCTTTTGTAAGTCCGGAACGTACTTTTTTCGTAGAGCTTTAGTTCGATGCATTTATTTCAGAATCAACCTGTTGTTTATTGAGTGCCAACCACTGCAAACATATCACTGTCGCAGCATTATCCATTTCACCGGATTGTAGCAGATCTAAAGCCTGTTGATAGTCAAAAACATGCACCTTTATATCTTCTTGTTCATGTTCTAAACCATATATACCTTCTACTCCAGTCGAATCAACAATGCCTAAAAACAAATAGATACGCTCATTAGTTCCACCAGGGCTAGACAAGTAGTCCAACATTGGTATCAGTTTTTTAATTTTTAACCCTGCTTCTTCCTCAGCTTCTCGAACAGCAACCTGCTCTTTTGATTCATCTTTATCAATCATTCCAGCGACCACTTCCAACAACCATGGTGATTGCTTCGTTGCTAAGGCTCCAACTCTAAATTGTTCGATCATCACTACTTTATTTCTCACCGGATCATAAGGTAGTACAGCTACTGCATTTCCTCGCTCTAACAACTCTCTTTTTACCCCAGTTAATTCCCCACCAGCAAAGGTTGAATGATTAATATCGTACAAATTAACTTTGAAGAATCGGTCGTGTAGCGGCGTTATAGTGTTAATGTTTACATTATTGCGATCAAATTGATGATCAAAGGCTTGTTTTTTCATGTTTTAGCACCAGATTGGAAAACAGTTGATGAATGGCGGCTGAATAGAGGCAGTTTATCTTTACATTTCACCACATGAAAGAAAAACAGTCCTGAAACATATTCTGTTACACTTAGCTTGCATTTTATAACAAGTAAAACATTACTAAAATCAAATGGAAGCGATACAATGCTGAAAATTTGATGTATAAACATGATTTAAGTTTGCTTAATTTTCACGCAGTGAAATGTGAGCACACCTAACTTACTCTGGAGATAAGGCCTCAGCCTAAGGAACCGAAATGAGAAAATCTTTTTTATCTGCGTCGATAACAATATTACTTGCAGGACTAGGCTTTAACACCCAAGCTGCAGATTTACTTGATGCTTATAACGATGCAGTACAAAACGACCCTCAAATCATGCAAGCGAAAGCGCGTTATGATATTGCTCGAGAATCTGAAAATATAGCTTTTTCAAGCTTACTACCACAAGTTAACTTTACCGCTGGTTATACAATGGCTGACAACGAGAGTTTGACGGCTACCGGTATAGTAGATACAGATTCAGATACTTTTACTTATGGCGTAGGTTTATCTCAAACTATCTTTAGTATGGGTACTTGGTATTCTTTAGACGCTTCTGAAAAGAGAGCACTTGAAGCGCAAGCTAACTATGATATCGCTCAGCAAACTCTAATTTCTAGAGTAAGTAACGCTTACTTTGACGTATTAAAAGCTCAAGACAACTTAGAATTTGTTGTTGCAGAGAAAAAAGCAATCGAACGCCAACTAGAACAAACTAAGCAACGTTTTAACGTTGGTTTAACAGCAATCACTGATGTTCACGAAGCACAAGCAAACTTTGACTCAGCTGTGGCACAAGAGATCAGAAGCCGAAATGATATCGAAATCGCTAAAGAAGCGTTAAGAGAAATCACAGGTAAGTATTACGATAGCTTCTCTGGTATTAACACCACTCGTTTTGATGCTGCTCAACCTTCACCTATGGACATCAAGTCTTGGGTAACAAAAGCAGAAAACAATAATTTAGAGCTTAAAGCTAGTGAATTAGGTGTAGAAGCAGCTAAGTTTGACATTAAACAAGCAGAAGCTGGTCATTACCCTACTGTTGACTTAACTGCATCATTGAGTCGTTCAGATAGCGAAGGTACAGGTGTTGAAGGTAGTTTCAACAACCCAACTTTAGATAGTAGTTCGGTTGGTATCAATTTAACAGTTCCTCTATATTCTGGCGGTGCTACTTCAGCTGCTGTCCGCCAAGCTCAAGCTAACTATGTAGTTGCGAGCGAAAATATGGAGTTAACTCACCGCTCTGCAGTTCGCCAAGTTCGTTCATCTTATGCAGATGTTGTAGCATTAGTTTCAACAGTTAAAGCACTTGAGCAATCTGTTATCTCGGCAGAAAGCGCATTGAAAGCAACGCAAGCTGGCTTTGAAGTTGGTACTCGTACTATTGTTGACGTATTAAACAGTACTCGTAATCTTTATAGCGCTAAGAGTAACTTATCTAATACTCGTTACGACTACATTTTAGCAACATTAGCATTAAAACAAGCTTCTGGTTCTCTTAACGCAGCAGACGTTAGAGGTGTAAACCAAGGTTTAGTAAAATAAACCGCAAACGGTTTTCTATATGAAAAAAGCTGGACTGGATAGTCCAGCTTTTTTGTTATTTTACGGTAACATCCTTCAAGTATTATGTGCCAAAAGTTGGCAAACTCACCGCCTGACATTAATACATTTCTTCACAAGCTGGCTTTACGAAGAGGACCATTATGAGTCAAACAAAAAATAGAGTACAAAAAGCAGTTATTCCCGTTGCTGGTCTTGGTACTCGAATGCTTCCTGCTTCAAAGGCTATTCCTAAAGAGATGTTGCCTATCGCTGATAAACCTATTATTCAATATGTTGTCAACGAAGTGATCGCAGCAGGTATTAAAGAAATTATTTTAGTTAGTCACTCATCTAAGAACAGCATAGAAAATCACTTTGATAAAAGTTTTGAACTAGAATCTGTTCTAGAAAAACGAGTAAAGCGCCAATTATTAGAAGAAGTGCAAAGTATTTGTCCAAAAGATGTTTCTATAATGCACGTTCGTCAAGGTGAAGCTTTGGGGCTAGCTCATGCAGTAGCTTGTGCTCGTCCTTTAATTGGCAACCAGCCTTTTGTTGTAGTTCTTCCTGATGTAGTGATTAACGACTATGACTCAGATCTCGGCTCTGAAAACCTGGCAGAAATGATAGCACTTTACAATGAGACTCGGGCTAGCCAAATCATGGTAGATGAAGTGGACTATAGCGACGTCCACAAGTATGGAATTGCCGATATTTCTGGAGAAAAGTTACTTCCAGGAGCCTCTAAAGCAATGTTAGGAATTGTAGAAAAGCCAGTAAATTCTGAAGCTCCATCTAATCTAGCCGTCGTTGGTCGATATGTTCTGTCAGGAGAAATATGGGATTTGTTAGCAGAAACCCCTGTTGGTACCAATGGTGAAATTCAGCTAACTGACGCAATTGCTATGTTAATTAACTGGGAACAAGTTAATGCTTATCATATGCGGGGCAGCTATCATGACTGTGGCGACAAGCTAGGCTATATGAAAGCCTTTGTTGAATATTCTCGAAGACATAAAGAACTAGGGGAAGAATTCGAACAATATTTGAAAAGCGCTTTGTGATCTGTAATATCAACTAAATCAACAAAGATAAGATTAGAAGTACCCACTTTTAGAATTTATCCCGTTAAAAGTAAATAGGATCACAATGAAAGGAATTGTACTCGCTGGAGGTTCAGGTCTCAGACTCTATCCTTTGACCAAAGTTGTTAGTAAACAACTTATGCCTGTCTATGACAAACCTATGATTTACTATCCAATTGCAACACTTATGCAATCGGGTATTAGAGATATTTTAATCATTTCTACTCCAGAAGATTTACCTAGGTTTCAAACTTTACTTGGTAATGGCTCTTCGTGGGGTGTCAATTTCCAATACGCTGTACAACCGTCTCCTGATGGTTTAGCCCAAGCATTTATCATCGCTGAAGAGTTTTTAGCTGGCGATATGGCTGCTTTAGTATTAGGAGATAACATATTTTACGGTCAAACCTTACCTACAACTTTACAACAAGCTGCTGCTAAAACAGCTGGAGCAACTATTTTTGCTTACCATGTTTCAACCCCTGAGCGTTACGGTGTAATCGAATTCAATCGCTCGGGTAAAGCGATCTCGATTGAAGAAAAACCAAGCAAACCTAAGTCTAATTTTGCGATTCCTGGAATTTACTTCTTTGACCAGCAAGTTGTTGAAATCGCAAAACAGGTTAAGCCCAGTGCCAGAGGGGAGCTTGAAATTACTGATGTTATCAATCATTACTTAGAACAAGAGCAACTCAGTGTGTTACAGCTAGGCCGAGGTGTAGCTTGGCTAGACACAGGAACCCACGACGCTCTTCTGGCGGCAGCTCAATTTATTTCTACCGTTGATAATAGGCAAGGCCTGAAAATTAATTGTCCTGAAGAGGTTGCTTGGCGTAATCACTGGATAACCACTGAAGAGCTATTAAAAATTGCTGAGCCATTGAAAAAAAGTGGCTATGGCGACTATTTATTAAGAATTATCAATGACCAATAACTTATTAATCACAGGTGGCGCAGGTTTTATTGGCGCTAATTTTGTTTTTCATTGGCTTAAACAATATCCCCAGGACAAACTCGTTATTGCTGATGCGTTAACGTATGCAGGAAATAGAGCAACACTTGATGAAGCCATTGTTTCAGAGCAAATTATTTTTAGTGAAACGAACATTTGTGATCAATCTGCAATTTCTAAATTGATACAAGAGTACGACGTTAATATCATAGTTAATTTTGCCGCAGAATCTCATGTTGACCGTTCAATCTCTGGCCCTGACGCATTTATAGAGACCAATATTAATGGTACCCACAACTTGTTAAAAGCAGCGAAAGAAAACTGGATAGATAACAGAGTTGAAAATCACAAGTTCCATCATATTTCTACCGATGAAGTGTACGGAACCTTAACCGCTGAAGAGCCCGCTTTTACTGAACAGCATCAATATTTACCTAATTCACCTTATGCAGCGAGCAAAGCGGCTTCAGATCACTTAATTCGTGCGTATCACGAAACCTATGGTCTTAAAACCACTATTTCCAACTGTTCGAACAACTTTGGTCCATTCCATTTCCCAGAAAAGCTGATCCCATTAACTATCACTAATATTTTGCAAGATAAAACAATTCCGATATACGGAGACGGTAAACAAATCAGAGATTGGTTATTTGTTGAAGATCATTGCAAGGCGATAGAGTTAATTTTAAACAAAGGCGAAGCTGGCAATACTTACAATGTAGGCGGCAATAACGAGCAATATAATATCGACATAGTAAATTCGATATGCCAACTCATGAACAAAAAGTTTGCTCAAGACCCTTCTCTTGCCAAGCGTTATCCAAAAGCTAAAAGCGCCATTGTGGGTCAAGCTCAGAAACTTCTAAGTCATGTAGACGATAGGTTGGGCCATGATAGAAGATATGCTGTTAATGCTGATAAAATAAAACAAACCTTAGGTTTTACACCTGATACTAACTTTGCTCAATTGCTCACCAATACAGTTGATTGGTATTTGGCAAATGAAGATTGGTGGTTACCTTTGCTAAACAAAGCAAAATTGTAGCTATCAACTTTTCCTGAGCTTTAGCTAGTTCCTCGCCTAGTATAAATGCTCAGGAAAGCTTTTTGTTATTTGTCATTACCAAAAATATCTCTGGTGTACACTTTCTCTTTCACGTCAATTAACTCAGTAACTAAGCGATTCGCTACAATAACATCTGAGCGTTTTTTAAATTCTTCTAAATCGGTTATGACCTTTGAGCCATAAAACTTGCTCTGCTGCAATACAGGCTCATAAACGACAACTTTAATTCCCTTAGCTTTAATACGTTTCATTACACCTTGTATCGCAGATGCTCTGAAATTGTCAGACCCTGTTTTCATAATCAAGCGATGGATCCCTACAACTTTAGGTGACTTAAATAAAATAGCTTCTGCAATGAAATCTTTTCGAGTTTGATTTGCATCGACAATAGCCTTAATTAAGTTCTGTGGTACTTTTTCATAGTTAGCTAATAACTGTTTGGTATCTTTTGGTAAACAATAACCTCCATAACCAAAAGATGGGTTGTTATAATGAGTCCCTATTCTAGGATCTAAGCAAACACCTTCAATAATTTGTTTCGTGTCTAAATCTCTTGCTTCTGCGTAGCTGTCTAACTCATTAAAATAAGCCACTCGCATGGCTAAATAAGTATTAGAAAAAAGCTTAATCGCTTCTGCTTCTGTAGCACCAACAAACAAAGTAGTAATATTTTCCTTTTTAGCACCTTCCATTAGCAATTTAGCAAACTCTCTTGCGCGTTCAGAGTCTTCACCAATCACAATTCTCGAAGGATATAGGTTGTCATAAAGTGCAGAGCCTTCACGTAAAAATTCAGGAGAGAAAATAATGTTATTGCTGTTTCGTTTCTTCGATAACTTTTGCGTAAAGCCGACGGGAACAGTCGACTTTATAACTATAGTTGCTGTTGGATTTATCTTTGTCACTTGTTTAACCACAGACTTAACACTAGAGGTATTAAAGTTATTCGTTTCTGGATCATAATTAGTGGGTGTTGCAATAACGACGTAATCAGCTTCTTGATAAGCTTGTTCTACATTCGTTGTAGCCGATAAATTTAACGGCTTTTCTGCTAGAAACTGCTTTATCTCTTCGTCTTTAATGGGGGATATTCGATCATTTATTTTATCGATTCTATCTTGTTGTATATCTAAGATAGTAACTTCATTTTTTTGCGCTAATAAAACGGCGATTGATAAACCTACATAACCTGCTCCAACAACAGCTACTTTCACAACGCTTCTCTCTATAGTTGTTTGTGTTCAAATAGCAGGTTATGGATTGAGCTTTTCAGTTCTGTGACATTCAGATGAGAGTATTGTGACTCTTATACTAATTCAAGCCACAATAAGGATAGTAATGATAAAGCTATAGGCTGTAGAGGACAAAAGTTATGAGTAGTAAGCTACTACAACTTGCAATAATTCATTCAACTGTTCAGCAGGCAAATCATTTATCCCCGCAGCAGCCGCACGGCCTCCTCCTGTAGCAAATCGAGAGCAAATATCACCTGCACCTTGTTTGTTGTTAATCGGTGCCCTAAGACTTACTCGATAACTACCTGTTGCATTATTAGTTAGTACAATAATAGCTTTGTCTGGATTTTGATTCGCCAATTCGTTGCCGTATACACCACTTATTCTGCGAGCCCAAGCAGCATCTTCCAACTGAATAGCTAATAACTTTGACTGCTCAGACACTATATTTGCAGATTTCGCTTTATCGTGATCTGCAGCATATGCCTGTTTCAATACTGAAAACACGGATTCTGAGTCAGCTATACAGTCAAATGGAGAATCATATTTAACAAGCTGCTTAAACAACTCAGTTGGTTCGAAGTGAAGATCTTCTAACGACTCTCCATAGCCATTGTAATTAACCAAAATACCAAGTTCTTTTAGCTGCTCTGATTGCTCTAGTGAAAGTTTAGCCTCTTGGCTAAGCTCATTTCCCTTCGCAATCAAATTATCGCCATAAGCTGCTGCTATGGCCCATTCGTGCTTTTGTCCACCAAGTAACTTATCAACTATCAAAGCAGTACAAGTATTAGCATCTAGGTCGATATGAGCAGACAAAGATTTATGCTCAGGGACTTCTCCAGCTCTGTGATGATCGGCATAGAAAATTTCAGCCCCCGCCTCTAACAATTGTTTTAATGCGTCAATGTTCTTTTCCATAGAAACATCTAACACAGTTATGCTTTTATCTTTGTCATCAAGTGGAACATGCTTTAATAAATTAGTATCTCTTTTAACGCCAGTTACTAAAATACTATTTTTAGGCTCAATCTGACGCAACTGAACTAAAGATAAAATACCGTCGGCATCGCCATTAAACACGTCAAAATGCATCATAAAATAACCTCGTTAAATGATCTTTTGCGCCACTAAATAGCTAATAATTTGCTGCACACTTTGTTCTATTGTTTGCTCAGCTGTTTTAACGTGAACCTCTGGCGATTCAGGTAATTCATAAGCTGAGTCTATACCCGTGAAGTTCTTGATTTCTCCAGCCCTAGCTTTTTGGTACAAACCTTTTGGGTCCCTCTGTTCACAAACTTCAATTGGGGTGTCAATAAAAACTTCGATAAACTCACCGGAAGTAAGTAAGTCTCTAGCTTGCTGTCGATCTGATTTAAAAGGAGAAATAAAAGCAGTAGAAACAATTAATCCGGCGTCGATAAATAACTTACTGACTTCGCCAATCCTGCGAATATTTTCGACTCTATCCTTATCAGAAAAAGTTAAGTCACCGTTCAAGCCATGCCTTACATTATCGCCATCTAAAGTGTAGGTATGTTTACCCAGTTCAAATAATTTTGCTTCAACCGCGTTGGCTATTGTCGATTTACCAGAGCCACTTAATCCCGTATACCAAAGGACACAAGACTTGTGCCCTTTTAGTTGGTGTTTTTGTTGTTTAGATACTGTGTGTTCATGCCAAACAATATTTTCATTCATTATAATTTCCTTTCTCAACTCACTTCATTGAGCTTTAAAAATAAATAACCTTAAGGCACACTAAAAACGTAATGGCATAAGTAATTGAAACGGGTAAACCGGCTTTAATAAACTGCTGTAACTTATACTGACCTGCATTAAATACCATTAAGTTAGTTTGATAACTGAACGGGCTAATAAAACTAGCATTAGCGCCAAATACAACAGCAATAACGAATGGTAAAGGGTCGAGTTGGAAAACCACAGGCAAAGAATAAGCAAAAGGGAACATCAATGCTGCTGCTGCGTTATTAGTTATCAACTCAGTTAGTATTAAAGTGATCACAAATAAGGAAACAGCAAAAACAAAACTATTCTCTGCTGTTAACTCGAATGAAGTTAAAGACGCAATGGCATGCACCACTCCGGCGTTATCCAAGCCATGAGCCATAACCAAAGCAGATGAGACAATAAGCCAAATTTCAAATGGAAACCTTTGTCTTATATCTTGAAGTTGAATTGAGCGAGTTAGAAGGTTAACCGCTAACAATAATATCAGTGCTTTAAATAAGGATATTACGCCACTAGCTGCAGCTACAATTGCAGCAGCGAAGCCTAACACTGGTACTAATTGCTTTTTCCCCACCAATTTGTGATTAGGCTCAACACCACTTACGATGATAAAATTCTTTTTCAAATTTTGTCGGTTCTTAAAGTCATTACCCGTCGCTAATACTAAAAAGTCACCAAGTTGCAACTTAATATCACCTAGCTTACCAGCTAATGAAACGCCATCTCTTTTTATTGCTATCACAGCAGCATTGAACTTGGCTCTAAAATCAGATTGTTTAAGAGTTTTCCCCACCAGAGCGCTATTTTGTCGGATAACTACTTCGGTCATTTGTCTCGTTGTTAACTCTTCTTCTTCAGGCATCAATTCAAGACCTGAAAACTGTTTTAATTGCCCTAACTCTTTAACATCACCACAAAATACCAGACGATCAGATTTTTCTATCGTATGTTCTGGTGTTACAGGACGTATACTTCGACCTTCACGAACAATCTCAACTAGAAACAGAGAATCTAAATGCCTTAAATTAGCATCTTTAATTTTTCGACCAATAAGTGATGAGTCCGCTCTTACTTTTGCATTAAGTAAGTAGCTTTCAGCCCCTTCATCTTCAGCAAAATTAGCCTTGATAGTTTGACTAACAAAGTAAATAACAACGCCACAAACTAGAGTTATAATCAATCCAATAAGGCTAAAACTGAAAAACGAGAAACCTTGATGCCCTGTCTCTAGCAACATGCTATTAACAAGTAAATTAGTTGAAGTACCGACAAGGGTTAGAGTGCCGCCTAAAATCGCGGCATAGCTCAAAACAATCAGTAACTTACCGCCCGGTAAGTTTCGATTATTTCGGATTGGAGAAAGTAAGGTGGCAACTATTGCTGTATTGTTCAGTAGTGCTGAGCTAAAAGCGGTGAAGAAATACAATTTAAACCAAGCGAAAGAGAACTTATTACTATCAACTTTTGCCGACAACCAACGAATCACGCTCGTTTTTTCAACGGCATTAGAAGCTAATAAAAGCAATACTAGAGACAATACACCTGGGTTAGTTATGGATTTAACTAACTCAGATTCATTAACAAAGCCAAATAAAAAAGTAGCAAGTAAAGCAGTACCAAAAACTTTTGGTGCTCTCTCAGGGTAAACGATTAAACCAATAATAGTAGCGATAAACACTACCATCATTAACCACATATCTAACGTCAAAAAAAGTCCCCAATAAATTGACTATAAGCGATAAGTGAATCACTTATCGCTCAATGATTACAACTTAGTTATATCCTTTGCTTCCCAATGAGGGAAATGTTTACGTACTAAAGCATTAAATTCGATCTCAAATGCAGAGATATTTGAGTTTACTTTACTCTCATCTTCTCTACCTTTAGCAACAACCATTCCAGCTCCAACCGTTACATTAGTCAGTCGGTCAATGATAATGAAAGAACCAGTACCTTTAATGTTTCTGTAATCATCAAATGCGATTTCGTGATTAAGAGACAACTGACATTTAGCAATTTCATTCAATTCAAGTCTTAGTGACTCATTGCGCTCTAATGTGTTCACATCAACGCTATAATCAATGTTTGATACTGAACCTGAAGTCTGTTTTGAAGCAAATTTAAAGTCATATTGCTTATTTGGTACAAGCGCTTGTTCAGCCATCCAAATTAGATTAACTTCTAAATTACTCGCACTCTCAGGCAAGTTATTGCTGTGCGCCAGAACATCGCCTCGACTGATATCGATTTCATCTTCTAAAGTAATAGTAATAGCCTGAGGTACTGTCGCTTCCTGTAAATTGCCATCAAAGGTAACTATCTCTTTTACCTTTGAAGATTTGCCTGAAGGCAATACCGTGATTTCATCGCCAACCCTAACTACACCAGAACTGATTGTTCCAGCAAAGCCTCTAAAGTCTAAGTTAGGACGATTAACGTACTGTACTGGCATTCTGAAGTCTTGGTAATTGTATGAATTAGAAATAGGCGTGTTTTCTAACATTTCCATTAGCGTTGAACCATGGTACCAAGAAGATAACTCTGAGCGAGAAACAACATTGTCACCTTTCAATGCAGAGATTGGCACAAACTGAATATTCTCAAAGTCCAGATTATCAGCAAGGGTTAAGTACTGTTGTTTAATATCATTAAACACTTGCTCAGAAAATTCCATCAAGTCCATCTTGTTGATAGCAACAACAATATTCTTTATTCCCAACAAGGATGTGATAAAGCTATGACGTCTTGTTTGCGTTTGCACACCATATCGTGCGTCAATAAGAATAATTGCCATATCAGCCGTTGATGCACCCGTTGCCATATTACGAGTATACTGCTCGTGTCCTGGTGTATCTGCAATGATAAACTTGCGTTTGTCTGTCGCAAAATATCTATAGGCAACATCAATTGTAATACCCTGCTCTCTTTCTGACTGTAATCCATCAACTAATAGCGCTAAGTCAAACTCTTCGTCTGTTGTATTAAACTTCTTCGAATCATTTTTAATTGCTGCCATCTGATCTTCAAAGATCATTTTTGAGTCATGCAGTAATCTGCCAATTAATGTACTTTTACCATCATCTACTGAACCACAAGTAATAAAGCGTAATAACTCTTTATTCTCATGCTGTTTTAAATATTCTTCGATGTTTTCACTAATCAGGTTTTCTTGTTTAATCATCTAATTTCAAAGTTGTGAGTTGTAAGTTGCAAGTTATAAGTTGGCAGTTAAATGACTTTTATCTTGTTCTTTAGACTGTTCAACATTGCATGCAACTCTCTTGTTTCAACTAACCACTTCGCTCCTACTTCTTTATTTACGTAGCCTATATCTATTCCGATATATATCTGAGTTCGAACTTCTGATAATGAAGCTCTAGCAATATCTATAAACCGTTTCTGTTCACGCCCACTCTCTCTAGTCATTCCCTCTGCTAAATTGCTAGGAACTGATAAACCAGAGCGAGTTAATTGGTCTCTATAGCTGTAGTCTTTAAGCGATGAAGTTGTTTTATATATTTGAGCAGATAGTCTTGCTGAAAGTTTCCATACATTTAGTTTTTCGAAATTCATTTTATTTTCCTTAATAAAATTCACATTGAAAATTCAGCTTAGATTAACTTTTTTGCTTCTTACAACTTATAACTTATAACTTACAACTCATTGAAGGTTTAATCTGTACTAGAAGTAACCTTCCATTTTTTTCTTTTCCATACTACCAGCTTGGTCGTGATCAATAACACGTCCCTGACGCTCTGAAGTCTTCGTCAACAGCATTTCCTGGATGATCTCTGGTAAAGTTTGAGCTTCTGACTCAACGGCTCCTGTCAACGGATAGCAACCCAAGGTTCTAAACCTTACCATTTTCATTTCAGGTTTTTCATTTTCACCTAATGGCATTCGATCATCATCGACCATGATTAACGTTCCATCACGTTCAACTACAGGTCTTTTTTCTGCTAAGTACAGAGGCACTATTTCTATATTCTCTAGATAGATGTATTGCCAGATATCTAACTCAGTCCAGTTAGATAAAGGGAATACTCGGATACTTTCACCTTGATCTACTTTAGAGTTATATACATTCCAAAGCTCTGGTCTTTGCTTTTTCGGGTCCCAAGCATGATTTTTATCACGGAACGAATACACTCGCTCTTTTGCTCTGGATTTTTCTTCATCTCTGCGAGCTCCACCGAATGCAGCATCATACTTGCCTTCATTAAGAGCTTGTTTTAATCCTTGCGTCTTCATGACATCAGTGTGCTTAGCACTGCCATGAGTAAATGGACCAATCCCCATCTCCATACCTTCAGGGTTTTTATGCACAATCAAATCAAAACCGTACTTTTTAGCCAAGCGGTCACGGAACTCAATCATTTCTTTGAACTTCCAGTCCGTATCCACATGTAACAATGGAAAAGGAATTTTTGCAGGAAAGAAAGCTTTCCTAGCAAGGTGCAACATAACAGCTGAATCTTTACCAATAGAGTAAAGCATTACAGGATTATCAAATTCTGCTGCCACTTCACGAATAATGTGAATTGACTCAGCTTCTAGCTTTTTAAGGTGAGTAAGAGTTTTACTGTCCATACTTTGAATACATTTATAACTATTGAATTAAATTCATTATGCATAATATCTGTCCAGCATGCGAGTTATGAATATCCTATTTTTAATAACCAATAGGAATATATTGGAATCTAAGATTTTATCTTACAAAAATCCTAACCTAGGTTGTTTTTCCTAATTTCTGGACAAACTTTTATTGATAGTCTTTGCTTAAAAAACTAGAAAAACAACAAGGAGTGTTAAATGAGATACTCAACATCTGAGCAATTACAATCTATTTGTCCTAATTCACTTATACAAGAAGTATATCTACCTTGTTATGAAGTAGAACTAAATTTTAATAATAATATCAAAGAGCAAAAAGAATTCTTCAAAAGACGAGAAAAGCAGTTACTACCAGGTGAAGTTGTAACCTTCATGTTTAACAATAAATGGTTGCCTATTTTAAACATGGCTTCGGTTTCACTGGAAAAATCACAAGTAAAATACGAGCTATATCTTGTATTTGAACATGCTACTTGGCAGGAAAAAGTGCCTTTACATCACTTTATAAATAAATTGTTGTTAAGGGCAAACAAGCAAAACATAGATCTGACTGTCGAAGGTTGTGATGATTACGGCTATTACTTAATTCTGAAGAGTACACATATGCCTGATACGACTATAAAGAGAAGGCTTAAGCTTATCAGTCAAGAGTTAATCGCTTTACTACAACAAAGCAAACAATAAATGGAGTACGAGTTTTATTGAGAAGCAGAAATGAAAAAACCACTCCGAAGAGTGGTTTTATATCTAATAATTTCTAGTTTTAAACTAGAAGCGTATTAGCGCTCGAATACACCTTGTGCACGACCTGCAGGAGCTGTGTTCTGAACGTCAACGTAGAAGTTAGCGTTAGAAGAAGCGTCACGAGGAATTAGAGTTAATGCGATGTGATAGTTTTCCGCAGTATCTAAGTCCATTGCAGTTTCGTTGAAGCCTTCAGCTGCAGTACCTAATGGAGTGTTTAACGCGTTGATTACGTCAGTACCATTGAATTCTGCTTGACCAGAGTTAGCAACAACACCTAACTTGTAGTTAGATACTGTGAACTCTTCGCCAGTTGAAGTGTTCTTGATTAAAGCGTTGAATGCAACTTCAACTTCGTTAGTAGCTGTAGCAGCTGTAGAAACAGCGTTTTGGTTAACTAGCTTAACGAATGAGAAGTAACCAGACTGTGAACCGATGTGGTAGATGTATGGTAATTCAAAACCGTCACCCTGTACGTCAGAAGTGAAAGTGAACGCAGTACCAGAGATAGTAGTTAATGCTTCTGCGATTTCAGCTGATGCAGCTGAAGAGAAGTCAGAAGTACCTAAGCTAACAACACCTGAGTATGTCCAAGAAGCGTTAGTTAGAGTAGTTTCACCGTCTACTGTTAGAGATAAGTTTTGCTCAGCGTTAACGTCGATTAGACCAGAAGTCCAAGTACAAGCGTCAGTGCTAGAAGCAGCTAAAGCGTTTGAACCGATGAAGATATCATCAGAAGCTTCGTTGTTATCAGAAGCGTCAACCGCGTCACAAACGTCAGAAGTTACAGTGAATGATGCTTTAGCGAAGTGGTTTGAAGAGTTGTCGATAGTGAAACCAACATCTAAACCAGCTACAGCTTCAACAACCATACCTTGTGAGCTGTCAGTAGTAACAGTTTTACCACTGTTAGCTGCGCCAACGAAAGTTAATGCGTCGTTTGCGAAGTTGATAACTTCTTTAGTAGATGCACCACCAGCGAAACCTTCAGTAGTAATACCACGTGCAGTTTCAGCGATTTCAACAGCAGCTACAGAAGCAGCAGAGATTTCGCTACCAGAACCAGAGTCGATGATCGCGATGTCAGCTGTAACAGAAGCACCGTTAGCAACACCTTCGTTTAATAATACTTCAGGAGACTCTAACTCAGAAATGTTAGTGATCGCAGCTGCGATAGAAGTAGTGTTGTCGAAGTCGATTACTGTGTCTTCAATAACAGAAGTAGATTCAACTAATAAAACGATGTGGTCAGTAGGAACTAATGTAGCAGCACTGAAAGTAAGAGAGCTGATTACACCGTTAACTTCTTCTTTTGCAACTACAGTAGTAGCAACATCGTCAAGAGCAGTTAAAGTAACGTTAGAGCCACCAACTAAGTTTTGGTCAGCTGTGAATAGTGGGTAAGCTACTACTTTATATGTAGTACCGTCACCAGCAATACCACCGTTTGCAAATGTGAAACGAACTAAGTTACCAGCAGCAATACCTTGAGTAGTAGTGTAGTAACCTAAAACTGTACCAGTGTTAGCTTGAGCACCAGCGTCAACAGCAGCGATGAAAGAGTACTCTGCGTCTGTAGCGAACTCATAAGCAACAGATAATGCGTCAGCAGCTGCTGGGATATCTAATGTACCAGATAGACCTGTACCACCAGAACCGTCATCAAGTGTAACAACAACTTCGTCACCGAACGCGATGTCTACTGGGCTAACAGAGTCAAGTAGTCTAAGGCTGTTTGCATTTGCTGCACCAGCAGTTGCTAATAATGCTGCTGCGATAGCAGATTTTTTAAATGTTAATGCTTTCATTTTTTTTCCTCTAAATATTTGAATCGCATTACGAATGCATTCGTACAGCGCGAAACTGTACTTCTGCATACTCTATTTAATCTCGCCATATAGTCAAGATTAATTTATGAATTTTTTAAAAAAAAATAATAAAAAAAGGGTTACAAATCAATTTGTTCAAATTTTACACTCAACGCTTGCTTTATTTGGTCAAATTGCTCTGCATGATTGATCACTTTTGGCGTTAAAAGTAATAACAACTCAGTTCTTACTGTCGATTGCGTTGTATTTTTAAACGCTTCGCCTAGGATTGGAATGTCGCCCAACAATGGAACTTTTGTATCCTGATTAGAGACATTTTCAGAAATTAATCCTGCTAAAACAATAGTTTGTCCATCTCTCGCTAATACTTTTGTCTGTAAGTCTCGATTTAAAATCAGAGGAGAATCAATGCCTGACAACTCATTCTCACCGGCCTCTGATAAGCTTTGTGTTATGTCCAATTCTATATAGTTTTGAGCATTCACTATCGGTGTAATCGATAAGCTTACACCAGTTGTTCTATACTGAATACTTTGCAAAACTTGTCCATTTCCTTCTGTAGCATCAGCAACACTGCTAGTAATGGTTGGAACTTCTGTACCTATGTTAAAACTAGCAGCCTCACCATTTGCAACCATCAATTTAGGATTAGAAACAACCTTGACTTCATTATTAGAAGCTAAAGCTGAAATTAACACATCTAAATTTGGCTTAGATAAGCTATATGTTAATCCAGCAGGTAAATCACCAAGTCCATCTCGAGTACCAAAAGAATCTGTACTATTCTCAATAAACCACTCAACACCATAATTTAGTCTATCGGTTAACGTTACTTCTAAAATTGTTGCTTCGATAATTACTTGCTTAGGCAAAACATCCAGTTGATTTAGCATAGGCAAAATTGCCTGATATTGCTTTGGTTCTAAATAGAAAACTAGCGCATTTCTGTCCTCATCGACAGCTACACCTTCTAATTCACCCTTAGTACTGCTGGCTTTACCTGAATCATTATTTCTAGAAGAACTATTTGTTCTAGAGCTATTTGTTCGAGAAGTTGTTTTTCTAGAACCTGAATCATATTGCTGCAATGCCAAAATATTTTGTAAGTTCTCACCTAACTTCTGAGCATTTGCTAACTTAGGGTAATACACAAAATATTGCTTCTCTGTCGTTTCAGACGCCCTATCTAGCTGAATTTGCCATGATTCAATTCTTTCTAATAATTTACGGTCGGTTGCATGTACGATTACTGCATTTAGATGCTGTACAGGAGTAAACTTGACTGCATTAGTAGTATCAAAGCCATCGTTACTTAATAACTCTTTTATTAGATTAGTAAATTCAGATGTTCCTAAGAAAACTAATGGGTAAATTGCAACATATTGACTCTTTAATGCTGGTTGATCTAATGTTCGAATCAAGTTAACTGCTTTAACAACTTGATCTCGTTTACCAAATATAGTCAAGCCACCGTTTCGCGGTTCGGCATATATCTCAGCCTTAACCAGTTTGTTCATAATCATCGCGATGTAAGCATAGTTGGTATATTCAAGTGGTACCAACTGTAAAATAGTATCGCCGTTCAAAGGAACATCCGATACATCACTGCCTAATCCTAATATAACTGAATTATCTTTCTGCAAATTTCGGCTAGAAACAACATAAAATACATCATCTTTAATTCTCACCGCCAACTTATTCTGCAACAAAAGATCACTAGATAGGTCAAATAATTGCTGAGCGGAAATAGGCTTTTCAATCTTTAAACTGACAGCTTGTTTGTCGTTTACTAAAGTTTCATCTAAAACATAGTTAACTTTTAGCAAATCGCCAAAAACATAGTGAACAAAGTCTCGCAAAGGCATGTTTTCAGCTGCCATTTCGATAAGACTAGATTGAGTAAATTTATAACTTTGCTTGTTACTTCCACCTTGTTGTAACGTTACATCGTTACCAGCTAAAGAGGGCAAATAATTTACTTTGCTATCTATATCAATATTGTCTTTATCAACTAGATTTACTTCATCACTTAATAATTCATTAGTTGGCAACTCTGCTAATGCAGACTCATGCTTTTTAATTTTAGATGATGAAGCACAGCCTGTTACAACTAGCGCTGCTAATATGGATAATAATAATTGCTGTTTCTTCATTTATAGATCACTTAATAAAATTAATTAGAGCGCTCAAATAGCCTAAGCTCAATTGATTCTTGTTCTAAAGTCATTGTGAGACTGGATAATGTCATCTGACTAATTTGAGCTTGATTCAGTTTCTGTTTATTAAAAACAGTAACTAATTCAACAGTTCTATTCTCAAGGTCATTAACTAACACCTTAGCACTGAGCTCGCCTGAAAGTTTAGCCGTCGCGTATAAGATATATTGATAACTACCTAGTTTGCCTATATAAGCTTGGTTTTCTTCTACAAATAGTTCATCTTTAGAAGCGATGCTATCTTGACCATTACCTTCATCTTCGTAAGCGCCAAATAACGAGCCAAAACCATCGATATCAGGAGTTTTATTTTCAAAACTGTCTTTCTCTTTTAAGGTCTTAAGTTCAGCGCCCTTTTGTTCCTCAAAGCCAAAAATTCCGGCTATCCAAAAGTTTTGAGCAAAATTGAATGCAAATAGCAACAATGCACATACTATAGCTCTAATCATTGTTGCTCCTGATATAAAACCGATAAAGACACAGTCATAGTTGCTATTCCAGTCGCTGCTCTTTTACTCACAGACAAGTTTGTGATTCGAATTAATGGGGCATGCTTTTGAATAGTTTTAATAAAGTTTAATAACCTCTTATAATCTGAACGTATGGTAACATCGTACTTTTGTACCTTTAACAGTTCAAATTGCTCTTGTTGTCTTTTAGATACTCTACCCCATTTACTGCGCAGCTGTGTTAATCCTTGTTCTCTAATTAACGAGGTGATTTTATTTGCGAACTCAATCTTGACCTGACTTTCTGTTCCTTTAAAAAACTTGTCTTGCCAATAAGACATGTTTTCTTCATATACAGATAGCTCTTTTTTGAGTTGTTCTAACTGCTCAGTCATTGCAGCAGGATTTTTTACTACACTATATAACTGATTTAATTCTTGCTGTTGCTGTTCTAAATCCTGATACCAAGGTAAAAAAACAAATCTAACCAATAACAGGACAATAAGTAAAAAAGCCATAGCATATTGCTTAGGCTCTACATTTTCGATTTTAAGACGTAAGTCTTTCAACTGTTTGCTCATCACTGCCATAGTTTATCTTCCCAATAAAACTCAATAGTGAACTTTTCTAATTTTCCACCAGAGCCAGCTTTTCGAATGTCTCCTTTTACTATCGCTTTATCTGAAGATGTGTGTTCATTGATTTCGGCAAGTAAACTATTCGCATTTTCCACAATACCTTCCAGAACAACCCGATTATCGAAAAACCTAAGACGGTCCACTGATAACTGATGTTTACTCTGCAATGACTCAATAAAGAGCATAGCCGATAGATTATTGGTTGTTTCTGCATAAGCTTTATCGTAGTTACCAGTTTCTAACTTAAACTTATCGACTTGTGACTTAACAGAAAAAATTTCAGATACAATTGGTGCTGAAACAGAGCGTTTATCTTCTAGATAATAATTGATGGCCATTTGGTATAACGTCAGCACTAAAAAATAAACGGTAACTGCTGACAATGAAAACGTCAGCCATTTTAACTGAGACCAACGGTCAAATTTCTTAGAAGCTTGAGTTACTAACTTAGGATTATAAAGTCGTAAGATAGTTTGATTTAGCCACTGAGGTTTTAATAATTCTAATAGCTCGGTAAATTTATCAAAATGACTTTCTGAGTCAGAATTCGCTACTTTAGAAAACCAAATCCCATCTTCACTTTGAGTACAACCAAATTGGTCGCCATCAACACCGTCTTTAACTAAGCTATTTACCTTCAGTAAAGATAATAAAGATTCAGGAATAATTAACCAAGGAGTCAGATTATCTAACGCCTCAGAAAATTTAGGATGAAGTATAAAGTAATAGACTAGATATCTATCACTTTGCTTGATTACAAAATACTGAACAAACGCATTTTCACTTTTATTATATGGAGAAAACTGACGTCCCTCAGCAGCTGCAATCTTCTGAATATCTCGACCAACGGATAAAGGGTAGGTTTTGTAAGATTCAAAATAGCTATTACGAGGTAATACTAAAATCTTATACTCTTTACTTATCGGCTGCTCTACAGAAAAATAACCACATTGCGCTTTCAACCAAGGCAATAATTTTTTCCGCATTCCATCCATTAACATATGTTCTTATTATTCTCCGTATTCACTATAGCCCCAAAGTTCATTTGCAGTTGGCCAATAACGAATAAAATACTTTTGCTGCAAACTAGCGTGTTCTCCCCTAACCTTAATCTCTATAATTAAAGGCTGCTGGACACCAATAGCTAATCCATTAACTTGGTTATTAATTCCCTCTTGTGTTCTCTCCAGCGGCGGTAAATCTAGTAAATCTCTAAGATCAGAGCTAGCTGCATTTGTCTCAAGGGCCGCTATCTTATAATAAATCAAATGAGGTGCCAACTTTCTAAATAATTCGCTCGTCATTCCATCAACTAGGCGTATTTCTGACAAACTTTGAAGAATATAGTTCCTTGGTTGGTAGTTATCACCAACAAAAAAACTTGCTTCTTTACCACCTAGCCTTTCTAGACTATCTCTGTCCTGCCAGTCGAGTACTCTTGCTGTTAGCTTAGCTCCTAAATCTTCTTCACCAGAGAACTTGTTAACTAAAGTAGCAAAAGCTTCTTTATCAAAAGGGATCATAGATATAACACCATAACCATCTCGGACACTAAGAGTAATATCATCGCCAACTGAAATACTCTCGCCATAGCTATTTAGTTTGTACTCGCTTCCTTGCACTATAAAAGGACTGTTAGTTACAACAGAATAGTTCAATTGTTGAATTATGCTATCGACCAAAAAATGCTGTTCTACTCTTTGCTGCAACCCCATAAATAACTTAAGCTGTTGTTGCTGTTTACCTGAAACATAAGTTGCCATAGCAAAAAAAACAGCCATAAGGATCAGACACAGTATAAGGGCTACGCCTCTTTGATTTTTAAACATTTTAAGCGGCATCCCTGTGCTGATTTAACAATATAAATCGACGGGCATCATTTATTTGTACACTGAAACTCAAATCTCGTTCGACCCACTGTCCTTTCTTTAGTTCTTCAAATGTTAAATTAACGGTTTCAGGAAGAATCAGGGTATCTTCACCAATAAATTTACTAAACCACGCTTTATTTTTATTAAGCGATGCAATAGGGCTTGTATTGAGAGCATCCAGGTTTAATTTACTTAAATCTTGATAGCCAAAGTACCTAATATTAACATTCCGAACATGGTCAAACATTGTTTGCCATTCAAGTTGCAACTGCTCTAACTGTTCAATATTAGTAAATAAAAAATCCGACATTGGTTGTTCAGCCAATGCAATAGATTGGTTTCCATTTTCATTTGTCCTAGAAGCTAAAACTACCAAACTAGGTCCAGGCTCATATAAACCGATATCCGAAACGAACCTTAAACTATCTTGTTCTCCTTCAAAAAAGAGTTCTAGTTTACCTTCCGTACTTTTCACACCGTATGGCTGGGCCGCTTTAATGGCTCGGCTGAACTTTTCAAATACAATAAAATTGTTAATTTTCTCGTCTAGCTGAGAATGATTTCTAGACCAGAAGCCAAAAGAAAAACTCATTGCGTTCGACACTAACATCATTAACAAGGCAAAAATTACCATAGCAACGAGAACTTCAACTAAGGTGAAACCAGAAGCAAGCCTACCTTTACGAGTTTTACTAACCATTTTTCTATGCAAGAGAGAAGAAGCCACTATCAAAGTCCTCGCAGATCAAATGGGGACTGTTTTAGCTCTTTTTGAGCATATTTAAAACTAAAGGCTCTTCTCGCAGCAGCGTTCT
The DNA here is from genome assembly GCA_965221615.1 of Psychrosphaera sp. Classification (GTDB taxonomy): domain Bacteria; phylum Pseudomonadota; class Gammaproteobacteria; order Enterobacterales; family Alteromonadaceae; genus Psychrosphaera. The sequence continues at coordinate 442,333 of OZ244904.1, read as the reverse complement.
CTACTAGGACATCAACTTGGTATAATTTTACTAATCGGTTTGCAGACTGAGAACTCCCAGTCTCAGGGTTTAATATTGCAGCTTCCCTCTTTTCTTCCAGCAAATTAGCTTGCCAAGAAATGCTCAAGTCTGATTGTTCAATAACACCTGTACGATAGCCAGACTCTAACTGAGCATTAATTTGTGGTTTTACCGTCAAAGCTGCCCGATAAACATCTAACAAGGCATCCATCTTTTCCTGCTGTTTAACAGATTGATTTATCGACATACTCAATAGCGAAATAGCGGCACCTAAAATAATGATCCCTATTAGCATTTCAATTAGTGTAAAACCCGAATGCTTTTTAGGGTTTCGAACTTTAGAAAGTTGCGCACGCTTGGAGGTTGCTATTTGTGGAAGACAATTACTCATAGCCCAAATAGTTCCTTTTCTACATATTTTCCACGTAATTGAAAGTACACAAGCTCTTGTTCGAATGATCCCAGTTCAGTGATATTAACTCGCTGAAAGTCTGTTGTTATATGCTCAAAAGAAATTGAGTTACCTGTAGAAGATTGCAAGTGTGTACCTGCAAACTCTATCGTTATAGGTTCTTGATGAAGGTATGCTTGATGTTTGTGCTCACGAAAAAAATCAACGAGTTTTCTTTGTTCTACTTGAGCTTCGTGTTGCTCCAACATATTGAATGTTTCTGGCATAACAATAGAAGCGAGCAGTCCCATAATGGTTATAACAATCAATAATTCAATTAGAGAGAAGCCATTTTTAAACTTAGCTTTAAAAGTTCTGCCAGAACTTGTATGCCTATCTTTGATAAGCATATTTTCTACTGGTGCAGCTTGCAGATCCGAAAAAGCATTAATCTGCTGTCGCTTATATCGCAAGATCCTGTCCTGACATTATTGATAAGATCATAATCACCACGATGCCACCAACAAAACCACCTAAGAACAAAATTAACATAGGTTCTAGTAATGTAGTTAGCTTAGTAATTCGAGCTTCCATCTCTTCTCTTGTTCTAAGCGTTAGCTGAGCAAAGACTTCGTCCATTTTTCCCGATTCTTCACCAACTTCAACCAAACCTAAATACATAGCATCGAATAACCCAGTCGATTTCAATGTCTCTGAAAACTTGCCACCTGAAGATACTTTTTGCTCTACGAACTTAAGCTTATCTGTCATCAGCTTTGTGGATACCACCTCAGTAGCTAATGTAATTGCTTGGTTAATTGTCATCCCTGCAGATAATGTTAGCTGCATAGTTGAACTAAAACGTATAGTCTCAAGTTCAAACAAGATTTTGTTAATAGCAGGTACCTTGGTCAGCGCTTTCATAAGCCATGAATTAAGGCCATTTCTTTGAACATCAACGTAAAGAGCCGCGCAGCTCAATGCAAAACCAACAAGTATAATCGGTTTATTGTTTTGGAAGCCATTTGATAGATCTAATATTAACTGGGTATAACCAGGAATGTTTTGGTTGTTACTAAATATGCTAGACATGTTAGGGATAACAAAATCCAAAATTACATATACAGCTAGCAAACAAATACCAAAAACAATTGCAGGGTAAGTAATCGACTGAATAATTTTACGTTTGTTCTCTAAAGAGAAGCGATAATAGGCTGATAAATCTGTCAAAATCCTAGGCATTTCACCCGTATTTTCAGATACTTTTACAAGACCAACGGTAATAGAATCAAACGCTTTTTCAAATTGAGCTAAGGAGCTAGAAAAACTATTACCACCTTCTAGTTCATTCAGAATATGACTTATACATGCCTGTAGCTGCGAACGACCTTGCATAGCGGCAGTCAATATCGTCAGGGATTTAACTAATGTAATGCCATTGTTTAACAATAATGCTAGTTCTGAGAAGAACAGCTCCTTATCTTCCAGTGACAAGTTTAATTTCGAGGGATCAACTAGTTGAAACTGCAACTGTGATTGTTTTAGTTCAACGATAATTTCCACTTGATCTAACAATTGCTCTTTAGCTTCGGCTTCATTAGCGGCAGCTAAGCTGCCTTCTAAGCTGTTACCTTGCTTATCATATCCTCGATATTGGAACTGCTTCATACTCATAATTACAAGCCTACTACTCGTATTGCTTCTTCAATAGAAGTAACGCCTTTTGCAACTTTAAGATAAACATCTTGTTTCAAACTACGCAGATTTTGAGATTCCATATAATCTCTAGCTTTAAGAGAGAATTGATCATCTTTCTTAAACTGCTTTATCTCATTGCTATTCGGTAAGTACTCTGAAATTACAGAACGTCCAGCAAATCCAGAATTATTACAATGAGCGCACCCTTGTGGTTGGTATACAGCAAATTGTGTACCTTGATATTCTCGTAAAAATTCAAAGTCACTGCCACTTAAGATATCTTTTGAATCTGGGTGTTCAACTTTACAGTGCGAGCAAAGTTTACGAACTAAACGTTGCGCAATTACCCCTAAAATGGCTTCATTTAATAAGAACTCTTCTACGCCTAAATCCGTCAATCGAGAATACGCACTTGGTGCATCATTTGTATGCACAGTCGAAAATACAAGGTGACCAGTCATTGAAGATTGCAATGCAATCTGAGCCGTTTCACTATCACGTATTTCACCGACCATTATCACATCTGGATCCTGACGTAAGATAGAGCGCAAACCAGCAGCAAAGGTAAAACCTATATCTGCATTAACTTGCATTTGAGAAATCCCTTCAATCTTATATTCAACAGGATCTTCTAAAGTAATAAACTTGGTTTCTGGAGATTTAATTTTCTCAATAAAAGAATACAAGGTTGTTGTTTTACCAGAACCAGTTGGCCCCGTTAGTAAAATAACTCCTGCAGTTTGGCTTAAATCTTTTTCAATGTAGTTTAATAAGTCTTGTTCAAAGCCCAATGTAGTTAAATCGAAACTCAATGAACCTTTCATTAATAGTCGCATTACCACATTTTCACCACCTGCAACAGGCAGTGTAGAAACACGAATATCTAAAGATTTAGAAGCAGCACGAGTACTTATTTTACCATCCTGAGGTCTACGCTTTTCAGCAATGTCCATTCCAGATAATATTTTAATTCTCGAAATAACAGGTAATGCAACATTCTCAGGCAAGGTTTCTAATTCAGTTAACAGGCCGTCAACTCTAAGGCGAACTTTCCACTCTGCTTTTTGAGGTTCTATATGAATATCTGAAGCGCCTTTCAAAACGCCTTTAGTGATAATAGAGTTAACAAGATTAACGATTGGAGCTTCTGACGCTAATGCTCTTAGTGAATTTGCATCAAGCTCACCAATCGAACTATTTTGTCTAAATTCTATTTCACTAATTAGCTGATGAACGTTTCTGACAGCGGATGAGGAACTTATGAAGATTTCTCCCGTTATCCCTTCCAGCATTAAATACTGCTCTACTTCTCTCTGGTTTGGCTCTGATGTTAAGAAGTAATGTACGTTTTGTTCATTACGTCCAATACACACCCAACTTTTTTTGAATAAGTAATCTAGATTTAATTCAGTAGCTTGTAAGCTTTGTTCTTGAATCAGAACATTTACTTCCGCCTCTGCTTCAGCTTCATCAACTGACTTAACACCTAAAATAGCTGCTAAACAACGAGAACGTTCATCTTCAGTAATATGTCCGGTTGAAACCAAAAAGTTCAGAACTCTTGCTTCTGAACTTTCTTTTTCTAAAACACTTTCGAGGACGTCTTGCGCCTCAAAGCCAGTGTACTTCTCCAATACCTGGCTGATCGAATTCTGAGTATCCATTTAATAAACGATATCCGCAGACTCTTTTTCACCGCCTGGCTTACCATCAGCCCCGTATGACTTAAGTTCAAATTGAGTCAAACTTTGTCGAGTGTAAGCGTAAGAAACTCTCCATGGGTCTTGTGGGATTTCTTTAATATAAGGACCGTGCCACATTGGATCATTGTTTTGCACTAGTTCTTCAATTTTTTCTGGATAAAAGCCCATATCTAATCGATAGGCATCCAACGCCGTACCAAGAACTTTCATTTGAGCTTCTGCTGTTTTTGCTTTTGACTGCTCAACTTTGCCAAACATCTCCGGTGCAACAATAGACACCAGTAATCCCATAATAGTAATAACAATTAATAACTCAATGAGTGAAAAACCGCTTTGTTTTGTATTTCTTTCCATTCTAATTTCACAATATCTTGTCGTGCTTGCGCGCGATTATAACAATTAAAAGTTTAGTGTCGAGCTTTGTAAAAATTAATAGCGAGCTCAACAAATGTCGCTATAAAACTTAATATTTAATTAAGCATACTTATCACTCTTCTAACAAAGCTAACGTCACTCTCAAATTAAGTTCCGCCATTCCATTAGTGAAGTAATCAGGCCTAGTAAACAATGGGTGTCTTTCTCTCGTGGTATTAGGTCCTACATACGTTTCTATTTCAGTAGCACTAAGTTGCATACCATTAGCTAGTAAAAACTTGATGTCTGCTACAAACTCGTCGGCAAACTCTAAATTGCCATACCAGCCACTGTACAACGCCCCTGAAAGTTGGAATGGTCCATAACCTGACTCCCCTTGAGTTTCGTACTGATAGCGGTAAACACCATTATGACCGTCAAAAAAGTTGTTTATTCTTGGCGCCCCGAACGTTTCAACTCTTGGTACATAAACAAGATTGTTAAATTGCTGCACAAGAGCCAACTCCATACTCTCTATATATTCGAGCATCGCGTCATCATCTGTAAATGCTCTTTTATAAGACTTTAACCAAATAGGCCATCTATGCATATGAGAACTGTCTGTTGCTATATTTTCCATCCGCGCTTCTGGGAGCTCTTCAGCAAGCTCTAAGTGACCGACGTGAGCATAATCAGGGTGTTCCCACCATACGCCAGGTTGAAATAACCATACCGATTCACTTTCTGTGTTAGTAGTAACAATTTCTTGTTGTAACATTTGCTGCAATAACGGTTGCGCAGCTTCAACTAGCTGTTCAAATTCGCTCTCAGAATCTAGTGGGACAGAATTTTCCTGTAGATAGATAAGATTGGACAATATGCCAAAAGCAAATAAGTCTTCATCAAACATTGCTCGATAATAGCTGTAGTTAGGATTGGCCGTTGATAACTTCCATGACGTTCTAGCAAGCAGGTCTGAAAAAGGCTCTTGAGCCCACATCCAAGCGGGAGCATTAAAAAAATCAATTAACCATTGTTGTAACTTGTTGTGAAGTGAAAGGTCAATCCCAGTTAATTCTTCTCTTTTATTTTGAAAAACTAAGTACTCACTAACAAAGTACATAAATTGCGTATTTGCCCCTCGACTCTCTGAAATAGCATCTTCAAAATAGGTATCTAATTGCAGGAAAAATGCTTCCAACTCTTGGATCTTTTCATCTTGCTGAGATTCAAACGCATACTGCATAGGTTGCATCAAAGCATGAGAAACATCATATTTATCTCTGGTTAACCATAGTTCTTCAGTCAATAACTGAGAAACAGTTTGTTGCCATAGCTGATCAATGACTTCCTCGTTTGTTGGTTCAGGAAGTATTACTTCTTTTGAGTCGTCAGAGTCGCTACTTGAGCAAGCGACTAACATTAAAGACAAAACCGTCACATAAAAGTAGCGCGAAACTTTTAAACTTATCATATTGTCTAGGTTATCCGTTCACATTGTTCGTGATTTTATTTCCCTAGCGGTATCACTTTGGAAACGTTTTTTTTATTCAATTCTCTAAGATAATCATGATTACCTGAGCGATGATCAAAGCCATCACAATAGTTGAGTAATAGCTTAATTAACTGTTCTGAGTTTTGTTCTCTCAGTAAATTTTTCAACTCTTCAATCATTTGTTCTAGCTCAGGTAAAGCAATATAGGTTTCTTGAGACATCATGATTCGGCTATGAGTTGTTCCTTCGACAGCACCACCAATCAAAAGTTCCTCATATAATTTTTCACCTGGTCTCAGCCCTGTAAATTTAATTTCAATACCTTGATTAGAGCCGTCTTCATCTTTCACTCTTTGTCCCATTAAGTGGATCATCTTAGTGGCAAGGTCAAAAATCTTAACAGGCTCTCCCATATCAAGAACAAACACTTCTCCACCTTTTGCCATGGCACCAGCTTGTATTACTAGCTCAGATGCTTCAGGTATTGTCATAAAAAATCGAGTGATCTCTTTATGCGTAACAGTTAGTGGTCCACCCGCTTTTATTTGCTCTCTAAAAAGTGGTACAACCGAGCCAGAAGAACCCAGTACATTGCCAAAACGCACCATTGAAAAAACAGTATTGCATTGATTTGCTTTTGCATAAGCTTGAAAACACAGCTCTGACAATCGCTTAGTGGCTCCCATAACATTGGTAGGCCTTACCGCTTTATCAGTAGAGACTAAAACGCAAGTTTCAATGTCATATTTACAAGCTAACTTGGTAACATTGTATGAGCCAATAATATTGTTATGGACCCCTTGAGTAACATTGTGTTCAACAATGGGAACATGCTTGTAAGCTGCTGCATGGTAAATAGTATTGATATCAAATAAACGAATGAATTCAGCCAATCTATTTGAATTCTTCACATCTCCTAACGCAGTAACTATCTTAGTATCAAGCTGATATTGGATACTTAGTTCTCTTAAATCTTGGTCTATCTGATACAAATTAAATTCAGATAATTCATACAAAACGATTGTTTTAGGCTTTTGTTTCAGTATTTGTCTACATAATTCTGAGCCTATTGATCCTCCAGCTCCAGTTACTAACACCGACTTGCCAGTTATACATTTGTGCATAAGTTGCGAGTTGGCCTCTACTGGTTCTCTTCCTAAAAGATCATTGATATCGATATCTTGCATCTGATTAATTTGTTCAGGCTCAGACAATAATTGCCCTAAACCAGGCACAGTTTTCACACTAACGTGCAAACTTTCGAGATACAACAAAATGCGCTTTCTTTGCTCATTGGAACTTGACGGTATCGCCAATAAAACTTTATTACAGTTATAAACTTTTAATAGCTCAGCCAATTTCTTTGAGTCGTGAACACCAATACCGTTAACCCTTAGCTTAGATAAAGAAACATTGTCATCAACTAGAGCACAAGGTCTATAGCGTTTATCCACAGCAAGATTATTCAATAAACTACGTCCAGCAGCGCCTGCTCCATAAATAATGACAGGTTCACAATGAGATGGGTAAGTTCGACTTATAAATTGCGGCAACAATCTTATAAAGCACACAATTGAAAGTGCAGCTAAAAAATAAATCGTGGTTAATGAAATTGAGTTTATAAAACCAAATAGAGAAAACGCTGCTATAAAAATAGTAATACTTGAAGCTGTAACTGGAAAAATAAGCGAAAGTATAGAGCGGTTATCAATAAATCGAAGAGCTGTTAAATAGTTGCCCATAGCTAAACCGACACCTATATGAACAATAGGAGTTAACAATAATGCACTTAAAATATGTAGCTGAAATTCGGTTTTGAATACCAACAAACTTGCAATAAATACCGCTGAGAAAGATGCAAATATATCGGTAAGTAATAAGATCCGTTTTTTATAAGGGCGAGGTAAGGCAAACAATCTTTCAAAAAAAACGGAAACTAGAGGCATATCAAGTCTACTATTGGGTCGTCAAATTCTCCGATTATATGTGAAACGCAGTTCAGAAGCTAGAAAGGGAGTTTAGAGAAAGATAAAGATGTGTTAAGTACTGAATTAGAGTAATGATTACAATAAAAATATAACCATTACCCTTAATCGTCATTAAGCGATAGCTTGCGTTAAAATAGTCTTAAGAGCGGCCTTCATTTCAGTCATTTGCTCCAAAGTTATACCTGGATGAACTAACAACATATAAGACTGTTCAGTAAGTTCATGAGCTTGTGGTAATACTGGCAATTCAAAATGTTCGAATGCTTTTTCTAAGTACATTTCTGAACATGAGCCTGAAAACGCTGGCACACCAGCATTACTTAACTCTTGAATAAGTTTCTGTTGACTCCAGCCTTGTTTCAGATTGGCAGGTTCAATAAAAAAGTAATACTTGTAGTAACTGTGAAACACGTCTTGCGACGGTTGAGTCATTCTTACCGCAGGAAACAGACTCAAAATTTCTTCATAACTCTTAGCATTGTTTCTACGCTCCTCGACCCATGAGTCTAAGCGTTTTAATTGATAACGACCTATCGCAGATTGAACTTCGGTTAAACGCCAGTTCGAGCCGAAAGACTCATGTAACCAACGAAAGCCTGGAGCGTGTTCAGTATTATAGACTGCATCATAGCTTTTCCCATGATCTTTATAAGCCCATGCTTTTTTCCACATTGCAGTGTCGTTGGTAGTCACCATTCCACCTTCACCAGCTGTGGTCATAATTTTATCTTGGCAGAAAGAAAAAGCATTAATGTCGCCCCAACTGCCCGCTTTTTTACCTTGATAAGAGGCTCCATGTGCTTGCGCGCAATCTTCTATAACCCATATATTATGTTCTTGCGCCAACTGACAAATTTTGTCCATTTCGCACATCCAGCCAGCTAAGTGAACACAAATGATAGCTTTGGTTTTATCAGTCAAAACCGCTTTAATAGTCTCTGCATTTATATTTTGCGAAACCGGGTCTATATCAGCAAATACAGGAACACCGCCTTGAACAACGATACTGCTAGCCGATGCCATAAAAGATCTAGAAGTAACGATAACTTCATCACCAGGTTGAAGATCTATTGCACGTAAAGCGAGTTCTAAAGCCAAAGTACCATTAGCAACAGCGATAGCGTGCTTTACACCTGTATACTCAGCGAATTCCTTTTCAAACTCACGACCTTCGGTGCCAGTCCAATAATTAACTTTGTTAGAGCTGATAACATCTGCTGCGATTTGCGATTCTTCATCAGAAAAGTTTGGCCAAGGAGTTATTTTTGTATTTAACATTTACTTATTATTTTCCTTTACTGTTGCTGGAGTACCAAAAGCTGTGCTATTTGCTGGGATATCATTTATCACTACAGAGCCTGCTCCTATTGTTGTATTTGTCCCTATCGATATTAGTTGCTTAGAACAACTACCAATACCAAACCATACTCCATCCTCTAAATTGCAAGCGCCAGCAATGCTTGAGTTAGGACTAACATGGACAAAGTCCCCAAGCTTACAGTCATGTTCGACAACTGCGCCCGTATTAATAATGTTGCTTTTTCCCGTAGTAACAAAGGGATTAACTATCGCTCCGGCCATTACAGCAGTTCCGGCTCCTAATTCAGCATATGAACTAACCTGTGCTTTAGGGTGGATAAGAGTGATTAGATTTGCTTTTAATGATAACAAAAGTTTTGTTTTTTCGGCTCTAACTGAGTTGTTACCTATTGCGACGAACACACCAAAAAATGTTTCTATTTCCGCATGTAAATCTTTAGAGGTTCCTTTAACAGACCAATGCTCTAGATTGCTCAAGGTAGGATGAGCATCGTCAAAAAACGTGACTTGATAGCCATTAAGTTCTGCAATTTCAGCGACAACCTTGCCGTGACCACTTGCTCCAAGAATAGCGATAGATTTAGCTCTATTCATCACTTTTTCCCTCAAAAGGTGCCATAGTGACATGTCCTTCTTGGTTTACTCCGTCCTTTTTCAATACTGTTTTAACTGTCTGTAATAATATTTTTATATCTAACCAAAAGCTTTGGTTATCTACATACCACACATCCATTTCAAAACGCTCTTGCCAAGATACTGCATTTCTTCCATTAACTTGAGCATAGCCTGTTATACCAGGCTTAACATCATGCCTGCGAGCTTGTTCTGGAGTATATTTGGTTAAATAGTCCACTAGTAAAGGTCTTGGACCAACCAAACTCATGTCCCCTTTTAATACATTCCACAATTCTGGTAATTCATCTAAAGACGTAGAGCGTAGCTTGGTACCAAATGGAGTCATTCTTTGTTCATCTGGTAGCGGTTGTCCATTCTTATCAGTTGCATCTAGCATGCTACGAAACTTAACCATTTCGAATATCTTGCCTTTCTTACCTGGCCTTTTTTGACGAAACAGCACAGGTCTGCCTAAGTTTTTAGCAATTAAAACTGCAGTAAATAGCCAAACTGGACTTAATAACAACAATGCAATTAATGATACAAAAATATCAAATAAACGTTTAATCATGTTACTACTCTTAACTAGCTGTAATCATCAAAAATCATGGAAAGATACTTATCACTTAAGACTTCAAAGTTTCTTTGCTCTACGAGAAACTGATAACCATTCTCTCCCATTTCATCTCGTTCTTGTTGCGACAACGAAGCATAGCGTAATAATGTGTCTCTTAATGCCGAGCTATCTTCAGAAGGAATAAATTCGCCACAATTGGCCTCATTCAACATAGATGGAAAGCCAGAAAACATACAAACAATCGGTTTTTTCGCATACATATAATCGACAAATTTATTAGGCGAAATACCATATTCAAAAACAGGCTCCATTTTAAAAGAGTGCAAAAGAACATCTGACAATTTTAATACTGATAAAACTTGTTCTTTTTTAACCCTAGGAGCAAAGGTGACATTAGTTAATTGTTCAGATAAGGATTGTAATTTCTGCTTCTCAATACCATTGCCAAGAAAAACAAAGTGCACTCTAGTGTCGCCCTGCTGTTGCAACATTTTTGCAGCTTCTATTACTTTATCCAGAGCATAGGCAACTCCTAATGTTCCAGCATAAGTAACAATAAACTTATCTTTAGGGATATATTCATCAATATAATCTTGTTCTACGCTTTGCTGGCTATCTTCGTAAAAAGATAAATTAACCCCTTGTGGTATAAACTCTACCTTATGACCTAGCTGTAGTTCTTTTTCTACATGCTCAGCTAGGTTTGGCATAGTTCCAACTATCTTGTCCGCATACTTATAACCGAGTCGTTCAAACTTTCTCAGTAACCAAACAATAGGATGTTTCGGAGAAATTCCTTTAAGATCAATTAAGGTTTGAGGCCAAATATCTCTTACCTCAAAAATAAACTTGGCTTTATAAAATTTTTTATAAAATGCACCGGATAATACGCTAAACAACGAAAGTGAAGAGGCAATGACAACATCAGGCTTTTCATAACGCTTACGAAATGCCATCAAAATCACAAAAACTTCAAACCAAATCCAACTAAGGATTCTTTTCACACTCGTCGCTTTAGAGTATTTAATTGTATTTACCCAAGTTACCTCGACATTTTCATAATCCACGTCTTTATAGCGGCCATCAATATCAGGCAAACTAGAATATAGGTGTGACGAGTTAGAAGTAATCAATCTTGTATTATGTTGCTTAGCAAACTCTTTGCAAAAACTAGCTTGTCTAGTGTCAGCTCCATAAGGTTGAATATTTGCGTACTTAGATATGTACCAAATGTTCTTCTTAGTCATCCAATAATTCCTTGACTATATTAGCGCTAGCCTTGCCACCACCATAAAGATCCATTTCATAGTTGTTAGCAAATTCAAAATTTCGGTAAGCATTTAAAATTGCGTCTTTATCAGCGCCCGTTAACACATTAAATTTGTGTTCTACCAGTTCTACCCACTCAGTTTCATCTCTTAAAGTGATACAAGGTTTTTGGAAAAAGAACGCCTCTTTTTGTAATCCGCCGCTGTCCGTCATCACTTTATCAGCATTGCTAATAAGCCAAACCATATTTAAATAACCAACAGGGTCTAAAATTGTCAGCTTAGAAATGTCTAAATCGGATTGTTCCAGTATTTTTCTAGTTCTAGGATGCAAAGGAAGTACAACTTTCTGTTGCTCTGCTATTTCTGACAAGGCTTCAACTATTGCACTTAAACGAATCGGGTCATCGGTATTTTCTTGTCTGTGAATAGTTGACAAGACAAAGTTATCTTCAGTTGTGAAACCTTCTGGTTTCTGAGCAAACTGTTTATAAAACAAGGCTCCATCTTGCATTACATCGCCAGATAAATACACTTGAGTATCCCAATGGGCAACGCCTTCATTATTTAAGTTATCAATTGCAGACTGAGTTGGGCAAAAGACCTTGGCACTAATTCGGTCTGTCAGAATTCGATTAATCTCTTCAGGCATCTTCATGTTAAAACTACGCAGTCCTGCTTCGATATGAGCCACTTTGATATGTAACTTAGAAGCGGCTAAGGCACCAGCGATTGTCGAGTTAGTATCACCGTAAACTAGAACCCAATCTGGTGTTTCCTTAATTAAAACTTCCTCAATTTTTTCAATCATTTGACCTGTCATAGCGCCATGAGATTTGCCACCTATTCCAAGAAAATAATCTGGTTTAGGGATCTTCATTTCAGCAAAAAAAATATCACTCATGTTTGCATCATAATGTTGCCCAGTATGAACAATAACTTCTTGGATATTTGAATGGTTTAAGATTTCACGGCTAACGGAACCGGCTTTAATGAATTGTGGTCGAGCACCTAGAATTGTGACTATTTTCATGCAGGCAATTAAATAACGATAAAAGTGCGGGGAGTTTACAAAATATTACGGCCTCATGCTAGGTTATATGCTCTTTGATTACAGCCAGAAAAACAATAAGAGCCTTACTGAAAACAATAAAGCTCTTATCAAAGGTTATATGTCTCCAGCGATGTAACTACAACCTGAAACATAAACCACGGGATCAAGGGGGCGAGGTAAAGTTTGATTTTGTTCATAAGTAAACGTAACGCTATAACGTTTATCTGCAATATCAATAAACAACGGAACTTCGCTATCTAATCCTTGCACCGATGCCAAGCCTAATAAAGGCTCAATATGAACAGCGACATCTTCACCATTAACATTGAAATTACTTTCTTCGCTTTTTAGTTCTTCAGTCAGAAAGAACTGAGTGTAACTTCCGTTAAGTTCTGCGTTTAAAACAACAGGGATCACTTCTCTTTCTACTACTGGTTCAGGTTCTGTAATTGGTTCAGGCTCGACAACAATTTCAGGATCTGAGTCACTGCTACAAGAACTTAGAACGAACAGGCTAACTAAGCCTAAAATGTATTTATTAACCTTCATCAACATACTCCAATAATCCATGGGTACCAAAACTTCTATACTGCATATATAAGATAGGACAACTTTCTGTAACACCAGTAAATGTATAAGTCGTCTCTTCTTTTAACACATCGAATACCGTCAAGTTCTCTGAACTAACTTCACTAAAGTCATCAAAGCATGCAAAGCTCAGTCGTGGACTAATTGTTTGTTCATCAGGCAAGGTGTAGGTGAACTTTATATTTTGATTGTTTTGATACTTGGCCATATTCAACACAACAAAGCCATTTCTACTGGTTTTAAACCCATCAAAAAATATCTTGTTGCTGTTATTCGCAGAATTTCTCATCCACCAGTCAGAAGATGCCGAAGGATAATCATCGCTCGCAAATTTAATTCCAGCCAAGTGCATTCCGCTTTTCTCAGGTGAAATATTAACTTCTATACGAGAAACTCCGGTTAGTTGTTCAAGGGCTTTTTGGTAATAATACTCTTGGGCAACTTCATTATTAAGACTAAGTAACTGTTGATTGTTTACATCATAGAATTTTAATTGATAGCCATAATCGACAACGTCATAGCTAGGATGCTGAACTAGGCTGTATCCTTTTAAAGATACTGGCTCTGGAAACTCGATATCAAACTCTCGTGCTGAGTCTAATTCAATAAATTCACCAGCAGTATAATGCAGCCTATCTGAAACATCTGTTTCTGAAGATTTATCTATAATTTGATAATAGTAACCTTCATACTTATTGAACAATGTAGAATGTTCAGAGAAGCTAAAGTCTTCGCTATAACATTGTAACCATTCAACCTGTCTTATATGTTGATGGTGATATCCGTGTAATGCCGCAAATCTTCTCGGCTCTGATTCATGATCATAGTAACTCGTAAACCCAGCATCAAAATCAGGCAAATAGACTTGAGTTGTTTCAGTTGCTCGGTCTAAATATTTCTTCACAATACCTGTAGGAATATTTTTATAGTATGTCCAAACGCCCATAATCGAGCCAATATGCCCATTTAAAATTTTAGAGCTTGCTACACTTGGATCTGCCACTTCTTCAAACCATAGACCTTCTTCCGTAGTTATTACACCACCATTGTCTTTGTGAATTAAAAATGAATTAAATAATAGCCTTGCTTTGTCTAGGTAAACATCATCGCCATACACTCTATACAATACACTGTACAATGCTAATAACCTTGAATTAGTTAGAGAGCTAGTCCAGCCAACAGGAGCGTGGTAATGAGTATTTTCAAACGGGTGAGGGTAAGTTAAAAACTCCAGTCCATTGTATGTTTTAACTGTTAAGTTTTCATTTAACCAAGTTACTTGCGTTGCAATGATCTGTTCATTTTCATCACTAGGATTAACTAAATTATCATCTATAAGAGTTAACAAGTAAGTCGCCATAAACATAGGGTTAACTTGCGGCCCAGTAGAATAGTTAAACTTTAGGATCCCATCGTCATCAAAAAACAATCTGGATTGATTTCGCAAATAGATACTTGAGTCCCCAGCTGGAGTAAGGGGGTACATATATATAGGTTCACTGGCTTCTGTTTTCTTGGGGAAAAAGACAGTAAGAAGTGATGAAAGGACTAGTAAAAGTATCCCTTTAGAATTCATCTTTCAATTTCCTTATTTTTATTTCGGTTGTAAAAGTTCACGATACAAGAGTACGAGCTTCTGAAACTCACTTTCCCAACTGAATTTATTAATTACTGCTTCTCTTCCCATTTTGCCCATTTTTACTGCAATTTCAGGGTTATCAATCAAATAATTAATCGCTTCAGCTATGCTTTTTTCGTCTGTAGGATCAACACATAGACCACACTGAGCTTCATCTACTATATTTTGCCATAATGGAAAATTAGACGCTACTACTGAAGCACCGGCAGCCATGTATTCGAACAATTTAACAGGATAAGCATCTTCATAGTCACCTGTTGGTTGTAACAAGACCAAGCCCACTAGTGTTTCATCTAATAAAGTTGCAATAGACTTTCTATCTTGCCAGCCAATAAAATCAACTTGCTGCCAACCTTGCATTTTTTGGCAGTGTTCTTCAAGTCCACGTTCTTGGAATTTTCCAGCTAAAGTGAGTTGTGCTTTTTGATCTGCTAAAGCCCCAACCATCTGCTTTATTCCTCTATCTTCAGTGATTCCACCGATATAGGTAATCTTATTTTTTTCAGCAGCAATTTCCGGAGTTATCGAAAACTCATCCAAACGAACATAGTTTCTGGTTTCAATTACTTTTGTATGGGCAAAGCGCTCCGCTATATTTGGCGTTACTGTAACAACTGCGTCAATAATTCTAGTGGCTATGTATTCGGTCAACCTGACTAACAAAGACACTGTTTTTCGGAATACCTTAGGGATCCACTTTTTTCTCAAAACTTGCCTTGGTACATCTTCGTGAACATCATAGATCACCTTCTTTCCAGCAAACTTTAACAATATTCCTATTGGCATTAACTCAGGATCATGGAAATGGTATATATCAGCTCGAAGTTTCAAAGCCTTTTTATACATAACAAAGCTTCTCACCAGCATCCTTTTGATTCTATTGCCCTGAATATTGCCGATATTTTGTATTTTTACTCCAGCACACACCTCATCATCTAAATCATCAGAAACCAATAGGGTCACGTCAAACCCACTTTCTGCTAATGATTTACTCGTCTTGAACAATACTCTTTGGTCATATCTTTGATGAACCGTAGTTAATTGAGCCACTTTAATTTTTTTATCGGACAAAGTATTTTTTCCTATCAACGACCAACAAGAACGCTATGACAGCCATCATGACTCGGTGGTCGACGAAACTAGATGACTTTAACGCATTCATTAAAAAGTAATTAGTAAAAACAAATAGACCCCAGTTTCGCTTTGAGATGGCATAAAAATTTAATACTAAGAACAAAAAGAGAAAAGAAAGTAGACCTAAAATCCCCATGTCATACCAAGCTTCAACGAGGATGTTATGGGGGTATTCCTTTGTATCAAATCCAGTTGTATTAATACCGAAACTTCCGATTCCACTACCAAATACCGGAGACAACTCTATACCTTGCACTGCTTGTTCAAGAAAATGGAATCTGGCAGAAATAGAGTCCCCCATGGAACCATCAAGAATAACACCAAAACGCTTAATCATGCGGTCAAAAACAGATAACTCCAGATATAAACCAACTAAAACAAAAACAAATAATAGCGCCATTAATACTATTACCGTTTTGATCTTCACAATAATCTTTCCTGTTATCACGCCCCACATAAACATGGAGACAACAAGAAACACTAATGGTCCTCTAGCACCTGTCATAAGAATTAAAATAGTGAAAATAGCCAACAAAATATAATTTCGTTTTATAAAGAAAACTAAGATAAATGCTGCCGATAAGTAATTAGCCGCTGTTAAATAGAAGGTACTCAATTGCCTCAATGCTTCTTTATCTAAAAAAATAAAGATTTCAGCAAATTGAGCAGAAGCTAAAAATATCAGAAATACCACAAAGCTCGCAAAGCTGAAGCCATAAACGAATGCATTCTTATGGAGCTTTACTACTTGGGGGAAAATAAAAGCAAATAGCAGAATTATCCATTGTCCAAACTTCTCTAAATAGTGCTTTTCTGAGGGAGTATATAAAGCGCTAATAATCAATAAACAGGTTATAAATAACAAGGTCCCATTTAGCACTAAAAATTGATGCGATAAGGACACCCTTTTAAAAAAAAGAGAATACATAAAATAAAGAGCGCAAATACCAATCGGCACGATAAGTAGCAACAATGATAAGCTGGGCATTACAAAACCAACAATAGGTCTTATCTGCCCAGAAAATAAAAATAACAGGAATATTAATGTCGCTAAAATGGAAGCTTGTTCTTTTTCTTCGTATTGCTCAGTCATTCAGGAAATGCCTTTAATTCCAGATTAATTCCACTTATTACAAGCTCAAAGACCAGCCTGTCTAGCTATTGTGGTCAATAATAAAGAGATTAAAGCTAAGTAATATTGGGACGATATTTAATTATCAAATAAAACTTTCGTACAACTTTTTAGCTTTTGTATTATGAAAGTATGAATTATGCCAAAGTAATGCATAATCTCCATCAAATTGTTCGCAAGTCGACTTAAAATAATTAAACCTATCCTTAGCGGCATCAGTAAAACCTAATCCTTCATACCCTTCGCTAACAATCGTGCAATCCATAGTAATTAATGGCCTCTGTCTTAGCTTAAGAGACTTCCTTTCTACTAAGTCATACATTGGATACTCATAACATACACCACAGCGAAACCCAGCTTTGTCAGAATAACCAAGCGTTGAGTCATAACTAAAGCCATTGCGTTCCCATAAAGCGGGGGTTTGAGCAATATCATACATTAGGTAGTGTTGCCGTCCGCCAATGCCTTCAAAAGCTATTTTGTTTTGTTCAAGCGCTTGTTTTAGTGCATCAGCTGAAAGACCGAAGTTTTCTGCCATATCATAAGTTTTATAGCCAGGGTGAAAACCAACTTCATGCCCTTTTTCAACTATGTGTTTCAAGAGTTTTGCTATTTGAGGCTCTCGAATATCATTACAGTCTTCTTTACTCTTATCCGTTTGTATAGGAATAAAGTAAAATGAAACTTTATTGCCTACCTTATCGTTAACCTTCATGATCCAATCAATATTGTTGCGATACTCATCAAAGCGATCAGAGCCAAGCTTCTTGAATAAGTAATTAAGCCCATCGTATATAGCTAATTTAGGATTTTTATCACGGATAAGACGAGCACCAACTCGTAATACTGTTCGCTTTAACGACTTTGTAGCATGGTCAAATGGATGATCAACATCACAGCTGACTAGCTTTCTGAATTTGCGTTCTTTCCTCGTCAATTGCGGCCACATGCTGCTTAAGCACTGCCAAAGGATCTCAACATATTCATTAATAATAGGACGATCGAGAAAGTCCGCTTTAAAAGCAATAGAGTTGGTAGCCGAAAATCTATTATGTTCATCGTATTCAGTCGCCAGTAATTCTTCATATCTTGATAACATAAAAAATGCACTGCCAAATACATCAAGGTTTAATCGCCATTCGCTATCTGTTTTCACTAAACCAGCACTGCCAAATAAAACAGGCACTTCTGGTTTCAACAAATTGGCATTAATTCCATCATCTGCTGGTTTCCAATACTTTAATGGCAAAGAAGGTAGAGACTCTGTTTCTCTCCAGTATTGCTCGGCTTGATGAAAAAACGATGCCGACAATTTTAGCTTGTGAGCTGATGCTTGTGTTGAGCAAATGATCTCAATGTGCTCAACATCACCTTGCTCAATCTCAAAAGAGAGTCCTAAAAACTCGCCTAGAATCACACCTATAATGTATGTCTGCTCTCTCTCACAGACTTTAGGGACAGTTACTTTCAATACAGACATTATTTTCGATACTTAATTACTTTTGCGGGATTCCCAGCAACAATTGCATATTCAGGAACATCTTTTGTTACTACCGCTCCTGCTCCGATAACGGCACCGTCCCCTACTTTCACTCCTTTCAGAATTACAACACTCGCAGCAATCCATACATCATTACCAATCACAATATCTTCTCTTATGTGGTCCTGTTCTTTCATGGGTTTGTGCAGCTCCATGCCGTGATCACGTCCCCAAATAACGGTTTTAGGCCCTATCATAACATCGCGCCCAAAGGTAATATTTCCTTGTAAATGGCAGCCTGCATTCATGTAAAAGTTGTCGCCCATAGTAATTTTAGGGTCCCCTGACAATCTGCAATAAGGTTCAATTACCGCCTTGCCTAAGAACTCAACTCCACCAAATACAGTGTTATTGTGTATAACTACGCCCTTTCTCTTTAATAGCTTTCTTTTAACCCAAGTTTTTATCGCAGATTTAATCGTCTTAGACATGCACCTAATCCCCTCTTAAACAATAAAGACAAACTATAAAGAAACGGCTTGATATCATCGCTGTCGTAGATAGCCCAGCAGCGCACTTGCCCTCCCCAAACATTATGTTTGAAGTGCTTCCAATAGCCCTTACGAGCAATAAGATTAGGAATTTCATGAAGCATTAGAACTAAATGCGTTTTTTTACTTATTTGTTGTGAATATACTGGCAGTTTTTCGCCAATTGCATATTTAAACTGTGTTTCCTGTAAATGAACACCACTTATAGCTCCAACTCGATTCCACATCATTGAACGCAAATTGGTTTCCATCAGTTTAAATTTGCCATCTCTATGATCATACTTAAATTCAGGCTCTACTACGCCAAAAGCATCAAGAGCTTCTACTACTTCTCGGCCTTGTTCTTTGACTATCTCTGGAGCTTCATTACTGGCACTGCTAACAACGCCATAATTATCAGGAAATTGTGTTAACTTTTTGCCAACCCATTCATTTAGTATCTCCCCTTCATGAGAACGAAAACACGTATAGGCATAGATATTCGTATCATCACCAGGAATGTATTCGGAGGCTACAAACTCTACCCCTTCAGCTACTTTTGAAAGAAGCATATTTTTTTGTTTCAAGAAGTCACTAGGAGACTGTAAATAGAGCGTTCGAAATACATCAACCGTCAAATCTTTACGTGTTGAAGGTTTAACTAGAACAGGAAAAGTAAGTCCTTGTACCGATTCAAAGTCAGATGCTTTAGTTAAATTAACGGTTTTAGGATAAGGTACTCCAGCTTGCTCACAAGCTTGATATTGGAAAAACTTATCTGAAGTTTGATCTAAGTTGTTAGGATTAAAAGGCAGATAGCAATAATCAATAACCTCATCATAAATAGCGTTTAGATTTTCCAACTGTAAATCGTCCGTCGGATAAACAACTAGATAACGGTATTTTTCTTGTAACTTTGCGAGTTCTTTCAATAAACGCTCTGGTGTCTTATCAATTACAGCCCGATACTTCACTTTATTGCTGTAATAAGCAACGGACTTTGCTGGGCCTAAAACCGCAATCTCTTTTATACCTTGGGCATAAAGTTCTCTCACGACTGAAAAAGCATTGACGTGTCCACCTAGGACTACGGCAACATTATTTTCTTTTTCTTCGGTTAACATAACTTAAAACCTTATTTGAAAACCCAACCAGCCCTAGCTGTTTTAGGTGAAAAATAGCAATCCCTAATCGCCACGTTTTTTTAACTTGAAACGCATGACAACGCCAAATAATTCGATATAGCTTTTCAGGTAACTTATAAGACAGGCTTAACAACTTAAACCAAAGTTGATAAAAGAATAATCCTGCACCGCTCAGATCTTTGATAATAGGTTCATTGTCATCTTGTACAACAAACTTCTTTTTTATCTCAAAGGTTTCAGTACAAAACTCTAATATAATTGAAACTCGGTTTACCCATAGCCACTTCTTATAGGTGTTTTTACTTACAGCATGGTATTGCCGTGTTACCGATTTGATCTCAGCTTTTTCTTGCTCAGTTGGGGTAAAAACCTGAGTCGGGGGTGCAATATAAAAATTAGGAAAGATAAAGTTTCCTAGGCACATGTACGCCTTCTTTCCCGCATGAGTCACAACACCTTGGGCTCGATGAGGGTGCATACCTATAATAGTGATAACACGTTCATCTTCTAACAATGTCTTTGCTATGCCAATGTCATCTGCTGGTGGTAACCAAACGTGTTCCATTCCCCAGTGAAAATACAAAATCGCTTTCTTCCCAGCTGGAAGCATATCCAAATCAGCATAGATCTTTTCTAATCTTAATGGATTGACTCCAGGTTTGTCAGAGTCAGCAACTTCTATCTGATTGAGATAAGGTTTAGCAAATTCACAATAGCCTAAAATAGCAATTTCATCATTCAACCAATAAGGTTCACTCGCAGCTTTCAGATTTGAACCAGCTCCAAAACTACCAATACCTGCTACTTTGATATGCTCAGCAGTTTCTGAAATTCCATCCAACCCTTTATCCTGAATGTGGTTATGGGCTAAATTGACCGCTGAAACATTTAAATCGTGAAGCTGCTTAGTCGCATATGAATCAGTATAAAGTGTACACTTGTTTGTAACATAGCTAGCGTTGCTCACAGCTTGTTCCAAGTTGATAATCCGCATATCCGCATTATTGAATACTTCAGACTGCACAGTATCAACACAGGGCTTATTAAGTAGATCGCCACCTAAAAAGACATCGCCAGTAAAGCAAATCTTCATAACTCTCCCTTAGATACTTTCCACAATATAAAATACAAAAGAATATAATAACTGGCTAAACATCCTGTAAATATCTGAATAAACTCTACAAAACTCCAATCCAAAAATTGGGCAACAAAAATCGAGCCTATTGAAAGTACTGACAGTCCTACTTGCCATACCAATGCTATTTTTTGTTTTTCAAAAACATTGTTCGTGTTGCTAAGAGCGGCCGCAATAAACTGCATCGCAACAAAAGGAAGCGTAATTTGCGCAAACTCACCAGAAGTCCTCCACTGTGAACCAAAGATAACTTCAAAAGCTAGCGGTAAAATAAAGTACATAGGGATAAAAATAACAGCTGAAAACAAGAACAGCTTCTTACTTGTTTTAGCAAAAGTATGAACCGCTTTTCCTGTTTTTTGCTTTTCTGCAACCGCTTGTTGAAAATAGACTTGTCCTATGGAGCGGCCGATTAATGAAGAAGGCATTCCCAGCATTTTTTGGGCGAAAGAGTAAAAACCCAAAGTTGCAACTGAGTAATAAAGTGAAATCAGTATATTCGTTAAGTTGTAAGCTAGTGAATTAGCTAATATGGCCCACATTGAGAACTTTGGAAAATTAATGTAGCGCTTCGCTACTTTTTTTATTTCACCTACATTCACTTTGCCAATGTCATAGTTTTTTAACGCGTTCACAGTTAAACGATAGTTAGCAACAAAGTGGGCAATAATTTGTCCACTAATCAAACCTGTTGCACCAGCCTTAACAAAACCTATGCTCAATTGAGCACTCGCTAAACCAACTGACTTCATCACATTGGCTTTTGCTATATCTTTATACAACTTTTTACGAGTGTTCAAATAATTTAAAACATTAAACATGCCTAATAAAAACACCACAACAGGAACAAAGTACAACCAAAAGCCAATTTGGTCATTCTCTAAAATAGCGCTGATTTTTTCATTGAGGAAAAATGCAGGGAGGAACAATAACAAAGATATTGCAGCTGATATCACTACTCCTAGAGCCGCAACATTAATAGCATCGTCATCAGCTTCAGGCAACATGATGGCAAGTTCATAACGCGCAGTAGCAATAGAGCCAAGAATAGCAGTTATGGCAACAAACAAAGCTAGAAGTCCAAAGTCTTCCGGCGAATAAATCCTCGTTAAAATTGGACTAATAGCTATGGGGATAGCTTGTGCGACCGTAGTGCCTGTCATTAGCGTTAATACATTACGACTAAATTCAGACTTTGATCTAATTTTGCTTAACATTTAAATTACAATTTGGCCGTTAATCTGCATCAAGGTATGGATGCATTGGCAAACTAAATACTTGTTTTGCTAGACGCGAAGCAACAGGAAAATCTTGATCACTATACCCTAATTGCTTAAATGCAGTTTGCTGGTGCATACAGGTCCCATAATAAACCATTGTTGGAATACCTTTTTCCTTGTACTTGGCCATTTCTGCTTCTCGATTCTCAGCAACTAAAGTGTACTGAGCCCAAGAACTGACAAAACCTTCGGGAACTTGTGGGGTCTTATAACTCCCGGCTAACTCGGCATTGTACTTTTGTGCAGCTTTGTTTCGAGCATTCAACTCCGTTGGAAATACAGCAAGTTTCTCAAGTAATATCGCTGCTTGAATCGTATCTAAGCGGCTATTCATTCCAATGCGAACATTGTCATATTTATCGGAGCCTTTGCCGTGAACTCTGTAAGATTCGATTAACGCTGCATACTCATCACTGTTGGTAAACAGAGCCCCACCATCGCCATAACAGCCTAATGGCTTTGCTGGGAAAAAGCTGGTTGTAGCAATATCACCAAAGCTACCCGCTTTTCTGCCATTAATTTCACCGCCAAAACCTTGTGCTGCGTCTTCGATAATTTTTAATTCATACTTATCTGCTATTTCTTGCAGTTTAATGTAGTCCGCTGGTAGGCCAAAAAGATCAACGGCAATAATAGCTTTAGGCTTTAATTTACCTTCAGCAAGTACGCTTTCAATTTGTTGCTCTAAATGATTAGGACAAATATTAAATGTCGACTCTTCTGAATCTACAAAAACAGGCGTTGCTTTTTGAAACGCTATAGTTTCCGCTGTAGCAAAAAAAGTAAAGGTAGGGCAAAAAACTGCATCACCTTCTTTAATATCCAATACCATCATTGCCAAGGTTAAAGCATCTGTACCATTGGCACAGGTCAGGGCATGCTTAACTCCAACATAACTTGCTAGATTAGACTCTAACTCTTTAACTTCTGGTCCCATGATGTATTTGCCGTGATTCAATACATCTTGAATTCGTTTATCTATCTTAGTTTTCAGGTGTTGATACTGAGCCTGTAAATCAATAAATTGCATATTAGAAACTCTTGTTTTAGAAAGGAAAGATTAATTGGCTTTTGACAGCTCACCATCAATAAGTTGGTACTTATCTCCTGAGTGAGGGCAACAGGTTTCGCCATTTCCGGTTACAGGTAAGTCTAACTGTTCACCAAATTCACTCATCCAACCTATTTGTTTTGCAGGCACTCCAACCATTAGAGCATAAGCTGGAACATCTTTATTAATAACAGCTCCTGCTCCAACAAAAGCAAATTTGCCTATGGTTACACCACAAACAATGGTGCAGTTAGCGCCTAAGGTTGCGCCTCTTTTTACATAAGTATCTCGGTATTCGTCTTTTCTTTCTATTCCAGACCTAGGATTGTAAACGTTGGTGAATACCATTGAAGGGCCACAAAATACTTCATCTTCTAAAAACACATTGTCATAAACAGACACATTGTTTTGAACTTTGCACTTGTTGCCAATCTTAACTCGATTGCCAACAAATACATTTTGTCCTAAGGAGACCCCTTCACCTATTTCTGCACCACTACACACGTGAACAAAGTGCCAAACTCGAGAGTCTTTTCCGATTTTGGCTCCATCATCGACGATAGCACTTTCGTGCTTATAGTAAGTCATATCTACAATACTTTAGTTAGTAATGGGTGGGCTTTATCAGCAGCATCTACAACAGGCTGTTTTCTGATATTTTCTACCGTTTCGATTGCTGTGCGATTTTCATCAACACCAAAACCGTTACCAGCTAAGATGTTTTCATAACTCATAGTATGTAAATCAGTAAAACCACCAGAAAACTCAAGTTCCTCCGTTGAATCACCATCGTTAATAGTAATGCTACGATAAGTTAGCTTCTCGCCTTGAATAGCATTCTCAGGCAAGTTATTTGAGTCTATAGATAAGAACCACTTAACTCTGGCGTTCTCGTACTCTAAATAGCCACTCGCCGTTTTTTCGTCTCTGTAGTGAACTTCATTCGCTTTCAAATCGCCAAAAATAAAATGCAACATGTCATAAAAGTGAACGCCAATATTTGTCGCAACACCACCAGACTTATGATCAAAACCTTTCCAAGACTTCATGTACCATTTGCCTCTAGAAGTCATGTAAGTCAAATCAACATCAAACACATGTCCCTCTGGAGCAGCTTCTACTTTCTCTCTCAATGCGATAATCGATGGATGTAAACGAAGCTGCAAAATAGAATTTACTTTAGCGCCATACTTTTTCTCATATTCTTTAAGCGTATCCATATCTTCAGAATTAAGAACTAATGGCTTTTCGCAAATTACATCAATGCCATTCTTCAGCGCATATTTCATATGAGGCGTATGCAAATAATTTGGGCTACAAATTGCAATATAATCCAATTTACTGCCTTTCATCTCTTGATCTTCTACAAAAGCAGTAAAATCTTCAAACTCTGTAAAAAACTCAGCTTGAGGGAAGTGGCTATCCATAATGCCTACCGAGTCATTAATATCCATAGCAACTACCAGTTCATTACCAGTATCTTTAATAGCTCGTAAATGCCTTGGTGCAATGTAACCAGCAGCACCAATCAGTGCGAATTTTTTCATTTAATTAATCCGTAAATTATAATCTTATATCAGCGTCTTTCGGGCCAAAAACATGCTTAACGTCATAAAGAACATGGTTAGTTTTCGCATATGCTCTAACTTCTTCAATACCCATTGTTTTATATTCTTTGTGATCAACCGCTAGGATAATGCCATCGTATTGACCTAATTGAGGTTCTTCAGTCAACTCAACCCCATACTCGTTCATTACTTCTTCACGGTCAGCCCAGTTATCACTCACATCAACATGAACATTGAATTCTCTAAGTTCATTTACAATGTCAATAATTTTAGTGTTTCTAACATCTGGACAGTCACCTTTAAAGGTAAAGCCCAAAACTAAAACCTTAGCTTCATCAATATGAATGCTCTTTTTAGACATAGCCTTAACCATTTGCGATGCAACATAGTCACCCATACCGTCATTGATTCGTCTGCCAGCTAGGATAACTTCCGGTCGGTATCCCACTTCTTGAGCTTTATGGGTCAAATAATAAGGGTCAACACTAATGCAGTGTCCGCCAACAAGACCAGGTTTAAACGGTAAGAAATTCCATTTTGTTCCAGCTGCTTTCAATACTTCTTCAGTATCAATATCTAGCTTGTTAAAGATTTTCGCAAATTCATTGATAACGGCAATGTTCAAATCTCGTTGCGTATTTTCAATAACCTTTGCCGCTTCCGCAACTTTGATACTTGAAGCTAAGTGTGTTCCAGCGGTGATAATAGAAGAATACAGTTCGTCAACTTCTTTTGCTATTTCTGGGGTAGAGCCTGACGTGATCTTTAAAATCTTAGTTAATGTATTTACTTTATCACCAGGATTAATTCTTTCAGGTGAGTAGCCCGCGAAAAAATCTTCGTTAAAAGTTAACCCTGACACTTGCTCTATAATAGGTAAACATACCTCTTCGGTAGCACCTGGATACACTGTTGATTCATATATAACAATATCACCAGAAACAATGTGCTTACCCAGCATAGCTGATGCCTTTTCTAGTGGTGTTAAATCAGGTGAGTTATCATCTGTGATTGGGGTTGGTACTGTTACAATGTAAATTGAACAATCCGCTAAATCAGACTCATTTGATGAAAACTGTAAATGATTTGCTAAGAGCAATTCATCTTTATTAACTTCGAGCGTAGAGTCAATTCCCGAGTTCAATTCATCAATTCGCTCTTGGTTGATATCGAAGCCAATAACTTCTCTACTCTTCCCAAATTCAACCGCTAAAGGCAATCCTACATAGCCTTGGCCTATAACTGCGATCTTTTTCAAATTACTCTCCAACCTTATTCTTTAAATATCTATACAGCACAACTATTGTCGAAAGTAGCCCTCCCAGCAGGGTACATACAATAACAATTAATGCTCTTTGTGGTTTATGTTTCCTTTCAGCCACAATCGCTTTGTCTATCACTTTTAAAACGTAATCATCTCGAACTTTTGCAAGCATTAACGTTCTTAGTTGCTGTTCAATTAACTGATAAAACATAGCTCTCATGCCACTGTCAGTTGTATTTTCCAGCTCTTCTTCTATGAAACTAATGCTTTTAGTTGCTTCATTTAAGTCTTGAACTTTTACAGTGTTATTTATTTCATTTACTAATGCTTCAACTAGGCTACGAGCTAAAAATGGTGAATAATGCTTAACAGCAATGCGAACCATACCTGTCTCTTCATCTTGTGACACACTAAAATGTTCACTTATAAACTTTTCATAAGTTTCGTGAATACTAGGTTCAGGTTTAAATGGCGCTTCTACTTCTCTAATCCAAACTTGCTTATCTTTGTCATAAACCTCTTCATTTATCACAAAACTATCATTTGCTCGGTTCCAACCTTCAGTTGCCATAATAGGAAACTTAAGCTCATTTTCTTGTAAAAACTCATATAGAAATTCACGGGACTTAATCACTTCAAGCGCATAACCAACCTTGTCTGAGTCTCCGCCACCTAAGCTAATACCAGCTAGAGAAGCAAGCCCACCAAACTGGCCGCTTAGCGCACCTAAAGCTCCACCACCGCCAGAGCTTTGTTCCTGAAAATTAGGCATAAGCAGCGCTTCTGAACGATACACATTTGGTAGGGAAAGCGCATAAAAAACTGACAAAACAGCAAAAATAAAAGAAGTGACCAAAATAGTTAACTTACCTTGCCACATCCCCTCTAGCAATTCAGATAAACTAATATCAACTTCCTTCGAACTTCTTTTATTCATTTGAGTAGCTTTTTCTTCTGTGTCCATAATGATTATTTGATGATTACACCCTGGTTTGTTTAAGCAACAATAGAGCTGCAAACATTTGCAGCTCTATAATTCGTTAAATTCTTAATACTGCTGCAATACCAACAGTCAACTGATAAAAAATTGACGTCGCTTTTTCCCATAGCGTTAAATCGTCTACGTAGCCTGAGTCTAACGGAACCACAATAGTGTCTCCAGGATTCAAATATGACTCTTCGTCTGTACTAAACCAACCATATAACTCAGGAATATCTACTAAACCATTTGCTCGAATAATGTAAACTCTGCTGTCATCAGCTTGAGCTCTAAAGCCACCGCTCGAATTAATATAATCTTCTGCAGTCCAGTCACCGTTGTATATGTGAGAAGTCGCAACCTGAACCTCTCCTATAACGTTAATTTCGTTTCTACGAGGAGGAATGATTAACGTATCGCCATTTTCTAGCTCTACATCTTGTGTTTGATTATCTA
This sequence comes from Psychrosphaera sp., assembly GCA_965221615.1. GTDB lineage: Bacteria > Pseudomonadota > Gammaproteobacteria > Enterobacterales > Alteromonadaceae > Psychrosphaera. Next base: position 414,468 of record OZ244904.1, on the reverse strand, counting down.
AAATCTTTGGTAAGTCAATAATTAATCTACCAACACCCTCGATATCAGATAAATTAGCAACTAAAGCTTGTACTTCCGCCACGTTAAGAGTGGTAATGGTTGAGCTCATAGAGTTCAACGCTAACTCTTTACTCAAAGCTCTTGCCATACTTTCTGCTTGCTCTTCTTCAAGCTCTTTCAGGTCTTCTCTAGTAAAAAATGCAGACTCAGGGTGAGCTTTATCAGTCAAGCCTCCCGCTCTAGCAATCACATCAGAAAGGGTCTCGCCTTCTTTTATCTCATATTCGCCAGGGTACTTAACTTCACCTTTTAACGTAACTTTAAGCTCTTCATTCCAATTAGATTGTTGGAAAATGTTAACTACATCTCTTCCCGCAAGAAGCATATTTTCAGTTTCTTTTCCTTCAATAGCTTCTGTAAGGTCTAATGTGTAGTGTCGAATGTTAAGGCGCTTATTTTCACCTTTAACAACTCTTGAAACTTCTGCTCTAAATAAGCTAGCTGACTCTTTAAGACCACCTGCTGCCAAAATAATATCAGAAATTCTAGTTTCGTCTGATACCGGATAACGTCCCGGAAAACGAACTTGTCCTCTAATTTCAACCACACTTACTTTAGAACCTAATTCAACTTTCTCTTCCATCAATTGAATTACAGGTTGAATTAATTGGCTGCGCGACAATGCTTGTGTTGCTGGGAAAGCTTCTAGCTTTTCTTCTTCATTACCGAACAATATTCTATACAAGTAGTTAATCTTCTCTTCTTCTTTGATCAGAAGTTCTTCTTCACTACCGTAAATTTGTGCTAGCTCAGTAAAAGCCACAAGATAACTATTGTCACTTTCTACTTCACCAGGACCTAAAAGATCTTTTAAATCTCTTTCTACTTCTAACACTTCAGCTAATTTAGCATCTTCTTTGTAATAGCTTGATTTATCGAAGTTATTGAAGAACAAAACTAAGTCATTTTTGTATAGTTCTACTACTTGCTCATTTGAAATAACTTTTGCTGGTTCAAAATATAGAACTTTAATTTCTCGACCTAAACCATTATCAGCTCTAACGACAAGACCAAACTCTAGATCCACACCTAATAACAAATCAGAGTCATCATTAATAATATCGTTTAGCTTAGTTCCCTGAGTCCAATTATAAGCTCCAGGTCTTGATACATAACCAGCAATATTTACTGCTTCATCAATTCTGCCATCGCTTGCATGCACTCTTACTACATCGCCATTTTTAATATATTCGGCGCTAGACTCTAACTCGGTTAAGCTAATGTTCTTTACAGAACGTAGGTACTTGTCATTATACGATGTGATTTCTATTGATTTTGGATAGCCTTTTGACGTTAACCCACCGGCAAAACCCAACGTTTTAGCCAATGTTTCACCTTCTTTTATTTCGTAAATTGCAGGACGCCTTACTTCACCAACAATCGTTACTTGCTGACGAATAGGAGCAACATAAACTACATCACCATGTTGTAATCTCTGATCGCCAGAAACATCGCCTTCTAACATGAATTTATAAAGATCTAATTCCGTGATGTCTTTGCCAGCTCTGCGTAATTTAATCTCACGCAGTGAGCCTACTTCATTTGGGCCCCCAGAAATAAACAAAGCATTGGCCATGCTAGATAAACTTGATAATTGATATGCACCAGGTCTCTTAACATCACCTAATACATAAACTTGAATAGCACGTAGCTCCCCTACAGACACTACAGCCTTCATACCTATTAACTTTGCAGCAACAACTTGACTAATATACTCTTTTAACTCCGACAGAGTTAAACCGGCAACAGTAATTGGCTCTAGATTAGGTAATGTTATTTTGCCATCGTTTCTTACTTCAACAGAATGTTCTTGATATTCCTTACCATACAAAGAAATATTTAAGTTATCGCCTGAACCGATAACATAATCACCTGGAACGGGGATATTGCCTTCAGGCAGGAAAGCATCCTGCATATCTTCAAACATTTCGTAACCGAAAGGTTTCAGCTTATCTTCGTCCTCTTCCTCTTCAATTTCTTCATCTTCTTCTTCCTCTGGAACTAGATACCTATCTTCAGGTCGCATCAGTTGCTGAGGATTTTCATTACCGTTTGGGTCTGGCATTGCATCAAGAATCGCAATATCAAAACCCAACTGTTTAGATAACGCTTCTTGCTGCGCTCTAGGTAATTTTTTAAATTGCTCTAACTGAGCAGGGGAAGGCGTTGCAGAAACTTGCGCTTCACTGATTCCAGCAACAAGAAAAAAACCAAAAACAACGATAGCCCTTAACATGCTTTTCATACCTGAATAATTCCAAATGCCAATTTTTAAATTGAGGAGTAATTTTAACCAGTCGGACATTTTAATATAGCTATAAGCCAATTAGAACAACTGCACGAAATTTTTTACTAAAAATGCGTTATTTGTGTCTTATAAACTGACACTTATCTTCATTTCAGACTATATAGATGACAATCCTTGTGAATGGTTCACTCAACTTAAGGGGAAATATTGTATGTTTTCCTTAGCTCGTCAGATAGCATATCTTTGTAATGATTTGTTATCTAACGTGAGGAAGTTTGAGATTAAGTAGGAATTCCAGAGTGAAACTTAAAGTCTTCATCAGGCGTTGTTATTAGCTCAGCTTCAACTTTACCGAAGTGCTCAACTTTACTCTTTATACAAGTACCAGCAACCTGTTCAGCTAGCTCTAGATAATCTTCATAATGACGAGCTTCAGAGCGTAATAACGAAATGTAAAACTTGCTAAGTTCGTCATCTACATAAGGCGACAATTTAGCAAACCTCTCACATGAACGAGCTTCAATGTAAGCACCGCATATTAGTTTATCGATCAAAGTTTCAGGTTCATGGGTCTTAACATGTTTCATTAACCCTTTCGCATAGCGGCTAGAACTAATATTTTTATATTCTATACCTCTATCAACCATAATTTCTAATACTTGTACGAAGTGGTGCAGCTCTTCTTTAATCAACAGCACCATCTTATCAATTAAACTTTGACTATAAGGAGAATCGTTTTTTGCAATTATTGCTTTGCTTAACTTATTTTTCGACTCTAACTCCTGAAGATTGCCTTCTCGGCGATAAATAAAATCTTCGTAAGGCTTAAGCCAAGCCAGTAAAGCCTCACCACTTTCCTTATCTACAGCATACTTTCGAATCAATAGCATAGCGGTTTGTGCTGCTTTTAACTCACAAATCATGTGATCAGTTAATAGCATAACTAAACTTTCAGGCTCCGCAGCTTTTGCTATCCATTCATTAGGTGTTTCACATTGTAAAAACGAATGAATAGGTTCAAGTAAAGATTGAAACTCAGCAGATAAAGTAGACATAGTAGAAACAGGCTTGAAATAGAAAGGAAGGATTCTATCACGATAGTAAAACTTTTTTTAATCTGCATTTCAGTAAATAAAACAGACTTAGTGCATTTATTCTACAAATCATTAGCTTATGATTTTTATATAGTTTCTAGTATCAAAGCAAAAAACTCTTTTCTCTCAGAGCAACACAGGTTTGTGAATACCAACTTAATTCAATATAAAAACCCTATTATTAACCCGTCTATTTCCTTGACGTAGATCATTTTTTTGGCCATAACTAAATCATATTGCTGTTTTTACAAGCAATAAAATAACATTCGCGATCAATAGACGAAGAGGGAAATAATTATGATACTAAACCACCTATGGGGTCTTTACGCGCATCCTGTTGAAGAATGGCACTCCATCGACGACAGACATGAAAGTTTTAAATATTCGATGTCACATATAATGCTAATAGCTTTAATTCCATCAATATGCGGCTATATATCTTTAACATCTATAGGTTGGAGCGTAGGTGTTGGGGACAGATTATTCATATCACCAGAATCAGCTCTAATACTATCGATAGGTATGTACTTCGCATTAATAGGCGGTGTATTTACTCTAGGTTATTTGGCTCACTGGATGGCTAAAACATTCGGTTCTGACCCAACTTATACACAAACTCTTGAACTAGCAGCTTATACAGCTACACCTTTGTTTATGGCAGGTGCATCAGCACTTTACCCTGAACTTTGGTTTGTTATGACTGTTGGCTTTGTCGGCTTAGCTTATTCAGTTTACTTGTTGTATGCAGGCGTTCCTATCTTAATGCATATTCCTGAAGAGAGGGGATTTATTTACGCTAGCTCAGTAGTAACTTGTGGGCTTATCTTATTGGTGTGCATTATGACTGCTTTTGCTATTTTCTGGAGCTCGGGTTACGCACCAGCATTTAGTCATTAGCATTCAACTTAGCCTGTAAAATAAAAAAGCCTGCAAATGCAGGCTTTTTATTTAATTAAGATTTATCCAAGCTGGATTAGAAGCTGTACTTCACACCAACTTTGATACGCCAAGCTGAGTCAGCAGTTTCAAACTCGTTGAAGTTCTGCCAATCTTCAGTGTTACCAAATGTTTTACCAAATGGCGTATTGTAAACGTATTGACCTTCATCATTTACGTCATAGTCAAACAAGATGTTTTGAGGGAAACGCATGTCATATACTTTACCCCAGTCATCATTTAACAAGTTCGCAAAGTTATCGATTGAGAAGTAAATCTTACCTTTATGACCTTCTGCAAAACCAGGGATCTCTTGCGAAATGTATAAGTCCATTGTAGTAACCCAAGGTTGAGTACCAGTGTACTTATCAGCATAACCACCTGCATAACCTTCTAAGCCAGCTAATTCAACTAACTCCATAACTTCTGCATAGCTTAAGCCACTATCGAAGTCTACGTTAGCATCGTCAGCACCACTTGGGATGTATGGTAAGTAGATGTCTGAATCATCGAACGAACCTTGGTCACCTAAGTCACCATCACGGAACGCACCAAGAGTCCAAGAGAATGGTCTGCCAGAACGACGCTCGAAGAATAGGTTGAAGTTAGTGTCATAACCTTCAAAGAACTGAGTCTTATAACCTAAGTTTAATACTAAACGGTGCTCAATTTCATAGTAAGCAGTACCAACTTCTGGAGTACCACGGTTTGTAGTAACTTCGAATTGGTAGTTAGACTCAGCTGTTGAACTTGTACCTGGGTTAGCTTCTGTGATGTCTTGGTTTGTGTAAGACATGTTAACAGAGAAACCGTTGTCCCATTCTTTCGCTAATGATGTTACCCAGATAATGCTGCGGCCACCGTCATCAGAGTTAGTTAACTGAAGATCGTAGTTACCTTCGAACTCTGTACCGTCATAAACGTTATCCCAAATGATTCTGCCGCCATCTGCTGTACGGTTACCATTGTCTACACGAGAAAGATCAACCCAGTAAGCTGAATCTTTACGGTCAACATAGTTTAACTCTGTTGTCCATGCAAAGTCTTCACCTAACATAGGAATGTCAAATGTAACGTCTGCACCGATTTGGTAACGCCAGTCAGAAGGTAATTCGAAGTCTGGGTCGATTTGGTTTGTGCTACCAGCACCTTGAGCTAAAGCAGCTTGCGCGCTAGCTGGTACTTGAGTGAAATCGACTTCAGAAGGATCAACTGAATCATATTCTACGCTATCTCTTGTAACACCGTCGTTAGTGTATGCGTTAGATAACCAAACTAGAGGAGTACCGCCAGCATAACGACCAACACCACCACGTACTGTTACGTCGTCGTTAACGAACCAGCTGAAACCGATACGAGGAAGAATGATGTCTGAACCATCTAAGTTTTCAGTGTTAGCAAAACCGTATGTATTTTGGAAGTTGCTGTTTAAAGATGGAGAGTCATCAACACTTAGGTACTCATAACGTAAACCTGCAGTGATCTCGATATCGTCAGTTAGATCAAATGTAGCGTCACCGTAAATAGAGAACTTAGTGCTGCTAACGTCATAAGCAATGTCATTTGCATCGTTTGTATACGCATTTGCGTATTCAAAGCTTGAAGGATTCATAGCTTCGAAATCTTCGATGCTATCAAATTCCCAAGTACCAGCTGAGTCACGACCGAATAAGTTGAAGTTCTTAGTATCTTCAATTTCAGCACCAAAGCGATATTCTACATAGTCAGAAAGGTATGTAGCGTGAACACCGAAGTTCCAAGTTTCATTTGTTAATACGTTTGCTTGGCGGCTTTCATCTTGACCAATTACGATATCACCGTCTTCGTCGCTGTTTGGTGTGTCATCAGCGTCAACTCTGATGTTAACTTCACCCCAATCTGAACCTGTGTTAGAAGCTTGCTCATAGTCTTTGTAAGATAAGCTAATTTCTGTTTGAAGGTCGTCATTCCACTCTGAATATAAGTGAGTAGTGAAGAAAGTGTTTTTCTGGTCTAGAACCCAAACGTTAGAAGCAAAGTTTAATTCGTTATCACTTTCAGTGAAACCTCTTGCTTCTGTGCTTTCTTGATTACTATAAGTGAAGTCTAAACGGTGGTCTTCGTTGATGTTCCAGTCAATTTTAACAATTAACTTTTCATCTTCGTTTGGAGCTGGTGCAGCATTAAGCGAATCAGTTAAACCATATGTATTTGATAGAATGTTCAATACTCTGTTTGCATCTTCAAGTGCAACATTGTGGTTTGATAAAGTATCTAAGTCATAATCAAACTGAACGTCTTCTTCCCACTTTTCGTAAGTAGTAAAGAAGAATAACTTGTCTTTAATGATTGGACCACCAAGAGTAAAGCCGTAAGACTCTTCTTCATTAACGATTTCTGTTACTTCTGGGCTACCGTCTTCTTCAACATTAAGCTTGTCGTCTTCAGCATCGCCTAACCATGGAACCGTTTCAAAGAAAACTGTACCGTGATATTCATTAGTACCAGACTTAGTTACAACGTTAACTGAACCGCCACCGAAGTTACCAGCGCGAGCGTTAAACGGTGCGAATTCGATACCAATTTGTTCAACAGCGTCTAATGAAATTGGTGGACGAGAAGTTGGGTAACCATTGCTTTGTAGACCAAATGTATCGTTTACGCCTACACCGTCAATAGAGAAAGAGTTATATTTAGGGTTTGAACCAGCAACACTTAGCTCTGTACCGCTTGGATCAACAACTGCTAATGGGTTGTTTCTAACGATGTCTTTAACGTCACGGTTAAATGCAGGAGCATTTTGAATTGCTTCTTCACCGAATACAGAGTTTGCACCGTTATTTGAGAAAAAGTCGCGAGCACCAGTAACTGTGATAGTTTCCATGCTTTGGCGAACTTCTAATTGAGAATCAACAGCTAACGTATCGTTTAGAGATAAGTAAACATCTTCGATTACTTGGCCTTGGAACTTATCAGAACCAATGATTACACGGTATGGACCACCAACGCGAAGACCACGAGCTGTGAAAAGACCACTTTCATTTACAGTTACTGTTTTCACTGTGCCTGTAGGCTCGTGAATAATAGTGATAGTACTGTTAACCGCAGGATTACCTTGTGGACCTACGATAGTACCACGCATTGCAGACGACTGACCTGTATTTGCGTTAGCAAATCCAGCAGTACCTAGTGCTGCTGCGACTGCTAAACCAAGCAGAGTACGCTTTGTTGATTTCATTATTATAGTTTCCTATGTTGTCGTTTTTTTAAGTTGAAGTTTAAAATTTATTTTTCTATTAATGCTGTTTTACCAGGCAAAGATTTCGGATCAAAAATTTCGTTTAATAAACCAGCTAAACGAACGCCCCCCTGAAGCAAACGTTCCTTAACTACTGGCATATATTTATAAACGTAGTTATAACTGAAGTCTTTGTTTCCTACTTGATACACTTCCTTCGCTTGGAAAAATGATTCCTTCACCCAATCAGCAGGTCTAGAGCCTAAGTATTGAGAAATTAGTTTATTATCTTCTGTATCTATATAATCTGCAAACTCTGAGTAAGATAACTTTTCTTGCTCAATTAGCTGAGAATCCCACAATCTGTGAAGATTAGTTTCCTGCCAAAAGAATTTAACCTTGATATCGTTGCCGCCTTTATCCGCTGCTCGACCGGCATGTAGAGGTTGATGGACATCGCCAACTAAGTGAATTAAGAATTTAAGATAGAACTTTTTGTCTTCAAGAGATGCATTGTTATCGTTTAGAACATCGATAGATTTGCGAATTGCAGTGTAAGCGTCTTTGACTTCATCTTTATGGGAATAATGTTCAGGATGGAAGTCTGAGATTTCATTAACATTAACGTAATGCCATTTAGGTGAAACTTTTTGCCAAAAGTCAGAAGGATTTGAGCGCATTTCATCAGCCCAAGTGCCAACTTCTGAGATTTTATCACCGTCAAGAAGTGCTTGTACTTCTATAAGTGTTTGCTCTGTCATGTGATTCTCAGCTACTGCGCCAACAATTCTATGACCATTTTTGCCCCAAGCAAAACCTTTAAATGGTGATGCTAATAATACAAAAGAGGTTAGCACTACTAGGGCAAAGCTCTTGTAATTATTCATTTTTATATCCTGTCTGCCCTAACTAAATAGGTACAATATGAAAAAGCCAGACTATTATGAAGATTTTTTTAGCTTTTAAAAGCACTCAACGTCATTCATAATTACTATTTAATATTTCTATAAAATCAGTATATTAGGATGATTAAATAAATTTATTTATTATAATAAGTAATTCTACTTTGTCGTTTTTTTGAGTTTTTATTCTATAAGTGAAAAATAATGTTAATAATGGAACAAACAAAATTATTAAAACAATTGTTCGTTAGCGTTTTTATCTTACTTGTAATTACTATGTGGCTAATTGGCAGACAAACCTCGTCTTTTAATAAGCTAGAAGTTGAACATAAGATAGAAAGGAGTAGGACTTGTAGTACTGGCGGGAAAGGCCAGGAGAGTTTTATTCTATTTTTACACGATGCCAATATCGCAACGCAATTAATGAAACTTTATTGCCAAGACCCGGTAATCGCAAAGCAATTTTCTAACATCACTGCTTATTGGGGAGGGGGTGATGTATCTAGTATCCTTTATGTAGGTAAAGGTATCGCTTCTTTAGTATTAGCTAAAGACAATATTATGGACGCGTTACAAGCTACTGAGACTCACGCATATCAACAAATAGCAGCTTACTCTAGCTATAAAGCTTATCTTATAGGTACTAATGAAAGACCTATTCTGTCAAAAGAGTATTTACTAGATAAAAAGATTGCGCTGCTAGAATATCCAACCAGTAGATCTGGTCACATCATACCAAAACGAACATTCGCTAATTTAGGCTTGTCGTTAGATAAATTAGACATTGTTTACACCAATTCACATCAAGCATCGAGAGATCTGTTAGCCCAGGGAGAAGTTGACCTTATGGCTTCCTTTTGGTCGGAAGAAGATTTGGAAAGTTTTAGCGAAGATTATAAACAGGAACTACAAAGTGATGTATCAGGCTCAAGTTGGTATCTAAAAATGGATAGAAACAATACCGTACTTCTCTGTAAAAGTATGGAACTTCTTTTAACTTTGGCTGAAAGTCATCAATCTAGCTATTATTCTAATCTTAACCTAATAGGAAGCAGTCAATGCGAGTTATAAATTCAACACTGCTTTCTTATATTATTGTTGTTTCATCCTTTATTGTATTTCAACTAGCCTACTCTATTGGTAAACTCGAAAGCTACCAACATGATAAGTCACATGCTATTTCAGCCATTGAAAAACAAATAACTAGCGAGTTAGATAAGCTTCCTATCCCGAATCATAAGCTCCAAATTATGGGTAAACTTTCCGAGGTGGAAAGTTATATTTTTAGCCTAAACCAAAGTTTAGAGCAAACTGGTTTTCCAGTTTCGGTGTTAGCAATTAACCCTGGTACTAAGCCAGAAGAAAACGATGATGTAGTAATCAAGTCGATATTCGGTCAAGGTCAGCAAGTTTGGTTAACCCTGTCAGATAAGCCAATTCCTGCTTCAGAGTTCTTAAGTTTATTTCCAGTACTTGCAACGCTTGCAGTATATTTACTTTGCTTCCAATATCAGCAATTGTCTTTAGCTAATAAAGAGCAACCTGAACTAGATGAAGACGAGATTATCTCTTGGTTGCAGATCGACCTTAAGCAGAAAAAACTCATCAATATGAATAATCAGAATGAAGTTGAAGTTGCAAACAAGCCTTTATGCTTCTTTAGCGCTTTAATCGATTACTGCCAACAAAATCCTGATGTACAAATTAATCCGAATAAAGAACTCCCTGAGGAGCTAATCTCTTTATCGAATAAGTATTTTTTCCGTCTAATTGATTTAGGGCACACAATAAGAAAGCGTCCTAATTTCACAAATAATCTCGAAAAAACCTTAAGTGAAATCAGAGCCGCGCTAGATGAGATCTTTGAGAAGGACTTTGATAAAAAAGAAATTTTTTATCCACCTAAAGCTATTGGTGAAGGCTCTCGCTCGAAAGCACATAGCTTTGCTCTGAGTAAACTAGATATGGAAAGATTGGAGTTTATTGGTAAATAAATTGTAGAAGCTTGGGGTTTATATAATTCCAAGCTTTAAATTTTTATTATTGCTAGACTTTGTCACTCCTGAGTTTTGAAACTACTAAACGCAGTTATCACTAAACAAAAAAATCTAAATGTTCCTTGCCGTCTTTATCAATGAATTTGCCCTTGCCTTTTTGTTCAGGTTCTAACTTTTTATCCATAACTTCATCTTTTTTTTCTTCTTCCATTTCTAGATAAGTAGCAAATTTTTGATGTTGCTCTTTTCCTTCTTTTGCATCATCGTCTTCAGCGCTTTTTATTTTTGCATCTTTAGGGGCAGGATCAACATGATACAGGTCCTTCTTATCAGGATCTGTAGCGAGCGGTCTTGTTAACACATTGTAAATAACATCAACCATAATTGATTCCTCCACTCTATACTCTAAGTAAAGCACGAACTGTTACTTTTACCTAGAGGCTGTTTATCTTTCATATGTTGAAATGTAAACAACCTCTAATTTGCTATTAAAAAGCAATGCAATTTCTGTTCACTATTTAACCATTATATCGACCAGTTATTAGATAGGTTTAAATTTTTTCAAACTTTTTCAATATCTAGGGTTGAAATTTATCCAATATCAGCATAGTTTGAATAATAACTCTAGAACGTACAAATTAAGTACAACAATAACAAAGCGAAATAGCATGTTTAATACAAACAATTGGTTACATCATCATATTCCAACGAGATAGTGTTCAGCTCATTTCGCTGGAGGCTATTGGTTAAAACAAAGCCTCCAAGCAAAAATTTATAAACCCCGGAGGCAAAACCTCCGGGGTTTTTTGTTATATAAAGGAAAATAGGTAATTACATGACAACAGATAACACCAGATTAAGAATCGCAATTCAGAAAAAAGGTCGTTTAAGTGACGAGTCTATTAAGCTTTTAAAAGCGATTGGCGTGAAGCTATCAATTAGGGATAGATTGTTAATCGCTCACTCAACCAATTTACCTATTGATTTATTGCTTGTGCGCGACGATGACATCCCCGGCTTAGTAATGGACGGTATCGCAGATTTAGGTTTCATAGGTGAAAACGAACTAGAAGAGAAAATGTTAGAACGCCAAGCAGCTGGCGAGCCTTCACAGTACAAACAGTTAAAAAGATTAGAGTACGGAGGTTGTAGATTGTCAATTGCAGTACCAAATGAGTTTAATTACCAAGGAATAAACTCTTTCGAAGGAAAAAGTATTGCTACCACTTACCCGCAATTACTAAAGCGTTATTTAAACGAAAAAGGGGTTAATGCACAAACTGTCATGCTGACTGGCTCGGTAGAAGTTGCTCCTCGTGCAGGAATAGCTGATGCTATTTGTGATTTAGTTTCTACTGGCGCCACACTTGATGCTAATGGGTTATACGAAGCTGAAGAAATTTTTAAATCTAAAGCTGTTTTGATTCAAAGATCAGGAGTATTACCAACTAACAAACAACAGCTAGTCGACACTCTTTTGCCTAGAATTAATGGTGTTATGCAGGCAAAAGAATCTAAATACATAATGTTGCACGCGCCAAAAGAACAGCTAGATACAGTCAAAAAGTTAATGCCTGGAGCAGAAAATCCAACAGTCCTTCCACTATCTGGAGATGAAACGCAAGTTGCCGTGCACGTAGTGAGTAAAGAAAATCTGTTTTGGGAGACAATGGAAGAATTAAAAGCATTGGGTTGTTCTTCTATTCTTGTAATGCCTATCGAAAAAATGATGGGATAAACTATGATTAATTGGTCACAACTCAACTCAGAACAAAAACAACGAGTTTTAAGCCGCCCTGTAATGAATAACAAAGCAGGCTTGACCAATGTTGTTGAAGAACTTATTGATAAGGTTAGAGATGAAGGAGATGCTGCATTAATCGAGCTGACAGAAAAGTTTGATGATGTAGAAATTAATCAGTTAGCTATACCAGAAGCTCTAGAGCAGTTTTCACTGTTAAAATTATCAGAAAAAAGTAAAACGGCCATTGATTTGGCTTACCGCAATATTAGGTCTTTTCACCTTGCGCAAGTAAAACAAACAGTTGAAGTTGAAACTATTTCTGGTGTTACTTGCCAATTGAGAACAGCGGCAATCGCCAATGTTGGCTTATATATTCCAGGAGGCTCTGCTCCTTTACCTTCAACAGTATTGATGCTCGGCGTTCCCGCTCAAATTGCAGGCTGTAATAGGATAGTACTTTGCACGCCTCCAGATACTAGTGATGATAACTATGCAAGTATCACCGCTGAGATTTTATATGCTGCTAAATTATGTGGCGTAACCGAAATATACCGAGTTGGTGGAGCTCAAGCCATCGCAGCTATGGCTTACGGTACAGAATCAATAGCAAAAGTAGATAAGATTTTTGGCCCTGGCAATAGTTATGTTACCGAAGCGAAGCAACAGGTTAATAACGATCCTATGGGAGCAGTTATTGACATGCCAGCAGGTCCATCAGAAGTGCTAGTTATTGCAGACAAAGATGCAAACCCTGCATTTGTCGCAGCCGATCTTTTATCCCAAGCGGAGCACGGCCCTGATTCTCAAGTTATTTTAGTATCAGATAGCTTGGCTTTGATTCAACAAACTGAACAGGAATTAGATAAACAACTAGCTTTACTGCCCAGAGCTGATATTGCAAAAAAGGCATTGGCAAACTCTAGCCTAATTTTAACTGAATCTTTATCACAATCTGTTTCTATAAGTAATCAGTACGCACCAGAACACCTTATTATTCAAACAAATGAACCTGAGAAGCTGCTGTCCAAACTTAAAAATGCAGCGTCAATTTTCGTTGGAGCCTATACACCTGAAAGTGCTGGCGATTACGCTAGTGGAACCAATCATGTGTTACCTACATATGGTTATTCTAAAACATTAAGTTCACTTAATTTAGATGATTTTACTCGCAGATACACAGTGCAAACAGTAACTAAAGAAGGAATGCGTAAAATTGGCCCAGCTATCTTGGCATTAGCTGAAGCAGAAGGATTAGAAGCTCACCGTAATGCGGTTGCACTTAGACTTGCTGAGTTAGAAAAGGAAAATAAGTAATGTCTGAATTAGCTAACAAATTAATACGTAGTAACCTGCGCGAACTAAAGCCTTATGAATCAGCCAGAAGACTCTACTCAATGGCAAATGCCAATGAAGTAGAAACAGCTTGGTTAAATGCTAACGAAAACCCATTTGTGCCAGAGATCTCAATTAACTCAGAACTTTACAATCGTTATCCAGACTTTCAGCCTGAGCCTCTAATTAACGCTTATGCGGATTATTGCCAATTAAATTCAAACCAAGTATTGGCAACAAGGGGAGCTGATGAAGGCATTGAACTCCTGATCAGAACATTCTGTGAAGTTGGTGAGAATATTTTGATATGTCCACCCACATACGGCATGTACGCTATTAGCGCAGAAACCTGTGGAGTCAAAGTTAACAAAGTTAATAGTAAAGCGGATTTTCAATTAGATATTCCAGCAATAAAGTCGCAACTAAACTCAGTGAAAATCGTTTTTATTTGTAGTCCTAACAATCCTACAGGACAAATCATAGATAGGAATGACTTAATTGAAATTGTTGAAGCGGCAAAAGATAAATGTTTGGTTGTTGCCGATGAAGCTTATATAGAGTTTTGTCCGCAGGCCAGCGTCACTGATTTAATTGCTCAATATGACAACTTAGTTGTGTTAAGAACTTTGTCAAAAGCTTTTGGCCTAGCAGGATTAAGATGTGGCTTCACATTGTCAAACTCATCAGTTATCGACTGCTTGAAAAAAGTCATCGCTCCCTACCCTATTTCGGCACCTGTTGCGCAAATTGCAACTAACGCCTTAGGTAACGATGGACTTATTTGGATGAAGCAAAAAGTAGATCAACTAAATCGACTAAAAAGATCTTTTTTATCAAAGTCTGAACAATGGTCATTTATTGAAAAAGTGTACCCAAGTGAAACTAACTTTGTTCTTTTAAAGTTAACTTCGTCGATCTCATCCAAGATCATTATGGATCGTTTTCTTCAACAAAATATCTTATTACGCGACCAATCAAAACAAATAAACTTGGCGAATACCATTAGAGTTAGCGTAGGCGACGAAGCTCAAATGGCTTCGGTTATCGCTTTATTCGAACAACTAAATCAAGAAATAGCTTAATTAACAGAGTATGAACATGAGTAAACAACAAAAGATCTTATTTATTGACCGTGATGGCACTTTGGTAGAAGAGCCTGCAATCGACAAGCAACTAGATACTCTTGAGAAGCTAGTTTTTGAACCTATGGTATTGCCAGTCTTAACCCGTCTTCAAGCTAAAGGTTATAAGTTGGTAATGGTTTCAAATCAAGACGGCTTGGGCACAGATTCATTTCCACAAGCAGACTTTGACTTACCACACGACAAAATGATGCACATCTTTGAATCACAAGGAGTGAAGTTTGACGACGTACTAATTTGCCCTCACTTTGACGAAGATGATTGTAGTTGCAGAAAGCCAAAGTTGGGTCTTGTTAGAGACTACTTGCAACAAGGTTTAGTCGATTTCACAGATTCTTACGTTATTGGTGACCGAGTAACAGATTTAAAATTAGCCGAAAACATGGGAATTGTTGGAATTAAGTACAATAGAGCCGAAAATAATTGGTTAAAAATAGAGGAACAACTCAATAAACCTCAGCGCATTGCTCAAGTTACTCGTACAACTTCTGAAACCGATATAAAAGTTGAAGTGAACTTAGATTCAACTGCTAAAGCTAATTTGAGTACAGGCATTGGTTTTTTTGATCACATGTTAGATCAAATAGCTACACACGGTGGATTTTACTTAAGTCTTACAACCGATGGCGATCTTCACATTGACGATCACCACTCAGTAGAGGATACAGCTCTAGCTTTAGGAGAAGCTTTAAGGCAAGCACTTGGAAACAAAAGAGGTATTGGTCGATTTGGCTTTGCATTGCCTATGGACGAATGCAAAGCAGAAGCAATACTGGATATTTCGGGGAGGCCTTATTTAGTATTCAATGCCAATTTTACTCAAGAGCGTGTAGGTGAAATGTCAACTCAAATGGTTGAACACTTTTTTTACTCGTTAGCTCAATCAATGGGATTAACATTACACTTATCAACAACTGAAGGTAATGCACACCACCAAGTTGAAAGCTTATTCAAAGTATTTGGCCGCGCGCTAAGAGCTGCAATTAAAGTAGAGGGTGATCTGCTACCATCTTCAAAGGGAGCCTTATAATGGCAAATCAAGAATTGGTGATCATAGATACAGGTTGCGCCAACATTTCATCTGTAAAGTTTGCAGTTGAAAGGCTAGGTGCAAAAGTAACAGTTTCAGATCAAAAACAAGTTATTGAGCAAGCTGACAAAGTTTTCCTTCCCGGTGTTGGCTCTGCTTACGCAGCCATGAAGAGTATCGAACAAAAACAACTCACTGAAATAATCCAATCCTTAACTCAGCCAGTGTTAGGGATTTGTTTAGGTATGCAGCTTATGACTGGAGAATCTGAGGAATCTCCAGGCAGCCACCTTGATGTGAATGCAACAGATAATATTAGCTGTTTAAATCTTATTCCCACCCAAATACAGCGTATGCAAGTAGGGGAATTAGTACTGCCACATATGGGTTGGAATCAAATCAAAAAAGTGAACGACTCCCCTATTTTTGAAGGAATCAAAGACGATAGTTTTTTCTATTTTGTGCATAGTTTTTGTGCTCCTAAATCTGAGTTCACACTTGCAAGTTGCGAATACGGGCAAAATTTTTCAGCCTCAATAGGAAAAGACAACTTTTATGGCGTTCAATTCCACCCAGAGCGCAGCGGTAAAGCCGGTGCAGCACTGTTAAATAATTTTATAAATATGTAACCGAAAAGGAAATTAACATGCTGATCCCAGCAATTGATCTTATTGAAGGTAGTGTAGTTCGCTTGTTTCAAGGTGACTATGGTCAGAAAACTGAATACAAATTTGATCCTGTTGAACTTGTCAAAGATTATGCACAACAAGGCGCAACTTGGCTACATATTGTCGATCTGACAGGCGCAAAAGACACTAACAAAAGACAACTATCACTTATTGCAGATATGGTTAACACTGGCGTTATGAAATTCCAAGCAGGTGGTGGAGTGAGAACAGAACAAGACGTTAGCCAGTTATTAGAAACAGGAGTAAGTCGTGTTGTCATTGGTTCGCTTGCAGTAAAAGAGCCAGAGTTGGTTAAAAGTTGGATTACTAAGTATGGAGCTGAATCAATTGTTCTTGCTCTAGATATTAACATTAATGAAGCAGGTCAAAAATGTATTGCTACCCATGGCTGGCAACAAGATTCTGGCATTGAATTAGAACAAGTTGTGGCAAGTTTTCTAGAAGTTGGATTGAAGCACGTGTTATGCACAGATATTAGCAAAGATGGTACTTTACAAGGGCCAAACCAAGCTCTTTATAGGGAACTAGCACAAAGCTATCCACAAATAAGTTGGCAAGCATCTGGTGGTATGAGTAACCTTGATGATATCAAACAACTAAAGCCTAGTTTACAAGACTCGGGATTAGCTAATGCGACGCCTAGCGGTATTATTTTAGGCAGAGCCTTGTTGGAAGGTAAGTTCACCGTTGCGCAAGCAATTGACACTTGGCAGGAAACTATCTAATGAAACATCTAGCTTTAAGCTTGATACTAAGCTTTCTAACTATTCAAGCTATTGCTAAACCACTTGTTATAGCTCATCGCGGTGCAAGTGGTTACTTACCCGAACATACATTAGAAGCAAAGGCGCTAGCTTATGGTATGGGAGCTGATTACATAGAGCAAGATTTGGTACTCACTAAAGATGACCAACTTATTGTTCTGCATGACTTAACATTAGAACAGCTGACTAATGTGAAAGAGTTATACCCAAATCGAATGCGCAATGACGGGAAGTATTACGTCATCGATTTTACTTTGGCCGAACTTCGGAAACTGAGGGTTTCTGAACGCTCCATCAATGGCAAAGCAAGATACCCTAATCGTTTCCCCACCGGCAGTTCTAATTTTAGAATTCATACTTTTACCGAAGAGCTTGAGCTGATCCAAGGGCTTAATAAAAGTACAGGAAAGCAAATTGGTATTTATCCGGAAGTGAAATCACCTTGGTTTCATCGTTATGAAGGAAAAGATATTAGTTTGAGAGTATTAACTACCTTGAAAAAATATGGCTATGCAGAAAAGTCGAGCTTAGTTTTCCTACAAAGTTTTGACGCCAATGAACTTAAACGAATAAAAACTGAATTATTGCCTGAGTTAGAAATGGATATCAAATTAGTACAGTTGATAGCAGAAACGAGCTGGAATGAAACCTATGAGTTAGTAAATGGTAAACTCCAACCTTATTCATATGATTGGATGTTTACGCCAAACGCTATGTCAAAAATCGCAAAATACGCCGATGGCATTGGTCCATGGAAACCAATGTTAGTGAGTAATGAAAGTACAAAAAGTAACTTAATTATCTCTGAAATGATGCGATTAGCTCATCAAGCTCAATTGAAAGTTCATCCCTATACTTTTAGAGCTGACCCGGAAAGAATTCCTGAATATGCAGCTTCTTTTGATGACATGGTCAAAATATTTGTAACCAAAGTCGGAGTAGATGGTATCTTTACAGACTTTCCAGATAAAGCACTAGAAGCTATAAAAAGTAATTAACTTAGTACTTCTCAAAAGGATAACGGTGAGACGATTTAGGATTGAATCGAGAGTAACAGGAAATGCAACTCTCATAAGTCAGAAGCATTTAACTATGGAGGGCGTTAATTTCGAATTAATGCCCTTGATAAGAATGACGGCTCCAGCTGATTTATACACTTGTCACCTAAAAGAACTCTCAGCTAATACAAAATCATTTAACAGCTTAGTTCTCCTTTTGGGCTTTATTCCCGTTGATATACACTCTTTTACATTTTCGGAATTAGATGAACAGGGATTTAGCGAACAATCATCTAGCTTACTCAATAGCTTATGGCAACATGAACGATTGATAAAAGCTTGTGGTGATGAATCCGTCATAATAGACGAGGTTAGCTTTGTTACTAGGATAAAACTGCTCTCTCCCCTATTACTACCTATCTATAAAGCAATTTTTAAACACAGACATAAGCGACTCAGAAAAAAATGGAATGAGACTAATCTCTATAAACAATGCTGAGTCAAATTTTGAAATAAAAAAAGCGCACTTAAAAATAGTGCGCTTTTTCAAATTACTCACTTCTTCTATTAGCCGTTACTTAATGTAACCTCGTGGCATATCTTCTTTTGAAGTGTATCTATCTCTTAATTTATCTTGACGAGATTTAGTAGAAATAGCTTCGCCATTTATCCACATAGAATCTACTTTTGAGCTAATCTCTAAAGGATCGCCACTCCAAAGCACAAGATCCGCAGGACTGCCTTCAGCAAGAACACCTGATTGCATGTTAAATACTTCAGCAATATTAGAAGTCATCGCTTTCACGGCTCCTTCTTTTGTCATACCGTATGAAACCGCATTACCCGCATCGACACGCATATTATAAATTAAATGACTATCTGCAACGTACAACATGACTTTCACGCCAGCTTGCTCCAACTCACCAGCCGTACCTAAGTTTGCTCCTAGTGAGTCAAAATTACCTGGTAGATTGTCTACTACTTGTACCATAACTGGAACATCAGCTTGTGCTAATTGTTGTTTAACTTTTGCAGCATCTTTACCACCAACAATAACAAGTTGGACACCAAATTCTTGCTTCATTTTTAACAATTGCAAGATGTCAGACGCTCTAGAAGCAAAAGCAACTAATGGTTTGTCACCATTAAGAAGAGCAGTTAATAACTTTTCTTCATCGCTAGGTTCTTTTGCTTTTTCATCTTCAGCGTCTTTCGCTTCAGCTAACTTTTTCTGCTGACCTGACAGTTTATCTTTCAAGTCATTAAGACTAGTAGCTCGAGAACCTTCACTGCTAGCGCCAAACTTGGCGATAACGGCTACTTTTGTATCTACTACGCTGTCGTATTCAGAGTTCATTAACACTGTGAAAGCTTGACCAATAAAAGTGTCACTCCAAGAGCTAGGAGCTACAACACTTCTTGTTATTCCGCCTTTGCGAGCAAAAGGAATAAGGCTAGATTCAGCATTGTAAGCTGGTGAAGGATCAAATGTGATACTCGCTTTTTTTGCACCTTCATCTCTTGATGTTGCTACCGCTCCAACTTCAACTAAACCAACTTGGTTCAAGGCAGAAATAAAGCCAGGTGTAACAACTTTGCCTGCAGCGTCAATGATAGTATCAGCTGCTAAGTTAGCTGGGTTTATTGCCGTAACTTTGCCGTCTTCAAAAACGATACTCGCATTTTCAAGTACACCTTTATCACCTGAGGTAAATATAGTCGCATTTTTTATTGCCACAGATGCTGCAAATGCAGAACTCGAAGCAATAAGAGATAAGGCAATCAAACTTGGTTTTATTAATTTCATCGTCATTTCTCCTTATTGCTGACCTAATAGAAAATCGCTTTCTGCTTGATAAGCTTCGTCATGTAAATCAAATACTTTCGCGCCATCAATAAATACTTGTTCTGCTTTTGCATAAACACTAAATGGCGTTTGATTCCAAATTACTACATCGGCTTGCTTACCCGCTTCCAAAGTACCAGTTTTTTCTTCGATACCTAAAGACTTAGCAACGTTTGAAGTGATCCATTTAATCGCGTGTTCTTCAGTAATGTTAAAACCATTTTCATTAGCTCGGTACATTACTTTTGCCGCTTCTTGGTTTAAACGTTGAATAGTTGTATCTGAATCGGAATGGATGATCGCACAAGAGTTTGCGTAAGAATCTACAACGGCAGCATTTTCTTCAATCATGTCATAGGCTTCCATCTTAAAGCCCCACCAATCTGGCCACATTGCTGCACATATTTTATTTTCAGCTAGTAAATCGCCAATTTTGTAACCTTCAACTGCGTGGTGGAAGGTACCAGCGTGATAACCGAATTCTTTGGAAAGATCGATCATCATTGCCATTTCTTCAGCTTTATAACAATGGTTATGAATCTTAATTTCACCATCTAATACGCCAACTAAAGTATCCATAGTGAGATTACGCTCTGGTGCTACAGGATTTTTACCTGCTTTGTAATCTTTTTCATACTTATTCCATGCTCTCTGGTATTCACCAGCCTGAGCCCACGCTGCGCGATAACCTGCCATATTACCCATACGAGTTTGTGGTGCTTCTTTACGGCTACCATAGACGCGTTTCGGGTTTTCACCACAAGCCATTTTTAAGCCGTATGGCGCATCAGGAAATTTCATTGCTTGCATAGTGTGTGCTGAAACATTTTTCAGCGTAACGCCACGACCACCAATTAAGTTCGCAGAACCAGGTAATATTTGTAAGCTCGTAATACCACCAGCTCGAGCAGCTTCAAAACCAGGATCTTGTGGCCATACTGAATGCTCAACCCAAACTTCCGCTGTAACCGGTGCAGTCATTTCGTTACCGTCTTGGTGAGACTCAACAGAAGGATTAGGATAGGCACCTAAGTGAGAGTGATTGTCGATCAAACCTGGCGTTACATACTTGCCAGTTCCATCAATAACTTTAGCATTACCAGCTTCTATGCCCGCACCAACTGCGGCAATCTTGCCGTTTTCTATTAAAACATCAGCGTTTTCTAACTTCTCGCCTGTACCTGTTAATACTGTTGCTCCTTTGATCAACAGCGTCATCTGTGCCATCGGTTGATAAGTACTAGGATAAGGATTTTTTTTGATTGAAACGAACGGATCTTGAGCTTCTTTACCTGAACAACCAGATAAAACAGCCAAAGCTACCGCTGACGCAGCAAGTGATAATGCGCGCATGAAGTTCCCCTTTGTTGTTATGTGTTTCCAGTGATTGGATTGTGTGAGTATCTAAGATAATCAAAAATTTTAGATAAGGCTACAACAAGCTTGGGATAAGTGACGGGTTTTGCCAGAAAATCGGCAATTAATGGTCAGTGTTTGAGTAAAAGAAGAATTTGCGATTTATCTCAGTAAAAAGCCCTGCGGCAACAGGGCTTTTAAAAATGAGAAAACAATATATTTTAGACGCTTTAAGCCTGTTATTACTGTCCCAATAAGGACAATGCAGCTTGTGGCAACTGGTTTGCCTGCGCCAATATCGAAGTACCAGCTTGTTGCAAGATTTGGTTTCTTGTCAATTCTGCTGTTTCCATCGCGAAATCTGTATCTCTGATACGTGCTCGCGCACCTGATGAGTTCTCTACGATATTTGCTAAGTTATTAATTGTTGATTGTAGTCGGTTTTGAACCGCACCTAACGTCGCTCTATTACGGTCAATTTTAGCTAGTGCACCGTCAATAATTGCAATCGCATCTTGAGCACCTATCGCTGTAGTAATATCTACAACTTCAATCGACTCTTCTACTGCCTGCGCTAAGCCGTTAGCCGCCGCTAAACCAGTAATGTCACTGTTAGCAGTATCTGAAGATACGCTGAATAGAACTGTACTATCTAACTGGATTTGACCTTTAACAGATGCTTGGTCAGTTGCTGCTGCTGCGGCATCAAGTTGTACAGCTGCGCCAACATCTTGATCATCTGCATAGCTTCGACCTTGAACATTGATTGTTGCATCGGAACCACCTGAGTCAGCCCAGTTGTCAAAGATAATATTATCGCCCGATTCTGAAGTCATAATTACAGAAGTTGTTGCTGCGTCATATTCAGCACCGATACCAGTAACAGCAGCTACTTCGTTAATCTTGTTAACCATAGTTTGCAAGTCATCCTCTCTTACACCTGTCGCAGTGAAAGAGATAGTTTCTGTGCTCTTACCATTACCTAAGTCGAAGCTAATACCATCACCGGCATTAGCGTTTGCTAAGCCTTCTAAACGAACAACTGTCTTAGAGTCTGCACTCACACCAGTAGTATTAAAGATCGAGTTAATCTTTGCCGCCATATCAGCAGCTGAATCATCTTGTGCAATAGATACCTGACCAGTGTTGATACCACCAATAGTCAATACTTCAGCTGCAGCTGCAAGTTGGTGAGTTGTAGTGTTAGCAGCAGCACCCAGTGTAGTGTTTGCAGAGCCGGCTACGTTAGTACCTTGCATTGCGTAACGAGCACTACCTAAATCATCAATCTGCGCTGAGTTGATTGAAATAGCGATAGTTTCGTTAGCTTGTGAGCCCACTTGGAATTGTTGAACACCAAATGAACCATCTAATAATTTTTGTCCACCAAATGTAGTTGTATTCGCGATACGGTCTAATTCAGATTTAAGCTGAATAACCTCTTCTTGTAACGCTTTTCTATCAACTGTTGAGTTAGTTGCGTTTGCTGACTGGATGGATAAGTCACGCATACGTTGCAGAATGTTAGTCGACTCTTGCATCGCACCTTCTGCAGTTTGTGCCATCGAAATACCGTCATTCGCATTTCGCATTGCCACGTTCAGACCATTGATCTGTGAAGTTAATCGGTTTGAAATTTGCAAACCAGCAGCGTCGTCTCGAGCACTGTTGATACGCAGACCTGAGGCTAGACGGTTCATTGATGTTTCTAAACCGTTTGTAGAGCCCATTAAGTTACGCTGACCATTGATCGACGCAACGTTAGTATTTACAAATAATGCCATTGTTTTCTCCTTAGAACTTAAAATCTTCTAAAGTTCTTTCTCAACGTCACGAATTGCAGTTACTGTGCCAAATTTACAAAACCATACATAAAAAAATACAAAAAACGATTTATCCCTTTATAGCAGAGGCTTTACAGCATGATCGTAATGATCGACAAAAGATCGTTAAGATCCTAAAAAGCAAAAATTTGACTGTGGCAAAACAAGCGGCAAAGACGGCAATTTGACGGCAAAGCCTTCACAAGCGTCTCTATTTCTATAAAAAAATAATTTATTTCATTGATGAAAGACAAAAAAGCTTCTCTTTTAATAATTGATTCATAATCACTTAAGTCACAACATATGGATTGAAACCAACAAAAAAGGAAAAGTAATGGTTTTTAAATATAAAAAAACGCTATTAACTGCAATAACATTGCTCTCAACTTCTGTTCACTCAGCTCTTCACGACCGAGGAAACGGGTTAATTTATGACGATGTACTGAACATTACATGGCTTCAAGATGCGAACTATGCATTAACATCTGGGTTTGATTCTTTAGACACTGAAGTTGATGGAAAACTAAGATGGAATTACGCGAAACAGTTCGTTGATGAACTTGAATATGCAGGGTTTGATGATTGGAGAATGCCTAGGATAGTATTTGAAGATACCAATGGAAATGGTTATCCGGACTGTACTACCGATGGAATTAGCGTATGTTCAGAGGAAGAAATACGCAAGATGTCAGAAATACACTACATGTATAGTGTTACTTTAGGAAATGTTACAGATACCCGAATATATTGGACAAATATAAACGATGAATTTGTTGATGGAACAACAGGTGAGACAAAAAAGATAATAAACCTACGTAGTCCACTCGCGATCAATTTCTGGTACGAAACAGCCTTTACAGGAGATGGCATAGCCAATGCGGTTTGGGTATATAACACGCAAATAGTAAAAACGGGTGTAGCGTCAAGAAACAACTTTATGCTTCCATGGCCTGTTAGAGATGGTGACGTATTGCCTCCTAATGAAGTTTATGATGGTTTAGTCGAAGGTGGCGCAGCTCATACTATGGTATTAAAGGAAAATGGTGAGCTATGGGGATGGGGTTCAAATGAGTATGGTCAATTAGGAGATGGCACCACTACTAACATTGAGCAACCTAAATTAATTAATAGTAATACTAATTACATTGCTCTTTCTGTAGGAACTGAACATACATTAGCTATTGATGAAAACGGTAGTTTAGAAGGTTGGGGACGTAATAAAAAAGGTAAACTAGGAGTTTCAACTGGTGGTAAGAATAAAGCTCCAGTACCTATTAATGTGTCAAATGTAGTCCAAGCAGAAGCTGGCTATCATCATAGTATGGCGCTAACAGGTGACGGTAAAGTTTGGGTTTGGGGACAAAATGACTTTGGTCAACTTGGTACAACCATTGGAGGTCAATCTTCAGTTCCAACAGTATTAACAAACATAAGCGATGTTAAATTTATAGACTCTGGTATCAAAACCAGCTTTGCAGTAAAAGCTAACGGTACGGTTTGGTCTTGGGGCAAAAATAATGCAGGTCAATTAGGGCGCTCTTCACAAGCTAATGAACATATTCCAACTCAAATACCAAATCTGACAAATGTGAAAATGCTTGCCGCTGGTGATAACCATGCTTTAGCTTTAAAAGATGATGGTACGGTTTGGGCTTGGGGAAAAAATACTTCACATCAAACGGGCCATTTTGACAGACAAAACTACACTTCTACTCCATACATGATCCCATCTTTATCTGATGTTGTATCTGTTGCTTCTGGGAGTAATTACTCATTAGCTGTTAAATCTGATGGTTCTTTATGGGGCTGGGGAGCAAATCATAAAGGTCAGCTTGGACTGACTTATGTTAGCGACTATGAAAGCCAACCTGTTCAAATTCCAAATATTGAAAATGTGGTATCCATTGATGCTCACTGGCGAACGACAGTAGTGTTATTGGAGTCAGGAGATGTAGTTAGCTTTGGCAACAATAACGCTTCTCAAATTAATAACTCGGGTGCTGAAACAGTATTATCACCTACTGTTGTTTTTTCTGGTGTTATCAACTAGACAAAATCTTACTAGATAGGGCTAAAGCCCTATCTAGCATTTCTATAGATAGTTAAATAAGGATAAATTTTGCATTCTAGAAAAGGATTGCTGCGAAGCTTGTAAACCTGTCCTTTCTAATTCTAGGTTTGTAATCGCCTCATAGATATCGATTTCTTCTATGTTGGCTAGCGTAGATTTAGTTACCTCTTGAAAACGGAACTGCGCTTGTTCTTCAACGTCAATTGCGTTTAGCCTTGCTCCCATTTCCGAACGAGCATTGTCGATTGCAGTCATACCAGCTTTTAATTCTGTTAGTAAGCCACCAACTAGTTCATTTCGAGCTTCTGCTGCAGGTCGATCAACATGAAAAGTGTCACCGGCAGCAGGTGTACCGCCTATTTCAAACTCCACACCTCTAAATTTGATTTTATTTTCTGCTGTGTAATCGATTGGCCCTTCAATAAGTCCACCTGCACTGTCATATACTTCATACAAACCACCAGCAAGAATATTTACCGTATAGTCGTCTGTTATATGACCACCTGCAGGATCAACTATGTTACCGCCAGTTAATACTGCGCCCGAACCGTTAGCTACATTGGCTGTTGCAGTATACGATGATGAAGTCATTTCCATCGCATCGATAGTACGCTGTAACGTCCACATAATACTTGTATTAGGTGATGATTCGAAGCTAAATGAATCACCCACTACAGGCGCTGGATTTGCTTGAGTAGAAAATTCAATGCCATTGAATTCAATGCTTTCCCCAGGGGTAATATCAATGAAGTTTGCTTTATCAGGCTCCATTTCTAAGGCTGTTGCAGTACTATCTAAAACTTGTACTCGAACTTGGCCAGCTGGCGCACCTGCAATAAAGTTAACTGTTAATGGCGCACTAGGAGTATTGTTCTCAAATTCTGCTTGGCGTGTTACAAATCCCATCGAAATTTCAGAGTTGGATACATTCGCAGGGTTTCGTGTAGGAATATATGACGCAGTCGATGATGGATTATTTTCAATGAAATTACTAGCTGGGTCATTAACCTTAACTTGGAATCCTGATGCAATAATTACCTCACGTTGGCCATCATCGCCTTGATATTGCATATAACCAAAGTCATCTCTCACATAAGTTTGTGTCGACGTTCTAAAACCAGAGAAAATATAGTCCCCGTTGGCGTTAGTAGTATTAGATAAACCTTCGAACTGATTTAGTATTTGCTGTAATTCACCAGCAATAGCCTGCAAGCTATTGGCGTCCATAGTACCGTTTATCGACTGAAGCATAAGTTCTTCAGCCCTAAATACACTATCGGTCATACTCTTAGCCATAGATTCAGATAACATATTGAAACGCTCTGCTGAATCTTGAGAGGTAATATATCTATCAGAAACTTCGATTTCTTTACGTAATCGAATTGCTGAGTTAGCTCCTGTAGGGTCATCCGATGGACGAATGATTTTTTTACCTGTCGATAACTCAAGTTGTGCTCTGTCTAAACCCGACTGCCTGGTTTGTAGGTTTACCAAATTACGTTCATAGTAGTTTGCCGTTGCAATTCTAGTCATAACTTATCCTTAACCGGCTGCCGATATTAATGTTTGAAAGGTTTCACGAGCTACAGTGATAATTCGAGCTGCGGCGGAATACGCTTGCTGATATTGAATTAGATTCGCTGCTTCTTCGTCTAGGTTTACACCCTGAACACCTGCCATTCTCTCTTCTGCCCCAGATAATAATGTCGCAAAAGAATCTCTAGATATTTCTCTACTTTTTGTTTCTACACCTACACCAGTTACTGTGTCAGCATAACTTTCAGAAAAACTGTTAGTACCACCGTCTAATGTTTTTACAGTTTGGTAACTTTGCATAGCAAGGATGTTAGTGTTGTCACCTGGACCAAACGCTTTGTCTTCATTCACACCCGGATTATCACCATGAGTAATAGTAAAAGATTCGTTACCAGCTAAAATACCTTTCAGTTCGAAGCTGATTCCAGCAACGGGGTCTATAATAAGTTGATCATTTGGGATAGCAGTTGGACCGCTAATAATCACACCACCAGAGTCTCTGATTTGATAGTTAGTGCCTGTCGCATCAACTTCAACAGTAATTGAATCATCTGGTAAAGGTCCAGGAGGAGTACCTGTAGCACCCGTTATTTCGTGTAATGCTAGCTCAACATTATTAGGGTTGTTAACTTCCGCAATAATTAGTGGATTATCTGCCGCCGCTATTTTTTCAGGGTCATCTAGTACTCTCTCAATATCATTAGCTGCAGTATAAGTAGGTCTAATTTGAAATGAGTCGCCAGCAGTTAACTGGTTTAAATCAATCGCTAATGCCATACCTGTATCACCAACAGTCAGTGCAGTACCAGCCGTCATGTTAGCAATATCAGCAGGTGTAAATTGCTGTACTAAATTATTGTCTTCATCATAAACATCTAAATTCGTACCATCGTACTCCATGATGTAGTTGCCACCAGTTAATTGTTCAGTATTTCTGATGTGAACTTCGAAGTTAGAAACGTTAGTGTTATTAGCAGAGTTTAGAGTTCGGCTTAATACTTTTTGAGGATCGTTAATATCAGCAAACAAGTATTCACCAGTTTCACCATTTAAGTCTCGGCCTAGCGTTTGCTGTCTATTAAAGTTATCAGCTATGCCCATGGCTAACTTACCAATCTCTTGAATGGCAGGTCGAAGTACATTATCTCTTGTGTCAATCAAGCCTGTTAATGAACCACCCGAAAGTTGGCTAGTAATTACTGACTTATTTGGCGCACCTGGAGAAGCTGAAATAGCTATATCTAAAGCACTTGAATCATATTCATTACGAACAACAGACATAGGCACTGATATACCACCAGTTACTAAAGTGATACCTGAACCAATGGTTATATTCATAGTACCGTCTTGTAACGCTATGGTATCAACTTGAACCTTTTCACTTAGTTCTTTTAATAACTGGTCTCGTTTGTCTAATAGGTCATTAGGTGGAAAACCTGATGCACCAACAGCATTTTCTACCTGTATTTGAGTATTTAGAAATGCGATTTCTTCGGATATCGCATTGATCTCTTCAACTGAAGTAGTAATTTCTTCATTAATTGCGCCCATATGCTGGACAGCCATTTCTTCATAAAGCGTGTTGAAACGCTTAGCAACAGTTTCAGAGCGAGAAATTAAAACGTTTCTAGCAGATATGATAGTTGGCTCTTCGGCTATACCACTAATGCCGTCAAACATTTCTTCAAACGTCGTTGTGATACCAGTTTCCGGATCTGCCAACAAATTATCTAATCGCGATGAGTTGGTATAAGTTGTGTTGTTGTATTGAAACTGCGAAGAGTTAAAAATAACTTCATTAAAGTTGTAATCATTAAAAGAGCGTTGAATAGCAGCAAGCTGAGTACCATTACCTAAAAAAGTACTTCTAAATGCATTACCTACTGTTGATTGTGTTTCAACACGCTGACGGCTGAAGCCTTCAGTGTTTACGTTGGCAATATTATGACCTGTTGTATCAAGACCGAACTGTGCAGCGGCTAAACCTGATACACCTGTACCTAAAATTCCACCTGCCATAATTATGCCCCTATGTTGCTATTGGCTACTTTGCCCATTACTTGTTTAAATCTATCGCTGTTTAAAATGCCAATGATCTTATCTGCATATTTAGGATCAGTGGCGTATCCTGCTTTTTGTAGGTCCTGCAAAAACTGTTCCGAGTTACCAGTGTTATTCAGTGCAGGCTGATATCTTGAGTTCGATTTGAGAAAGCCAACGAAGTCGTCAAACGCTTCTGAGAAGTTATTGTAAACTCGGAAAGGCTCGACTTTTTTTACAGCTACGCCTTGCTCAAATTCTAAAGTCGACTGAGCAGCTTTCTCTCCATCCCAGTCTCGGTGTGCCTTTACATTGAATAAGTTAAAGCTAGACTCGCCATTTTTATCTTTGATAATGTGTTTGCCCCAGCCTGTTTCTAATGCAGATTGAGCGACCATAACGGCAGGATTCAATCCTATTTTGCTCGCGGCTTTCTTAGCGTAATCCCAAACAGAGGTGACAAAATCTTCTGGCGTATCAAAGTTAACTTCTTGTTTTTGAGGAGCTGCTGGCTCTGGAGCAATGTTCAGTTTGTCAGTGCCTATTTGAGCAAAACTCTTATCAATAACTTGATTAAACGAACCTAATAAAGAATCAGGTTCTGATTGCATATTTTGTTGTGGCTGTACTTGCAACTCAGGTTTAGTAGCATCTAAGCCGAAATGTTGACGCTCTAGTCCTGAGTCATTTCTCAGCACGCTAGCCGCTTTAAAACTATCTTCACCACCGCCAAGTTGCTGAACAATTAGGTCAGCTAGTCCCATACTGCCGTTACTAGCCATATCTGTCGCAAGCTGTTGGTCGTACATATCACGGAAGAAGTTAGTGGTATTTGAATGCATAGGATTGTCTTGCTCAAAAACAGCGTTAGCTTCACGCATAGATTTGAGCATCATGCCAATGAAAATGGACTCAAAGTGTTGAGCCGCCTTTTTCAAAGCTTCTTTGCTTTCAGGATCTTTGGTTGCTTGTGCTTTTAGCTTTTGCAGACCGCCAAGATCGTGATAGTTATTTAAATCAGCAACTTTATTCATCGACTGTTTTTTGACTTTCCTATTATTCGATATAGGAGATAAATCAAAAATCGAGCCAACTTGTAAAAAGTATTAAAAGAATTAGAAAAGGTAGGAAGAAGTAGAAGAGTTACAGCTTACGGTTTAGAGCTATCTGGTATAGGTTCCTCTGATAAGCACCGTTGAACAGTAAGTTTACCAACGGGCTCATCTAGAGGAGACAAATATACGCAATAAGCTTAATGCTTATAAACACTATTGCTTAGTGAAGCAGTTTGAAGTGATCTGCTAACTCAGCTTTTAGTGAACCTGTGATATCACCAACTAGGCAGACACGGGCATTATTTGGAACTTTAGAAAAGATTTCATGTAGTTGCTCTGAAACGCTAGATTGAGTATCGATAGCGTCAGCAAAGTATTCAACACCTGCTTCGTCTTCGATATTTGTCATCGCTTCAAAAGCACCTAAACCTACTGGTGTAAATTGAATTTGGTTATCTTCAATTACACCGCCTGATAAACAGCAGTAGATTTTCTTTTCGCCATAAGCTACTTCAT
The DNA here is from genome assembly GCA_965221615.1 of Psychrosphaera sp. Taxonomy (GTDB): domain Bacteria; phylum Pseudomonadota; class Gammaproteobacteria; order Enterobacterales; family Alteromonadaceae; genus Psychrosphaera. The sequence continues at coordinate 384,072 of OZ244904.1, read as the reverse complement.
ATACGTGATATTGTACTTCATGGTTTGTATCCATTTCTAACATCTCTAACACAGCAGCATTAGTTTCTGGATTTGCAGTTACATTTGTAACTAGAGTATTTGCGAAGTTCATAACTATTCCCCTCTTTGTGTTTAGTTATTTGTTACATCGTTAATAAAAGTGATTAAATCACTACTAGCTGGCCATCAATTGCGCCAACTTGTTTTAAAGCTTCTAAAATTGCCATTAAGTCACCAGGTGCCGCGCCCACTTGGTTAATAGCTCTTACTAAGTCATCAAGATTCGCGCCAGGATCGAACACGAATGCACGTGTATCATCTCTAGCAACGTCGATAATGCTTTGGTTAGTCACTACTGTGTCACCTAGAGTTAGCGGATCAGGCTGATCTACATTCTGATTCTCAGCGATAGTTACAGTTAAGTTACCGTGAGTAATTGCTGCTGGTTTCAGCTTCACATCTTTACCTATTACGATAGTGCCTGTTCTTGAGTTAACTATGATCTTTGCTGATGTATCAGCAGGTTGAAACTCAAGGTTTTCTAGCGTTGCCAAATAAGCAACTCGTTGACTTAAATCTCTTGGCGCAATAACGCGAACTGAAGCAGCATCCATTGGCTTCGCAGTATTTGGCCCTACTAACTTATTAATCGTGTCAGCTAAGCGTTTCGCTGAAGTAAAGTCTGGGTCGTTTAAATTGAAAGTGATGAAATCACCATTACCAAATGGAGTTGGAACCATACGTTCTACACTTGCACCATTTGGAATACGACCTACTGTTGGTGTATTGATAACAACTTGTGAACCATCAGCGCCTTCGACACCTAAGCCACCAACAACTAGCGAACCTTGAGCTATTGCATAAACATTACCATCCGCACCTTTCAAGAAAGTTTGTAGTAAAGTTCCGCCTCGCAAACTCGCAGCGCTACCAATAGATGACACTGTGATGTCAATATTTTGACCAGGCTTAGAAAATGCAGGCAGCTCAGCGTGTACTGCCACTGCAGCAACATTCTTGATCTTAGGTCTTAGATTTGCTGGTAGTTGAATACCAAAATTAGCTAACATGGCTTTGAAACTTTGTTCAGTAAAGCGTGTTGACTCACCAGTTCCAGGTAAGCCTACAACTAAACCATAGCCAACTAATTGGTTAGAACGGATACCTTGAACCATAGAAACATCTTTGATTCTCACAGCGTCCGCTGTAAACGACAGCAAAGTCGTCAAACTAGTTAATAATAAAATAAGGACTCTCATAACTTCTCCTTAAAACGGCCACGACGAGCTCATAAAGAAGCTAGCTAACCAACCAGCTTCTTGCGCTTCAGCCAGTGAACCTTTGCCGCTATATGAAATACGAGCGTTAGCTACACGGGTCGATTCAATTGTATTTTCTGCTGAGATGTCTTCTGCACGAACTATTCCAGTTAAGCGAATAAACTCTTGTCCTGTATTCAATGTTAGCCACTTCTCGCCACGGATAATCAAGTTACCATTCGGTAACGAACGAATTACATGTACAGAAATTTGACCATTTAAGCTGTTACTCTGATCTGCCTTTGCATCACCTTTAAATTCACTATCAGACTCCATACCTAGCTGTAGAGTGTTGCCACCTATAGTTGGAGCCAAGCCATTCAAGCCAATCAGAGGCGATAAGTTAGCGTCAGTTTCCTTAGAAGTTTCAGTTTTAGCAGTCTTAGAAGCTTGCGTATTCTCTTGCAGTAATACTGTTATGATATCCCCTACTCTTCTTGCTTTAGAGTCGGAGTACAAACCATTGGTCCACCCAGTTTTATAAAGGCTGCCAGTTGTTACTACATCTTCAGCAGGGATTTCAGGCATGATTGGAGCGAAGAAAGGATCTTCTTCTTCTACTTCATGATTAACTGCACAAGAACACAAACAAAGCGCCATAGAAGCGGTTGCAATTGATTTTGCTAGTTTAGATAGTGTCGTATTATGTGCCATCAGCCTGCTCCTAAAATAATGATTAAAGTTGCTGAGTAACGAAACCAAGCATTTGGTCTACTGAAGAAATTACTTTAGAGTTCATCTCATAAACTCTTTGACTTTCAATCATGTTAACCAGCTCTTCTGTCACATTTACATTAGAAGTTTCTAGCGCTCCTTGAACAACAATACCTAGACCGTTGTCACCAGGGTTACCTTGAATAGGTGCACCGCTAACGCCTGTTTCAGTCAGTAAATTTTGACCTATTGGCTCTAGACCTGATGGATTGATGAAGTCAGTTATTGTCAGCTGCCCGACAACTACACCATCCGCCTGACCAGGTATTTGTGCAGTCACTTCACCTTGCTGTGAAATAGAGATTGATTGAGCATTATCAGGTACGTTCATTTCAGGCTGAAGTGGGAAACCAGCGCCTGAAGTCACAATACGACCATTCTCGTCCAAAGAAAATTGACCATTTCTGGTATATGCCAGCGTTCCGTCAGGACGTTGAATTTCAAAAAATCCCTTACCCTGAATCATGAAATCTAAGCTATTTTCAGTCGTTGTCATGTTACCTTGCGAGTAGTTCTTTTGCGTTGCAACTACCTTGGTACCAGCACCTACCATCAGGCCGTTTGGCATTTCCGTATCTTGCGAAGAACGACCACCTGGTTGGTTAATGTTTTGGTATAACAGATCTTCAAATACCGCGCGGCTTTTCTTAAAACCTACAGTACTAGAGTTTGCTAGGTTATTAGAAATAACCGCAATGTCTGTTTGTTGGGCATCTAACCCAGTTTTACTAATCCACAATGCCGGATGCATAAGCGCCTCCTAATTTACTCTACAGCTACTAAACGATTCGTAATAATTGATCTTGGCTTTGATCTACTTCTTCAGCCTTTTTCATCATCTTTATTTGTAATTCATATTGTCGTTGATGCTCTATCATCCCCACCATTTCTGAAACCGGATTAACATTGCTCATCTCTAATGCTCCACCTAACACACGAGCGTTTGGTGACGCTTCTAAGCCTCTGTTAAAAGGGTCATCGCCTAAGACTGACTCTTTAGTCCTAAACAGGCCATCTGCACCTTTAGTCAAATCATTTTGTGAGGCTGGCTCTACAACCTTGATCCTATCTGCTATTTCTAAAAAGTTTGCTGGTGCACCTTGAGGTCTGACAGTGATAGTCCCATCAGGGCCTATCTCAACTTTCTCGACTGGGACAGGTAAAATAATTGGCCCGCCTTCACCAATTACAGGTGATCCTTTAGCGGTGGTTAATAGGCCTTCAGTGGTAATTTGTAGGTTTCCCTCTCTCGTATACGCTTCGTTGCCTTGGTCATCTTGCACTGCTAACCATCCGTTACCTGCTACTGCGATATCTAAATCGCGGCCTGTGGTTTGGATAGCGCCGCCTTGCATATTTGACCCTGGGCGTTCTGTCATTGCGAATACACGTGTTGGATGACCTTCACCAAAGGCTTGCATTGACCTTTGTTGTTCGAAATCAGAACGAAAACCAACAGTCTTAGCATTTGCTAAGTTATTGGCATTCATTGAAATACCAATTAAGTTTTGCTTCGCTCCTGACATGGAAACATATAACAACTTGTCCATTGAAAACCTCTGTCAATTACTCGACGAATTACATTCTTGTCAGAGGGGTTGCACTAACCGTGCCAGAAGTAAAAAGAAGGGTAGGATTAAGCTGTAAGTGACCGTCAAGTAGGTCATCCTGAACTCGATTCAGGAGCTCGCTAAGTAGGTCATCCTGAATTCATTTCAGGACCTAGGCTGTAGGAAAAAGCTTATCGATTATTTTTTATATAAAGACATTAACAACTCGGCTTCAGCTCTTGGGATCTCACATTCGCTAACGAGTTCACCGATATCAGCTCCCATTTCTATCATCTTCTTCGCTCGACCATACAGCCTTTGCTCGGAGGATTCAGACTTGAGAATATGTACCTGATCTTTTGTTTGTTCTAGTTCTAAAGCAAACTCTGAGCTTTGTTTTGCAATAGTAGAAACAGAACTAATAACTTGTTCTAAATGCTGCAACAACTCTTGTTGCTGCTTTTTTAAATTTACGACAGATTGTTGACTGTGCACATTTGACTTAACCGACTCTTGCTTAAATTGCTCCAAGTCAATTTTCAATTGTAAGCATTCAGCTTCTGATGACTGGAGACGAGAGTTCGCTTTTCTAGCGTTTAACCAAAACACTACGCAAAATACCATTAGTAATAGGATAACTAAGCTATTTGCTAACTGCCAAAGCATAGAAAAACTCTCCTTCATATAAAAACATTCATCATATCTAGCTTAAAACTAGAAAGATTTATACCAATCTTAGTAAATTTACAAAATTATTAGGAAGCTCATGTTCGTGAATAGGTTCACCATGAAATAAGCAGACTCAGAATAAAGAATTACAATCTTGAAAATAGTTGGTATAACACAAACGCAAATAGCCAGTAGCATCAGCTACTGGCTATTCATTTACAATCAGTTAGAAGTAGTGATTATAGATCTGAGATCTCGTCCCACTCGTCGTCTGACATTAACTTGTTCAAGTCAACTAAGATAAGTAGTTCACCATCTCGGTTACTCACACCTTGAATAAACTTAGCACTTTCATCTGTACCTACATTCGGTGCACTGTCAATCTCTGAAGATTTTAAGTAAACCACTTCTGCAACGCTGTCTACCAAGATACCAATGACTTGCTTTTCTGCTTCAATGATAACAATACGAGAGTTATCACTAACTTCACCAGGCATTAAACCAAAGCGAGCACGAGTATCAATAACCGTCACTACGTTACCACGTAGGTTAATAATACCTAGTACATAGTCTGGTGCTCCCGGAACAGGTGCAATCTCTGTATAACGCAATACCTCTTGTACTTGCATTACATTAATACCGTAGGTTTCATCTTCTAGTCTAAATGTCACCCACTGCAATACTTCATCATTGCCGTCTGTTACTTGATTTACTGGGGCTCTTTCTTCACTCATCTGAGCAACTCCTACTTTGAATACCTAGAAGCTGTTTGTCTTTCGTATAAGAAATACAAACAACCGCTACTCTTGCCTAGCATTTATGCCTTGTTCTAGCATGGCAATTAAATCGCTCACATGCAACAACGCACACATTTTTTCTTTAATTGTACCGTACAACCAAGGTCTTTTTCCTGGTGTTTTACGCCACTTTACTGCATCTGGATGGATTGACTCTGTCTCTACTAATTTTTCAGCAGCCAGTCCCCACTCACTTTGTCCTAAAGTAATTAAGTACTTATATTCTAAAGATTCTTCCATTTGATGATCAAATTTTTCAGGCATAACCCAACGAGCAGAATCAACAACATTTAATTTCTTCTCTCGATTAAGCATAACACCTTTAAACCATTCGGGCTTACCAAACAGACTATTTACTTCTGTTAAGTTGTGGATGCCTCCAAGTTCTTGTAATGGCACAGCTAAAACTAAACCGGCTACATCAAAAAATAACGCCTGAAATGGCTCTTCTGGAATTTGATCTTCTGTTGCCGCTTCTGCAACTTCTGGTTCAAACTCTATCGCAGTTTCTGTTTCAAGTTTAGCTTGGATTACTTCTTCTGTGCTAACTTTTACTTCTTCTGCCTGTTTTTCTTGTTCTTTAAGTTCTACTTGTTGTAGTAACTTCTCAACAGAACCTGGCTCAGGCACTGCCACTATATCTTCTTTAAAGTCTCTAAGTTGATTAACTCTAGAACTTATCGGTTGCAACTTAGGCTCCGGCTTTACAATACTTGTTATTTCTTTATTAACGGCAGAAGTTTGAATACTTTCAGTTTTTTTTGCTAATAAATCTTCAGAAAACGAAGAATCTAATGATTCTGTTGGCTCTGAAACTTCTGGTTCCAATGCCTCTTCTTCATCAGTTAATAGCTGGCTCAAATATTCCAGCATTACTTTTTCGCTGGCAAACATACTATTCTTTATCCAATTTTTTCAGTAGCTCAGAATAGGCAAAAACCCCACGAGCACTCTTTGCATAAACAGGTAATGGTAATTTTTCCATACTGGCATTTCTAAATTTAGTATCGATTGGTATCACACCTTCCCATACTTGCTCTCCATAACTTTCTCTCAGCTCTTTATAAGCAGTAATGGAAGCACGGGTTCGCTTGTCATACATAGTTGGTATGATACAAGTATTGTAACTCTTCTCTTGAGACACTTGAATCAACTCCATCGTCCTATGCATTCTTTCTAATCCTTTTAAAGCCATACATTCAGTTTGTACTGGAATTAGTACTTTATCGCAAGCTGCCAAAGCATTAACCATTAAAACACCTAATACTGGCGGGCAATCAATTATGACGTAGTCAAAACTTTGAGCAAATTTATCTAACGCCTTTTTTATGATTAACCCCATTCCTGGTTTTTTACCTAACACTCCATCCAGAGTGGCCATTGCCATGGTAGCAGGTAAAATATGCAGGTTTTCAACTGGAGAATCCCAGATACAAGCTTGCCATTCATCTTCTGTCATACTCGCTGAACGAGTAAATACATCGTAAACACCACTTGTAAGTTCTTCTGAATCGATACCAAAATAGTAGGTAAGAGAAGCATGAGGGTCAGTATCTATCATTAGTACTTTTTTCCCTCTTAACGCTAATATCGCAGATAGAGAGATCACAGTAGTTGTTTTACCAACACCACCCTTTTGATTTGCTACTGTCCAAACTTTCACTGTTTCCACCTAGTTATCATTTTGCACTGACTCATGTTCGTCAGGCTCTCTCGTTGTGATTCTAATACCACCGTTTGGCAATTTGATCACTTTAATTTCTTTCGCTTCTTGCTCTATCTTATCCGACAACTCTTGACGGATCAGCTTTTTCTCTTCTTTTACAGGCTTTGCTTCAACAGTTTCTTCTGCTACAAATTTACTTAAAGCAATGACAACCCTTCTATTTTTTGCTCTTCCCTCTGCGGTGTCATTAGGAGCAATAGGCTCATTAGAGCCATTGGCTTTAATCGATAACCTTTTTTGTCGAACTCCGAACTTTTCTAACCAATTAGTGACAGCCGCCGCCCTAGCAGCAGATAACTGCCAGTTAGAGGAAAAGATTTCATTATTAATTTGCAGACTGTCAGTATAGCCTCTGACTTCTATAAGATTGTTGACCGAAGATAATACTTTCGCGACTTGCTCTAAAATAACACGAGCTGCTGGACTAGAAGCAGCACTGCCAGAAGGAAACATAACACCAGAGCTTAATTCTATTGTTAACCAATCATCATTTTGCTCTAACTTAGCCAAATCATTGGCCAATAAGTCAGATAATGATTTTTTCAATTTATACTCTAGAGCATCTAGTGGATTCCCCACTTTTTGTAACTCTGAGTCATCTTTTACTTCATCCTGTGGTGACTCCACAGTACCTTTCTCAGGCTGCAAATCATTACCTAAAAACACTTCTTTTTGATTGACTTGATTAGTCAGTATTCCTTCACCACTAGTACCTGTTTGTTGATTACCTTTGATCTCAAAAATTTTCCCTAAAGACTCAGATAACACTTCATAAGTTTCCTCCTTCACCATTGCTGATGCGTAGAGCACAACAAACAAAGCGAACATTAGTGTCATATAATCGGCATATGACACTAACCAACGTTCTTGGCTAGGGGATTTAACATTATTCGTCTTTCTGATACGGGCCATATACAGCCTCCTACCATGACGAATTTTGGTATGCGGATAATTTACGAGCTATTAGCTGTGGGTTTTCTCCATTGGCTGCAGCAACTACACCATTGATAACCATCTCTCGAAATAAAATTTCTTGGTCTATTTTGGCTTTCAGCTTTTCGCCAATAGGAATAAAAATTAGGTTTGCGGCACCTACACCGTAAATGGTGGCAATGAATGCTGTCGCGATACCTTGTCCTAACGCAGCAGGGTCACTGATGTGTGTCATAGCTTGAATAAGACCCAAAACAGCTCCAAGGATACCTATTGTAGGACTATAACCTCCCAAAGCTTCAAAGATATTAGCGCCTCTAAGTTTATGTTCACTTTCAAGTTCAACTTGCATTTGCAAAGACTCTCTCAAAACATCATGTTCGGCGCCATCAACTAACATCATTAGTGCTTTTTGTACAAACGGTTCAGGCTCTCTCTCAATTTCATGCTCAAGTGCTAAAAAGCCTTTTTGTCGAGAAGTCTCAGCCCAAAACTGAATTTTGTGTAAATAAACAGTGAATTGGTATTGTTCGCCCTGCCAAACCATAGGAAACATTCGCAAGCCATTAATAAAATCTTGCTTAGGTGTTTGTAACATAACGGCACCAAAAGAGCCGCCAATTACAATAATAAAAGCTGAAAAGTGAAACAAAGTTGCAATTGCACCGCCTTCATAAGCATAGCCGCCTACAATAGCTACAATCGCAACTAATATTCCGACAACAGCTAGTCTATCCATGGTTCAGCTCTTTGAGTATAGCTGCGCCCATATTGTCTATATCGATGTTTTCTTCAGAAATTCCAGCTGCGGTAACAGCTTGAGGCATACCGTAAACTACACAGCTTGCTTCATCTTGCGCCCAAATTTTGGCACCTCTTTGCTTAAGCATACGACAGCCTTCTCGGCCATCTGCTCCCATACCTGTAAGGATGACACCTAATACATCACCGTCATATATCTTGGCAGCACTGCCAAATGATAAATCAACACTTGGTTTATATGTCAGTTTACCTGAATCGTCTTCCATGATTTTCAACGTTGGAGAAGACGAACGACCTTCAATTAACATTTGTTTACCGCCAGGAGCTAAGTAGGCTGTACCAGGTCGCAAAACATCACCATTTTCAGCTTCTTTCACCGATATTTTACATAGTGAGTTTAGTCTTGCGGCAAATGCAGGAGTGAACGCTGCAGGCATATGCTGAACTAAAATAATTGGCAAGTTGAAGTTGTTAGGAAAAGCCGTTAACACTTTTTGTAATGCAACAGGGCCACCTGTAGAAGTTCCTATTGCTAATAATTTATATGACTTTCCTGAGGCTCTTCTATTTACACTTGCTGGTCTTGTCGCAGGAGTAGTTCTAGCAGAGGTCGTTGGAGCAGTTCTAGTTGCTCGTTCTAATCGACTACTAGTTGCCGTAGATGGTCTTACAGGTTCAGGTCTGCGATTTACAGGCTCAACAGGAGCAGCTGTCGTCGCTCTTGGTGCCGGCCTACGAGCCATCATTCCAGCTTTGCGACCTAGTGCTCTAACTCTCTCTTGGAGTAACTTAGTTCCCTCTTTTTTATCTTTCGCTATATCTTCAAACTTCTTAGGCAAGAAGTCTAAAGCTCCCGCTTCTAAAGCATCTAGTGTTGCCTTAGCTCCCTCGTGGGTTAAAGAAGAGAACATGATAATTGGGGTTGGACATTTTTCCATAATGTGACGAACAGCAGTAATGCCATCCATAACAGGCATTTCAATATCCATAGTTATCACATCTGGCTTGATTTGTTGGGTTTTCTCTATCGCATCCTTACCATTAGCCGCATCACCAACAACTTGAAGATCTGAATGTTCATTCAAGATCTCAGAAACTCTGCGTCGGAAAAACGCAGAGTCATCAACTACTAATACTTTTATTGCCATTTTAGCCTTTATTTAAACCTTAAGTTCGAACGTTTGGCGTAGTGTTTAAGAAGATTTGGAACATCAAATATCAATGCAATGCCGCCGTCTGATGTAATCGTCGCACCAGCCATACCTGGCGTGCCTTGTAACATAGCATCTAATGGCTTGATCACCACTTCTTCTTGACCAATCAGAGAGTCAACAACAAAGCCTACTTGCTGCGCACCAATTTGGATAACAACAACATGACCATCTTTTCGATCTTCGTGTCCTTTCGGATTTTTAACTAACCAATCTTCTAAATAGAACAATGGAATTGCTTTATCACGAACAATAACCGTTTGCTGACCATCAACAATATTTGTCTTAGTTAGGTCTAAGTGAATAATTTCATTCACTGTAGACAATGGTAAAGCAAAGATTAAGCCGCCAACAACAACCATTAATGTCGGTAGGATTGCTAAGGTCAGTGGAACTTTAATCTGTAGTGTTGTACCAACACCCATTTCAGAGTGAATTTCAACTGAACCATTTAATTGTGTGATCTTAGTTTTAACTACGTCCATGCCTACACCACGACCTGAAATATCAGAAATTTCAGTCTTAGTTGAGAAGCCTGGAGCGAAGATTAAATTATAAGCTTCAGTGTCTGACATACGAGCCGCTGCATCAGGATCTAATACACCTTTGCTAATAGCTATGTCTTTCAGTTTTTCAGCATCCATACCCTTACCATCATCTTCAATGGTTAACAGGATATGATCACCTTCTTGCGATGCTGATAAACGAACAGTACCGATTCGCGACTTACCAGCATCTTCACGATCTGCTGGCATTTCAATACCATGATCGACAGAGTTTCTTACTAAGTGAACTAGTGGATCTGCTAGAGCTTCCACCAAGTTCTTATCTAAATCGGTTTCTTCACCGACTAGTTCTAATGTGATTTCTTTGTTTAAGCTACGCGCTAAATCTCGAACAACTCGTGGGAAACGACCAAATACTTTCTTAATTGGCTGCATTCGAGTTTTCATTACTGCACCTTGAAGGTCGCCAGTAACTACATCTAAATTAGAGATAGCCTTAGTCATAGCTTCGTCTGAACCTAAGTTCACACCTAGACTAACTAAACGATTTCGTACCAATACTAACTCACCAACCATATTCATGATTTCGTCAAGGCGTTTTGTATCAACACGAACTGTTGTTTCTGCTTGTGGAGCTGCTGGAGCTGCTTTTTTATCTTTTGCTGCTGGAGCAGCTGCTTTTGCAGGCTTAGGAGCTTCCGCTTTCTTAGGCTTAGGAGCAGGTTTCGGTGCAGGCTTTGCAGGTTCAGCTTTAGGTGCTGGCTTTGCAGGCTCTGCAGCCTTAGCTGTCGGAGCAGCACCTTTGCCATGAAGTTCGTCTAATAAAGATTCAAATTCATCATCAGAGATTTCATCGCTGTTAGAACTTGGAGCCGCCTTAGGAGGTGTTGCAGGCTTTTCTGCCGCCTCACTCTCTTCAGAAGCAGGATTAAAAGACCCTTTACCGTGAAGTTCATCTAATAACGCTTCAAATTCATCATCAGAAATATCATCTCCACTAGGAGCTGCTGGTGCTGGAGCAGGAGCTTCTGCTTTTTGCTTAGGTTTGCCATGCAATTCATCTAGTAAAGCTTCAAATTCATCTTCAGTAATTTCATCAATACTGTCAGAATCTGAACCACCAGTTTCTTCCATATCAAATAAATCATCAGCTGGAGCTTCTGGAGCGGCATCAGCGGCAGGAGCAGCTTCATCAGCTGACTCTGGCTCACAATACTTATGCAGCATTTCTAGTAACTGAGGGTCGGCAGGATCTGGATCGTCACCAGCTTGAACTTGAGCGAACATATCGTTCACTGTATCCAAAGATTGTAGAATAACGTCCATTAACTCTGGCGTAACACTACGTTGACCTGTACGTAAAATATCGAATACGTTCTCTGCACCGTGGCAGGCATCTACTAAATTGGTTAGAGATAAAAAGCCAGCTCCACCTTTTACAGTATGGAACCCACGGAAAATTGAGTTAAGTAAGTCTGCGTTTTCTGGGTCGTTCTCTAATTCTACTAACTCTTCAGAAAGTTGCTCTAATATTTCAGCAGCTTCTATTAAGAAGTCTTGTAATATCTCTTGATCCACATCCAATGCCATGCGGCAGCTCCCCTAATCTAAAAGCCTAAACTAGACAGTAGGTCGTCCACTTCATCTTGGCTTGAGACCGCGTCTTCACGGGTTTCAGCGTCGATGATAGGACCTTCAACACCATTATTATCGACAGTTTTCTCTTCTTCATTAGCCTTATTTGACTCTGGCTCGCCAAATACAGTTAATAAGTGAATTAAACTATCTTCAACCTCTTTTACTAACTCAATCACTCGTTTGATAACTTGTCCAGTTAGATCCTGAAAATCCTGAGCCATCATTATTTCAGTCATATTCAGGTGCAGCTGTGCAGAGTCTTTTTCTGCCGTTTCCATGAATTCATTAATTGAGTAACAAAGAGATTTGAATTCGCCAAGTTGAATCTGGCGTTGCATAAGCTTATCCCATTCAGGCTTAAGCTCAGTTAAAGAATTATTAATTTTGTCAGCTAGCGGTAAGCTAGAGTCAACCGCATCCATCGTCTTATTTGCTGCTTGTTCAGTCATGTTCATTACATAACTTAAACGCTCTTTAGCATCAGGAATATCATCCGTCGCTAAATTAGCAATTTTAGGATCCAGTTGAAAACTCGTTAAAGAGTCATGTAATTGACGAGTCAATTTACCGACCTCAGCGAACAATTCTTTGTTCTCTGGACTCGCCACATTACTAATTATTTGATTGGCAGATTCATTATCACCCGCTTCTAGCGCAACCACTAGAGCCTTTGCTTCTTCCAGGCTGATCTGCGGAGTTGTCTGTTCAGACATAGTTAACTCCTCAAGATCACTCTAGACGTTCAAAGATTTTATCTAATTTACCTTTTAGAGTCGCAGCTGTGAAAGGCTTAACAATATAACCATTAACACCAGCCTGAGCTGCTGCAACGATTTGCTCTTTTTTCGCCTCAGCTGTTACCATCATAACAGGCATATGCTTCAAATTGTCATCTTTACGGATCTCACGTAATAGATCTATACCCTGCATACCAGGCATATTCCAATCTGTTACGACAAAGTCAAAGTCGCCATCTTTAAGCATTGGTAATGCTGTACTGCCATCATCAGCTTCTTGAACATTGGTAAAACCTAAGTCACGAAGTAAGTTCTTGATAATTCTTCTCATTGTTGAAAAGTCATCAACAACTAGAATTTTCATGTTCTTATCCAAAGTGTCCTCCAGTGAGGTAAGTTATTTGTGTTAATTATTAATTAAAATTAAGAAGTTACAAGTAATTATCACGAAACCTATAAAATTTCTTAGTTTCGCTACAACCACTCTTTCAATCTTGAGCGCAATCTCACCATTGCTTGGCTGTGAATTTGGCTTACACGTGATTCACTAACACTCAAGACTTCTCCAATTTCTCGTAAGTTTAATTCATCATCATAATACAGTGAAAGAATTAATGCTTCTCTTTCCGGTAAGGTTTTTATCGCCTTAGCTAATGAAGACTTAAAATGCTGTCCTTCAATTCCTTCATATATATCATCAGAATCACTATTATCTTTAATACTAATGACATCTTCACTTACGCCTAAATCATCCATCCCTATGATTTTGCCAGCGTTAGCTTCGTTAAGCATTGTGTGGTATTGCTCGACAGATACTTCTAAAGCTTCCGCTACTTCAATATCTTTTACATCACGGCCAAGCTGAGATTCTAGTTCTGAAATTTTATCCGAGATCATTCTCGTATTACGGTGAACCGAGCGAGGAGTCCAATCACCTTTACGAATATCATCTAACATAGCACCGCGAATACGAATGCCGGCATAAGTTTCAAAACTTGCGCCTTTGCTACCATCAAAGTTTTTAGCAGCTTCTAGCAGACCGATCATACCGGCCTGAATAAGGTCATCTACTAATACACTACCAGGTAAGCGTGCAATCAAATGGTGAGCAATTCGCTTTACCAATGTAGCGTGTTTTTCTAACACACTGGAAAGTTCATCACTATTTGATTCGTATGCAGCTACTTTGCTGTTCAAACTAAACCTCTTAGTTAACCAACTGTTCTAAAAAGAATTCTAAATTACCAGATGCATGAGCTGGTGTCGGCCAATGATGTATTTTTGTTGCCAGTGTTTTAAAAGCAACAGCTGATGGTGAACGAGGGAATGCATCAACGATGGCTTTCTGACGTCTCACTGCCTTACGCAAATTATCGTCAAATGGGATAATAGCGGTTAGCTCTAAATTTACATCTAAGAATCTATCAGTAACCATAGTCAATTTTTTGAATAGATCCTGGCCTTCCTTAATCGTTCTAACCATGTTTGCAACAACTTTAAATTTGGTCACATCATGATCGCGATTAAGTACTTTAATTAAAGCATAAGCATCGGTAATTGACGTAGGTTCATCACATACTACTACTAATACTTCTTGAGAAGCTCTAGCAAATGATAAAACCATATCAGAAATACCTGCAGCTGTATCAACAATAAATACATCTACTGGTGTTTTCATTTCGCTAAATGCACGAATTAAGCCTGCGTGCTGAGCAGGTGACAGTTCAACCATGTCAATTGAACCGGATGTAGCTGGAACTATCTTTATACCAGCAGGGCCTTCCACTAGAATATCATCGAGCTCTGCCTCACCTGATAACACGTGAGATAAATTCTTCTCAACTCTCAATCCCAACATTACATCACAATTTGCCAATCCTAAATCAGCATCAAGTACTAATACGTTTTTGCCTGTTTGGGCTACTGCGATAGCTGTGTTCAAAGAAACGCTGGTTTTACCAACACCACCTTTACCACCTGTTACCGCTATTACTTTTGTTTTTCTTGCTATCGTCATATGTCTCAAGCCACTAGCCTGATCGGTATAAGATTTATCAATCATACATGCCAACTGCTTTCGGCACTACCTTATTATTTCTATTTCTAACTTTTTGTTTTAATTCAAACAACTGATTAGCTTTTTGCACAATTTTTTCACTATTTGCAACTCTTATATCTTCAGGAACTCTCTGACCGTTGGTTAAATAACCAATTGGTAAGCGATTATGAATTGCAACGCTCATTAACTCGCCTAAACTCAGTGACTCATCAATCTTAGTAAAAATACAACCAGACAGAGGTACGCTCTTAAAGTGTTGCACACTTTCTTGCAGTACACTCATTTGTGAAGTTGCAGATAAAACTAAATAGTTTTTGATTCTCACTCTAGACTTAGTTAACAAGTTATTCAGCCTTTCTGTCAACTTAATGTCTCTTTGGCTCATGCCAGCAGTGTCAATAAGTACTAACTTTTTGTTACGTAACTGATAGATTGCTTCAGATAACTCTTCTGTATTTTTAGCTTGCTTTAATGGACAGCCTAAAATTTTTGCGTATGTTGCTAATTGCTCTAACGCACCAATTCTAAAGCTATCTGTCGAAATTAAGCCAACTTTGTCAGCACCATGAATTTGAGCATAACGAGCAGCTAATTTAGCAATTGTAGTAGTCTTTCCTACTCCTGTCGCACCAACTAAAGAGTATACACCGCCACGCGTAATGATCTCGTTTGAAGTAGTATCAAGTTGTTGTGTTAGCAAGTCTAACATTTGTGGCCAAGCATTTTTTTGACCTACGTCATCTGATAAGAAATGAGTTAAGTGCTCAGATACATGTGTAGACAAGCCCATATCTTTTAGTTTAGAAATGGTCATTGCTTTAACAGGAGATTTTCTTTCAATGTCTTGCCACATTAGTTCTGAAACTTGGTGCTGCAACAATTCTTTAATAGAATTCATTTCTTGTTTTAACGAGGCCATTTCATTATCAAAGTTACCTTGAATCACTTTTGGTTCGTTAGTCACCATAGATTCAGCTTGAGTTTCAGTTACTTCAAGTTCTGCAACAGGTTCAACAGGCATATTAGATACAGTAGCAGTAGGTTGTTGTGAATGAGGTTGTGCCGCTGTTTCTTGTTCAATCACTGTTGAACGGGCTCTATTTAACCATTGTTCAAATTCTGATTCAGCTTTTTGTGACATTGAAGTTGCTGCTGTTTCCACAGCTTTAACCGCTTCAGGTTGCTCAACAGGAGCGCTAGCTGGGCTAGAGTCATTGATTTGAGCTTGACGATTTAATAGTTCTTGTAATGAAGATGCAACTTTACTTTCTGTATCTTGTTCTGGCGATACTCCAGCATAAGCAGACATAGCTTGTTTAGGCTGAGCAGCAATTTGTGTTGCTGTTTCCTGCGCAGCACTCGTTACAGAGTCGTTATCAACAGCTGCAACAATTTCAATACCCGTTGCAGTTTTTTTATTAGACATGATCACCGCGTCAGGACCCAGTTCTTCTTTAACTTGGTTTAAAGCGCTTCTCATATCTTTTGCGTAATAACGTTTGATTTTCATTTCCAACCTCCGTCAAGCCTTTGACTTAACCTACTGAATTCACAATCTTAATTTGTTTCTCTTCTGGTATTTCTTGATAAGACAAGGTAACCATTCCAGGGATGCTGTGTTTGATAAAGCGAGATAACACGCCTCTCAACATTCCTGACGTTAACAAGATTGATGGCTCACCAGATAATTCTTGGTTTCTATGAGCGTCAGCTAGTGAAGTTTGGATTCGTTCAGCTAAGCCTGGCTCAATGCCTGCGCCATCATTTCCTGCAGATTGCATAGATTGTTGCAACATCTGTTCCAACTCTGGAGCTAATGTTATAACAGGTATCTCAGAGCTAGGCCCAGCGGCGTCTTGAACGATAAATCTTCGTAATGAAATTCGGCATGCAGCAGTTAATACGTCAGGATCCTGACTCTTAGGAGCATACTCAACTAAAGTTTGTAAAATCGAACGCATATCACGAATCGGAACGCCTTCATTTAGTAGGTTTTGTAGTGTTTTAGTGACAACCGATAAGCTCAACATATCAGGAACTAAACCATCAACTAGTTTAGGATAGTTCTTACCTATCATGTCTAGTAAGTTCTGAGTTTCTTCATGACCCATCAATTGCGCTGCATTATTTGTTAATAATTGGCTGATATGCGTTGCTACAACGGTCGCAGCGTCAACAACTGTGTAACCTAAAGATTGTGCTTTATCACGGTTAGTTGACTCAATCCATACCGCTTCTAAGCCAAATGCCGGATCTACAGTTTCAATACCATCAATTTTACCAAATACTTGGCCAGGGTTGATTGCTAACTCTCTATCATGTCGAATTTCAGCTTCGCCAATTGTCACACCCATTAAGGTAATTCGATAGCTGTTTGGATCTAGGTCTAAGTTATCTCTGATATGAACTGCTGGTACTAAGAAACCAAATTCTTGACTCAGTTTACGACGGACACCTTTCACACGAGACAATAGTTCACCACCTTGTCCTTTATCAACAAGAGGAATTAAGCGATAACCAACTTCTAAACCAATAGTGTCTACGTGGGCAACGTCATCCCAACTAACTTCTTTGTTCTCTTGCTCTTCTTGTGCATTAACTGACGGAGCATTTTCTTCATCAAGCTTAGCTTGAGCTTCTGCTTCTTTTGACTTCTTAGTTGAGTAGTACCCTGCACCTAAAAGTAATAAACCAAAGCCGATAAAAGTAAGATGAGGCATACCAGGAACTAATCCCATCGCAGTCAAGATAGCGCCTGCAACATACATAACTTTCTCTACACCTAGCTGAGTAGAGAATTGTTTACCCATTTCTTGGTCAGTATTTTGTCGTGTTACAACAATCGCAGTACCAATTGATAGTAATAGACCAGGAATTTGCGCAACTAAGCCGTCACCGATAGTTAATAAGGTATAAATTTCAACAGCTTGACCAAACTCTAAATCATGTTGGATCATGCCGATAAATAGACCACCGATAATGTTAATAAATAGAATAATGATACCAGCGACTGCATCACCTTTAACGAATTTTGACGCACCATCCATAGAACCATAGAAGTCTGATTCTCGACCTATTTCTTCACGTCTCGCTTTTGCTTGTTCAGGGGTAATAAAGCCTGCATTTAAGTCGGCGTCGATAGCCATTTGCTTACCAGGCATGGCATCTAGAGTAAAACGAGCAGTAACTTCAGATATTCTGCCAGCACCTTTGGTAACAACGACGAAATTAATAATAACTAGGATTGCAAACACAACTAGACCAACTGCGTAGTTACCACCAATAACAACAGAACCAAATGCTTCAATTACT
This sequence comes from Psychrosphaera sp., assembly GCA_965221615.1. Lineage (GTDB taxonomy): Bacteria > Pseudomonadota > Gammaproteobacteria > Enterobacterales > Alteromonadaceae > Psychrosphaera. Next base: position 366,139 of record OZ244904.1, on the reverse strand, counting down.
TTACCAGCAGCGTCACCACCTTCGTGTCCTTCCAGCAAAACGATACGAGTACTAGCAACATTCAAAGCTAGGCGCAAAACGGTTGCAATTAAAAGTACCGAAGGGAACGCACCAAAATCGAGTGGTTTGAGTGTATAAACTGTAACTAATAAAATAACCAGCGCGAGCGCAATATTGAATGAGAATAAAATATCCAACATCAACGCAGGTAGTGGTAACACTACCATTGCCAGTGCAGCCAAGATAAATAACGGTGCACCTAGACCATTGATATACTTGACATTTTCTTTACTAAAAGCTTGATTGAACTTTGCTGTTAAATCCATCATTTAAACCGAATAACTACCTACTACAGGCTAGTAGAGCAGTATTCGTGCCAGCTCAAAATCACGGAATATTGGCGCTGAAGATTTAATCAGCTTTTAGTGTCTCAACTCAGGAGGAATTGGTAAGTTCTTAGGTAATGCCGTTGGCTTATTACCTTTGCCTTTAGTATAAAGATCAAGTTGGAACACATAAGCTAATACTTGCGCAACTGCAACGAACAGATCTTCAGGGATCTCTTGGTTTACATCAGTGGTATAGTATATAGAACGAGTCAACATAGGAGTTTCGACTATAGTTACATTCTTTTCTTTGGCGATCTTTCGAATTTGCATTGCCATAAAGTCTGCACCTTTCGCAATGACAAACGGTGCTTGTGATTTTTCTACATCGTATTTCAATGCGACTGAGTAATGTGTCGGGTTAGTGATAACTACATCAGCATCAGGTACATCTTGCAGCATTCTACGCTGTGAAACTTCACGCTGTATCTGTCTTTGCCGTCCTTTAACCTCAGGGTTACCTTCCGTACTCTTATATTCATCTTTAATCTCTTGTTTACTCATTTTTAGCTGCTTATTGTGATTCCACTTTTGGAATGGCACATCCACCATAGAGATAACAATTGTCGAACAACACAAACCTAAAAATATCCAGCCTAATAATAAGCTTGCATCAATAGTGTTGCCCGGTAAATCTTCAATACTCAGAAACAATATGTCATTCAAATAGACTTTGATTAGCATTACCGCAACAAATGCTACCACGGTAACTTTAAGAATGGACTTGATGAGCTCTATTGCAGCTTGGCTACCAAACATTCTTTTAAAGCCCTTTAGAGGAGACATTTTATTTAGTTTAGGTGCCATAGCTTCCCAGCTGAAGTTAATGCCTCCAAGTAAGCTGTTAGCAACAAAAGCGGCGACCAAAATAACTGCAAAAATCGCAAACATAGGCCACATGACTTCAGAGATAACTTCTCCCATAGATGTAAACATTTTGCTGTTATCAAATGCATCGTCTCGGTCTAAAGCAAACTGAGATGCCATCACTGCGATTAATGACTTGCCAAGTGCCGCTCCAAACACGAGCAAAGACGCTGCACTAGCCACTAGTACACCTGTTGTTCCCAGCTCTTTCGAACGAGCTATTTGGCCTTTTTTTCGGGCGTCTTCTAAACGCTTGGCCGTGGGTTCTTCTGTTTTTTCCTGATCGCTATCTTCTGCCATAACTTATGCCTTAGATATTGCAACCTATGATGGTACACATCATTTCTACTGAACGTTCCCAACTGTTTTCAAAATGGAAAATAAAGCTTTCCATCGTGATCCACATAACGATCAATCCTGACATCATGGTAAATGGGAAACCAATCGAAAAAATATTTAATTGCGGCGCCGCTCTGGTCATAATGCCAAAGCTCAAATTAATCACTAACATTGCAACAAGCGGCGCTATGGACAGAATTAAAGCCGCAGCAAACATATAACCACCAAAGATAGCTAAATCATTATAGCTTCCCGTGGCAAGCCAGCCTTGTCCTATAGGTAATAAATGGAAACTTTGTACTATTAGCTGCATCATCACTATATGACCATCAATAGCCCAAAACAACAATGTCGATAAGATAAGGAAAAATTGACCAACAGCGGGTACGCTCATGCCATTTGTAGGGTCAACCATTGACGCAAAACCTAAACCAGACTGCATAGCAATCGCTTGACCTGCGATAACAAAAATTTGTAAGAAAATAACGGAAACAAAACCAACCGCACTGCCTATCATGATCTGTTGGGCAACTCTCAATCCCATTTCAAATGAAAATAGATTAGTAAAAGGAGAAGGAGGAACGACAGGCATTACCATAATAGTAAAAACAACAGCGTAAGCCGTTTTTATTGGTCCAGGTATATTTCTAACGCCAATACCGACCATTACCATCATCATGGCAGAAATACGAGTAAAAGGCAGAAGAAAGTCTGCCTGATACTGCATCATTTGCTGCAATAATACTTCCATAGCACTAGCCTATGACCGACGGGATCCGTTGAATAAGTTCAAAAGTGAAGTCCATTATCATCCCCACAATCCAGTGACCGCCAATGATCAAAGCAAGTAGAGTTACGATAAGCCTCGGCAAGAAACTCAGTGTTTGTTCGTTAATTGAAGTAGCCGCTTGGAAGATGGCTACAACAAGGCCGACAAGTAAACTTGGAACTACAATAGCAGATACTAATAAAATAATTAGCCACAGTGCTTCTCTTAGAATATCAACGAAAGTTTCTGGCGTCATAACATCAACTCACTCTAAGTTCCAAGGCCAAAGCTTTTCGCTAAGGTTCCCATTACCAGTGACCAACCATCAACCAGTACGAACATCATTAATTTGAATGGCAGTGAAACTATCATGGGCGATAACATCATCATACCCATTGCCATCAGAATAGAAGCTACCACTAAGTCGATGATCAAAAACGGTATAAAGAACATAAAACCTATTTGAAATGCCGTTTTCAGTTCGGAAGTCACAAACGATGGAATAATGACTGACATTGGTAATTCTTCAGGTGCATTTAACTGGGTGTACCCAGCTATTTCAGCAAAGGTTTGCAAATCGCTAATACGAGTTTGAGAAAGCATGAATTCACGCATTGGAATTTTGGCAATATCATAAGCCTGCAATGAGGTTATTTCTTCGTTGAGATAGGGTTGAACGGCCGTTTTATGCACTTCATCAAACACTGGAGCCATGATAAAAAAGCTCAAAAATAACGAAATACCAATTAACAGCTGACTATTAGGAGTTTGCTGCAAACCAATCGCTTGACGCAAAATAGCCAGTACAACAATGATCCTAGTAAAAGATGTCATTAACATAACAGCAGCAGGGATAAAACTCAGTGCTGTCATCATTGCTAAAATTTGTAACGTAACACTGTACTCTTTCGAGCCATCAGGGTTATCTGTAATCGTCACCGCTGAAATAGTGCCAGACTCAGCCAGTGACTCTGGAGCGAATAACAGTAATAGAAGTGTTAAAGAAAAAACGACAAACTTCATTATTTGGTTATTCCTTGTTCTTGGTATTTGGTGCTTGATAACCAAATAACTTATTTATTTTGTGCAACATTTGACTATCACCTGAGATACTAGTTGTTGAAGTGATGTTTTCATCTAGTTTAAACAAATGATTAACACTTTGATTAGTCACTCCAATAGCGTGCTGTTGGCCTTGAATTTCGATAATTACAATGCGTTCTCGACCACCAAGAGACATGCTGGAAACCAATTTAAAGTGATTAGAGCTGACTGGAGTCAAATTAAACTTTTTAGCTAACCAAGCAATGGCAAGGATTACAAGAACCACTAGGATAAGAGCTAAAATCATCGAAACTAGACTTTCTGCACTAGGTCCAGTTACTTTTCGTGTTGTTGCAGTAGAACCAAAAGCATCATTTGCCAGCAAGGCAAATGATGCTAGGAAGATATAAGATAGTGTTTTATTAGCGAAGCTTTTTAATACGTTCAATTTGACTGATTACATCCGTTAGTCGAATACCAAACTTATCGTTGACGACAACTACTTCACCGTGAGCGATTAGTGTACCGTTAACTAATACGTCTAACGGTTCACCTGCAACTCTGTCCAGCTCAACTACTGAACCTTGGTTTAATTGCAGTAAGTTACGAATACTGATCTTGCTGCGGCCAACTTCCATCGAGATATTAACTGGAATATCTAAAATAGTCTCTAATTTACGAGACTCGTCTTCATTTAGTGTATCACCAGAGTCTGTTAATTCATCCAGTTCAGCTGCAACAACGCCATCATCACCACCGTCGCCGCCTTCACCTTCTGCTTCAGCCAGAGCTGCCGCCCATTCGTCCATAGTATCTTGGTCATCACTCATGGTCATTACCCTCTTATAAATCTAAATCGTCTTCTAATGCCAGTAGTTCTGAATCGTCATCTAATCTACGACCACCACGGGTCAATACATTCATTTCCGACTTCGCTGACTCTGGTCGTTTGATCTTCTCTGATATTTGAATAGCTACGTTGTCACGACAACGACCTAGCTTAGCTCTATAGGTAGGAAGATCTTCTATATAAACTGTTATATTTTCCGGCATTTCAATCGGAATAATATCGCCATCTTTTAATTCCATGATTTGGCTTAACGGTAAGTCCATCTCTAATAATTGGGTGCTTAAGTCAACATAAACATCCATAATTTCATCACGCAGCGCTTTACTCCAGCGATAATCAGTATCTTCTCTATCACTTTGTACACCAGCGTCAAGTAATTCACGAATAGGCTCTAACATTGAATATGGTAAGGCAATATGGAAATCACCACCGCCACCGTCTAGTTCAATATGGAATGAACTGATAACAATAACCTCTGTTGGCGACACTATATTTGCCATTGCAGGGTTTACTTCTGAGTCTAGATATTCAAATGAAACGTCCATAACTGGCGCCCAAGCCTCTTTGTAATCTTCAAATATTAGTTTCAATAACATTTGAATAATACGACGCTCAGTTGGAGTAAACTCACGGCCTTCAATCTTGGCGTGATAGCGGCCATCGCCACCAAAGAAATTGTCCACAAGAATAAATACTAATCTTGCTTCCATAGTGATAAGCCCAGTACCTTTTAGTGGTCTGAACCGAACCATATTCAAACTTGTTGGTACAAACAGGGTATGTATGTACTCACCAAACTTGATCATTTGCACGCCGTTAATTGATACTTCAGCAGTACGGCGCATCATGTTAAACAAACTGATCCTCATATGACGCGCAAAGCGTTCATTTACCAACTCCAACGTTGGCATTCGACCACGAACAATTCGATCTTGGGAAGAGAAGTCATAATCTAAGGTGCTGGAGTCATCGTCCCCAGCAGCATGAGATACTTCTTCTTCCTCTACATCGTCGACACCGTGGAGTAGCGCATCAATTTCATCTTGTGACAGAAGATCAGTCATAATTATCTCTTAACAGCATTATTTTGACGGTTATTGCATAACAAAACCAGTAAACAATACTTCCTCTACAATTTTCGCGCCAGTTACTTCAGAAATTGCTTTTTGTACATCTTTTGCAGCTTTCAACTTCAACGCATCTTTACCAGCTGTTGTCGCTAAGTCATCAGCATTGGCTGTGCTGAAGGCTTTCAACAAGGTTCCTTCAATCAATGGAATGTGGCGTTTCGCCGTTTCGTGGTTATTATCACCGCGAACCATTAACTGAACTTTGATTTGAACTAATCTATCTCGAGTTGTGCCTGGAACATTAAAAGTGAAAGGTCTAGGCATAGTCACGTACATTGCCGTACCAACCTCAGCAGGAGTTGCTTCCATTTGCTCTTCCATTACAGTATCGGCCATTTCTTCACTGCTATCACCTGACATCAAGAAAAGCACAGCACCGACTGCAACTAATAATAGAACAACTGCAGCTGCAATAATGATAATCAGTTTTTTCTTACCGCCACCTGATTCTTCTTCCAATGTTAGTTCGTTTTCTTGTTCTTCAGCCATCTCACTCGCTCCATTCGGGATTTGATTAACCCCTCATGTTATTTGCCGACTCAATTTTTAGCAATTGTTAAACGCAGTTATTACTCGATTTATTGTGCAACTGTTTAGCAAGTAAACAAATTATCCAAAATTATGCGTAATAACTAACGTTCCATGGAGAGTTAATTGCTCGATTGATCATTTGTTGTTGTTGCTCTAATTCTGACTCTGTAGAGTCGTGTTCAGCATCTAAACCATTTTTTGCAATTCCTTGCTCTTCTTCCTCTCGCTTACTACCAGCCTGAGAGTCTTGTTGTTGCACATCTGAATCAGCTAACTCTAAACCTTGTTGTTCAAGCAACTCTTTCAGTTTAGGAAAACTAGCTTCTAGTGCATCCTTCGCTTGCTGACTTGAAACGACAAAAGAAACGCTAGCTTGGTCATTTTGTACTGATAGTTTAACCTGCATACTTCCGAGCTCTGGCGGATCTAGGCGCATATCAACTGATTTCATGTTTTTCGCTAACATTAGACCAACCTGAGTTTGCATTTGAGTTGCCAACTCTTGTTTGTTAAACAGAATATTTTCTTTTACTACAGCCTCGTTTTTAGCTTGAGAAATATTTTCTATTTTTGGCATCTGCAAAGTTTTATCTAACGTCACACCTGCTACATTTACTTTCTCTGTCTTATTAGCTAAATCCGAGGTTTTAACATCTTCAGTACCCAATTGACCTAACAAACTACTTAGCTTAGATTCGCTAGTGTCTTTTTCAGTAGAAGTTTGCAATTGCATATCTGCTAGATTCAACTCTGATTTCATCATTTGTTCGGTTGGGGTTTGTGCACTTGATAGTGCCGACAATGTATTAAGAGCTGCTTTATTCGGCTCTGTATTAACTTGAGTAGCAACACCTAAATCAACAACTTTAGTTGTAGGAGAAAGTAACTCCGCAGCTGTAGGCTTAGCTGTTGATGACGTTAACTCTTGCTCTTCTGTACCTTCACCGTTTAGTTGTAGTGCGGCCATAAGCTCTGATTGTTTAAATTTATCTTGCTTTTCCAATGGTGACTTTTCAAGCAAAGTCTTATCAATTTGACTTGCGTTTAACTGAATAGGCTGAGACTGTTGCTTAAGTTCGCCTTCGTCTAAATTAGCTTGCTGAATGTTACTATTTGGTTGCGATGAGCTAACTGCTGCTTGATTAATTAATTCTCTAACTGATTTTGCATCTACATTAGCTTTGGTAACAGACTCAGATTCTGTATTAGTCACTTTTGCTAGTAACTGTTCAAACTCTTGCTCTACTCCAATTTCAGGAGACGCTTGTGAGTTAGATAATTGCGCTAAAATCGCTTTAAAGTCACTGTCTGTTAATAACGACTCTAACTCTGCCAAGCTAACTTGTTCTTTCCCTTCTAATTCAGAGATATCAGTATCAGAGTTATTATTCGCCAATACTTGTTTTACCAACAACATGCTGATTTGATTATCAAGCGATAGTTCTGCATCGGTCCCTTGTTCGGTAGGTAAAGATGACTCAGACTCACCTTGGCTATCTGGGGCTAAAGATAAAATAGTATCTAACCACTTACTTGTTTCACTTTTTTCAGCATGCTCTAGCTGTTGAACTAAATTTTTATCTGGCTGTTCAACCGCTTTATCTACTTCACTTTTAGTAGCTGACTCTTGGTTGTGGTTGTGATTCTGTTCGTTATCACTACGAGAATCACTTTCATCTTTACCCTGAACTTCGGTGTTATCAGACTCTCTTCGCTTTATCTCTAACGGAGCTTCCTTTCTATCATCACGTCGCTCAATTCTGTCATTGTCTCTACGTTGCACTTGCTCAGCTTTTTTTGCCTCTTGGGCATCCGCTTGCCGCCTGCTCATATCTTGTTGCTTATCGTAGTTTTGCTGCTCTCGTCTGCCATTTTGCATAATGCGCTCGAAATTTCGATCTGCAGAGTTATCTCTAGCCCCTTTGATTTCATTGGCTTTGGTCGACTCTTTGCTAACCTGAACTTCCGGTAATTTTACTTGGTTTGCAAGCATGTTATCTCCTAAGAAACAAAACTTTTCGCCATTCAAATATGGCAATACTGAACACTAATATTCAATTTCCATTCCAAAGTTTCAAAACAACTAGCTCCTGAGTTTCACGCATAAAAAAAGCGAAGTACTAGACTTCGCTCTTTTATCTTGATTAAGTTAGGTTAAATGAAACCAAGGGCCTGTAATGGCCAACGTTTTCGTAGGAGAATATAAGTTAACAAAAAGTGTTGTTCCATCAGGTGAAAAACACGCGCCAGCAGGCTCCGTTTGCAACCTAACTTTAGCTAGTTCATGCACTTGTCCTTGCTCAGTAACTATGCGTAAGTAGTTTTCAACTTCCTCTGTATATTGATCTTCGCAAACGATCAAATGACCATTAGGCGATACCGTCAGATTATCACCAAAGTTAAATAAAGAAGCATCGTTGCTTTCGAAAAAAAGCTCAACTTCTCCAGGTTGTTGTATTTCCTGTTCTTCACCTTCGTATCTTGAAGGTTTGTATTTCATGATCTGTCCCAACTGCTTATGTCCACCGTTAGTGCAACAAAAGTAAACTTCGTCATCAGCCCAATGAATTCCTTCACCTCTTGCAAAAAGAGCACAGCCTGCGTCATACCCTCTTAATCTTAAGTCATCTTTAGGAGACTCAGGTTCATCTAAATCAATCCAGTGAACCTGATATCGCTCATTCAACGGCATTTCAACTGACTCCCAGTTTCTACTGTCAAACTTAGGAAAGTGTTTAATAGCCATAGCTTGCAGCTGTCCGCCTTTATCCAGTTGTCCCGGAACATCAGGAATAAAACGATAAAACAGACTATCACCTCGGTCTTCTGTCATGTAAACAATGCCTGTTTTTGGATCGACAGCCGCAGCTTCATGATTAAATCGCCCCATTGCTTTCAATGGTTTTGCTTCAATTAATTCGGTAGCATCAGCAGGTACTTCAAATACATAACCATGGTCTTGTTTTAATGTGTCTCCGGCCGTTTCAACCGACTCCTCGCAACTTAGCCAAGTTTTCCAAGGAGTAACCCCTCCTGAGCAGTTTCGTATGGTTCCCACGAGAGAAAGAAATTCTCTTTCGACCTTCCCTGTGTTCATATTGAATAAAATATTTGTTGTCCCACCAGGAACTACTGCTCCATCGCTTGTGCTGTCATAGACTCTCTCTTTATCGATAGCTTGCAATTGTGCCGATGAACGACCAATATCATACAGGCTTAATTCATGGTTTCGCACCAATACAACCCGATCTTCATCCCACTTTAAGCATCCCATCCCATCAGCTCGGTCAGGAACGGTTAGTCCATCGGACATAACATGACCCAGTTGCGAAATAACCTTATAGTTGAACCCTTCTGGTAAATCGAGAATCCCATCAGCGTCAGAGTTTAACTGGCCATATCCAGAAAACCCTTGCCATCGCACTATGGTAGAGCAACCAACCATGTTTGAGGCCAGTCCCGCAAATGCGAGCCCAATTATTCCTTTATTAAACTCTCTACGTGTTGTCATTACTCAGATCCTAGTCGCAGTTGCTGTCATCTAATTTTATTGTTGTCCACACTAATCTGTGGTCAGAAGACGCAGCTCTGTCTTTAACTAATCGGCTTAGTTCATCATTGTCACTCGGCCAAAAAACGCCACTTTCTACTACTTCAATATTGCTAGAAGGCAATACATAATCAGCTCGCATTCCCCATCCTGCAGTGTGAGTTGCTGCATACTGACTCTCTGGTTTATTTTCTCTGCCACCAGCACTAACAGGGGCATCATATTTATTTATTAAATCGTGTTGTAACAAGTTATCCATTGCGCCTGGATAAGCATCGCCTTCTACTGAACTCGCATTTAAATCACCCAAAATGACAAATTTCGCGTTGGTTTCAATACCGCCTCTGATTCCTTCATCATCATAGTGGTAACTATTGTTATCAGCTTCTATGTAGTCTTTCCAAAAACGGATTTCATCATGATTTCTACGGCCATTTCTATCTTCTACGCCATCAAATACAGGTGGAGTTGGATGGCTAGCAAGTACATGCAAAGTAGCTCCACAGACGTTTACAGGTAAATCCCAATGAGACTTCGAAGACAGTCTCATTACTTTCTGAGCTTGTTCTGGATACCAGTCATTACCACTTTCATCTTTTGGCATTAGATGGTTTGGCATATCTTTCCATAAGAACTTTTGGAAAGTACGTATCTTGTCATTTTCAATCGGATACTTAGATAAAACAGCCATGGCGTATTGACCTGGATAACGACCAAAGCCAAAATGTGTTAAACGTTCAGTTTTATCTGCTTCTGGAACTTTAACCCCAGTGTTCACTGGCGCTAAATAGAAATAAGGATAAGTGATAGGCTGCATACCTTGCTGAGAAACGGATAGATACTTCTCAATAAAAGCTTGTACTCCCAACTTAGGGTCCGCAATATAATCAAATTCATTCAACAGCACTATATCAGGCTGAGTTCTTTGAATAATTTCTGCAATGTTTTTAATTTGCAGGTTATCACCGCTGGCTAGCTCTTCAACTAACGCATTGGTATTCAAGTTATTTTCAATATCACTTGTGTAATTAGTTGCTTCCATACTGACATTAAAAGTAGCAATTTTAATTTCAGTTTTTGCGCTGTTAATGTGTGGTTTTGTCATTTCTTTACACCCAGTACACCATAGTATTGGTAACGATATCAAAGCTAAAGATAGTAGAGCGGGAAAACGCTTGCTCATGGTTGAATCTCAATAATCATTAATTTTCAGAATGATACAGTATATCAACAAAAATTTAATACAAGTTTCTTAAATTAGAAAATGGTAGGAATAATTGGGGATAACTTTGATGTAAAAATAGATGAGATAATAAATTAGTTAAGGATACTAACTTGCTCGGTTGCGAATAAACTTTTGGGTAGCAAACTCATCTGCTATAGCTTGTTCTTGTTTGTCTCTTATTGCTTTTTGTTTTAATCGTTTTTTCTCTAAGACAAGCTCTACCGCTTTCACCGACTTCTGCTGTTCTAACCAAGTCGTTCTGCGTTGCGAAACAACTTCTTTAGCCATAGCAATAACTTCATATTGCTTCTTGATCCCTTCTTCTAGCTGATAGATAAAACGCTGATAGTGCTGATAACTGCTACCACCTACGCCTTTACTAGCCATATCTTGCATACGCTTTAGGTAATCAAGTTTGTAAGACAATACTTCTTCTAATTTTTGCTCGCAAGAAACAAGATAAGACTGCGCCGACTGCATGTCTCTAGCCAGTTCCTCTTCTTTATCAGATTCAATTTTTAGCAACAGCTCTAGTTGCGCGTTTTCTTTTGCCATTGCTTATTAACCTTGTAATTGATTCGTTAACATCTGCAACTGCTGCAACGAAATATCATAAGGCGTAATATCTTTCATTTGTTGCTGTAGATAAGCATCCATCACAGGTTTCATTTGAATAGCTTTATCAACGACGGGGTTACTGCCTTTAGAGTAAGCACCAATGGCAATTAAGTCTTTGTTTTGTTCGTAAGCTGATAAAAGCTTTTTGAAAACCAAGGCCATGTTCAAATGCTCTTGGCTAGTCACTTGCGGCATAACACGACTTATCGACTTTGCTACGTCTATAGCAGGGTAATGACCTGAGTCTGCTAGTTCTCGAGATAAAACAATATGCCCATCAAGAATCGCTCTAGAAGCATCAGCAATAGGATCTTGGAGGTCATCACCTTCTGATAAAACGGTGTAAAACGCAGTTATCGCTCCTTGTCCTTCTCCACCATTGCCTGCTCTTTCAATCAAAGCTGGCAATTTAGCAAAAACTGAAGCTGGGTAGCCTTTCGTTGCAGGAGGTTCTCCTATCGCTAAAGCAATCTCCCTCTGCGCTTGAGCGTATCTGGTAATTGAGTCAATAAGTAGTAATACATTTAAGCCTTGATCACGGAAATATTCTGCAATTCGCGTAGCCGTTTCACAGCCTCTTAATCGACGAATTGGTGACATATCTGCTGGAGCAGCCACAACTACAGCTCTACGACGACCTTCTTCACCGAGAATTTCGTCAATAAACTCTTTAACCTCGCGTCCCCTTTCACCTATTAATCCTACGACGATAACATCAGCACTTGTGCCTCGAGTCATCATACCTAGCAGTACAGATTTACCAACACCAGAGCCAGCAAATAATCCCATTCGCTGGCCTTCACCTACCGTTATCACACCATTAATAGCTTTAACGCCTACGTCCATCGCCTTATTGACAGGCTTTCTGTCCAGCGGGTTTAGAGGCTCAGATTTTTGAATAGTGTCTGTGCTGTACTCTATTGGCCCTTTTCCATCCAGTGGCTCACCACCCGGATCAATTACTCGTCCTAGTAAATTTACAGAAAGAGGTAATTCATTGGCGGTATGAGATACAGTTACACGTCCGCCAGGAACTATGCCGCTAATTTGATCAGTTGGCATTAAAAATATTTTTTCATCTTCAAAACCAACGACTTCAGCGTCAACTTCGCCACTTAAACTTTGGATTCGACAATGTCCTCCTAGCGGAGCAAAGCAACCTACAGCTTCTAGTGTTAAACCGTTTACTTTGGTTAATCGCCCAGATACCTCAGGTTTGGCATCATCAACCCAGTTTTGATATTTGTTAAGTCGTTCAGATAATCCGCTCATAAACTTAGCCTTTATCTTCAGGAGGTTGACCTTGCGGAGGAACTTGTTCGGAGTCTGGTTCTATTTGTCCTTGTGGCGCAACGGCTTCAGACTGTATTAAATTAGGCTCTGGTTTTTCTGGCGTTTTGATTAAAGTTTCATCGACTTCTTTATCAAGCTCAGCTTTAGCAATAAACTTGTCTATTGTTTGACGCATTCGTTGCTTCACAGTTCTGTCAATCAAGGAGTTTGGGGTCATGACAATAACATCACCAGATTGATAACCTGGTTCTTCTTTGATAATCCATTTTTGCTCAATCAAAGCTTCGTCATCATAAACTTCTCGCAACAACTCAATATCATCAGGATGCATATGAATTTCTGCATACTCAGTGTTGAATGGCAGTGAAGAGACGGCTTCATGAAGTACATTCAGTAATACTTCAGAGTTACACTTTGACTCTTTTCTGATCACTGACTCTGCAAGCTGAACAGCTAGATTTAATAATTGCTTTTCAACGACTCTATCAACTTTCTCAACTGGATGATAAAGCTGATAAGCTAAGTCATTCCATCGGGCGATTAAAGTGTTAACTTCTTGTTGGCCTTGCGCTAAACCAGCTTGGTAACCTTCTTGATGACCTTGCTCCAAACCTTGCTCATGGCCTTGTTGTAACCCCTCTTCTTCGCCTTTGGCAAAGCCTTCCTCTTTACCTTGAGCAAATCCTTCGTCATAAGCATCTTGGCGAATTTGTTCGATCTCTTCAGCAGTTAGAGGCTTTATCTCTTCTTCTGCTTCCGCTTCTTCCTCAGCAATAACCTGACTGTACAACTTGTCTATGGGAATGCCCATAAAATTAGTTTTACCAGAGAACTCTTTCTTTTTCACTTCAGTTACATCTGGCGCAGCCCACTCTTCTAGTAGTTCTAACATTTCTCTACTAGGGGTTACGGGATTTTTAGTCAGTTTATCTTTCACTACCGATTCTCAACTAATCTTTATAATCTAGCTAATGACTTCTTTATTACAAGAAGTCATCGCCGCCACCGCCGCCAAGCATAATTTCACCAGCATCAGCCAATCTTCTGGCAATCGCCAAGATCTCTTTCTGCGCAGTTTCAACTTCAGATACTCGTATTGGAGGCATAGCTTCAAGGTCGTCTCTAAGCATATCTGCTGCACGCTTCGACATATTTTTAAGGATCTTCTCAGTAAGTCCTTCGTCAGCGCCTTTGATTGCTTTCATCAATGAATCTTGCTGAACTTCACGTAAGATTGCTTGGATACCACGGTCTTCAACATCAATTAGGTTGTCGAATACGAACATTAAGTCTTGGATTTGCTGTGCCATCTCTTCATCATGCTCACGCATAGCATCCATTAATTGACCTTCTATATTGGTATCTAAGAAGTTCATAATTTCTGCCGCAGCCTTCATGCCGCCCATCTTCGCAGCTTGAGCACCAGCTTGACCTGCGAATTGTTTCTCCATGATTTCGTTCAATTCTTGTAATGCTGCTGGTTGAACTTCTTCTAAGTTCGCAATACGCATAGTTAAATCAATGCGAACCTTGTCAGAGAATTGACCTAATATTTCTGCTGACTGATCCGGTTCTAAGTAAGCTAATACAATAGTTTGAATCTGCGGGTGCTCATTACGGATAATGTTTGCAACCTGCTTAGAGTCCATCCATTTAAGTGAATCTAGACCTTTCGCTCCACCACCTAGAATAATTTGATCTAGTAACGTCGCTGCTTTCTCTTCACCTAATGCAGCAGTTAATGCTTTCTTAATGAAGTCCTCAGATTGGAAGCCAATCGTACTGTAATCTTGAATTTGCTCGATAAATAATCTGTGTACCGCTGATATTTTATCTTGGCTCAGGTCATCTATTTGAGCCATTGCAATACCAACTTTTTGTACTTGCTTTGGCTCTAAGTGTTTTAAAATCTGTGCCGCATCTTCTTCTGATAAACTCAATAGTAAGATAGCTGCTTTTTCAACACCTTCGAGTTTATCTACGTCAAACGAAGGTAGTTGTGCTTCATCTTGTTCTGCTACTTCATTACTCATCTTCTAATAACCACCCTTTAACTACTTGTGAAGATAACTCTGGTTCATTTGCTACTAACGCTCGTACTGCTTTGAGTAGATCTTCGTCACCATGTAAGTCTGGTAATTGCAGTGAACCGTCTGCTGCGAAGCCTATGTCTGACTCATCAAAGTCCGACGTCAGCATATCTAGAGTTTGGTCACCTAAGTCTACACCACCTAAAGCATCTTCTTCGTAAATATCGCTTGTTTCATCTGGGTAAATAAGTTTCTTAAGCATTGGACGTACTAGACCAAGGATAAGAACCACAATAACTATCATACCCATTAGTAGTTTGAATAACGGTTGGAACCACTCTTGTTCGTAGATAGGAATATCTGCACCAGCCATTATTTCTTCTTTATTGAAAGGAATAGTAACGACTTCAAGAATGTCACCACGGTTCATATCAAAACCAATACCACCTTGTAACAGTCGACGAATGTTAACGATCGCTTGTTGTGATCTTGGTACTCTTTGAATTGTGCCATCTTCTGCTGTTGTTGTTATGTAGTCTACCGCAACCGAAACACTCAAGCGACGAACCACACCAGTTTGGTTTTGCTTATGGCTAATTGTTTGATCTAGTTCATAGTTACGAGTTTGTTCTTTATGGCTACGACCATTCGCTGATCGAGAGCGCGCATCGCCAGCTTCCTCTGGAATATCAGACTCAAGAGGAGGTTGATTAGAAAGTGCTCCAGGAATACCTAACGCACCATTACCTGTTGTATTATCTTCTATCAATAACTCAGAACGAATAGCAGGAAGGTCAGGGTTAAAGGTTTTTTGCGTTTCTTGGTATTGAGTAAAGTCCATAGTTACATCAACTTGCGCTGTATAGTTTTCTAAACCAATAACAGGCGACAAGATTGAGTTAATCTTAGTCATATACTCGTCTTCACGTTTGCGTTCAATTTCAAACTGCTTACGAGAAAGTGCTGATAAAGAATTTTGTGAACCTGAATTCAATAGGCGACCGTTTTGGTCAGTTACTGTGACTTTAGTTGGTTCAAGGCCTTGCACAGCAGATGATACGATATCAACAACTGAATCAATTTCTTCTTCAGATAACATGCGGCCCGATTTCAATGTAACTACAACGGTTGCCGAAGGTTTTTTAGTATGACGAGCAAAAATGTTCTCTTTCGGGATAGCTAAATGAACACGTGCTCTAGCAATTGAATTTAATTCTTCAATCGTTCTAGCTAATTGGATTTCACGGCTGTGCTTTAAACGCTCTGTTTCCATTCTTTGACTTACACCAAAGCCAGAGTCTTGCATTAAGATATCGTTACCATTTGAAGGGGCTTGTGCTACACCGCCTCTTGCTAGCGCTAATTTGATATCTTGGTACTCTTCACCGCGAACTTTGATAACATTCTGTTCAAGGACATACTCAATTTTTTGGCTGTCTAAGAAGTCGAGAGTCTCGATTAATTGTTCTGTTTCAAACTTACCTAATGGACGCATTTCAGGCTGACGCGACCAGATAATAATGAAAATTGCAATTGCTAAACAAATCGTTAGAGCAATAATTAATGCCCCTTGACGCAATACTTCAGCACTTGAAATAGAGTTTAAAAAACCAGACTTTTGCTCTTCTGCTACTTCACCGTTATTAAGATCGTTATTTAACGATACCATATCAGAAGATAGCTCTTGACCATCTGGTGTTACTTGAGTTGGTAATTGGTCTGCCACTTTTCTTTCCTACCCCAAAAGTTGATCCAATTTAGCTTAAACCGGCATGCTCATGATTTGCTTGTAAGCATCGACAAGTTTATTTCTTACTTGCACTGTTGCTTCAAACGCAATGCCAGACTTTTGCGAAGCTATCATAGCTTCAGCTAGAGAAACTGAACGGTCGCCCATTTCTACAGCGGTTCTCAATTCACCTGAAGTTTGCTGTAAGTCATTTACGTTATTTACTGCTTTTTGCAATAACTCACCAAAGTTTGCTGAACCAGGATTATTCACCTGTTGCACGTTAGATTCGATGTTTGGTCGAATGACTTGGTTCGAGCCAGAAACTTGCGATGACATCGCCTGAAGTTCTGCATATAAGTTGTTGGCTTGAATATTCATTGTTCAGTCCCCTAAGACCTGTATTTTAAAGCTTTTCGCGGTTTAATTTAACCTAATAAAGCATTAACAATGCCAAGTTTTAACTTATTGTTTTTAAAGGGTTTTATTGGTTATTTTGGCATTTTTTAGAAATGACAATAAATTGACTGGATAAAATTCAAGCACAAAAACACCTGTGAGCGAAGTAGCTCACAAGTGGTTCTGTGTGGTTGGGGTTAACTTTTGATTAAATACTAAGCTGGTACTTCAATGCCTTGTTCACGCATCTTAGCTAACTTGTATCTTAACGTTCTTGGGCTAATGCCTAATTTCTCAGCAACGTCTTTGCGCTTACCTCGACAAGCATATAAGGCGTCTAAAATAATTCGATTTTCTTGGTCACGAATTTCCATTTTAAAATCGGCACCTTCTGCATTAACTTCTCTAGCTTGCTGCTGGTGTTGAATATTTACAGCGACCGTTTCTTCTTTTATATCTGCCGCAATTTTGTCAACAGCAAATTCTTCAACCAAGATATGCTCTACATCTATTGCGTTGTCTGAACACAAGATAAGTGCTCTTTGAATAATATTGTCCAGCTCACGTACATTACCAGGCCAGCCATGATTAAGTAATTTCACTCTTGCAGCTGCTGACAGGTTAGGTATTTCTCTACCAATGTCAGTACAATGTCTATTCAGCAGATGTTCTGCAATCGGTACTATGTCATCTTTACGTTGTGACAATGGTAGCCAGCGAATCGGGAAAACGTTCAGGCGATAGTATAAATCTTCTCTAAACTTACCTTCTTTTACTGCTTCCATTAAGTCTCTATTCGATGTTGCTAACACACGTACATCTAACTGAACAGTCTTACGACTACCTAGTCGCTCTACTTCTCTTTCTTGCAATACGCGTAGAAGTTTTGCTTGAAGGTTTAAATCCATCTCAGTGATTTCATCTAATAGAATTGTACCGTGCTGAGCTTGTTCAAATTTACCAGGACAAGCTTGAACAGCACCTGTGAAGGCTCCTTTTTCGTAACCGAATAAAGTCGCTTCAAGCATGTTATCTGGAATTGCTGCACAGTTAATAGCAATAAAGTCGTGCTCTGAGCGCAGTGATTGGTCGTGAATGTATCTCGCCATCACTTCTTTACCAGCACCACTTGGGCCAGTGATCATTACACTCGCATCCGAAGTCGCGACTTTGGCAGCAAGTTTTAGCAGCTCTTTACTTTTAACGTCTGCAACGACTGGACTATGCTTTTCAGTTTGTTTAACTGGAGCATAACGACCAACCATATTTAATAGTACTTCCGGAGCAAAAGGCTTAGCCATGTAATCAATTGCGCCATACTTCATTGCTTCTACAGCGTGATCTATAGTTGCATAAGCAGTCATTAATAAAAATGGGATGTTTGGATACAGCTTTTTCACTGACTTTAATAAGTCTAGGCCCGTTAATCCTGCCATTTGTACGTCAGAAACAATAAGGTCTATTACTTTTTGCTTTAGCAATATTAAGGCTGACTCTGCTGAATCAGCTTCAACAACTGAGTAGCCAGCAATGGAAAGAGTATCAACTAAAGCTTCGCGAAGACCCGAATCATCTTCAACTACTAATATTTGTGTTTGACTCATGCTACATTCTCCTCTGGTTGAAACTCACCATTATTTGAATTCTTGTTTAGCTTAATTGGTAAGTAGATGCTAAACACTGCACCGCCTTCAGGCTTGTTGGTAACCTCAACTTTACCTTGGTGTGCTTGGGCAACGGTTTTAACTACCGATAACCCCAACCCTGTTCCTTGTGAACGAGTTGTGTAAAAAGGTTCAAAGATTTTTTGCAATTCTTCCGGCTTAATACCAGGGCCATTATCTTCAACTGAAATACAAACTTGATTTGAGTCATCACTAACTCGGCGAGCTGCCAAGTGGATGTCTACGCCATTACCAATAACCTGAACAGCATTGTGTACTAGGTTAGTAATGGCACTTGCTAAGCTTGTTTTGTTTGCCAATACACAAATGTCTGGCTCAGGAATTTCAACAGTAAACTGACCAATCTGTTGCACCATTGAATCTGAACTCTGATGTACAGCAGTTAATAATTGTTGCAATGACACTTGTTCTAGAACTTGGTTTTCACCACTTTTGGCGAACATCAACATGTCATTAACTTGTTTTTCTAAATCGCTTAACCTTGATGTCAGTTTGTTGACAAACGACACTCGAGTATCAGTTTTTAATCGTGAGTTAGATAGATTCGCCGCATATAACATAGCTGCTGATAAAGGCGTTCTTATCTGGTGAGCTAAACTGGCTACCATACGACCAAGCGCCGATACTCGTTGTAAATGACTAATTCTTTCTTGTAATTTGCGAGTTTCTGTTAAATCTGTCATCACTATCAGTTGACCAGACTGTAGTGGCATAATGTCTAACTTAACTCTGCGACCGTCGTGTAATGACACTTCATGACCATCATCACTACGAGGCTTAAATGAGCGGGTGATGATAGTACGCCATTTTTCACCTTCAAGTGGTTCGCCCAATAAATCTATCGCTACTTGATTGGCCTGACTAACTTGGCCCTTATTATCAAGTACCACTACCCCATTCGGTAATACATCGACTAAGTGGCTAAGTTCATTGTTACGCTGGCGTAAAGCTTCTAGTTCTTTTTGCGTTTCTGCAATATCAGAAGCACTTTGTTTTGTTGTTGGTGCAACAGAATTGCCCTCTGATAATAAGCTAGAAAATCGACGGTTAGTGATAGGAGCAAAAGATGCCAAGTTCATGTTCGAACTCGATAGCTTTTTACCTTTTACTAATGCTGCAATACTCGCTGACATAATTTTGTCTCTTTTGGTCTATTTCTGACTTGATATAACAATCTTCGTGCCAACTTTATTATCTATACTTTTCAATAACTTAAGTTATACTTTTTCTCCAATGTACAATTTCAAAGTTTTGACACTGATCCTAAAAAGATCGTTTTCTTGGTTTTAGAACACACCAATAAGTGCTTATTTTTATTATTCGATGAGCAGCTATTTTCTAGGGTATCAGCTGATTCATTTTTGTGATTTAATCGAACGGATAATAACGACTAAGGATAGATATGAAGTACGACATAGTAGTTTGGGGAGCATCGAGTTTTGTTGGTAAGCTAGTAGCTGAGTACCTAGTAAAGCATTATTCAGATACACACCAAATAGCGCTTGCAGGACGAAACGAATCAAAATTAATCGAAGTGAATCAACAGCTTTGTCAATCTAAATGCCCTATCTTAGTCGGTGATGCTAAAGACGAAAGCTTTCTCCAGAATCTTGCAGCTAATACAAAATTAGTTATTTCAACCGTCGGTCCTTATGCTCTTTATGGCAAACCATTGATAAAAGCTTGCGTGGAACAAGGCATTGACTACTGTGATCTTACTGGTGAACCCCAATGGATTTGGCAAATGCTGCAGAGTTATGAAAGCAAAGCCAAACAAACTGGTGCGAGAATTATTCATTGTTGTGGTTTTGACTCGATTCCTTCTGATCTAGGTGTATTCCAACTTCAACAGTTGGCCAAAGCTCAACATGGCGAATACTGCCAACAAATTCATTATCGCTTTAAAGCTAGCAAAGGTGGATTTAGCGGCGGTACCGTTGCCAGTATGCTAAATGCAATTAAACAAATAACTGCAGATAAAGAAAAAGCGAGAGTACTGAAAACACCTTACGCTTTGCTCTCTGAAAAAGTAGAAGGTTTGCCTTATCAGTCAGCTGTAAAAGGTTTAGATAAAGATCCTAACACTGGACATTATCTTGCTCCTTTTATTATGGCTAGCATTAATACTAAGGTCGTCCATCGCACTAACTATCTGTTAGGTTATCCTTGGAAAACATCATTTTTATATGACGAGTCTATGCAATTCTCTAAAGGCTTCAAAGGCTGGAAAAAGGCACTCACACTAGTTTCTGGCTTAGCTTTATTTGGTCTTTCAGCTTCTTTTTCGTTTACTCGAAACTTACTAGAGAAGTATATAGTCCCTAAGCCGGGTGAAGGTCCAAGTATCAAGTTGGTTAAATCAGGCTTTTTTAAGGTGGAATTCAAAGGAAAATTAGCCAATGAGCAGGAGATAAAAATGCAGGTCACGGGTCAAGGCGACCCAGGCTATGGCTCAACTTGTAAAATGATTTCTGAAACCGCATGTTTATTATTAGATACTGATAAAGAAAAGACAGGAGTTGGTTTTTTGACTCCCGCTTCAGCTCTTGGTCATAGGCTTGTTCAGCGCCTTGAGTCAAAGGCTGATGTATCATTTAAGCAAATTTGATAACTTAAACAATCAACAACCTTCGACAGCGTCATTTATTGAGCTTAAATCTAATTAGCTTTATGTTTAGCCAAAAATGGCGTAAGTCTTTCAAGTAATAGAGCCTGCTTTTCTTGTGCTTCTACCATTCCTATTTGTGCCCCTATTTTCATAAGTTCAGGGGATTGTTTTAGAAACTTTTGCCCAACAGGTGTACGGTAGAACTCGATTAGTTTTGCAATCTCGCTAGTACTAAATCGATCAGCATAAAGGTTCTTCATCTCATCCATGATCTTTTTGTGATCTATATCTTGCTCAAACCAAGTTCGATATATGTCTAATAGTTCAGCCTTTGCCTCTGCGTCTAACCTAAGGGTTGCTGCCATTTGATCTATCATAGGCAACATAGCTTCAAAGCCACCTTTGAATTGTTCATCCATCAACATGACTTCAAACATTTCATCTACAGCCTGATTACTTGAATAGGCATTCCCTGTCATAGCTAGCATCATCAAAGGTATTACTAAGTATTTTTTCACAATGTTCTTCCATTTATTGTTAATTACCCAGACTATTATATCGTCATTTTTCAGGCTTCAATTAATTTAAATTATATTTTTGATTGAAATCTTGCTTATCCTGAGTTCAGATTATTTATTCAACTCACTAGTTAAAATGGCCATAGCTGGGTGCTTAAATTTACGCTCTGAGCTTATCATATATAGTTGTTCAGTTACTTCTGTCGTGCGGCCAATAACTTCTACTTGGTAAGTTTCTAGTACATGTTTTTCAACTATGCTGGGAGTACAAAATACACCATACCCTGACTGACCAAACAATTTGGTCAAAGCACTATCATCAAATTCAGCAACTATATTTGGATGCAAGTCATTGTCATCAAGCCATGACAAAATGCTTAGTTTTATTGATGATTGCTCACCGGGCAACAATAGGTTTTGCTTATTCAAGCAGCTGGGAAATTCACCTTCAAGTGAATCAACTTTCGACTGAGCTATATAAAAACTAAGGCCACTATCAGTAATTTTATGATTGTATGCTTTAATACTTTTTCCCGGTGGAATTGGACAATCAGATAAGATTGCATCTAATTTATTCAGAGCTAAATCAGCAAGTAGCTGTTCTAGTTCACCTTCTTTGCACACGACTTTAATTGCTAACTCACTGTCGAAGATGGGCTTTATCAGGTCATAAGCAAATACTTTTGGAATAACATCTGTGATACCTATGGAAAAAGTTAATTGCTGATTAAATTGATTTGGCTCTAATCTTTGCAGTAATTCGTGGCCCAAATTAAAGATATCTTCAGCGTAGGCGTACATGAGTTTGCCATTGTCATTGAGTACTAAACGTTTGCCATGACGTTCGAACAACCTAAGCCCCAAGTAATCTTCTAGAGTAGCTAGCTGACCGCTAATAGTTTGTGGTGTTAAGTGTAATAATTTACTTGCAGCAGCAATACTTCCCTCTTTTGCTGTGAGATAAAAGTAGTACAAATGATTGTAGTTTAGTTGTTTCATTAGCCACCATTCCTATTCAGATTTTTCCGAATAAGAGTTACGTTTTATTCGAATTTAAATTCTAAATAAATACGTCTATAAATTCTATGACTATCAATAAATGAGCCTTACGTATGACAAAAGCAAATTTTAGATTAATGATCCAACATGATGCATTTGGTGGGATTATTCTTGTCCTAGCAGCAGCATTAGCTATGATCATTGCAAATTCACCATTAAGTGGTGTGTATAAAGGCTTTTTAGATATTCCTGTCGCAATTCAGTTTGCTGACTTTGAAATTGCAAAGCCATTATTACTTTGGATAAATGACGGATTGATGGCGATCTTTTTCTTTCTAGTTGGTCTAGAAGTAAAAAGAGAAATCATTGAAGGTCACTTATCTTCTCCTTCACAAATCGTGCTGCCAGCAATTGCAGCCATCGCTGGTATTGTTTTTCCAGCTCTATTCTATGTTTGGTTCAATGTTGGTGATCCTGAAGCAATTAAAGGCTGGGCGGTTCCATCAGCGACTGATATCGCTTTCGCCTTAGGCGTATTTAGCTTGTTTTCTAAAAAAGTACCTATTTCACTTAAGTTGTTTTTACTATCTGTCGCTATTTTTGATGACATTGGTGCAATCGCAATTATAGCGCTGTTTTACTCTCAGGACTTATCAACCTTATCCTTAATCATTGCAGGTGCAGGGTTAACCGCCTTATTTTTATTAAATCGATATAATGTTAAGTATCAATCAGCTTATATCTTAATTGGTGTGATTGTTTGGGCTGCGGTATTGAAGTCAGGTGTTCATGCAACTCTAGCGGGCTTTGCACTTGCCTTGTTTATTCCTCTAAAAGTAAAAAATGAAGATGGCAATCCTATGTTATTGCATATGGAACATGGAGTTCAGCCTTGGGTAGCATTCGCTATTTTGCCACTCTTCGCTTTCGCTAATGCAGGTGTTGAGCTAACTAATGTTACCGTTAATGACTTACTTCACCCTGTTACTCTCGGTGTTATTGCAGGCTTATTCGCAGGTAAACAGCTAGGTATATTTGGCGCTTGCTGGATTGCTATCAAGTTAGGTATCGCAAAACTTCCTGAAGACGCTAATTGGATTCAGTTGTACGCCGTTTCAGTATTGTGTGGTATTGGCTTCACTATGAGTTTATTCATTGGTTCGTTGGCTTTCGAAAATGTTGACGTTCAATACTTTAACCAAATCAAATTAGGTGTCCTTATTTCATCTTTGTTAGCTGCGGTCTTTGGTGGGTGGTTACTTAATATGTCTAACAGACCTGTAAAGGAGGTTCGTCATGAAAATAGTTAATCTAGTTATTAGTACAGCTCTACTAGCTGCAACATCGCTACAAGCTTCTGAGAACGCAAATAAATTGTGCTCTTACGATAAATCCCCTGCTGAGTGCCAAGCGTATATCTCAGGGCTAGTCGAAGGTTACGTGGCAAGTAAGCAAAATTACTTACCACAACCTGTTGCCTTCGACAGTAGATACTTAGAAAGAGCATTTATCAGTCGCGTAGGACAAAACCATGGTTCATTGAGTAAAGAACCAGCATGCTTACCTAAAGTTGTAGATAAAGAAAAGATTGTTGAACACTTGGTGAATTCTAACAGTAGAGAAGCTTTAACTGAGCAACTTGGCGACTACCTAAGATCAAATTATCGCTGTAACGCTAAATAGGTAGCGCTAAATAGCAAATAGAAAAGTTTATTCCTAGCCAAGCAAAGGCCTTTTCAGAAAATTCTGATTAGGCCTTTTTATTATTTAGGACAAGTCACAGGCATAAAAAAAGGCCAGCTAATCTGACCTTTTCTCACCAATCTAACAACTTCACTATTCGTCTTTATTCAAGTTGTATTTACGCATTTTCTCTACCAAAGTAGTTCGACGTAAATTAAGTTGTTCAGCGGCTCTAGCCACAACATAGTCAGTGCTTTGTAAGGCTTGCTCTATCAAATTAACTTCTAGTTCAGCTAAGAACTCTTTAAGATCAATACCTTCTGGTGGCAACATCATAGTTGTTGGATCTGCAATAGTGGTTGCAGACATAACAAAATCATCACTGCCATCATCTTCTGGATCATCATTCTCTGCAAATATATCAATAAGTGCTTGTCGTTCTAAGATCTCATCTGGATATTCAGGAATAAATGGAGCTTCGTCTGTATGGCAGTAGCGCTGTGGTAAATCATGGACGTCAACCATCTGGTTAGGGAACATGATAAGTAATCTTTCTACTAGGTTACCTAATTCACGTACGTTACCTGGCCACTTATGCTGTTTTAATGACTCTAACGCTCTGTCTGTTAAGTTAAATCTCGCTTTGTGCTCTTTTTCAAAGCGGTTAATAAATTCTTGAATTAGCAGTTCTAAATCATTAACACGATCGCAAAGCGATGGAGACTCAATAGGGAATACATTCAGACGATAAAATAAATCTTCACGGAACTTTCCGTCTTCGATCATTTTCTCTAAACTTCTGTGAGTTGCAGCAACGATACGTACATCAGCTTTAATTGGTTTGTTACCACCAACTCGCTCATATACCCGCTCTTGTAACACACGCAGTAATTTTACCTGCATCTGTAAAGGCATATCACCAATTTCATCTAGGAACAGAGTACCGCCTTGAGCTAACTCAAAACGACCTTTACGTGATGAAATAGCGCCCGTAAACGCACCTTTTTCATGACCAAACAATTCACTTTCTAGTAATTCACCAGGAATAGCGCCACAGTTGACAGGTACGAATGGGCCTGTCGCTCTGCCTGATAACAGGTGAACATTACGAGCTATTACTTCTTTACCTGTACCTGAGTCACCTAAAATCAGAACGTTGGCATCTTTACTAGCTACTTGGCTAATCAAGAAACGGATCTGATTCATCGCTTCGGTTGAGCCGATTAAACCATCAAACTTGTTACCATCTGCAGATTGTGCAGGACGAGGCATTAAACGTTTATATTCTTGGCAATCTCGTACTTGTTGAGTAACAACTGGATATGTAAATGGCTCAGATAGTAAGCCAATAACATTTTTTTGTTCGAATAAGTATTTAAGCGTATCGCCTAACAGTAAGAATGGGATAGCTGGTTGCGATTTTACAATCTGTTCATGTTCGCCACTTGCTAATGCACCTAATACACAACAAGTTACTACGTCTTCAGGTACGCATTTGCTGGCAAATTGAGACTGAGTCACAATTTCACACTGCTCACCAATAAAGGTAAGCAGATCTGACGTCAGTTTTGCTCGGCGCTCATTTTCGTCAAGAATTAATATGGTGTTTACGGCGGTCATAATTAATTGCTCAAATCTAATTTATTATCCGATCTGAATTAACTATCGAATAAAGATAAATCACTGTAATTAAAAATGATTGTAACTACCTTGATCCTATGATCAAGTGTTTAAGATCAATTTTCGACTGAATTTTGACACTTTGCCTATTTTTTGACAGTTTTAACTGGTTAAAAGCCGTACTAAATTTGCTTTTTTCTTTCCGCGTAGATGCCTAAAGCAATAAAGCACAGAATAACAGCCATAGCTAAATAAGGCTGACTTAAAGAAGCTAATTGCACTTTAACAAGGCTAGTTAATAACACTGTCGCAGCGCCATAACCAAAAGTACAAACTAAAACGAAAATGACGGTTCTGAAAACAAAATTTGCTGAAGATATTTGCCTTTTGATAAAGCGATTAATATCGCCACCTGTGATAACTAACAGCGAAGCCACCAGCGCCAATGAAATGTCAGCAACATAAGGGCGCATTAGCGCCCCTACTTCAGAAAAGATACTTAATAAGGTTTCCATAGTTACACACCGTGTTGTTTGAATAGCTCAAGCATTTGTTCTTCATTCAACACTTCAATGCCTAAGTCTTGGGCTTTAGTTAACTTAGAGCCCGCTTTTTCACCTGCTATCAAGAAGTCTGTTTTCGCTGACACACTGCCTGCTACTTTAGCACCTAAGCCAACCAATACATTTTTCGCTTCACTACGGCCCATAGCGCTCATTGAACCTGTTAATACGTAAGTTAAACCAGCTAAAGGTTGTTGCTCTTCAGACTTTTTCTCAATATTCGGCCAGTTTACACCTTGTTCACGTAGTTGCTTAATCACGTCTTGATTGTGAGGTTCAGCAAAGAAGGTTTTTACGTGCTTAGCAACAATTTCACCTACATCATCAACCTCGACAAGCGCTTCTAAATCGGCTTGCTCAATAGCTTCTATCGTTAAAAAGTGATTTGCCAAATTAAGCGCTGTTGCCTCGCCAACTTCTCTAATACCTAATGAATATAAAAATTTAGGCAAGCTAGTTTCCTTAGCTGCAACCAATGCATTTACCAAGTTGTCTGCTGATTTAGGTCCCATTCGTTCTAAATTAGCAATTTGTTCTGCGGTTAGGCTAAACAAATCCGCTGGAGATTGAATGAGTTCTTCATCTACCAATTGCTCAACAATCTTGTCACCAAGACCATCAACGTCTAGTGCTTTTCTAGAAGCGAAATGTTTAATCGCTTCCTTTCTTTGAGCACTGCAATACAGTCCTGCTGAACATCGAGTTACAGCTTCATCTTCAGGTTTTTCAACTTGCGAACCACATACAGGACATTCGGTAGGGAAAACAATTTCTTGGGCATCTTCCGGACGACGCTCTTTTATCACAGATACAACTTGGGGAATAACGTCGCCTGCACGCCTAATAACTACGGTATCGCCAATTTGAATCTCTAACCTTTCAATCTCTTCTGCATTGTGCAACGTTGCGTTTGATACTGTAACACCACCGACAAAAACAGGCTCTAGCTTAGCTACAGGAGTAACAGCCCCAGTTCTACCAACTTGGAATTCAACATCGTTTAACTTGGTTAACTCTTCCTGAGCTGGAAACTTATAAGCAATTGCCCATCGAGGCGCTCTGGCAACAAACCCTAGTTCTTGTTGGATAGCAATATCATTAACTTTTAATACTGTGCCATCAATTTCGTAATTTAAACTATCGCGTTTTTCGCTAATGTTTTTATAGAACTCTAGTACACCTTCAACACCAGTTGCTACTGTGATTTCTGGACAAACTGGTAAGCCTAGCTGCTTTACTTGCATCAATCTGTCATAGTGTTTATCGGCTAGCGCAAAATCATCTGA
The DNA here is from genome assembly GCA_965221615.1 of Psychrosphaera sp. Lineage (GTDB taxonomy): Bacteria > Pseudomonadota > Gammaproteobacteria > Enterobacterales > Alteromonadaceae > Psychrosphaera. The sequence goes on along the minus strand of OZ244904.1, from coordinate 338,417 downwards.
TACAACCCCAATACCGTAAGCGTAGAAGCTTAGAGGTCTACTCGCTGTGATCTTTGAATCTAGTTGACGCAAGCTTCCGGCTGCGCCATTACGAGGGTTTACCATAGGCTTAGTGCCTTCTTGCCTCGCTTTTTCATTAAAAGCGTGAAAGCCATCTAATAACATAAAGGCTTCACCTCGAACTTCGATTCGCTCAGGGATATTATCGCCAATTAAAGATAAAGGAATTGATTTAATGGTTCTTACATTTTCTGTTATGTCTTCGCCCACAGCACCATCACCACGAGTCGCAGCTCGAACAAATTGACCATTTTCATAGATGATACTCACAGCTAAGCCATCTAACTTTGGCTCACAGCAGAATTCAAAGTTTTGTTCTGTTTTTAATCTGTCATTAATTCTCTTGTGAAAAGCAACAAACTCTTCTTCTGTCATCGCATTGTCTAGCGATAACATTGGCACTTCATGCGTAACTTGTACGAACTTATCCAGTGCTGCACCACCAACTTTCTGTGTAGGTGAATTATTTGACTTTAATTTAGGATGCTCTTGCTCAAGCTGTTGTAACTCACGAAAAATACGATCGTACTCAACATCGGGGACACTTGGATTATCTAGCACATAGTACTCGTGGTTATATTGTTGTAATTGTTGAGTAAGTTGTGCGATTTGCTGCTGAATAGAGTCTTGTGAAGCCATTTTAAACTGAGTATTAATTAAATCTTGTGACAAGTGTCTTATGAAGCCAGTCGTTATTCAAGCGTTAAAGGTTCGAGTGCGTACTTGTTGAACGCTAAAATTGAATATTTTTTTACCTATTTTCTTGTTGAACCTGAAAAAATGGTTTTTACTCAATAAAAACAATAAGTAAAAAGGAAACGTTATGCCTGAGCCGCAAAGAGAGTTAACTTTAAGGTTTTTAGCCGAGCCGCAAGATGTCAATTTTGGCGGTAAAGTTCATGGCGGCGCGGTTATGCGCTGGATTGATTTAGCTGCTTATGCCTGTGCAGCAGGCTGGAGTGGCAGGTATTGCGTAACAGCCTACGCTGGTGGAATTAACTTCTTAGCCCCAGTACATGTAGGAAGTTTAGTAGAAGTGTTAGCCAAGGTTATTTATACCGGCAACTCTTCGATGCATATAGCCATTGAAGTAAATGCTTGTGACCCTAAATCCTTAAACAAACGCCTTACTACATCTTGTATTGTCATCATGGCAGCAGTAGATCAAAACGGTCAAAAAGAAACGGTTCCTAAGTGGGAACCAAAAACCAGCGAAGATAAGAAACAACACAAAGCGGCTATTCGCCTTATGGAATTAAGAAAGCAAATTGGCGAAGAAATGGAAATATTTTTCCATGACTAAAAATAAAAAGAGAAAACCCAGAACCATGAACACTGGGTTTTCTCAAGCTAGTTAGAAAGGACCATTCAATACTTCTGGTTGTCCCCAATAACTTTGCCAAACTTGATTGTTTCTAATGTAATAAATCAAATCGTTGTGCAAGACTGCCCTATCTCCCCATTGACCGTAATAATCACTCTGCGGTGATAACGAACCAATGTTAGTTAATGAACCACTTCCAGACACATCTAATTCAACTAATTGCATAGATTGGTGATAACTCCACTCAACTGAGTCTTCAGCCGTTGAAACTTGACTCCAACCACCTAACGGGAAAGCAAACTTATAAAGTGTATCTGATACTTTCAATTGTGTTAGTGCTCGATAATCCCACTCAGCCACTGAATAAGAATCCGGATAAACTAAAGTAGCAGCTACTTTTGGAGTGTTAGGATTTGAAACGTCATATAATTCAGCCTTTGCTCCTTCTACAAAGTCTGACTCAGGCTCATTCACAATAGGAGTACCAACTTCAGCATTTGGATCAACTTGCTGACCAATACCAAGCACGAAGTTCTCATTAATAGGCTGCAAATAACCTGAATAACCTGGGATTTCTAACTCACCTTCAACAAAAGGCTCTGTGGGCTCAGATAAGTTAAGTACATAAAGAGGATCAATTCTTCTAAAAGTAACCACATAGGCTTTATCGCCAAAATAACGAACCGCATAAATATCTTCATCCGGTTTACCTATAGGTTGAGGTCTAGCTTCATTTGGTAATGTGCTAATTATTTCCAATTCCTGATCATTGCTTTCTTGCAGAACAAACAACCTATGCTCTTTAGTTAATTCTTGGTTTAAAAAATTATCTTGTGAAGTAAGCACTCTTAATAATTGGTCTTGTTCACTGAATCTCAAATGTGAGTTGCTCCAACTAACATGACCAGGAATCGAGCCAGTTGCTTTGTACTCTACGCCTTGTTCTTGATAAGCAAACTTGTGGATTATAGTGTTATAGTTTTGACTTTCCTCATCGTAATATCGCTCGTGTAAATACATATTTTCCGCAGAAGAATAAAAGCCATCAAGCGGTGCAATCACGCAGCTAGATTGGAATTCATTAGGATTATCCAAGTCAAACGTTGTTACAGTAGTTATCTCAGTAAAACCATAATTGGCAGAATGGCGCTCAGGTAGGTAACACTCTTCAGCCTGAACTAATGGCATAGCTTCTCTATCTTGATAATAAATTTGCGGCAACATCTGCTGCAAACTAGTTGTTAGTACGTCAGTGTAAAATCTCTGTAATTGTGCGCTTGATTGTTGTTCTGGTATTGCGATTTGCTCTGGCAACAAGGCGCTGAATCGACTCACTAAATAGACTTTGTCTTCAATTCTTCTCGATGAAATCAATTGCCCGTCAATTTTTAGTTGGGCTAATTTTTGTGGTGTCTGAGCTTGCTCAACGTTGTGAAAACTCAAACCGAACTGTTGATTGCTTGGATAGAAGACACTTGAATCGGCAACATCTGACTCTAGAATTGAGTAAGGTTCGTATACATCGTATAACATAGTTAATACGTTTTGATGCAGATATAATTCTGATAAATAACCCGAATCTTCATCCGTCGTTATCTTAGCCAGTTCAGATAAACTGTCATCAGCGCCGCGATGCAATACTCTAACTGAAGCTGAGAGTTTATCGTTATTATCCTCCTGCCAAATTGACTGATGATCACCATTATTAGCTAAATAAATATTTGTACCATCGTATTTAACCCTGTCACTTTCATCAACTCCCTGCTCTTGGGTTGTAGTGACAGAATAGTCTTGAGTATTGCTTGAGCTCTCTGGCTGACCGTCCGCCACTATAGGCTCGCACTCGGAACAAGTATAAGATTGACCTGTTGCAGTTAGATAAAGTCCGTTTTGCAAAGTTAAAGTTACTTGTGCCTCTGTTGCGCTCATCAATTTTGCATTCGATACTGGCATCAACTCTAAGTCAGTTACCGACAGCGCTGAATTAGCATCTTCACCTGAGCTGTTGCAACCTGCAATCCCTGAAGCCACTGCACTAGCGAAGAGCAACTTAACGATAGTCGCATTGACTGAGGCTATATTCGTTTTCATTTATGTTTCTCCAAACGTTTCACCTAGCCTTACAGTAATCTAATCTTCAGCCGAAATTTGTAGCCTAATGCAATCAAATGTAATTGTTTGTAATCGTCATCTACTAGCCTAGCTAGAGTATGATAAATTGTTGTTATTATTCTTATTTAGGATCCTATTTGTGAATACGATAAGGGCAAAGTTGGCTAGTGTTGGCCTGCTATTGTTATCAGCATTTACCTTTGCTAACGATGAACAAGTAAGCATTGACTCTTGGTCTATTGGCTTGAACATCGGCGTAGGCCAACAAAGTAGCTTTATCACAGGTCAAGATGACGTAGAACTCTACCTTTTACCTAACATCCAATATTATGGTGAACAACTATTTTTTGACAATGGGACACTAGGTTATACATTCCATGACGAAGAAAACTTTGCTTTTAGCTTGATTTCTGAGTTAAACCCTTACGGTTTATATTTTGAACAATCCGCTTTTGGTGAAAGCTTTAACCCTTTATATCTTTTTTCTCAACGTGTTGAAGGAGAAGAAGCATTTTCAGAATCCAATATAATCACTGACACTGATTTAATAACTCCACCGTCAGGTGAAGACCCAGAATCTCCCGGTATTGGCGCTTCAACAACAACGCAAAGTTATAATTTGCCTACACCAGACCTTTCATTGGATGCGGGATTTCAAATCAACTGGTTTATGTCTGCTAATCAAGACCTCAGTGTTAAATTGCTTCATGATATAAATAGCAAACATTCTGGGAAAAGAACTAAATTCACTTGGTCTTACAAAAGTAAGGTCAAAACTCTTGGGTTGAAATTGAATTTAGGATTTGACTGGTTAGATAAAAATGCTAGTAACTATTACTTCGGTGTAGACCCCGATATTGAGACCCTGACTTTTGCTAGATATCGCTTAAATAGCACTATAAATCCATTTATTACGCTCACTGCTAATATGCCAGTCACTGAAAATATTAGCTTAGTTGCGCATTTAAAATACCTAAAGCTCGACTCTGATATAGATAGCAGTCCTATTACCAACAAAGGTTACTCAACGACCCAGTTTGTTGGTATTCACTATAGGTTCTGGTGATGAAGAGTTACTCAATGCGATATTTACCTATAATACTCTCTTCTATTTTCGCTATATCCCCAGCTTTTGCTGAACTATTAGACTCTCGATTACTCAGCTTTAATCTTCAGCCCAATATTTGTGTGACAAAACAAGTAGGAGATGTTTGTAAGATGAAAGCAAAATTAAACTGGCAAACTTCTGCGCCGATGAGTTTATGTCTTTTACAAAACGAGCAAACCGTCAAATGTTGGGATCAAAAAAATATTATACAAGAGCCTATTAACATAGAGTTGATAAAACAAAGTAATTTTACTTTACTTGAACAATACAGCCAAAAGCCATTGGCTCAACAAACGCTAAAGATAAATTATCAGACCCACAAACGTTATCGCCGTAGGTTAAGATCTGAATGGAGTATATTTTAATGCGTCATATTATTTTAGTTGAGGATGATACTAAACTAGCCGAGTTAGTCAGCGCATTTTTACAACAGCATAGCTTTATCGTTTCCATTATTAATTCTGGGCTAAAAGCTGCAGACATTATAATTCAGCAACAGCCTGATTTAGTTTTGTTAGACATCATGCTGCCTGAGGTTGACGGTTACTCAATATTTCGTCAGTTAGAGGGCAAATATCGTCGCCCTATTCTATTTTTAACCGCTAAAGATTCCGCTATTGATCATGTCATGGGACTAGAAATGGGAGCCGATGATTATATTGTCAAACCTGTTGATCCCCATGTTTTGCTTGCTAGAGTCAATCTTATGCTGAGAAAGTTCGAGCAATCAAACTCTAAAACCATAACGACTAACCAGCGCACATTTGGCCAACTGGTAATAGACAAAAACGCTCGTTCGGTCACTTTATTTGACAAAGCAATAGAACTAACCAGCCATGAATTTGAACTTCTTTGGCTGCTGGCTCAAACACCAGGTGAACCATTACATCGAGATATTATTCACAAAAAGATGATCGGCAGAGAGTACGATGGTTTAGATCGCACCGTCGATGTCAGGATGTCTCGCTTGAGAAAAAAACTGGACGATGACACTAAAAAACCTTATCGACTTGTTACAGTGTGGGGAAAAGGCTATATGTTATGTCCTGATGCATGGGCACAACAGAAGTAACTAAGGAAGGATATTGCTGAATGTTAAGACTTTTTCTTAGCCTGTATTTATTGATCAGTATAGGCTTAGTCCTAATCAATTACAGTTCTACTATTATTTTTAGCAAATTTGAAACTAATATTCAAAGCGACAAATTTAGCGATATTGAAACATTAAGCCAATTGGCGTCTGGTTATGCTCAGTTGCTGCAAACAAATCAAGTCGATATAGACAGTTTGAGCAAAGCTCTACCTTATCCCTTACAGCTTATCGAAAGAAACAGCATAGCTTTACTACCAGAACAGTCAAAACAGCTATCTGAACAAAGAGTTATTAGTTTATTCAATAATGACTCAAGCCTACTCTTATATGCTCAAATTGAGCAAAGCAGCTTATTGCAATTAGGTCCAATTGAGCTGACTCCAGCAACACCTGCAAAACTGAAGCATTGGCTAATTCTACTTTCTTATCTGTTATTAGCTCTACTAATTCTTGCTTGGAGTCGACCGCTTTGGCGTGACCTCAGCGTGCTGGTAAACATGACTAAACAAGTGAGTGCCAACCAACCTGAACTAACGGGTTCAGTTTCAAAAAACTCTGTACTTGCTCCTATGTATCGAGCTTTAATCAGTATGTCCGAGCGAATTACCGAATTGATCACCATTCAAAAACAAATGATCCATGCTGTTAGCCACGATATTAGAACACCTCTCGCAAGAATGAAGTTTTCTGTCGCTATGATGCAACAAAATGGTAACCAAGGCGAAAACTTGCAAGCGACAAAACAAAGTCTAGTTTCTGATATAAGAGAAATTGAAGAGCTTTTAGATAACTTATTGTCTTTTGGCAGGATTGAAAATAATAAAGTTGAGCTAGACAAACAAGAAGTTGAACTGTCTTCTTTGTTAACTAATTTAATCGAAAAGTTAATGCCCTTATCTGCCTTGAATATAAGTTCAGAGATACCTTCTGGAATATTGTACTTTTGCGATGGTCATTTGCTTGAACGGGCAATACAAAATTTGATCGTTAACGCCCAAAAATATGGTATTTCCACAATACGAGTCACATTAAAAGAACAAGCTAATGAGATATCTATTGCAGTCGAAGACGACGGTGTAGGCATTCCCGAACAAAAGATTGAAAAGGTACTTCAACCATTTACTCGACTGGAAAAGAGTCGAAATAAAAATAGTGGCGGTTTTGGTTTGGGCTTAGCAATTGTAAGTAGAATTGTTCATTGGCACCAAGGTCAGTTAACTATTAACAAGAGTTCACTCGGTGGAGCTAAGGTAACAGTGAACTTGCGTAAATGAAAACGCTAACTAGGTCATTCAACTCAAGTGCGCTAATTTAAGTGCTCATATTTAAGTGCTCTTATTTAAGCGAGTTTGTCTCAGTGGTTAATTACAGAGCTGAATTAAAACTGAACTTTTGTTACTTATAGAAAAACGCTCGACAAATTATCGAGCGTTTTAATTAAGTTATTGTCTTAGAGGCTATTTATTAAATCGAATTGGCGACTTCTCAGCTTGGCTTACACCTTCTTTCAGCTTCTCAATACCTTGATTAATTTCAAATAAGGTATCACGTAAACTCTGAATTTTTTCTTCATCAGAATTAGCTGAATAGTCATTTTCTTGCAACATTTTAGATGCCGCTCTTATCTTTTCTAATGAGTTCTTTATATCTGTCATTATTATTGTTGGCTTTACGCCACTCACTCACCAATATGTTTAGTTTAGTATGGCAAACTGAAAAATGTTTGCTGTGAGATATATCTCAAAAGTTTGTTTGAGATTTCGGAAAACGTACTTAACTAGCCAAAGTTTCTTATCCGCACCGTTTGTCATGAACGTTAAATTTATTATCTGGTGTTATCTTGGTTGTACGGCTGATGTTCACAAAAAGGTGTCGATTCTTCTAACCTAGCTTGAATATCTCGTACGAAAGCAACTTTTCTAGTTTTCGTTTCAGGGTGATGCAATGCATCTTTGTAATCTTCCACTGAAATGATTTCCATATTGGTTTTTATTTTTTTAAACAATCTTGGAAAACGTTGTCCTGGAATTTGAATATGGTGCATACCACCACTGTATATAAATAGTATGTTGCCAGAATCTAACTTCTCAATAATATCAGCTACCCCTGTGCGTACTGACATTTCATTACCGTGTTTATCTTTACCGTCATGTCGACGCATTCTTCCTTCAGGTAAAATAGCCACAATCGCTTCATCATTTATTCGTTCTATAAATTGGGTCCAAGAATCATCTCGCTTTCTACTAATAGGAACAACGCCAGGTAATAGCGCGTGAAAGAATTTTCCAACCAAAGGTCTCTTAGTTGTGATATCTGCAACAGGAACCATTAGGTGACGAGCAATTCTCCATAAATAGCGATACGGAGCCAATCTAACAAACAGTGCTTCATACAAACTTGTATGGTTTAGCAAGACAATGAGTCGCACTTGGCTAAGTTCTTCTTGCTGTTTTTTACTCAACCATTTTATGTCGAACCAAAAAAATGGATACGACAGTATCTTCACCAAAGACATGACACAAAAACTGAATGTTTGAGAAAAGCGATTTGCTCGCATCGATATACCTTCAAATAAAATAGACGAGCGCATTAAAACTTTAGTGTAAGAACAAATCAAGAACTTGTATTATTTCTCCATTAATTTAATTTATGTACAAAATTAAAAATAATTTGTTGTTATGAGAAATTTTTTGAATCGCTCTCAGGTCATATTAGACATGAAAGCAAAACAAACGAAATACGAGGCACTTGTCAGAGCCTATAGCAAAGACTTATATCGCTATGGTTATTGGCTGTGTCACGATGCTAGTGTAACTGAAGATTTAGTGCAAGAGACCTTTTTGAGGGCATGGCGCGGCTTAGAGTCATTGAAAGATGAAGCTGCGGCTAAACCTTGGTTGATCACTATTTTACGAAGAGAAAACGCACGTCGCTTTGAACGTAAACAATTTGATCTGGTAGACATCGAAGACACCTATGTGCCTGACACTATTTCTACTAGTACAGAACAAGAGATGGAAAATCACTTGTTGAGAAGGCAAATATTTAAGCTTGAGCCTGAATATCGAGAGCCTTTACTGTTGCAAGTTGTAGGTGGTTTTTCAGGTGAAGAAATTGCTGGCATCTTAGAATTGAATAAGAACACGGTAATGACAAGGTTATTTAGAGCAAGAAACCAATTGAAAGAAGTATTAGAGAAAGATCAAGAATTTAAGGGGGTAGAAAATGGATGAATTAACATTCCGTCGACGTATCTACGCCAATCCTGATGACAATGAGCAGGATATAGTAGATGCCTGTCAACAAGATCCGGCAATGGCTAAGTTTAAAACTGAAATGCAGCAGTTTGATGAGAGCTTAACAAATGCATTAAATATAGATGTGCCAGACAATCTTGCAGATCGAGTATTGTTATCTCAGACTATTGACTTTCAACAGGCTCAAAAGCGTAAGTCGAGAATGCATTTAGCTATTGCGGCCTCTGTAGCTTTTACTATTGGTTTAACGTTTCAAATGGTTGGGGTTTCACCTAGACATGATAGTTTAGGGGAACATGCATTAGCTCATATTCACGCAGAAATAGAACATCTGCATGATGAAGCTTCTTATACGACAGAACAGTTAAACCTAAAACTAGCATCATTTGGCGCTCAAATGACATCTGATGTTGCGCCAATTAAGTTTGCCAACTATTGCTATTTTGGTGGCGTTAAGAGTTTACATGTCGTATTAGAGGGTGAGTCTAGCCCAGTTACTGTTTTCTTTGTGCCTTCTGGTTCAGGAATGAAAACAAATAACCCATTTAGTGATGGTGAGTTCCAAGGCGAAAGTGTGCAATTTCAACAAGCAGATATGTTGATAGTCACTGACAAGGAAGACTCCGTAGATAACTGGCGAGAAAAGTTATCTACATCCATAAAATGGGAAAAAGCTTAGTCGCTTTTATCATTTCAAATTATCGGTGAAGCCCAATTTCAACACGTCATATAACGTGTGAGGCTTCACTTTACCTAAGTTTAATTGAGGTCAGAATATTGGATAACTTTGATAAGCATATTTTAGCTATTTTGCAGCAAGACTCTTCAATGTCATTGGCTGAAATTTCAGAGCAAGTTGGTTTAAGCCAAACGCCTTGCTGGAGAAGAATTCAGCAACTAGAAAAGTCAGGCGTAATCCGTAAAAAAGTAGCGTTACTAGATTCAGAAAAGCTTAATGTTGGATTAACGGTTTTTGTGAATTTAAAAACCAACCAACATAATCCTGAGTGGTTAGATTCAGTAAAAGACTTTGCTGACAACGCTCCTGAAGTCGCTGAGTTTTATCGAATGAGCGGAGACACGGACTATTTATTAAAAGTTCATGTTCCGGATATGAAAGCTTATGATGATTTTTACAAGCGTTTAATTGGTAAGGCTGGATTCTCTGATGTGAGTTCAAGCTTTTCAATGGAGCAAATTAAATACTCTACTGAAGTGCCATTAAACTATTGTTAATTCCATGAATAACTCCCCTCGTAGAAATTTAGTTTCAAATAACCGCGATGTTTGAACTATTTTTCTACACCCTTTGCCTTTTCTTCGAATATTAAAAAAAACATTTCTAGCATTTTCCGCATAATTCTTTTCTAACACCTAATGACGAGAGTAATTATGTTAGAACAGTACTTTGCCCAGTTTCGCCAACACATTATTGGCCAAGAGTTAAGCCACTTAATCAATGGCAAAAACCAAGACATCCTTTATGCCGATTGGACAGCAAGTGGTCGAATGTACCAACCAATAGAAGACTTCATTGCCAAGACGTTAGGACCATACGTAGCCAATACTCATACTGAGGCTAATCTTACTGGCTCTACCATGACAAACGCATATCACGATGCTCAACTCATCATTAAACAGCACGTTAATGCTAATGATAACGACGCGTTGATCTGTGCAGGCTCTGGAATGACAACAGTCATTAATAAATTACAAAGAATGTTAGGCTTGCGTGTTCCAGAGCAAATGCAAGACAAAGTATTCATTACAGAAGAAGAAAAACCAGTAGTTTTCATTACTCATATGGAGCATCACTCGAATCAAACCACTTGGAATGCTTGTGTTGCTACCGTTGTTGTGATCAAAAAGACACCTGAAGGTTTACCTTGTCCTTTAGACCTTACTGAACAATTGCAAAACTACCAAAATAGACCGATGAAAATAGGCTCTTTTACCGCTTGCAGTAATGTGACTGGGATCAAAACTGATTATCACAAGCTAGCTAAGATCATGCACCAAAATGGCGGGGTTTGTTTTGTCGACTTCGCTTGTTCTGCTCCTTATGTAGAAATTGATATGCACCCTAAAGATCCAGAAGAAAAGCTTGATGCCATTTTCTTTTCCCCTCATAAGTTTTTAGGAGGCCCTGCGAGCAGCGGTATTCTTGTATTTGATAAAACTTTATACGTTAACAAAATTCCAGATCAGCCAGGTGGTGGCACTGTCACTTGGACTAATCCTTGGGGAGAACAAGGCTTCTTTGACGATATCGAAGTTAGAGAAGACGGAGGCACTCCAGGATTCATTCAAACCATTCGTGTTGCGTTAGCAATGAAACTGAAAGAGCAAATGGGCGTAGATAAAATTCAGCAAAGAGAGCAAGAGCTAACACAAATTTTAATGTCAGGTATGAGTGAAATACCAAAGGTAGAGGTTTTAGAAAAATCGATAACTAATAGGCTTTGTATTCTGTCTTTTTATGTTCGAGATCTTCACTACAATCTGATTGTTAGACTGCTTAATGACAAGTTCGGTATTCAAGTACGAGGAGGTTGCTCCTGCGCTGGGACTTACGGCCATATATTACTTAACGTAGATAAATCTACTTCAGAGTCTATTACCAATAAGATAGATAGTGGTGACTTATCAGAAAAACCTGGCTGGGTACGCATATCACTACACCCAACATCAACAAATGAAGAAGCAAGGTTTATTGTCAAAGCTGTCAAACAAGTTGTTGAAAATGCAAATGAGTGGTCGCAAGGCTATGAATTTGACGTTGTTAGTGGAGATTTTAAGTGTAAGCGAGAAAGTGCCAACTACGTTTCTCTAGAAGACTTTGATTGTTTACCTAAAACCTCAAAAACAAGCTTTTGGAACAAACTGTTGAAGGCCAGCTAACGCATAAAAAAATCCCTGCTAATTAGTTAGCAGGGATTTTCTATAATACAGATAAACTGTTTAATAAGGTTATTAAAGAATTTCTAATAACTCTACATCAAATACAAGAGTCTGGAATGGACCAATTGCGCCACCAGCACCTTGCTCACCATATGCTAATTCGTAAGGAATAGTTAGGCGCCATTTAGAACCAACTGTCATCATTTGTAATGCTTCAGTCCAACCTCTGATCACGCCACCAACAGGGAATTCTGCAGGCTGACCACGGTCATAAGAGCTATCAAATACAGTACCGTCAATTAGTGTACCGTGATAATGAGTTCTAACAGTGCTATCAGCTGTTGGCTTTTCACCATCGCCTGTTGTTAATACTTCATACTGTAAACCTGACTCAGTAACTGTCACGCCGTCTTTCTTAGCATTTTCTTCTAAGAATTTAACACCTGCAGCAGACGCTTCTTTTGCTTTCGCTTCTTGTTCTGCTTGCATTCTCTCGTTAATCACACCAAAAGCAGCGCGTAGGTCTTCAACCTCAACCGCCATCTCTTCGCCTTTAAGTGCATCCATTACACCTTGTGCAACTGCGTCTGCATCTAGGCCTTCGAATGGGTTTGATGCTACCTGATCACCGATTTGGCGACCGATACCATAACTCGCTTGTAATTCTACAGTATTGTACTTTGACATGAATTTGTTCTCTTTGTATCAATTTAAACGTCGCATGCAAGCGAGTGATAATTTAAGCAATGCATGCGATAAAACATGGATATGGGGATTATTCCTCACCTTCCAATAGGCGATATAAAATTTTTCTCACATTTTCTGGTTCAAACGGTTTGTCACACATTGCATTTACACCAGACTGTTCAATGTTTGCTAAGTGAGTTTCGTTTGCTTCTGAACTCACCATCAATACTGGAATATGGGACTGTTCAGATTGAGTACGTATATATTCAGTTAATTCTTTACCATTCACTTCCGGCATATTGTAGTCAGTCACTACTAAGTCATACATATTTTCTTTTAGTAACTCAATTGCTTCAGAACCATCCGCTGCTTCAGTAAGTCTTTCAATACCCAAGCTGTTGAGAACTCGAGAAACGAATTTACGAGCTAATTTACTATCATCAACAACAAGAACACGTAATGACTGCACATCAAAGTATGACAACTCAAGTTCGTCTGCGGTTAATAAATCTAATGTCGAATTAATCGCGATACCTAAATCTTTATTTGTGAAAGGCTTAGGCAAAATAGCAACAACGCCTGACTGTCTGAACTCTTCTAGTTGTTCTTTTCTATGCTCACTCGATACAAGCATAAAAGGAATATCTTCAGTTCTAGGATTCTGCTTAAGTTTACTTACTAACTCCATTGCATTGCCATCTGGAAAGTGCATAGCACTGGTAACTAAGTCAGGAACGCGCAGCTCTAAACTTGCTAATGCCTGTTGTAAGTCTTCAGCAAACTCAATGTTACTAATATCTTCATCTGCTAAATGCTTAGCGATTATTTTCTGCTGTGTTTTTGAAGGTTCTACCAAAAGAATTGATAGATCCGAAGGTGTTAAATCTGACATTTACTTCTTTCTTTATAATATTGATATTCCACAAGGAACTATAGTTAGTTTCTAGCCACCAGCAAATTTACATTTATAACCTAATGACTCAAGTACTTGTTTAACCTTATCCCTGTCTTCTCCTTGAATTTCTATTGTGTCCCCTTTAACTGCACCTCCTGTGCCGCACTTTTTCTTAATTGCTTGCGCCGTTTTTTTAAACTCTTCTGCTGGCAATTCTATGCCTTCGATAACAACAACGCCTTTTCCTTTTCTTCCTTTAGTCTGGCGAGAGATCTTTATCATTCCATCTTTAAAAGCCTGTCCTATCACTTCTGGCTTTTGTTCTTTCTCTTCTACCTTCCCACCATCAGTAGAATACACAAGTTTGCTCAGTTGATCCTGCCAATCTGACATTCTTACCTCAATGCCTGTTCTATTTTGTTTGAATTTAACACACTTAATAATAAACCATTAATTAATTCTGCTAATAACTGATTTTAAGCTGGATTTTTAGCAAGGACGAGATTACGCTTGGTTACAAGTAGTGAATAATAAACGATACAGGAGTACTTTGATGAGTTTATCCACGTCTACCTCCGCAGACGGCCAAATCTTTACTATTGAGATCAAGGGAAAGTTCGATTTCAACTTTGTACAAGATTTCAGAAATGCTTACTCGAATATTGAAGGAAATCTTGAAGCCGTTATTGTGGACCTGAGAGAAACGGATTACATGGACAGTTCAGCTTTAGGCATGTTGTTGAACATGCAAAAGTCGTTATCAGGCAAAGTTAACAAAATTAAGATATCTAACTGTCGCCCACAAATTAAGAAGATTTTGCAAATATCTCGTTTCGACAAAAAGTTCGATATAGATTAATAGGAGCGTTACTTGAAAGTTCTTGTTGTTGATGATCAGGAGCTAAACAGAAATTTGCTCCAACACATGCTTAAGCATGAAGGATTCGAAGTTGTTTTAGCAAATGATGGTTATCAAGCTATAGAGAAGTGTAAAGAAGAGTCTCCAGACCTTGTTTTGCTTGACGTTGTTATGCCAAACCTAGATGGTTATGAAACAGCACCTAAGCTTAAAGAACTTTCAGGTGAAGTGTATTTACCTATTATTTTCATCACTGCTCTTGGCGATCAAGAAAGTCTGAAAAGATGTTTAGACGTTGGCGGTGATGATTTCCTCAATAAACCGTTTGACCGAGTCATTCTTCAAGCAAAAATAAAAGCTCATGCTCGTATTCGAGATTTAAGTATTAAAACTTATGAGCAGAAGAAAAAGCTAGACTACCATCGTTTACAAACAGAACGTGAACACCAAATTGTCGAGCATATATTTAACCGAGCACTGGCTGGCAACTATAAAGACCCTGAGTTATTAGAGTTTTATTTATCACCAGCCTCTATGTTTAATGGTGATATCTTGCTCGTTGAAGTTGGACCTACTGGTAATTTGTATATCCTGATGGGGGATTTTACTGGACATGGTCTATCTTCCGCTGTTGGTACTTTACCTGTGTCTAGAACATTTTATTCAATGGCCCGTAAAGGTATGGCTGTTGGTGATATAGCACAGGAAGTTAATAAGATCCTGCTTAACTTATTGCCTGATGATATGTTTTGTGCAGCAGCAATTATTGAGCTCAATGCCTCGGGTAAAACATTATCAATCTGGGCAGGTGGTACACCTGATATGTACCTAGTCGACGATGTTACGGGAATTGGCCAAACAATTAATTCGCAACATATGGCACTTGGGGTACTAGAAGATGATGAATTTGAATTGAATACGCTAAATTATTCAGTAACCGAGACTGAACGCTTAATCGTCTTTACCGACGGTATTGTTGAAACGTTTAATTCAGAGCGAGAAATGTTTGGTTATGACAGGTTAATAAACTTGTTAAATAATCCGGATGTTGATTGCTTAGATAAAATTATCGATCCTTTAAATGAGTTCCGCGGCGATGCAGAGAGAGATGACGACATATCGATAATATGTTTGCGTTGTAAAGCTGTAAACTCAGCGATGAATCATGAAACAACTAAGTATTCAAACCTCAACCATAGTTACGCATTAACCTTAAATAGCGAGCAACTCAAAACCTCAGACCCTGTTATCGAAATTATTGATATGATTTCGGGAATTTCAGGCGTAGAAGAGCATAGATCAAACTTATTCTTACTATTGTCAGAGGCTTATAATAACGCCGTTGATCATGGTATTTTAGAACTAGACTCTAGTATTAAAGATTCAGAAAACGGGTTCTTAGATTATTACTTGTTACGCGAAGATAAGCTTTCAAACTTAGAGTCTGGGCAAATAGATATAAAAGTCTCTTACTTACCTGAAACTCGCTCTGTCAGAATTGAAGTTCAAGACTCAGGTAAAGGCTTTGCAGTAATAGAAAAACACTGTGAAGAATTAGTAGAGGAAGCTGAGCACGGTCGTGGCAACCTATTACTTACAGAGCTTGCAGATACTGTTGAGTATAATGATTCAGGAAATGAGATCTGCATAACCTATCTTTTAAATTAGTCCCTTCGGTCTTTTAAGCCACCTCTTTTTTTATTTCTTAAATATTTAGAACACCACTTTGTTTCCAAAAGTGGTGTGTTATCTATTCGTTCAAATTCAATTTTTAACAGACTCATCATACAAAATAGGTAGCTTTGCTACTCGATAGAAACTTTTATCTGGTTAGAGTCAAAATAAATCAGCCAAGCTATTTACAAACCCTTTCAGAACAAATAGCATTAAAGACGTTTAGACGTCCATATGTACAGAATAGTAAAAATGAAAGAATTAATCGAACAAATTGAAAGCTGGTGCCAGCAAGATCAACCAGAACTTAGACTTGAATATCAAGTTCCTCTTCTAGGCGAAGGTGGTACTTGCTCATTATTTGGTGAGTTAGATGAAACACCATTTAACTTGGCCGATGAATTAGACCAGTGCGACTTAGAAAAACTTTCACAAGTACAAAGTCTAGTAAACTGGGTAGAAAACAATACCAACGTTGACTGGTTTGGTATCTACTTATCAAGAACCAATAAAAGTTCAGAAAAAGTACTGACAAAACTTGCTTACTTTGGTGCGCCTAGCAGAGCAGAATTCCCTCTTAATAAAGAATTTGCGACACTTAGCAACAACTCCACTGTAGGTTTAACTGGTGAGAAAAAACTAATAAATAGTGTCGAGCAGTATCGTGCTGAAGGTGGTGAGTATTATACTTGTGATCCAAAAGTAAAAAGTGAGTTATGTTGGCCAATTTTTTCTGATATAAATAGCCGTTCAGAGCAGCAAGAACCAGAAATCCTTGGTATCATTGATGCAGAATCTTTTAAAGAAAATATATTCGATTTGGAAGTTCAACAGAAATTTGAAGCAGTCTGTACTGTGCTTTCAAAAATAATGACAACAGCAAAATAACATATAGAGAATGTTCCATGTTTAGTAAGTTACAACCCGTTCCTACCGACCCTATCCTTGGTTTAGTTGCAGAATTCCGTGCCGACACTAATCCGAATAAAGTGGATTTAAGTGTAGGTGTATACAAGAATGAGCAAGGCCACACTCCTGTATTAAAAGCGGTTAAGAAAGCGGAAGAACACTTACTTAACACTCAGGATAGTAAAGCTTATCTAGGTATGGCTGGTGACGTGCAATACAATGAGCTTATGACTCAATTAATTTTTGGCGCAAACCACAAGGTACTAACAGAAAATCGAGTTAAAACAGCTCAAACACCTGGTGGTACAGGCTCATTGAGAGTTGCAGCAGAGTTCATCAAACGCTGTAATTCAGATGCAACTATTTGGGTAACAAATCCGACTTGGGCAAACCACATCAGTATTTTCAATGCAGCCGGCCTAGAAGTAAAAGAATTTCCATACTTTGACTTTGAAACTATGGGATTAAAGTTTGAACAAACATTAGAAGCTTTAAAACAAGTACCAGCTGGTGACGTTGTTTTATTCCATGCTTGTTGCCATAACCCAAGTGGTATGGACTTGAATTTAGAACAATGGCAAGCCGTTGCAGACTTAGCAAAAGCGCAAGGATTTACATTCTTAATTGACGCAGCTTATATAGGCTTTGGTGAAGGCTTAGAGCAAGACGCAGCTGGCATTCGCCTACTTGCAGACCAAGTAGAGCAACTTATCGTTTGTTCTTCATGTTCTAAAAACTTTGGCCTATATCGTGATCGTGTTGGCGCACTAAGTATTGTAGGTGCTGATGCTGAACAAACAGAAGTAGCAAATTCAGTTGCTCTTTCAGTAATTCGAGCTATCTATTCTATGCCTCCTGCACACGGTGCTGCGGTAGTAGCAACTATCTTAGGTAATCCAGAACTAACTGCTTTATGGCACCAAGAACTAGATGAGAAACGCAGCCGTATTAATGCATTGCGTACACTTATCGTTGATAAGTTTAAAGAAAAAGGTGTACCAGGTAACTACGACTTTATTGCCAAGCAGCACGGTATGTTCTCATTTTTAGGTATTAATAAAGACGCTATTGCAGAATTAAAACGTGACTATGCTATCTACATCGTTGGCTCTAGCCGTCTGAACATTGCTGGCGTAAATAGCAATAATATTGATTATTTTGCAGAGTCTGTTGCTAAAGTCTTGTCTAAGTAAGTACATTTTACAAAACGCAAAAAAAGGGTTGCCAATGGCAACCCTTTTTTTATTCATAATGACCCGTCCTAAATAAGAGGAAGTCCACTAACGACTTCTCACCTTAATCACTATCACACTTACTACAGCTAACACATAACAGTACCAAACATGACTTACTATATCTAAAGGCGACAAGCTGAACGTTGCAGCTGCTAACAATGCTTGCGCACCGTAAGGAACAATACCTTGAGCTATACAACTAAATATATCTAACAGACTGGCGCTACGCTTAGGAACAACATTTCCTTCATCCGCTAATTGTTTAGCCGTATCACCAGTGATAATGATGGCTACAGTATTATTCGCTACTGCTAAATTGGTACTAAAAGCTAATCCAGCAATAGCAGCTTGATTGGAAGGACCGTCTTTATGCTTAGTAAATAGATGCAAAACTTTATTTAACTTATCAACTAGGTAGTTTAATCCACCTTGTTGTTTCATCAACTCACTCAAGCCACCAATTAACATACTTAGTAAGAAGATCTCCTGCATTGATGAGAAGCCCGCATATATGTCTTTCCCTAAGTTAGCGAGTTCATAACCGCTAACGAAACTTCCGGTTAGAGCAGAAAACAATACGCCTAATAGCAATACTAAAAATACATTTACTCCTGAAATCGCTAATACGATGATCATAAAATAAGGTATTGCTAATATTGGATTTACTTCTTTTTCTGCCGTTATTTCAGCAGGTGTTTGATAACCTAGGTAGGTATAAATGATCAAACAAATAATCGCTGCAGGAATGGCAAAAATAAGATTTTCTCTAAACTTATCTTTCAACTCAGCTCCTTGAGTCCTAGTAGAAGCAATAGTGGTATCTGAGATAAAACTGAGGTTGTCACCAAACATAGCTCCGCCAACAACTGCACCAGCAATAATTGCAGGGTCAATACTAATACTTCCAGTTAGTCCAACTGCGATTGGTGCTATTGCACCTATGGTTCCCATTGACGTTCCCATCGCAGTCGCCACTATTGCTGAGATTAAAAATAATCCGGCAACTACCAATGGTGCAGGGATAAGATCTAAACCAAGATAAACTACAGCATCTACACCACCTGACGCCTTGGCTACAGAAGAAAAAGCTCCAGCTAGTAGATAAATAAGGCACATAGTTATCACTTTGTTATTGCCCATTCCTGCAATAAGTGAAGTAAGACTATTATCTAGGGAGTTTGCCCTTAGTTTTTTATCGATAAAAAGAGCTAAAACAATAGCAGGTAAGATAGCTACAGGTGCGGGTAGTTGATAAAACGCATAATCAACGCCTTGATAATGTAAATATACGCCTGTGCCCAAAAAGATTGTGACAAATAAAACCAAAGGCGCCAGTGCTAATCCTCTGGATTGATTGATAGTTTGAGTTGTCATAATTGCCAGCCTTTAAAATATAGACTGGCAATGTAACATAGAGAGGTAAGGACGTATAGACGTCTATTTTAATTTTTGCTTTAAAGTTTGAAAACGCTCTTCTTGTTGTTTATCGAAGTTAGCACTCCATCCTTGACTATGCTGTTCAATAACAGAAATTAATGCTTGAATATGTTTATCACCATCATTCAAACACTGAATGTATTGATATGACTCTCCTCCAGCTTCGATAAAGTACTCTTTATTTTCTTCTTCAATTTCTTCAAGTGTTTCCAAGCAATCTGCTGAGAATGCTGGACACATGATTTGAACAGACTTAACACCTTGAGCTGGCAAGCTTTTCAAAGTTACATCTGTGTATGGTTTCACCCACTCTTGACGGCCAAAGCGAGACTGGAAGCAAGTCATGATTTCATCGTCAGACAAACCAAGTTTTTCTGCTAATAATCGAGTTGTTTTGTGGCAAAAACATGGGTATGGGTCGCCATTATCCCAGTAGTTCTGAGGAATTCCATGATAAGACAAAATGAGTTTTTCGGCTTTGCCATGTTGTTCCCAATGTGACTTAACAGAATTAGCCAAAGCTTCAATATACAAATCGTTGTCACAATACTGATTAACAAATCTTAATTCAGGTAATCGTCTTTTTTTCATAAACGACTTAGCTATAGCATCAAAAGTAGAAGCAGTTGTTGTTGCGCTATATTGTGGATACAAAGGTAAAACTAAAAGTTTATCTATTCCCTGCTCTTCCATTTTTGCTATTGTACTTTCTACTGATGGATTCCCATATCTCATGGCAAGCTCAACAACAAAATCTTCAGCTGGCAAAGCTGCTCGGACTTTGTCTGTGATATTCAAACTATTAATTAATAATGGCGAGCCTTGCTCTTGCCAAATAGAAGCATAGGCTTGGGCCGAACGTCTTGGTCTAAAAGTTAAAATAATTAAATTTAAGACAAAAAACCAAATGAGTCGCGGCACTTCAACGACTCTAGGGTCGGATAAGAACTCTCTTAAGTATACTCTCAAGTCACTTGCAGTCGGAGCTTCAGGCGTTCCCAAATTAACCAACAACACACCAATTTTGCTTTTTTCACCGTGTTTAAACTCGGCGATATTTTGATATTTCATTCTCGTGATCTTAAAACTTGGTTTAGTTTTTCCTAATGGCGCCGATAATAAAATTAATTGTCTTTAACCACCAGTGATTTATATGAAACAACTCGTTGTTTTTTTTGTGCTTATCATATTGTCGGCAACCGCTAATTCATCTACGTATGAACAGCCTCTACCGATCAATAAAGCACAATTACAAAGTTTAGATATACAACACTTTTTAAAAGACAAAGAAATAAAAACGCTATCGACCGAAGAATATGAGTTTATTTCGTTATTAAAAGAAGAGTCTAGCGGATTTCCAAAAGGTATTGCGTTTATTTTACCTGACGTAGAGCAATCCATTGGTCATCAAGCTGCAGTCTCAGCAGTTTATGACCAGCTTACTGAGATTGGCTGGACCAATATGCTAATTACTATGCCAAGTCCCGAAGTAATAGCACCTGAAGTTAACCTATGGCAAGCGCAAAATGACTTGATAACTCAAGCTCAAACACCTGACTCTGAGCCTATCCCAGATCAAAATGTAACCTTAAAATCCTTCTATATTGATGATAAATACTCAGCTGAATATATTGAAAACATGGAATATGCTATTGAGCAACGCCTCAAAGCTGCGATGGAAGAAGCCCAGCAATATCCTGGGTTTTATCTATACATATGCCAAGGAAAATCCTGTACTTGGTTAACGAATTTAATAGAACAAGAAAAAGTCGAAGCTCCTGATGCATTAGTCATGTTAAGTGCTCATATTCCCCAGCAAAACCTTACTGACAACTTTAATATGCAAGTTAGTAAAGTAGAATTTCCAGTGCTTGATTTGTATCGAGATCAAGACAGTAGCTGGGTGGTTAATCATATCCAAGACAGACGAAAACTAGCAAGAAAGAGTTTCAAAACTAATTACCGACAAAGGAAGCTTTATTACGGTATGGATTACACTAGTCAAAGAAGAAGAGCTGTTAAAGAGATTTATGGCTTTTTAACTGCTGTTGGTATGTAGCAAACAAGAAGAGACGCCCTCAGCGTCTCTTCAAAAACCTAATCAGAAAGCATTACCTGAGTTCACTTCAGTGTAATTCATACCAACTCTACTTGAGTGCCCTACCGTTCCTCGTAATGGATTAGACAAACAGCTTTCTGCTTCCCAAGTCAGTTTAATATAACCAAAATACTCAGTATCAAAATTACTGGAGCCCGCTAATCTTACTTTTCCAGATTTACCAGGAGATAATGTAGCAGAAGCAATAGCTGGGTGTTCACTAAATGCACCATACACATGAAACTGAGTTCCACTCTGAGTTTCTTCTGTATAATTACTTCCGTCTTGCAATACATAGCTTAGAGATATTTCAACATCTTCTGAAGAAACATTCGTCAGGTATAAATCAGTTGAAATGCTATATCCAGTGCCTTGATGCCACTGTGCAACATCAATTGTTTTGGAGGTGCTGCATTCTTTTGCAATTGTAGTCGATGACATAACAGCCATGGCTAAAGTAGTAAGTAATAATTTTTTCATTGTTAATCCTTTTTTCCTTACAATAAAAGTGTCTTATGGTCAGAGAAAAATAAATAATATTTTTTCTATTTCCCATACAACAAAATCATTTTTATCAGAAAAGACAAATACTTACTACAAACCAGTTTTCTACATACAAAACTTTACATTAGCATTGCGCTTTTTGCACAAAATGGCTTTCAAAGTTAGTTAAAAGTATGCCTTTTTGTTAACTCTTCTATCACTACTTGCCTATCCGCTTTTAAACTTTCAACAAGTTGTAACGGGATATCCTTACTTGGTTCGTGTTTACTAGTCCAAAGGATCATTTCTAACAAAATAGGCAATATATCTACGCCTGACTTAGTTAGCTTATACACCTTTTTTCTCTTATCACTTGCGTCAGCCTGCTTAGTTATTAGTTTACTTTGTTCTAATAACTCAAGCCTACTCGACAGTATGTTCGTCGCTATTTTCTCGTCAGAGTTTTGCAGCTCTGAATAAGATTTTTTATCAAAAAAAATTAAATCTCTAAGTATTAGTAGACTCCATTTATCTCCCACTATGTCGAGCAAGTGAGAAATTGGGCAATTTGAACGGCCAGGCATTATTGTTCTCCTTTAAATCTTCCTCATTGTAATTAACTTGCATTTTGCAATCAATTATTTTAACTTGCAATTCGCAAGCTAAATAGGAGCAAATATGTCAATAGCTAAAATCGACTTAAACGCATTAACCAAACCCCATTGGACCGACTCACAAAAAGAAAAAGCAAAACTAGTAGTGAACTTTGTCCAATTAATCATGAATGACCATAACTTTGACGAAGTGATATCTCGCTTTGGACAACAAGAGTACAAACAACATAATCGTACGATTGAAGACGGGATTTCAGGCGTAGTGAAAACTATTAAGGACTTAACCAAAACATCGCCCGAATTTAGCTACGATGTTAAACATATTTATGTCGACGGTGAGCACGTTATACTTCACTCTCATGCAACTTTGAAAACCAAGCACAGAGGCAATGAACAACAAGGATTTAATATTATTGATACATGGAAAGTCCAAGAGGGAAAATTAGTTGAGCATTGGGACACAATCCAAGGTTTGAACTTCTCAATGAGGCTCTATGTCTTAATGGTTGGAGGAAAAGTTAGAAACGAGAATGGTGTATTTTAGGATTTATACTGGTAAAGAATACAAACCTACTACAGAGACTATGTAAATAGCCTCTGTGAAATTAGTCTAGGAGTAATTAGTTTAGAGCTTACGATGCTTTTTCACTATTTCATAAGCTGATTGAATATCCTGTGTTTTTTGCTTCGCTACTTCCATCATTTCAGGAGGTAATCCCTTAGCAACTAATTTATCAGGATGATTTTGAGCCATCAGCCTTTTATACGCTCTTTTGATATCTTTTTCTGAGTCGCGATCTGATACGCCTAACACAGCGTATGCATCTAGTAATGAAGGACGCTCAGGTTCAGCTCTACTTTGTTGCCTAGAAGAATCTCTTTGCCTTTGATATTTGCGGTTTTTTTCTTCTTTTTGCTTTTTAAATTGTTGAAATCTAAGTTCAGCTTCCCACATAGCAATAAGCTGTGTAAGTTCTTTTTTAGAAAAGCCCAGCTGTTTAGCTATGTTAAGCAGCAAATCATATTCGGCCGCTTCTAAAACAGAATCAGAGTAGGCAGTTTGAATCTGAATTTCTAAAAAAAATTGAGTCAAATCTCGGCGGTCACCAAAGTATCTTTTAAACAATTTAATTTTATTTTTTAATGGAAAACCGAGTAACTTCCCTTCGCGAAACGCTTCTTTTGCTTCTGCAACTTGTTCTTCCGACAGTCGCATAGTTGCCATAAACTCTGTTGCAGTTTGAATGTGCTCTTGCGTCACTTTTCCACTAGCTTTGGCTACATGTCCCATAACAGAAAAAGTGGTGTAGAAAAATATAGATTGCTTGGAGTCGTCACTTACTAGCCACTCCTCTACTTTTTCTCTATTTGCGAGTCTTTTCATTGCTCCATCAAACAGATGTCCTAGATACAATCCAACTAATCCACCAAGAATATTTCGAGTTAACAAAATGCCAAAAAATAAGCCTGCAATTTTACCTGTCACGACAATCTCTTTAATTAATACTAATTCACCTATCCCATTATGGTATCGCCATAAAAAATCAGATAGACTTCACGGTTTTAGTTTTTAGATAATAACACTATATGTGTGGTTAAGTCGGCATTTTTCAAATGAGAAGTTTTGTTTTGGCAAAAAGTAGTTTATTTGTTTTTCTAGTTTTAAGCCCTTTCTCTATGGCAGCGGAGGAAACGCCTGTTCCTCATCAAACACTGTGTTTTCCAACATCACCAGTTGCTAAACCGGTGCAGAAACTATCGGTAGTGGAAGATGAAGTTTGGGTAACCAGTAAAAAAGCTGACTTAATCAAAGATAAATTGGCTGAGTTTTACGGTGATGTTGTTATTCATCAACAAGACCAAACCATCAAAGCTGATTCTGCTATTTTTAATGAGGAAACAAATCAGTTCCGTGCTGATGGGCATGTCCAACTGAGTGCAGCCGCAGCAAGTGTAAGTGGCGAATCAATTCTAGTAGACGAAGTCAACAGAGAATTCGAATTACAACAGGCTAAGTATCAGCTTGGCTTTAACACAGGTAGAGGCGAAGCTAGTCGTTTCTCAATTAAAGATACGTCAGAGCTTCTATTAACTGAAGCAACATTTACGACTTGTCCGGGAGATGATCCGAGCTGGCTTATGTCGTCAGACGAAATAAGCATCAGCCAAACTGAAGGCTGGGGTGAAGCTTGGGATACAACATTTAAGATTGGTGGAATACCTGTACTTTGGGTTCCTTACATTACTTTTCCTGTTCTAGATAACCGAAAGTCAGGTTTGTTATTTCCTAAGTTCGGCTCTACTAATGCATTCGGAACCTATTACGAGCAACCTATTTACTTCAATTTAGCACCGAACTATGACTTCACTTTAACTCCTCAGTATATGTCTTATAAAGGCTTGATGTGGAAAGGTAATTTACGTCATCTGTCAGAAACAAGTGAAAACATCTTACAGTTAGAATATTTAAATGAAGATGAGAGCGATACACAACTTGGTAGCCGTTACTTAGCATATTGGCAACATGAATCAAGCTGGTCAGATAATTGGCATTTAACAATTCAGAATACAGACTTAGGCGACGACAACTACTTAAGTGAGTTTGGTAGTGACTATCATCATAAATCTGATACGCAATTAAATAACTTTTTATCTTTAAACTATTACAGCAATAACTTTGATTTTCAGTTGTTATCGCAAAACATTAAGGAGCTTGGGCCACAAACTGCGTCTTATGGTATTCCTTTACAGTTATCTGCAAATTGGCAAACAGATGAATATTCAAAATTACTTAGAGCCAATTTTGACTCGCAGTATACCTACTTCAGACACAACACCTTTGATATTGACGAAGTTCACCGTCTTCACTTAGCTCCAGAACTAGTAGCTGATTGGTATACACCTGCTTATCAACTGTTGATATCAACAAGTTACTTATCTACTCACTATAAGCAAAGAAACCAACTAACGGGCGAAGAAGAGGACATAGACCGCGGCATAGTAAAACACAGGATTTTAGCTGGATTAAACTTCGAAAAACAAAGCACTTACTTTGGTAAAAAGGTAAGGCAAACGTTAGAACCTAAAGTCCAGTACGTCTACGCGGAAAATGTTGATCAATCGAACATAGGCTTGTACGACTCACAGTTATTGAAGGAAGACTACTTTTCTCTATTCAGAGATAATACCTATTCAGGTATAGATAGAATCGCAGCTATGGATCAAGCAACATTAGGTTTCTCAACAAGTATCTTCGACGAAAATAACAAAGAGTTACTGCGTTTTGGTGTTGCACAAATTTTTAAGTTTAAAAACTTTGATGGAACTAATGAGATCATTGACGACTCAAAGGCTTCAATCGCTGTAGAATGGTTTGGTCAATTGTCGGATAACTGGCAGATTGACGGAGGCCTTTTATACAATAGAGAAAATGAAGTTATGGATTCGGCCTTTGTTTCTTTAGACTATTGGTTAGCTAAGGATAAAAACCTGCAAATTAACCATAGATATGCAGACAATATTGCCGATACTAAGATAAATCAAAGTGGCTTTTTCGCAAGTTATCAAGTGAATCCACAGTGGGCTATAGCAGCAAGTTATCACTACGATGCAGAAACTAATAACACTATGGATGCATTGTTAGGCGTTGAATATCGCTCTTGTTGTTGGAGTGTGCAAATAGCTGCGAAAAGGCAAGTGGTGGTTGACTTAAACCAAGTTGATTACGACCAAACTTCAGCCATTGAATATGACAATGGCATATCTATTAATTTCAAAATAAGTGGTCTAGGTGGCGACTCATCATCGAGTGTAGCTGAGCTATTCTCTAGTAGTGTATTTGCCTATCGCCATCCGTACTTAATTACAAAATAAGAAAGAGATATTAAATCATGAACAAATCAATTTTACCTTTGTTGTGCAGTTTGTTTATCGCACCACAGGTTATGGCTGAAGCTAAGCCTATTGATCATGTTGCTGTTGTAGTAAACGACGGTGTTATTTTAGAAGGCGAGATTAACGCCATCATCAAAGACGTAAAAGCTACAGCTTTAAAGAATAATCAATCTTTGCCATCTGACCGAGCACTCAGAACACAAGCCATAGATAGATTAGTAGTAAATAATATTCAGTTGCAATTTGCGGAGCGCATGGGGATTCAAATCAGTGATGCTCACTTAGACTCAGTATTGCAAAACATAGCAGCAAATCAGAATCAAACAATTGAACAGTTGCGCCAATCAATTTCCAACTCAGGTGAAAGTTACGAGCGTTATCGCGAAAAGTTAAGAAATGACATTGCGATTAATGAAGTTCGTAGAGCTAATGTTCACCGAAGAGTAGATGTGTCTCTGCAAGAGATAAATATGCTTATTGATTTAATGGCTCAACAATCTGATAAAGAAGAATACCAAATCGGTCATATCTTGATTAACGTTGAGAGCAAAGCTTCACAAGAAGCGATAAACACTAAAAAAGAAGTTGCAGATAAAGTTTTGAAACTATTAGAAGATGGTTCTGACTTTAAAAAGGTTGCTATCGCATCTTCATCTGGTGCTAAAGCATTAGAAGGTGGTGACTGGGGCTTTATGGGCATCAATGAAATGCCAACTCTGTTCTCTGAGGGAGTAAAAGGTAAAAAGAAAGGTGATTTAATTGGTCCGCTGCGCTCAGGGGCTGGTTTCCACATAGTTAAAATTCTCGATGTTCGTGGCCGCCAAGTAGTAGAAGTTAAAGAAGTTATGGCCAGACATATACTCATCGAACCTTCAATTATCTTAAGCGAAAACAAAGCTAAGAAGATCTTAACTGAGTTTTTAGAACAAATTAAATCAGGTGATAAAGAATTCGCTGACTTAGCTAAAGAGCATTCTGAAGATCCAGGTTCAGCACTTAAGGGCGGCGAACTTGGCTGGGCAAATCCTGAAATTTATGCACCTAAATTCAAAGAGACATTAGCAAACTTAGAGAAAGGTGAAATTAGTCAGCCATTCCGCTCACAGTTTGGTTGGCATATTGTACAACTACAAGATGAAAGAACATCGGACGCTACTGAAAAGAGCAAGCAAGACCAAGCTTACCAAATCTTATACAAGAGAAAATTCTCTGAAGAAGCAGAGAACTGGCTAAGAGAAATCAGGGACGAGGCATTTATTGAGGTTATGACTGAGTAATTATGATAAGCCGTATTGCAATTACTCCTGGAGAACCTGCTGGTATAGGTCCTGATATATGCTTGCAGGTTGCTCAACTCGATTGGTCTGCTCAGCTTATTGCTATTGCGGACAAGCAGTTACTTCAAGACAGGGCAAAACAATTAGGTCTTTCAATTAAACTGAAAGACTTTAATGCAGAACATCCACCGGAGAAACACACTCCTGGTGAGTTGTTTGTTCTCGAACACAAACTTGAAGAGCCTGCGATACCTGGTCAACTGAATGAGAATAACGGCCATTATGTGGTTGATACTCTAACCATAGCTAGCCAAGGTAACATGGACAATACCTTTGATGCAGTCGTTACGGGTCCTGTCCACAAAGGTATTATTAACCAAGCGGGTGTACCTTTTAGCGGTCATACCGAATTTTTTGCAAATCATACCAATACAGCTGATGTAGTAATGTTGTTAGCAACGGATGGCTTACAAGTTGCCTTAGTAACAACTCACATACCGTTGCAATACGTCTCTATGGCCATTACACCAGAAAGATTAAGTAAAGTGACCACGATTTTACACGACGAGCTACAACTGAAGTTTGGTATTCAAGAACCTAAAATATTAGTGTGTGGGTTAAATCCTCACGCAGGCGAAGGTGGCCATTTAGGTAAAGAAGAAATCGAAATTATTGAGCCGACATTAGACATTTTGCGCAAGCAAGGTATGAACTTAATTGGTCCTTTACCTGCTGATACCCTATTCCAACATAAATATTTGGCTGATGCAGACGCTGTTCTAGCCATGTATCACGATCAGGGCTTACCTGTACTAAAATATAAAGGTTTTGGTAACGCTGTGAATATTACACTAGGGTTACCTTATGTTAGAACTTCTGTTGACCATGGAACGGCTCTAGATTTAGCAGGAACTGGTGAAGCCGATACAGGCAGTATGAAAGTAGCCATTAGTCACGCCGTTAACATGGCAAATGAAAAGTTATTAAGAAATAAATAAGTAATGAACAAACAAAAAAATCAGTTTACTAATCCCGCAAAAGGCATCCACCACGGTCACAAAGCCCGTAAACGATTTGGCCAAAACTTCTTGACTGACGATAGCGTTATAGAGGGCATAGTAAGAGCCATAGCACCTAAAGAAGGTGATAATTTGCTAGAAATTGGCCCTGGTTTAGGTGCCATTACTGAGCCTGTAGCTGAACGTACTGACTTATTAAAAGTGGTAGAGCTAGATAAAGACTTAGCTGAAAGACTGGTTACTCATCCTTTCATTGGTAAAAAGTTAGAGATATATCAAGCAGATGCAATGCAGTTTGACTTTAACCAAGTTATGGATAGTGAAAAGAAACTAAAAGTATTTGGCAACTTGCCTTACAACATCTCAACTCCGCTACTATTCCACTTGTACGAGTTTTTAGATGGCATTGAAAACATGCACTTCATGTTACAAAAAGAAGTGGTAAACAGAATGTGCGCAGCACCTAATAGCAAAGCTTATGGTCGTCTAAGTATCATGACTCAGTATTACTGCAAAACTATTCCTGTTATTGAAGTGCCTCCAACAGCATTTGTTCCTCCACCAAAAGTAGATTCGGCGGTTATTCGTTTAATTCCGAAGGACAAAGAACTTAGAACACAAGCAAATCCAAAGACATTAAATCGAGTTTGTTTAGAAGCTTTCAATCAGCGTAGAAAAACCCTTAGAAATAGTTTGTCTAATTTAATGACAGCAGAAGAACTAACTCAGCTTGAAGTTGATCCTGCATTACGTGCCGAAAACTTGTCGCTAGATGAGTTTATTAAAATCGCCAACTACGTTGATAACAAAGCTTAATACCATAATGATTGATATAACAGTTGAGACTCGATTCATTCAAGAGCAATCTGACGCTTCGGCCAATCGCTTCGTTTTTGCCTATACAATTCACATTAGCAATTCAGGTGATACTGATGTTCAGCTTTTAAACCGATATTGGTTGATCACAGATGCAAATGGAAAAAAAACAGAAGTTCAAGGCCCAGGTGTTGTTGGTGAGCAACCAAGTATAGGTTGCGACGACAGTTACACTTATACCAGCGGTTGTATTTTGGAAACTGAGCTAGGTACTATGGAAGGTCACTATGAATTTAAGCAATCCGATGGAGAGTTATTCAAGCAGCCTATTCCAGTTTTCCGTTTATCAGTACCTAATATAATTCACTAATTATTTATCATGGCCCATTACTTTATTGGTGACATTCAAGGATGTTTTGAGGGCCTACAACGAGCCCTAGCAGAAGTAGATTTTAATAGTTCAAAGGACACACTTTGGCTGACTGGAGATCTTATTGCTAGAGGCTCAGACTCTTTATCTACTCTAAAGTTTCTGTACAAAAACCAAGATTCGATAAAAACAGTTTTGGGCAATCACGATTTGCACTTGCTGGCTGTTGCGAATGGACTAAAAAAAGCTAACCTCAAAGATTTACTTCAGCCATTACTAACCGCTCCCAAATTAGATAAATACCTAGACTGGTTAAGACATCAACCATTAATCCAATCTTTGCCTAAAAAACAAGGATTTATGACTCACGCAGGCTTGCCCCCACACTGGAACTCCAAAAAAGCAGTTAAGTGGGCGACCAGAGTTAGCGAAATTTTGCAAAGTGCAGACTATACTCATTTCTTAGCGGATATGTATGGCAACAAACCCAATAACTGGCAACAATGTAACACTGAACAAGAAAAGTTACGCTTTACAGTTAACGCACTGACGAGAATGAGATTTTGTACAATCGATGGTTGTCTTGATTTTAGCCAAAAAGGTTCTCCTGAAAAGCTAGAGGAACCATACTCGAAAAATAATCCGCAAGGTCTAATGCCTTGGTTTGATTTTCAGCCCGAGCGATTTGATAACATGACTTGGGTATTTGGCCACTGGGCTTCCCTTATGGGAGAGACTAACAATAGTAATATCATTGCCTTAGATACAGGTTATGTTTGGGGCAACTATTTAACTGTGATGAAGTTTAAAACTAGGGAATTCTCCTATATTCATCATCACAACGACTTGTTTAAATAATGGCAAATATCAGACTGCTTGATAAATTAATATTTATCTTAACTGATCGGCTCTGGTATTGACTTATAAGCATGTTATATTGACAGAAAAATAATACTAAATTATTAGCGCCTTATGCCGATAAGGCTGTTGTATAAGAATAAAAAAAGTCTAACTTCGGAGTTCATATGAATTTAACCATTGCAATGCGAGTTATTGGTGGCTTTGCCATCACGTCCACCTTACTGCTGTTTTTAGGTGTTAACTCCGTAACAGTGCTCAATGGTATTTCAGAGTCAACAGCGCAAGTAAACCAAGTTTCAGTTCCAGCCCTTGACGCAAGTGGCAAGCTCCAACGCAAGTTCGTTGAGATGAGTAAAACTACACTTGTTGAGTATTACGCCAAAAGCGAAGGTGAAGGTAATGCCTCACTACAACAATTCAACAGCGAAGCTGAAGAATTTAAAGCTGACTTTAAACAGCTGCGTTCAATCGTTCAAAAGGATGCTGAGTTAGCTAGAGCGCTTCCTCAAGTAGAAGAAAGCTACAACCAATTTGAGCAAGAAGCTTTACAACTATTCTCATCGAAAAAGAGAACTCTAGAGTTAGCAGAACAAGTTGTTAACGTATATGATGAAACAGAAGTGGCAGCTGATGATGCTTCTACTACAATTCTAGACTTTGTTGATATGAACACTCTTCCTGCAGAAACTGCAGAATTAGCTAGTGACATCGAATCTGGCATGGTAAGTGTTATAAGCGCAGTTACAGACCTAGCAGCTGAATCAAACGCTAGTACAGTTAATGTTATTATTTCCGAGTTAAACTACACTCAAACTAGTATTATAGAAAACCTATCTAAGTTAAAAAGCCAACTAGCAAACTCTGATGCCGAAGGGTTTGACGATGTAGTCGAACAGACTGAAGCAGTTATTGCTATCCTAAACGATGACAATTCAATCCAGAATGTAAAACAACAATGGCTGGCACAAATTGCTGAGACAGATCGTTTATTGATAGAAACAAATAAGTTTATTGATATCGGTTTAGAGTCAATTGCTTCTTTAGTTCAGGTTGTTAACGATAAGCTTGCTCAAATGAAAGAACAGGTAACTGATGATGTTGATTCTGGTGTATCAAGTAGCTGGATCGTTATTATTGTTTCACTAATCCTTTCTATCTTTATTGCATTCCAAACAGTTATCCGTGTAACTAGACCTCTTGCAGAAGTTAATCGAGTATTAAACACAGTGGCAACAGGTGACTTAACAACTAAACTGGACGACTCTGCGAAAGATGAGTTTGGTATTTTAGCTAAGAACTGTAATACGTTAATTGATAGCTTAAGAGAATTGATTAACGGTATTGTTCACCGTTCAAATCAACTAGCTACAGCTTCTGAAGAAACCTCAATGATTGTTCAAGAATCAACAACGGCGATTAATGATCAGCGCTCTCAAGTTGAACAAGCGGCTACAGCAACAACTGAAATGGCAAGCACCTCTGAAGCGGTAATGGACAGAGCGAATGAAGCGCTTAGCGACATTAAACACGCAGATGAAGAAGCAGAACGTGTTAAAGAAATCTCTAATGTTAACAAACAAACTATTATCAAACTGGCATCAGAAGTTGATTCAGCATCAAAAGTTATTGATGAAGTAAATCAACACAGTGCAGCGATTGGCGGTATCCTAGACGTTATCCGTGGTGTTGCTGACCAAACCAACCTGTTAGCACTAAACGCAGCGATTGAAGCAGCACGTGCAGGTGAGCAAGGTCGAGGATTCGCAGTAGTTGCAGATGAAGTTCGTTCATTAGCAAGTAAGACTCAAGAATCGACAGAAGAAATTCAAGCTATGATTGAAGAACTACAAAAAGGTTCGAAATCAGCGGTAGCAGTCATGAATAATAGTAAGACCCAAGCAGAGCTTTGTGTTGAACAATCAGAACAAGCTGCTGTAGCTCTTGAAGGTATTACTGACTCAGTCCACCAAGCAAATGATATGAGTGACCAAATTGTAATTGCTGCGCAAGAGCAGAACCAAGTGAGTTCTGAGATCAGTGAAAGACTTGAGTCAATTGTTGCTATTGCAGAACAAACAGCAACTGGCGCAGGTCAAACAGAACTTTCTTCACAAGAAGTAGCTAAGTTAGCAGAAGAGTTAAGATTATCAGTTGCAGAGTTTAAACTTTAAATTCTCAATTAAAGACAATAAAAAAGGGTTGCTGTTTAGCAACCCTTTTTAGTTTTATACGAAAAGTTTTATCGTCTGTTCATAAGTGCTTTTAAAAGAAGCTATGACTTTCCACAAGATTCTCTGATGACAAGCTCAGTTTTAATCATTGCACTGTCATCCACTTCTTCACCTTTGATTAACGCAACTAACTTATCTACTAACAGCTTACCTGCCTCTTTTGTATCTTGCTTACAGGTTGTTAATGCTGGACTGGTATATCTTGCTAATAAGATATCATCGAAACCAACAACAGAAACATCTGTTGGAACAGTTAAATTTAGCTCTTTCAGAGCAGTTAGAGCACCACTAGCTAATACATCACTAGCACATACTACAGCATCAACATCAGCTTTCTTGGCAAAGATAGCTTTTACAGCCTGATAGCCAGCTTCTTCTGTGTTAATAGCATTTTCTTGCAATTCCAAGTTAACTTCTAACCCAGCTTGTTTAATCGCATCACAATGACCTTGGTAACGTGCCATAAACTCAGGAGCTCTATCATTTGCTGTACCAACAAAAGCAAAGCTCTTTCTCCCTAAGCTAATCAGATGCTCTGTAACCTGCATACCGCCATGGTAGTTATCACAACCTATTGATGTTGTTTGCACACTTTCAGTTTGTGCTCCCCAACGAACAAAAGGCGTACCATGATCAACAAGCTCTTTTAACTTACTTTCATAATCTTTATAGTCTCCGTAGCCGAGTAAAATTAGCCCATCAGCTTTGTTGCTGTCTTTGAAAACAGCATGCCAGTCAGCATTCAACTCCTGAAAAGAAACTAAAAGATCGTATCCGAGTAAACCACACTCTCGGGTGATACTACCCAACATAGATAAAAAGAATGGATTAACTAACGAATCATCACTAGTTGGATCTTCAAATAATAAAAGTGCCAAAGTAGTACTGGTTTGAGATCTCAAACTACTGGCATTCTTATCTACCGTGTAGTTGAGTTCTTTTGCGATCTGCTGGATCTTTTTTCGTGTTTCTTCGCTAACGAGTGGACTATTTCGCAATGCCCTAGAAACGGTAGACTGTGATACACCAGCACGATATGCAATATCAAATGAGGTTGCTTTACCTTTCACTTATCAATCACTTACAAATTACATTAATAACCGAAAGATTTTAACGAGATAAGCAGCAGCTGTAAAACAATATTTAGTGAAAATTTCAAGTGGATTTTATTAAATGCATACGTATTCAAAAATAAATATCTATGCAGTAAACAAAGTGAATGTTATCAAAGTAAAGAAATTGGGCAAGCTTACCTTGCCCATAAAACTGGCACTAAGACATTCGTTTTATACGCCGTTAGGAAATCTCTTTTCTTGCACGATTTCACTTTGACGTATCATGTTAAACGCTTTGCTGTATTCAACTAACAAGTTAACACCTTCATCTAAGCGATTACGTACGAACTCAGTTTCTGCAATATATTCACCCTGTTCAGAAATAACTTTGTTAACCCTATCGATTACCGCATTCACTGGAATATAGTTAATAAAGCTATTCTTATATGTAGACATTCTCATTTCAGGTAAAGGATAACGACCTCCCGTCCCCGACGATACTCCAACTAAATAAGCAGGTTTGTGACGAAATACACCATTGAATAAGAAGAACAAGTTTTTAACCGCAGGTGGCACCATGCCATGCCACTCAGGAACAACAAAAACAAAACTATCAGCTTGTTGTAATTGTGCTTTTTGTGCTGAAAGCTGGCTTACATCCGTCGACTCTTCCCACATAGGCAAGTTAAGTTCAGCTAGGTCAAAGATGTCTACTTCTGCACCTTGTTCAAGTTTTTCTATTTCACCTTTTATGTACTTACTAACGTTCAACGATGCAGACTGCTGACGAGTACTGCCTGAAATAATGCATATATTCATTTTTGCTCTTCTATTGATATTTATTTCACTGCGATTTTAACCAAGACTGATGCAAACATCAGCTTTTATTTAGTCGCTCTTACTCATAGATAAAGTGTTTGTGCTAGCGGTTACAAATCAGCAATTTAAAAAATTAAACAAGGTAACAACTCCCACAATAATCAGTACTTTCACCGACAGTTATTGTGGTTGTAACAGTTAGATATCCTTACATAAATGATGGGATCAGAGGCAAAAGCAAAACTATTTGCAATGAAATTAATTAAAAACTAGTTTAACTGTATTTTTTTCTACATAATGCTATCAAGCCATTAACGATTATAATTACATAGGCAGACTCAATGGGTAATAAGAATCACTTTTCTCCTGTTCACTGGTTAAACTACTGGGCTGAACAAGCACCTAATCAAGTATTTTTACATCAACCTAAAAACCGCAACGTCGAAACTCATAGCTGGGCACAAATTAAAGAGCAAGTTGAAAACCTTGCTGCTTCATTGCTTCATTTGGGCATAGCTAAAGGTGATAAGGTTGCTATTTTTGCTAAAAACTGTGCTGAATGGATAATTGCTGATTTAGCGATAATGAGAGCTGGTATGGTAAGCGTACCTATCTACCCTTCTGCAAATGCTGAAACTGTTCAATATGTTTTAGAGCACTCTGAAGCCAAAGCTATTTTTATCGGAAAGTTAGATAAACCAACAGAGTCAGAAGCAGGTATCATAGGTTCAGTTGTTCGTCTTTCTATGAGTTATGACAGCATTCCTTGTCAATATGAATGGCAAAAGTTACAAACTCTTGCGGAAAATGATGAGCCACTATCTGATAAATTGCCAGAACCTGATCAAATCATGACGATCAGCTACACATCAGGTAGTACAGGTAATCCAAAAGGCGCAATGATCAGCTATAGAGCCTATGCTTGGGCAAATAATAGAATTGTGAACATCTTAGGCTTAGGCCAAGACCAGCGCATGCTTTCATACTTACCTTTAGCCCATATTACTGAGCGTTGTTTAGTTGAAGGTGGTGCTTATCACTCTGGTATGCCTTTATACTTCACAGAGTCTCTTGAGCACTTTGTTGATGACCTGAAATATGCCAAGCCTACTCTATTCTTCTCTGTGCCACGATTATGGAGTTTATTCCAGAAGAACATCATAGATAAAGTGGGCAACGATAAGTTAAATCTTTTGTTATCTATTCCTATCATTTCAAGTTTGATTAAGAGAAAAATCCAAAAAGGGTTAGGTTTAGAAAAAGCACGACTAGTCGCATCAGGCTCGGCGCCTATTTCACCTTCTCTCATTAACTGGTATCAAAAAATTGGCTTAGAAATTTGCGAAGCTTGGGGGATGACTGAAAACTGTATCTATGCTGTGGGCAACTTCCCATTCGACGATAAAATGATTGGCACAATAGGTAGAGTACTACCTGATTGCGATATCAAAACTTCTGACGAAGATGAGTTGTTGTTTAAAAGTGGCGGCTTATTCGATGGTTATTATAAGAATGAGGAAGCGACAAAAGAAGCTTTCACTGAAGATGGTTTCTTCAAAACTGGTGACTTAGTTAAAATTGATGAAGAAACACAAGCTATTACTATCATAGGTCGTGTTAAAGATAACTTTAAAACAGCCAAAGGCAAGTTCGTTTCACCAGTACCAATTGAAAAAATGCTAGCACAAAATACTCATGTTGAACTGCTATGTATTGTAGGTTCAGGCATGGCTGCACCAGTAACACTAGTACAGCTGTCTGAAGGTGCTTCAGCATTACCGAGAGACCAAGTTGCAACATCACTGCAAGAAACTTTAATTAATGTAAACAACCACTTAGAAAGTCATGAAAAAGTTGGGGCTATCGTAGTAGTTGATGAAGAGTGGACTCCAGAGAATGATGT
This sequence comes from Psychrosphaera sp., assembly GCA_965221615.1. GTDB lineage: Bacteria > Pseudomonadota > Gammaproteobacteria > Enterobacterales > Alteromonadaceae > Psychrosphaera. The sequence continues at coordinate 301,426 of OZ244904.1, read as the reverse complement.
TTTGACGCCAACATTAAAAATCAAACGCCACGTATTGCATCAAAGATATGCAGCTCGCGTAGAAGAGCTGAAAGGTCAGAAGGTTTTATGGGAGTCTGAGCTCTAATATACAGACTTTATTTTCAAGTCCCTCGCTATTTGCGGGGGATTTTTTTATGCGTCAATTTTTATTGGCATCAATCCTGCTTTTAACCCTACAGAAAATAAATCCAGATTGATCATCAATTGTGTTCGGAGTTGAGTATGGAATGGGCATTAGTTTTAATTTTAGGTTTGATTGTTGCTGTTACCTTAGTAGCAAGTCATTTTATGGATAATAGCAATCCGTATCCGTTTCAAAAGAAACAACAATTGCTAACGAGTGTAGAGCGAGGTTTTTTAGCATTATTGGAGAAATCCGTTGGTGACCAATTTAAAATCATTAATCGCGTTCGTCTAAATGATATTATTGAAATTAAAGCATCTGTGAAAGGTAAAGCTCGTCGTTCTGCATTACTAAAGACATCAAGTAAGTATATTGACTATGTTCTATGTGATCCTACCAATATGCGTATCATTGCAGCAGTGGACCTAGTGCATCATGCCAAAGGTGGTCATAAGTCAAAGCAAGATTGGTTTATCAATGGAGCTTTAGAAGCTGCAGGTATTCCGCATATCAGAATTAAAGTAAAAGCAGGTTACCAAATTGAAGAAATTCGCAATGGTATCCTTTATAAAATTGGCAAAAAAGAAAGAACTAATCCGCCAGAGCCTATCATCAAAGGTAACATTCCAAGAAGACCTGTTGGCGCATTATCAGCTTCGCAAATTAAAGCTCAAATTTCGGCTCCAGTTTTTGCCAAAGCTTCCTAAATTTCAATTTACAGCTGTGAGTGTTAAGCACTCATAGCTGATCTCCAAAAATTCCCTTATACTCTCCACTATCTTTACAGTTAACAAGTAATTAACAATATGACAATTGCAATTATTGGCGCGATGGAACCTGAAGTCGCGATTTTGAAACAAAACATTGAAAACATTCAAACCTTAAAAGTTGCTAACTTTGAGTTCTTCTCAGGCCAGCTTGCTGGTAAAGATGTAGTATTGGTGCAATCAGGCATTGGTAAAGTAGCCTCTACTATTGCAACGACATTAATCATCGAAAAGTTTTCTCCAACATGTGTAATTAATACAGGTTCTGCTGGCGGCTTTGATCCTGAACTAAAAGTAGGCGATATCGCAGTTGGTGATGAAGTTGTTCATCACGATGTTGATGTTACTGCATTTAATTATGAATTTGGCCAAGTTCCAGGTATGCCAGCTCGATTTGAAGCGGATAAAAATTTAGTCTCTGTAGCAACAGACTGTATTGCAAAAATCACAGATATTAATTGTAAAGTTGGATTAATCGCTACAGGCGATAGCTTTATGTGTGACCCTGAAAGAATTAATGAAACACGCCAACGCTTCCCTGCTATGTTAGCAGTAGAAATGGAAGGGGCAGCAATCGCTCAAGCTTGTCACCAATTAAATACGCCATTTTTGATAATCCGCTCACTATCGGATATAGCGGGTCAAGAGTCGCCAATGAGTTTTGAAGCATACCTAGAGATAGCATCAAAGAACTCATCTGCACTAGTAATGGACTTAGTTGCAAGTATTTAATGGCCGATTTGAGTTCCATCTTTCTGCAATATCCAGAGTTAGCAGTATTAACTCTGGTTATTGTTATTGACTGGCTTCTCCCCGCCCCAAATAAACTTTCAGCAATTCCCTTTTTTAAACTCGTTGCTGAAGGTTTTACTAAAAAAGTTGCTCGTAAAGGCGACAATAAACAGCAAGCTCTTGCTGGCTTTTTAGCACTATTTGTTTATCTCTTTTTAATTATTACTATTCTTCTTTCAATTTTGTTTGTAGTTGAAAATGATGTTTGGACTCAAGGTTTATTACTGTATTTGAGTTTAGGTTATCAAAGTTTTGCAGCTCAGGCCGATGCTATCGCTCAGGCTTCAAGCAAACAGCAAAAGTCTGCATGCCGCTACTTGCTTGGCCAATACTCTCCGTATGACACGTCTAAGCTGAGCTTAATAGGTATAAACAAGCTAACAGTAGAGACTCAGGTCATTAGATTTGTCTCTTTGTGGCTGTTACCTATACTCTTATTTATCTTCTTCAATGGTGTTGTTGCATTTTGCTATCGCGCTTTAATGGAAGCCTATTTTATTTGGTTGCCACAGCGAGCTGGATTTCAGAACTTTGGCACAGGGGTCAGTAAAATAAAAAATGTTGTAGAGCTCATTCCTACTATGGTTTTTGCTCCTATATTTTCTGTTTTTAAATCGAGTCCAGGTTGGTGGCGGCTAGTAAAACACACTAAACAAGGTTGGAGTGAATCTGCAGCCTCTCCTTTTATTAATCTAATATGGCTTAGCATAGTTACAGCGGGCTGTAAGATTGAACTAGCTGGACCATTAATGATAGATGGTAAGAAGCTAGCTAGACCTAGATTGAATGAAGGCGCAACCTTAGACCACTCTGCAATTACTCAAGTTTCTAGTTGGGTGAATCGATTCCGACTTTCTTTTCTTCTTTTTAATTTTATCATCATTAGCATCCTAGCAATATTGAGTTTATAACTAACAACTCCTGTTCCTTTAATTTGAGCGGATATTGAGGTACATCAACGATACTTCAACGCTTAGCGTTTAACTTAGTTTTGAGTAAGTTTTTACTCTTTCAAATTAAAATATAAGGATATTTAATGAAAAATTTACTAATTAGTGCGCTATTAACTGGCCTATCTTTTAGCTCTTTAGCTGCAAACTTACAACCAAGTGCGAATGCAGAATCAGAACTTTATCCTGCTGCTAATAACTGTGGTATGGAGTCTGCTCGTGAAACGCCTGTAGCTTATCCGTACAAAGGCGGTTATCAAGTCACAGAAGGCTTTATCATGTCATGCAGCTTGCCTGTAAAACCAGGTAAATACATAGAGCGAATTGTATTAGATCACTATGCAAGTGGTATGGAAAATCGAGCGTGTAGTGTAGGCTTTGTTAGAGCAGCTAGTGGGGGAACTGTCACTAATCAAATGACACGAGCCAGAGATGGCAATGTTGATGTTTGGTATTACGACGATTTAGGCTCGAGTGAAGCTTATTCGGGAGGTAATCCACATAACACTTTATTGCTAACTTGCCAGCACTATAACTTCGTAAACAATAGTTTTGTTAGGTACGGTGTTATCCGTGTTGACTATACACCTAACTAGCTAAAATCTGGCTAATCTAGCACTTGCTAGATTAGCCATTTTGATAGTACATTAGAAAACCCTAATACAACAAAGTAAAACAAAGCCATGAAATACATACTCTATACTCTTGTTCTTGTAGCAAGCTTCAACCTTTTTGCAGGTTACGAAGGCAAGCTTGAAACTATCACAGCAAAGCATCTATTAGATAATCGAAATAACTACGTCGTATTAGACGTTCGCAGTGCCGAAGAATACGCTGATGGTCATATAGACGGAGCACTAAATATTGCTCATAAAGAAGTGGCTAACAAGCTAGACATTTTAAAACAGCTAGATAAAACAATAGTCGTCCATTGCAGAAGTGGCAGACGAGCATTAGTAGCAGAACAAGCATTAATCGATGCTGGAATTACTAATCTAAAGCACCTAGAAGGGGATTTTATTGGTTGGCAGGAACAACAACTTCCGTTAATAACGAGTCATTAACTTGCTGTGCTAATGCGATAAAATTAATTGTCTCAGGTGACTCTGTAACAACGACTTTGTCACCTTTGTCCATCAAACGATAAATGATATCAATATCGGCATTGCGTAGTCTGACACAACCATGAGTTGTTTTGCTGCCAATCGAAGATGGATTTGAAGTTCCGTGTAAAAATAGTGAATTACCAAAATGCAGAGCGTGACGTCCCATAATACCTCGCCAGCAGTTTTCACCTCTAGCTAGTTTTTCTTTAAACTCCCCCCTCATCTTAGGTGGCACACACCACTGAATACCTGCTGGGTCAAACAATTTAAAATCAATATCGAACTCACCTTCTGGAGTGTAATAACATTGCCCTCCTTTTTCTGCAGGTAGACACTTGTCATAACCTAATGCAACTGGAGTTTTCATTATTTTTTCGACTCGCTCTCCCATTACCTCATATAAAGTAAGATGAAAGCTAGACTTATCCACGACAGCAACTCTTAATGAGCCTTCCTGTCTTGCAAACTGCCTAGGCTGGGTTATATCTTGCAACTTTGCAGGCTTTCTTATCCATCTAGGGACATCAAATGCCTGCCAACCTTGATCAGAAATATTACCTGTAGCTTTGATGTATTCAGCATCTTGATAACCAGAAGTAAACTCTTTGCTATTTATCCAAGTTTCATATTCAGGAAGTGTATTGCTATCTGGTTTTGTTAAGTAGGCAATCGTATCTCCTACTACTCGATAAGTTTTTGCTTTGTTGCTGCCGCCTGATAAGGCTTTGTAAATGATAGTTTTACTGCCCTGTTGCTTGTTGGGCTTTACCGCTATGTTTGGAGAGTTAGCTACATATCTATGAAGCTCAAGAGGTTGCCACATGCCTTCAGATACTACACCAGATATTTCTATCCAAAAGTCATCTAACTGTGTCCCTGTAAACGTAGTTTCAATTGGCCAAGAAGTAATAACATCGCCATTTGGTCGCTCTAAAACATCTGTGCTCTGTTTAGTGATATAAGTTTGCGCAGCCTCAGTTTGACCACTTAAGGTAAGCAAAAGGACTATAAAAATAAGGCACTTAAAAGGGTTCAACAACGACTTTCCAAATCTACTTTCTCAAGGCATTGTTATACCTTGATTATCCGAACATTCAACTGTTTTCAGTCTATTATTCTCGGCAATTATGGGTAAACTGTTACCTATCAATTACAGGGAACATTTCAAGAACTAATACAATGAAATCAATTATCTACTTTTTCACATTATTCTTAACAGTAACGAGTTTTAACAGCTTTGCCGATGACTATTTTGTTGGCGAAATTACAGGTCCAGAGATCCTAAGTTCGTTTGATCAGTTCAAAAAGCACCAAAATGATGTTACTTACACAGATACTCAATTAGCCAAATTGCAAAAATTCAAAGAAGTGATTGAAATTAAAGTTTATTTTGGAGAATGGTGCCATGATAGCCATAGAGAAACTCCAAGATTAATCAAATTGTTTGAGCAACTTAACCAAGATAACTACAAACTTCGGTATTACGCAGTCGATTTAAGAAAATCAGATCCGTTAGGCCTAGCAAAAGCGGATAATTTACGCAGAACACCGACCATTATTGTTTACCGAGACGGTCAAGAAGTTGGCAGAATTTTAGAAGTACCTAGAGTTGATTGGGCCACAGATATTGCAGGCTTGTTGGAGCTGTAAAGCATTACTTTAGATGATTTGAACTGGGGCCTTAGACCCCAGTTTTATTTACACTGAGATAGCCTGTTTGATTAAGGAACCAAACGCGAGACTTTTTCAAATTCATCACCAATACATACACCATCACCATTAACAGCAATACTGGAACCACTCTGCTTTGCTGATGATACCGCCTGATACAAAGCGCTTCCGCCAACTTGACTCATGTCTATTACAAAATTCAGCTCTTTAGAAGAATCCAGACAACTGGCTCGAATATCTAAATTCGATGCCGTTGTATCCAGCTGAAACGTAACCTGCTGATGGTCAATCGCCAGCTCTTTTACAGTGCCAACCTGAAAAGAACTTGCCTGAACCGACATAGAGATAGTGGAAGTCATTAGCAGTGCAATAGATGATTTTTTCATAATACTCGTCCTTTGTTAAATTACTCTCCCTTAGTGGAGCACTTTAAAATCTAGTCGCTTTCTTATGCATGTCCAATCTTACAAATAAAAAAGCCCCAAGATTTCTCTTGGGGCTTTGTTTTATTAAACTTACTCTTTAAGTAAATTTCTTACTCTTCTTCTTCCGTTTGCTCAGAAGCTAACGGCTTCATGTGTGGGAATAAGATAACGTCTTTGATAGTTGGAGAGTCAGTAAATAACATTACTAGACGGTCAATACCAATACCTTCACCAGCTGTTGGTGGTAAACCAAATTCAAGAGCTGTGATGTAGTCATCATCAAAGTGCATAGCTTCATCATCACCTGCATCTTTCTCTTCAACTTGCTTACGGAAACGGGCTGCTTGGTCTTCTGCATCATTAAGCTCTGAGAAACCATTTGCTAGCTCACGGCCGCCAACGAAAAATTCGAAACGATCTGTGATGAATGGGTTTTCATCGTTACGACGAGCTAGTGGTGATACTTCCCACGGATACTCAGTGATGAATGTAGGTTGATCTAATTCTTCTTCTGCTGTTGCTTCGAAGATCTCACATAAATATTTACCAGCGCCCCAAATACCATCAACTTCAGGTTCTTTAATGTGTAATGCTTTAGCAATAATCTTAAGTGTTTCTAAGTTGTTTTCTGGGTCTTGAATTGCTGCTTTCCATTCAGGATTATTAGCTGCTTCTGCATAGTATTGCAGAACTGCATCAGACATAGATAAACGAACAAAAGGCTGGCCAAAGTCATATTCTTTAGTTTCAACAACTTCGCCATCTGCGTTCTTAACTGTATTAGTTACAATTGTTGTACCTAGAACATCTTGCGCTAGTGTACGTAACATTTCTTCTGTTAAGTCCATCAAGTCTTTGTAATCAGCGTACGCTTGGTAGAATTCAATCATAGTGAATTCAGGATTATGACGTGTTGATAAACCTTCGTTACGGAAGTTACGGTTGATTTCGAATACTCGTTCAAATCCACCTACAACTAAACGCTTCAAGTAAAGTTCTGGAGCAATACGTAAGTACATATCACGGCTCATCGCATTGTGATGAGTAATGAATGGACGAGCTGTTGCACCACCAGGAATAACTTGCAACATAGGCGTTTCAACTTCCATGAAATCACGCTCTTCTAGGAACTTACGGATGCCTGAAACAATCTTTGAACGAATATGGAAGTTTTGGCGTGTATCTTCGTTTGTTATCAAGTCAACATAACGCTGGCGATACTTAGCTTCTTGGTCTGTTAAGCCGTGGAACTTCTCTGGTAATGGACGTAGAGATTTAGTTAGTAACTCATACTCTTCCATGTTCACGTAAAGATCGCCTTTACCTGATTTATGAAGTGCACCAGATACCCCGATAATGTCACCAATATCTAATTGGCCGTACTTCTCTTTAATAACCTTCTGTACATCTTTAGCGGCATAAGCCTGAATGCGACCAGCCATGTCTTGTAATACCAAGAAAGGACCACGTTTCGCCATAATACGACCAGCAACGCTTACCTTATGATCTAAAGCTTCTAATTCTTCTTTCGACTTTTCACCAAACTCTGCTTGTAAGTCACCAGTATAGTGCTCACGGCGGAAAGTATTTGGGTGACCATTTGCATCACAGTTGTCGCGAATGTTGTCTAATTTCGCACGACGTTCTGCAATCAACTTATTTTCGTCTTGAATTTGCTCTGTCATTTCTTGTCTCGGTTTTTTAATCAATTTTTTAATTCTGTTTGGCTGTATAGCCATTAATTACTATTTTGTAAATCTTTTACAAGCCAGCTTTTAGCGAAGCTTCAATAAACTTATCTAAATCACCATCTAATACGGCTTGAGTGTTGCGGTTTTCAATACCAGTTCTCAAATCTTTGATTCTCGAATCATCTAAAACGTAAGAACGTATTTGGCTGCCCCAGCCTATGTCTGATTTAGCGTCTTCTGCTGCTTGTTTTTCAGCATTTTGCTTTAACATTTCCAGCTCAAATAACTTAGCTTTAAGCTGTTTCATCGCTTGGTCTTTGTTCTTGTGCTGTGAACGTTCATTCTGACATTGAACTACCGTATTAGTAGGCACGTGAGTAATACGAACAGCTGAGTCTGTCGTATTAACGTGCTGACCACCTGCACCAGATGCTCTGTAGGTATCTATTTTCAAGTCTGAAGGATTGATTTCAATATCAATATTGTCATCCACTTCTGGGTAAACAAATGCAGAAGCAAAAGAAGTATGACGCTTGCCACTCGAATCAAATGGCGACTTTCTAACTAGCCTATGTACACCTGTTTCGGTTCTGCACCAACCAAATGCATACTCACCAGAAACACGAATTGTTGCACCTTTGATACCAGCAACATCACCAGCCGTAACTTCAATAAGTTCCATTTTGAAGCCTTTCGCTTCGCCCCAACGTAAGTACATGCGCAATAACATGTTACACCAGTCTTGGGCTTCGGTTCCGCCAGAACCAGACTGTAAATCAATATATGCATCACTACCGTCGTGATCACCAGAGAACATTCTGCGAAATTCTAGCTTATCTAATTGGCTAGTAAGCCCTTCCAATTCACTAACTGCTTCGTTGAAGGTTTCTTCATCTTCCGCTTCTTGCGCAAGCTCAACTAAGCCTTCCACGTCTTCACAACCTTGCTCAAGATTATCTATTGTTTCAACAATAGCCTCTAAACTAGCACGTTCACGGCCTAGACCTTGTGCTTTAGCAGGATCATTCCAAACTGCAGAATCTTCTAATTCGGCAACAACTTCTTCTAGTCGTTCTTTACGGCTAGCATAGTCAAAGATACCCCCTAAGAACATCAGTTCTTGAGCGAATATCTGCTAATTGTGTTAATACAGGATTTACTTCAAACATGAGTAAAAACAAACACCTAGTTTTTGTTAAAAAATGACCGCGGAGTGTAACAAATTTACCTGCTAATAGTTAGTAGCAAACGATATAAATTAAGCTAATGCTCTAATTTTTTCTAGCATCGGAATATTCGCGTCAGGAAACTCTAACTCTTGAATTTGCTCAGGAGTAAACCAAGCTACTTCTTGTCCTTCTACGCCTCTTTCCGTTCCTTTATACTCAGTGACTAACTGAAAGTGCAAACTAACGTGCTTTTCTGGGTACTCAAAGTCTAAGTTAACAAAGTCTTCTTGTGCTGAAACCTCAATGTCTAACTCTTCTTTTAGCTCTCTAACTAGAGCTTGTTCAACTGACTCATCTCCATTGATTTTCCCTCCGGGAAACTCCCACTTGTTCCCTTGATGTTGTTCAGCTTTACGCTTACTCAATAAAAACTGACCATTAACAAATATGACCGCAGCTGCGACTCGAATATGTTTTTTCACTCAAACCTCTATTTCTATCGTCCTAAAACAACAAAGGTGGGCATATTGCCCACCTTTTATATTACGTTTTTGTGCAAACAATGCTTAACTTAACTTACCACAACATTGTTTATACTTCTTACCTGAACCACACGGACAAGGTTCATTACGACCAACTTTAGGACCACGAGGAGCCGCTTGCTCTTCTTCAGCTAATTGGTTACTTGATTCATGCTGGAATTCCTTTGGTGCAGCGTCAGCCTGACGTCGCTGTTCTTCAACCGCTTCTACATCTTCTTCAGCGCGAACTTGAACTCGACAAAGTACTTTAGTTACCTCAGCTTTTAAGCCTTCCAACATAGTTGTAAATAACTCGAACGACTCACGTTTGTACTCTTGCTTAGGATTCTTTTGAGCATAACCACGTAAATGAATACCTTGGCGTAAATGATCCATTGCTGCTAAATGCTCTTTCCAGTGTTGGTCTAAGCTCTGTAACATAATCGCTTTTTCGAAGTGACGAAGTGTTTCTGCACCAACCATCTCTTCTTTTGCTTTATACATAGCATCAATAGTTTCACTAACTTTTTGCTTCAGAGTTTCTTCATGCAGCTTTTCATCTTCTTCTACCCACTTACGAACAGGTAAATCGATTGCAAACTCATCTCTCAGCTTTTGCTCTAAGCCTTCTAAGTCCCACATCTCTTCTAACGATTGTGGAGGAATACTTTCGTCTAGTGCTGTAGCAACTACATCATGACGAATGCCTTCGATTGTTTCACCAATATCACCGTCTTCTAATAGAAGATCACGTTGTGAGTAAATAACTTTACGCTGATCATTCGCAACATCATCATATTCTAATAACTGTTTACGAATATCAAAGTTACGAGCTTCTACTTTACGCTGCGCGTTTTCGATAGCTTTGTTCACCCACGGGTGCTCAATCGCTTCACCTTCTTCCATACCAAGCTTACGCATCATGTTGGTTACACGATCAGATGCGAATAAACGCATTAGCGTATCTTCCATTGATAAATAGAAACGTGAGCTACCAGCGTCGCCCTGACGGCCTGAACGACCACGTAGCTGATTATCAATACGACGTGATTCATGACGCTCAGTACCAATTATATGCAAACCACCAGCAGCTAATACTGCATCATGACGTTTTTGCCACTCAGACTTAATGTGTTCAATTTGTTGCTCTGTCGGTTCTTTCATACGAGCAACTTCTGCTTGCCAGTTACCACCTAAAACGATATCCGTACCACGACCAGCCATGTTAGTGGCGATAGTTACGGCACCTGGTAAACCTGCATTCTCAACAATCTGTGCTTCTTTTGCATGTTGCTTAGCGTTAAGAACATTATGTTCAACTTTCTCTTTCTTCAAGAATTGAGAAATAAGCTCCGACGATTCGATAGATACAGTACCTACTAATGCTGGCTGACCACGCTTTTGACAATCCCTGATATCTTCAACAATTGCTTTGTACTTCTCTAACTGAGTCAAATAAACCAAGTCAGTCATATCATTACGGATCATAGGTCTATTAGTTGGGATAACAACTGTGTTTAAACCGTAGATTTGTTGGAATTCAAACGCTTCTGTATCTGCTGTACCTGTCATACCAGATAACTTGTCATACATACGGAAGTAATTCTGGAAAGTAATAGATGCTAATGTTTGGTTTTCATTTTGAATAGTTACACCTTCTTTTGCTTCAACAGCTTGGTGTAGACCTTCTGACCAACGACGACCTTCCATAGTACGACCTGTGTGTTCATCGATGATCACAACTTGGTTGTCTTTCACTATGTAGTCAATGTCTTTTTGATACATGATATGAGCACGTAATGCTGCATACACGTTGCTTAATAAAGGAATATTAGTAGCAGAGTACAAAGAATCGTCTTCTGCAACTATGCCCTTTTCTTTTAAGATTTCTTCAATGCGAACTTGGCCGCGTTCTGTAAGGTAAACCTGTTTAGACTTTTCATCGCCAGTAAAGTCTCCAGTACTTTCTACCCCTTCTTCGTCTTCTTTTTCTTGACGTTCTAGCAGGTGTACAACGTCATTAACCTGAGCGTAAATCTCAGTACTACCTTCAGATGGACCTGAGATAATTAAAGGAGTACGAGCTTCATCAATTAAAATCGAGTCTACTTCGTCAACAATTGCAAATGGTCTGCTGCGTTGCACGCGCTCAGCAGATTGGAATGCCATGTTATCTCTTAGATAATCAAAGCCAAACTCATTGTTTGTACCATAAGTAATATCAGCATTATAAGCTTGCTGCTTTTCAACGTGACCTAAGCCAGGGATATTACAACCAACAGTCATGTCCAAGTACTCAAATAATGAGCGGTTAGTTTCGGCATCACGCTTTGCTAGATAATCGTTAACCGTAATAACGTGGACACCATTGCCAGTTAATGCATTTAAATATGCAGGAAGGGTTGCCGTTAACGTTTTACCTTCACCCGTTCTCATCTCAGCAATTGAACCTTGGTTTAACACCATACCGCCAATCATCTGTACGTCGAAGTGACGCATGCCATAAACACGCTTACTTGCTTCTCTAACTGTTGCAAAGGCTTCAGGCAAAATATCTTCTAATGTTTCGTTATTGCCTAAACGAGTTCTAAATTCTGCTGTTTTCGCTTTTAATTCTTCATCCGACAAAGATTCAAATTGCGGTTCCAGTGCATTGATAGTAGCAACAATTTTTCTCAGCCTTTTGATCTCACGCTGATTACTGCTACCAAATATTTTTGTTAATAATGATGAAAACATAAGGTTTACTTTACAACTTTTATTGTTCTTAAAAATAAAACAATCGGTACATGGACCGATTGTTTAACATTTGTACGCTTTTTATGGATTATAACTAATTAGCTTTGCGATATATATATGGTAAAGGATCTATTTGCTTACCATTTTTCATTACTTCGTAATGAACATGTGGGCCAGTCGAACGACCTGTGCTTCCCATTAAGCTAATTTGCTGTCCTTTACTTACTATTTCGCCTACTTTAACTAGTAATTCTTTATTGTGACCATAGCGAGTGACTACACCATCACCATGATCTATTTCAACTAAGTTACCATAGCCAAACCGACTATCGGCCCAAGTGACAACACCTGACCCCGTCGCAACTACAGAAGCGCCTTCTTCTCCGGCAAAGTCGACACCTTTATGCATCGCAGGCATACCGTTAAACGGATCTTTTCTTACGCCGTAATAAGAAGACAACCAACCTTTACTAATTGGTCGACCAGAAATAAAGATTTCCTCTTCTATATGGGTATTCATTAAGATAGATTCAAGTACGGCCATCTTTCTTTCTTGACCATCGAGTTTAACCAGCATTTCGTCCATCTGACTAAACAAGTTTTCACCATCAGCGAGCACATCTTGAGCAGTATCTGAGGTAGGTCCACCAGCAAATACATTAGACTCAAAATTAAATTCTTCTTGTGGGATCTTTGCTTGTTCACCCAATCGTGCAGCAAAAGCATCTAATCGGTTAACTTGACCTTTAATTTCGCCAAGCTTGAGCGTCAAAGCACTTAATTGATGTTCAGCTTGTTGCTTTAATTTTGCTAACTCTTCTCTTTCCGAGCTGTATTCTAGTTGAGCTTCAAGCAACTGCTGCTGTACGTGTTTAGTTTCACTGTTTTGATCAATAGCATCTTGTACTAACCAAAATAAGCCTACCCCACCTACTAGGGCTGCAGTTAACCATTGAGCTTTGCGCATGCTCATCTCAAAGCTAACATTTTTTCCTTTGTAAATAAGTGTTAAACTCATTCGCCACTACCTAAGAAATCATGAGTGTCTAAGGTGAAAGCACCAAAAACATTGAGTGAATTGCTTAACCAAAAAGCATCCACACAAAACAGTTTATCTTTATATCGACAAAAGAGCGAAAAATTTATTCAAATTCAAGCTATTTTGACCGACCATTTGGCTGCTAATATCGCCCAAAATATCTTGGTAAGCAACTATAAAAACTCAATAATTTATTTTGAAACTCACTCTGCTGCAATTGCAGCCAGCTTCAAAATGCAACAATCACAGCTATTGTCTGCATTTCGAAAGTCTCTCGATCCAGCATTAGTTACGATAGAAATGAAAGTAACCCCTAATGCAACAAGGACGGCGTCCAGAGTAAAAGAAAGCCAGCGACAGCAAAGTAAGACTAATAAGGTGAAACAAATACCGACTGAAGCAGCTCAAGTACTAAAGACTATTGCAGAACAAAGTGATGGAGAGTTAAAGAGCAAGATTATGAAACTTATAAAACATGAGAAGCCATAATAACTTTGCTCTTTTAACGGAATAAAACTATAAATCCCACTCTTTAGCATCAGTGATAATCCCGCTAATTTGATCAATTAATTCGAGTAACTCTGGTTCTACAATTTCAATTACACCATCTCGCTTCAATCCAGTTTCAATCAACTCAGCTAACAGCTTCAATTTAGGTACTCCAGTATAACAACAAGCTCCATGAAATTTATGTACTGCAGAAATAAGTTCTTCGATATTAGCTTGTTCGTAAGCTTGTTCTATTGCACTGAGGGCTTCAGGCAAACTTTTGACTAACATTGCAAACATTTCTACTGCTAGAACTTGTTTTCCAGCAGCTCTTGATAATGCTAATTGCCAGTCTAAGTGGTGATATTTAACAAAATCGGGTAAGTCACTTAAATCTTCAACTTCCGGATTGTCTTCTCTGGCAAAAATAGAGCAACCAGGGCATGCATCTAAAATAACTTGGGTTAACATGTCTTCATAGATAGGCTTAGCCAAAAATCCAGCAAAACCGACCTTGTTCATTTGTTTTTGTTCTTCTACACCTGCATGCGCGGTTACGGATACAATTGGAGTTTCTTCATTAAGAGAAGATTCCTTTATTTTTTTGCATGCTGTAATGCCATCCATTATCGGCATTTGTATATCCATAAAGATTAAATCGTACTTTAACTTTTGGGCTTTCTCTAAAGCCTCAGCACCGTCATTAGCCAAATCACTTTCTATTGATAATTCTGACAACAATGTAGACAGTAATTTTAAATTTGCTTCCGTATCATCTACAGCGAGAACTCGCATCCCGCTAAAGTTAGAACCTTCCTGTTTTTCAGGTGAGACATGCTCGATATAAGGTTCAAGTATCGTGTTAAATAGCTTTCTATGGTTTATTGGCATGCTAAAGCAAGCTTTAGCACCTGAGCCTATAATGGCTTCTTTTAGATTTGGTGAAATGCTATTTATCAAGGTGTATACGTTATCGCAGTGCTGGCTCGCCAAGACAACAAGCTTTTTAAGTTCACCAATAGAGCTTGGTGCAACTTTTCGACCTATTAAAACTAAATCGTATTCTTCATTTTGCAATACGCTTCTAAAGCTGTCGTCATCATCAACACATGTTAATGTGGCATCAGTGTGATCACTAAATAGTTGCTGCACATCGTTGAAAGCTTGGCTGCAAGTATCAAAATAAAGTACTTTCTTTTGATCTAGTAACTCTAGGGCAATAGGAGCCGTGACATCACCATTACTCTCTTTCAACTCAGCATCAAAATGGAACATACTTCCTTTACCTAATTCACTAGTAAAGTGTATGTCACCTCCCATAGCTTCGATCAGCTTCTTACATATGATTAAACCAAGTCCAGTACCACCGTACTTACGAGTTGTCGAATTATCAGCCTGACCAAAAGCGGCAAACAACTTGTCTTTACCTTGCTCATCAATGCCAATCCCTGAATCTGTAACAGTAAACTTGATATGATGACCTTGTGGCCTGCTGCCAAGATAAGTGATATCTAATCTAACATAACCATCTTTAGTGAACTTGGTAGCATTGCCTACTAAGTTAATGATTACTTGTTTTAATCTTACCGGGTCTCCTAATAACTCATCAGGCACTCTTGAATCTACACTTAGATGAACTTCTAAGCCTTTGTCAAAAATACCAGGAGCCAATAACGTCATAACTTCATTAACAGTATCTCTTAGTGAGAAAGGAATCGTTTCTAGCTCCATCTTGCCAGCGTCTAACTTAGAAAAGTCTAAAATGTCATTAATGATCCGTAATAAATTATTCGCCGAAGATTCAATCGTATCTAAAAAGTCTGCTTGATTAGTATTTAGCTGAGTCTTACGTAGCTGACGGGTAAACCCTAAAACGCCATTTAAAGGAGTTCTTAGTTCATGACTCATATTGGCTAAAAACTGAGATTTAACCTCATTAGCATTTTGTGCTTCTCGTTTTGCCATATTGAGCTGAATATTTTGTACTTCAAGCTGTTCAACTGTTTGTTGAAGTTCTTGAGTATATTCACTGATATTGTGCTCAGCCCTTTCATTCGCTATGTAAACAGATTTTGCTACTGAATTGACGGCATTTCTGAGTTTTTCTAGCTCGCCTTGCATGACTTTGGAAACTCGAACTTTAGTATTCCCCTTAGCTATTTCCGTAATGACTTTGGTTATATCGTCTATAGGATTAAATATGTACTTAATAAAGGTAATCGCCAGAGCAATCATTATTATTGAAGCTACAGCAAACATCATAAGCACAGACAAAATAGATGATCTCTGTGCTAATAGAGCATTTTCTCGACTCAACTCAACGACGAGATAACCCTGAATACTCTGTTCAGGAGTAATTTGCACACTGTGAATTGGACTTCGTACATAAATGTACTTATCCGTTGTTTCGATACTTGTATGATCTGGGAGCAATTTACCTGGTTTTAATTTCACCAAATCAAATTTAGTATGGACATTGGACGATAAGTACAGACTGTGATCAGGATAAAATACAGAGATCGAACGCACGATAGGACTGGCCTTTAAATGAGCCGATTCTAAAGCTTGCTTTAACAGCTCTGGCGTATTTTGCGTCATAGCATTAGCAGCGAACAAAGTCAGAGGTTCAGACAAATACACACCTCTTTCGATAATATTCTGGTCTAGTTCACTATAACGTTTATAAGTGATAAAGCTGCCTAATAACAAACCAATTATTACAGAAGGCAATACAATGATGGCTAAGGCCCATTGACGTAATGACAAAAGCTGGCGCATGAAGAGTTTCTGAAGATTCCATTTAAAACAGATAATAACTTATCCAATTGTGCGAAGCTGTGCAATTGCTAATGCTACTTGTGTTAGAATAAAACCATTCTTCTATACACCTTCTTCATTAAACTGAAGAACAGCTAGGCATCTGTAAATGGCAAAGATCTTTAAACCAACATCACAATCCCGTAATAGAAAGCACAAGTCGAAAGCGAAACAACTTGCCGACTTTACAGGCACTATTTCAGGTTATGATCACAGAGCAAAAGGCATTATAAGAACTGAACAGGGTAGAATAGCTTTTGTTAGTGGCGCATTAGCAGGCGAAACAGTAAAAGTCAGACCTAACACATATACTGAAAAAACCATTGATGGTCATACACTTGCAGTATTAAAAGAAAGCCCAAGCCGAGTACAACCAAAGTGTCAATATTTTACGACTTGTGGTGGTTGTCAATTACAATATATGCCAAACGAAGAGCAAATAAGCGCCAAACAACAGGCGCTAAATAGCTTGATTGAAAAACAACTTCGTATATCCAACATACCTTGGCAATCAGCAATAAGTGGCAACCAATGGAATTACAGAAGAACCGCCAGATTAGTGACTTGGTTTAATTCGGACAACTCTATTTCTTTAGGATTCAGACAAGCCAAGTCCAAACAAATTGTAGACGTAGCTCATTGTCCTATCTTAGTTGAACCTTTGTCTCAACTTATTACGCCAATCAAACAAGTTTTGACTGAATTAGATAATGCTAAAGCTATCACTCATATTCAGCTTTATCATCTTGCTGACGCTAATACTGTGATTTTTAGACAAGTAAACGCGCTACAAACAAAAGATAAAGCTAAGTTAAAGCAATTTGCAGAGCTCAATAAAGTGCATTTGTTACTAGAGTTAGACAATAAACAATTTGAACAACTTTTCCATCCTAATAGCAAAACTGGAACGAAGCTTGAATCCCTGCGCTACGATTACCATAGGTATCAATATACGTTTAACCCAAACAATTTCATTCAAATAAACGATGAAGTGAATCAAGCTATGATCCCTCAGGCAATTGATTGGTTAGATGTACAAAAAACAGATACAGTTTTGGATCTATTTAGCGGTGTAGGCAACTTTACTTTGCCTCTAGCAGATAAAGCAGAACTTGTAATTGCTGTTGAAGGGGTTACTAATATGGTCAAGCAAATCAGTAAAAATGCAGAATTAAATGAGTTGACGAATATTAAAGCTTATCAAGCGGACCTTTCAAAATTAGAAGAAAAGTCTAAACCTCAATGGTTAAAGCCTATTGATAAATTGCTACTAGACCCTGCTAGGGATGGTGCTTATGCCGTCGCTCAGAAGATACCTCTATTAAAGCCGAAAAAGATCCTGTACGTATCTTGTAATCCAGCCACCATGGTTAGAGATTTAAAAGTGTTACAAGATGCTGATTATGCATTGACGAAGATAGGATTATTAAATATGTTTCCACAAACCTCTCACGTGGAAGCA
This sequence comes from Psychrosphaera sp., assembly GCA_965221615.1. Classification (GTDB taxonomy): domain Bacteria; phylum Pseudomonadota; class Gammaproteobacteria; order Enterobacterales; family Alteromonadaceae; genus Psychrosphaera. The sequence continues at coordinate 283,643 of OZ244904.1, read as the reverse complement.
ATGGCTCTACTAGAGTTAAATTAAGGAAACAAAGTGGTTTCAGTAACTAGGGCTCATAGCCTAGAAGACGTATTAGAAAGTAAAGACGCCAAGCTGTGGTTACAACAACAAGGGTTGGCCGACAGTACAGTTCAAGCAATTGATGATGCTATGCAATGGTTAATCGAGCAACCAAAGCAGGCAGAATTGTTATCGCCTGTAGATGCCGATTATGTTCGCCAAGGCCTATTAATTGTCGAAATTTTACTTGAGCTACATATGGATGATGAGTCCCTTATTGCAGCGTTACTTTATCCTTTTTTCCAGAGCCAAGCTAAAGACGTAAAAATTAAAGAAAAGCTAAAAAGTCAGTTCGGCCGAAAAACCCTCGACTTATTGACGGCTGTATCAAAAATGGCGAGCATGGGATTACTATCTTCGCGAGTAAAGCACAGCACAGAACAAGCCGAAAAAATCCGTCGAATGCTGACAGCTATGATCGAAGATGTCAGAGCTGTTGTTATCAAACTCTCTCAACAAATCGTTTTCCTTAGAGAAATAAAATCAAGCGATGAGGAAACGAGAGTATTAGCGGCAAAAGAAACTCAAACAATTTATGCTCCTTTGGCAAACCGCTTAGGCATAGGACAACTAAAGTGGGAATTGGAAGACTATGCTTTCCGCTACCTGCAACCTGATACATATAAAAATATCGCCAAGAGTTTGGAAGAAAAGCGTACTGAAAGACAACAGTACTTAATTGACTTTGTTGATAATCTAACTGACAAATTAAAAACCTCAGGTGTTGAGGCTGCTGTTTACGGTCGTCCAAAACACATCTACAGCATATATAAAAAGATGCAAAAGAAAGGTTATGAATTCAGTCAACTGTTTGACATTCGTGCCGTTCGAGTTGTTACAGACAAGCTACAAGACTGCTACTCTGCTTTAGGTGTTATCCATACTAGCTGGCGTCATATTCCTTCAGAGTTTGATGACTACGTAGCTACACCTAAACCTAATGGTTATCAATCCATCCATACTGTTGTTTTGGGTCCTTCAGGTAAAACAATAGAGATACAAATTAGAACCAAAGATATGCATGATGACGCCGAGCTAGGTGTTGCTGCTCATTGGCAGTACAAAGAAGGCTCATTGCCAACCAAGTCTGGTAGAGGTTCAGGCTATGACGACAAGATAGCGTGGCTGAGAAAACTTCTACAGTGGCAAGAGGAAATGGCTGACACAGGTGACTTCGCTGAAGAGTTACGCAACCAAGTTGTAGAAGACAGAGTGTATGTGTTTACTCCGCAAGGAGATGTTGTTGATTTACCAACTGGCTCAACTCCATTAGATTTTGCCTACTATATTCATACTAACGTTGGACATAGATGCATAGGAGCAAAAGTATTCAATCGCATTGTGCCCTTCACTTACCAGCTTAAGACTGGCGATCAAATAGATATAATCACGGGTAAAGAAGCAAATCCAAAACGAGACTGGCTCAACCCAAATCTTGATTACATTCACTCTTCTAGAGCAAGAGCAAAAGTTCATACTTGGTTCAAGCAACAAGATAAAGAAAAGAACACTATAGAAGGCCGCAATTTACTGGAACAAGAATTATCCCGTTTAAATATAAAATGGGAAGAAGCCGAAGTAGCGAAAGAAAGATTCAATATGACAACTGTAGATGATCTTTTAGCTGCTATTGGTGGCGGCGATATTAGATTGAATCAAGTAGTTAACTACATTCAATCAAAACAAATAAAAGATAATCCACCAGAAATAGATCCAAGGTTGATACAAAAGCCACGTAAACAGAAAAAGTATCAAAATGGCGTTGTGTTACAAGGTGTAGGTAACTTAATGAACCAGCTAGCTGGTTGTTGTAAACCTATTCCAGGGGACGAAATTACGGGTTATATCACCCAAGGTCGTGGTGTTGTTATTCATCGCAGTGACTGTGAACAATTTAAAACTCTGATGACAGAACATCCTGAGAGATTCATTGAAGCAAGTTGGGCTGAAGAATACTCGGGAGGTTACATCTCTCAGTTGAAAATACTGGCTAACGACCGCAGCGGTTTATTACGAGATGTGACTAGTATTTTAGCAAATGAAAAGCTCAATGTACTTGGAATGAGTAGTGATTCAGACGTACAAAAACAGCTAGTGACAATGATGCTCAAGCTCGAAATCTATAATGTTGGTGCTTTCAATCGAACTCTGACCAAAATTAATCAAATTGATGATGTTATAGAGGTGAAAAGAGTTTAATAGCGATTAAACTTCTGCGACTAAACTAAGTTTGAAACTAACATTTGTTATTCAGTTTAGTCGCATTTACTTTGCAAGTTTCAAACAATTCCACGCAAAGTCCTTACACTTACTTACAGTGCTTTCCTTTATTTCGGCTAAAATATGAGCATAAATCTTGGAGGCACTATGAACATTGGTACACAAAACACATCAGTTTATACTAGCGCTATGAGTTACTCAGCTCAGCAAGTTAGTACCCAAAGCACATCGACAGCCCAAGAGTTACAAACCGCCTATCAAGAGTTATCTCCTGAGCAGCAGAATAATGTGAATAATCAAATTACAGATTCAGTTGATGAGAGGCAAACCGAAACTGCTGAAACTAGAGATAATGCTAGACAAGTAACCGTTACTACGGTGCAGCAACGCAATGAAAAAGACTTAATAGCAACCCAGTTAGACGCGATTGATGGAAGCATAGATGAAACCAATCAACCTAGCAGCGTTTCAATTAATTCAGTTATTCAAGAAGTTAATCAACATCAGCGTATAAAGTCTGCGACCCATACTTATCAAACAGCTCAAGAGTTATCAGTCTTACACGAACAAGCTCAAAGCTATAATAATCAGTCAACTCAAGTTCAAGCTTATAGTTCAGTTCAATATGAGAATGGGCAAGCACTCAATACTACAGTCTAACCAAATCCTCTTCATGGCGACTTATAACTGATAATAGCTAATTTTTATCATGCTTGGAGACATAAGTTAGAAGATTTACTTCCACAAACTAGGTATGATCTTATTTATTACCTCGACTTAACTTATGTGACCTTTTAGCTGTATGAGCAAAAAAACAACTTCAACCCCTTCTCCACTTATAGCTGAGTCTGACTTATCAGAAAAGATTAAAGAGAACCCTGACAGCGTTTTAAACAATATAAGTCAGGATTTATCAGCGTTAGAAAGAGCATATCAAGTGCAAAAAACAGTATCAGACATAGGTTTCGACTGGCCAAATGTTCATGGTGTAATTGATAAAATCGCAGAAGAAGTCGAAGAAGTAAGAGATGAGCTAACTCACTCTGAACCTTCTATTGCTCGAATTGCAGATGAGTTAGGTGACTTATACTTTGCATTAACAAATTTAGTTCGTCATTTACAACTGAATCCGGAACAAGTACTGCAACAAGCGAATCAAAAGTTTGAGCGTCGTTTTAGAGTTGTCGAACAATTAACTAATACTCCATTGCATCAACTTGACATTGTGGAATTAGAGCAACTCTGGCAGCAAGCGAAAAACCAAGTATCTTAATTATTCCCAAAGAAGGTAATAACTTTCTAATTACCCGTTAAGTTTGCGAAAACTCTACTTTTATACTTAGCTTAAGTAGAAATATACAACAGCAAAATCAGGGTAATTTCATGAATAAAATGAATAAGCTAGCTTTATCTGTATTAATTGGCAGTTGTTCGCTGTCAGCTAACGCAGAGCTCGTTTTTAATGGATTTGCATCAATAAAAGCAGGAATGGTGTTTGATGATCCTAAAGACCTCAACGCAAACGGACAAATAGACCCAGAAGAACAAGCTTTCTCTGGAGAAATAACCGAAGATATATCATTCAAAGATAATTCTTTATTCGCCATTCAAGCTACAGCTGACCTTGGCGATCGTTTAACTGCTACAGTGCAACTTATGGCTGAAGGCAGAGACGACTTTGATGTCGAAGCAAGATGGGCTTATCTTAGCTACCAGTTAAGTGATAATTGGAACGTACAAGCAGGCCGCATCATCTTGCCATCTTTCTACAAATCAGAATTCGAAAAAGTAGGCTATGCCCACAACTATAATATTTTACCCCGCACTGTATACACACCTTTAGATATAAGCAATGTCGAAGGTATACGTTTCAATTACAACAACTCTTTTGGTGATTGGAGCTTAACTTCTAGCTTAGGCCTTTCAAGTTGGAAAGGAGTATTTGCTGAAACTGGTGAAGCTTCTTTTGATAATATTTATAGTGGTAACTTCGAGTTGAATCGAGATTGGCTAACCTTGTTTGGCGGAGGTTTCACCACTGACGTAAACCTTGACTCATTAAATGAGCTATCTATTAATCCTGCTCTTGATGCGGCTTTAGGCCCTTTGGTGGCAGCTGGCGCTTTAACAGCTGGTGAATTAGAACAAGCAAAAGATGACTTATCTCTTTCAGGAGATGGGTTATACTATTACTACGGTTTCGATATTGACTATCAAGACTGGTTGTTTACTTATGAGTACGCTGAATACGGTGTTGATGATAGCGCCGATACGATTAATGAAGTTTACTATGTTACTTTTGGTAAAAGAATCAATGACCTTGTAATAACGGTCACAACAGGGGAATACGAACAACCTATTGACGGTGGCTATATTGCCTCTTTGAACCCAGTTGTACAACCTGTTGCTTCTGGTGTTATTGCAAGTCTTGCTGATGAGGAATACTCTTTAGATCAACTAAGTATTCGCTATAACTTTCACCCAACAGCAGCATTTAAGTTCGACTTGTTTAGTTGGGATCCACTTAAATCAGGCGAAGACTTAACTGGCTTCTCAATGGGCGTTGACTTAGTATTTTAAGGTGAAAACAATGAAAAAGTTATTATTAGCTACAAGTTTGATGTTCAGTGCATCAGCCTTTTCAGGTGTTGCTGTTATTGTGCACCCTTCCAACGCTTCTGCCTTAACGGAAGCCGAAATTTCTAGAATATTTTTAGGGAAAATGAAGTCCTTTCCAGGTGGTGGCCAAGCTATTCCAGTAAATCAATCAGAAGGAGCTGGAGCAAGAGGCTCGTTTGAAGATAACGTATTGAAAAAGTCTTCAAGCCAAATTAAGGCTTATTGGTCAAAACTGGTATTCACCGGTAAAGGTACGCCACCAAGAGAAGTTGGTAATGATGCAGATGTAGTTAGTTTAGTAAAGTCTAATCCCAACATCATAGGCTACGTAGATGAATCAGCAATCACGGGTGATGTAAAAGTTATTGCTACTTTCTAATGTCATTAAAAAAGCCCAAACTTGTTATTTGGGCTTTTTCTATAGCTATTAATGCTAGTCGTCTTTTTTTCCTTCATCAACTTCTTGTACTTCCAGCTGTACTTTTTCAACAAGTTTTACCCGACCAGATTCGACGAGAGCTTGTCGCAGTACATACTCAATTTGAGCATTCAAACTGCGTAACTCGTCATCAGACCACCGTTGCATAGCAGCTAATATGTCTGGATTAATCCTCAGCGGATAACTTTTTTTCTTCATGTATGCTGTCCTAGTAAAGAGAGCCTGCATTCACTATGGGTTGAGTATTTTGGTCTCCGCATAAAACTACCAATAGATTACTTACCATTGCAGCTTTTCGTTCTTCATCCAACTCAACAATTTCTTTCGCTGATAGTTGTTCTAACGCCAAATCAACCATGCCAACAGCTCCTTGAACTATTTTTTCTCTAGCTGCAATAATCGCTGTGGCTTGTTGGCGTTGCAGCATTGCATTAGCTATCTCAGGGGCATAAGCTAAATGACTGATCCTTGCTTCATGGACAATCACTCCTGCATTTTCTAATCGAGACTGGACTTCTTTTGTCAAAGCATCAGCGATTACTTGTGGATGACTTCTCAAAGAAATATCACCTTCTTCATAGATATCATATGGATAACTTGTCGCCATGTTACGTAATGCCGCTTCTGACTGAATACTTACATAACTCTCATAGTCATCAACTTCAAACACAGCTTGTGCAGTATCAGAAACCGACCAAACAACAACAGATGCGATTTCAATTGGATTACCGTGATTATCGTTTACTTTCAGCTGACCACTTTCGAAGTTACGAATTCGCAAAGAAATGTTTTTTCTAAGGAAAAAAGGAATTGTCCATCGTAAGCCTGTTTCTCTCACTGTTCCAACATATGAGCCAAATAGGGTTAACACTCTGCCTTGGTTAGGCTGAACCATAAAAAAGCCAGCCCAGCAGGCCAACACTAAAACTAATAGCACGATTCGAACTAGTTCTACAGCATTAATTGGGATAGTGATCCCTGCAACTAAGAAAAGACTTAGTACAACTAAGATAGGTGCAACTATATAGCCGCTAAATGAAACTCCTGCTTTTTCTTGCATAATATCACTCCTATTAACAATTGATATCATTTTGATATCACACTTATAGTTTAATATTAAATTAATAGCAATGTTTTTTGTTCGTGTATTAATTCACTTATTTGATTACTCCAATAAAAAAGCCTCGATAAATCGAGGCTTTTAAAGCATATTCAATTAGCAAATATTAGATAGCTTCAATTTCAGCATATTGTTGCTGTAGCTTAGCTAAAGTTTGTTCGTACTCAGCTTGCTTAGCTTTTTCCTTTGCAATTACAGCTTCTGGGGCATTACTAACGAATTTTTCATTCGATAGCTTACCAACTACACGCTTAACTTCACCTTGAGCTTTATCAATCGCTTTATTCAGACGTGCTAATTCAGCTTCTTTATCAATTAGACCTGCCATTGGAATTAGTACTTCCATTTCACCAACTAAGCCAGTTACTGATGCAGGTGCTTTTTCATCTGTTGATAAAGTTTCAATGCTGTCTAGCTTCGCTAATGACATTAAGAATGCTTTATTTGCAGCAAGACGAGTTGCATCTTGTTCAGATACGTTTCTTAAAATTACGTTCAACGCTTTGTTTGGAGATAAGTCCATTTCACCGCGGATATTACGAATAACAAGAATAAACTGCTTTAACCATTCAACATCAGCTACCGCACCTTCATCCACAGCATCAGCATTGTAAACTGGGTAAGCATTTAACATGATGCTTTCAGCATCTGCTTTTGCTCCAGTTAAAGGTTGTACTCTTTGCCAGATTGTTTCTGTGATAAATGGAGTAATTGGGTGCATTAGACGCAATAAAACTTCTAATACTTCAACTAACGTTTTGCGAGTGGCACGCTGTTGTGCTTCTGTTCCTTGGTTCATAACTGGCTTAGTCAGCTCTAAGTACCAACCGCAGAATTCGTTCCAAGTGAAGTCGTATAAAGTATTTGCAGCTAAGTCAAAACGGTAGCTATCAAAATGCTCTCTCACTGTTTTAACTGTTGATTGCAATTGCCCTTGGATCCAACGATCTGCTAATGAATACTCAAGTTCACCGCCGTTTGCACCACAATCGTGTTCCTCAGTGTTCATCAACACATAACGGCTCGCGTTCCATAGTTTATTACAGAAGTTTCTGTAACCTTCCAAGCGCTTCATATCCCAGCTAATATCACGGCCTGTTGACGCCAATGCAGATAAGGTAAAGCGAAGTGCATCAGTACCAGAGTTAGCCATGCCTTCAGGGAACTCTTTACGAGTACTCTTTTCGATCTTAGCAGCAAGCTTTTCCTGCATCATGTTAGCAGTACGTTTAGCAACTAAATCTTCTAAATCAATACCATCAATGATATCTAATGGATCAATGACATTACCTTTTGATTTAGACATCTTGTCGCCATTTTCATCACGGATCAGACCTGTTACATAAACGGTTTTAAACGGAACTTGTGGCTTACCGTCTTCATCTTTAATGAAGTGCATTGTCATCATGATCATTCTAGCAACCCAGAAGAAAATAATGTCAAAACCAGTAACTAGTACATCAGTTGGGTGGAAGGTTTTCAAATCTTCTAAGTTATCAGGCCAACCTAATGTAGAGAAAGTCCAAAGAGCTGAAGAGAACCAAGTGTCTAATACATCGTTGTCTTGTGTTAGTTTTACGTCATCAGCTAAGCCATTCTCTGCACGAACCTCAGCTTCACTTCTACCTACGTAAACTTTACCAGCTTCATCATACCAAGCTGGAATACGGTGTCCCCACCATAACTGACGAGAAATACACCAGTCTTGGATATCACGCATCCAAGCAAAATACATATTTTCATATTGCTTAGGCACAAATTGGATATCACCATTTTCAACAGCTTCAGTTGCAACTTTAGCCATTGGCTCCACGCGAACATACCACTGGTCTGTTAACATAGGCTCGATAACAACTCCGCCGCGATCGCCGTAAGGTACTGTTAAGTCGTGTTCTTTAATTTCATCTAAACAGCCAGCTTCTTCCATTGCAGCTACAACAGCTTTACGAGCAGCAAATCTTTCTAAGCCTTGGAATGCTTCCGGTAAATCAGTTGCATAAACACCAGATGCTTCACCGTTTGTGTCAAATACTTCTGCTTCTTTACGAATGAAACCAACAAAATCTAAAACATTGATCATAGGTAATTGGTGACGTTTACCAACTTCATAATCATTAAAGTCGTGAGCAGGAGTGATCTTTACGCAACCTGTGCCTTTTTCCATATCCGCATGGTCATCACCTACGATAGGAATGCGACGGCCAACAAGAGGTAATATTACTTCTTTGCCAATTAAATCTTTGTATCGTGGATCTTCAGGGTTAACTGCTACAGCAGTGTCACCTAATAATGTTTCTGGACGAGTAGTTGCAACAACTAAGTAATCTTTACCTTCCGCTGTTTTTGCACCATCAGCTAATGGATAACGGAAGTGCCACATATGGCCTTTCTTATCTTTGTTTTCGACTTCTAAGTCTGAAATTGCGGTTTGTAATTTAGGATCCCAGTTTACAAGGCGCTTACCGCGATAAATTAAGTCTTCTTGGTAAAGCTTTACAAATACTTCTTCAACCGCTTTAGACAAACCTGGGTCCATAGTGAAACGTTCGCGCTCCCAATCTACAGAGTTACCTAAACGACGCATCTGCTGAGTGATAGTGCCACCTGATTCAGCTTTCCAGTCCCATACTTTTTCGATGAACTTTTCACGGCCTAACTCAGCTCTACCAGGCTGATTTTCTGCTGCTAGTTTACGCTCAACAACCATTTGCGTTGCAATACCAGCGTGGTCAGTACCCACTTGCCATAATGTGTTAAAACCATCCATTCGCTTGTAACGAGTTAGCGCATCCATAATAGTATGCTGGAATGCATGACCCATATGAAGTGAGCCAGTTACATTTGGTGGTGGGATGACGATGCTATAGCTGTCACCTTGACCTGAAGGTTTGAAAAAACCTTTTTCTTCCCACTCTTGGTAAAGTTGTTGTTCAATATTACTTGGATTGTAAGTTGTATCCATTATGTAAAAGCCTTGAAAATCTAGTTCGATTAAACGATTGAATTTGGAATTTGGTTTGTTGAAAGCTCAAAACCAAGTTGCTTAAGTTGTTTGTATCTTTCTCTTGCTGCGGCCTTCCCGGCTTCATCAGCTGGTACAAAATCATGCCACTCGGTAATACCTTTTATACTTTTGTAGTAATCAGGCACTTCTTTACAAACATTGATAAAACACTGCCTACGCAGTTGACTAGCCTGCCAATTAATTTCTACAGGCGTACCATAATGAGGCCCTTCTCCAGGCAAATTATGTGGAACAAAACGCTCCGCCTCAAATTGCCACAACCATTCATCCATTAGTTGAGCATGGTCTTGATCTTCTGTTGCCAATAAGATCTTTTTATTCTGCCGATACAAGTCGGCAGTTAAGATGCAAGCATAATGCATAAGAGCAGAAACGCCTTGTTCTGCTCCTTGCTCTGGTACTTGTTGCTGCTCTGAAAGCAGCCAAAAAACGGCTTGCATAACTCTAAATTACTCTGTTGCTGTACCAGCTCGATTCATCAAGAATTGAGTTAGCATAGGAACAGGTCTACCAGTTGCACCTTTATTTGCACCACCGCTTACCCAAGCAGTACCAGCTATATCTAGGTGTGCCCAGTTATATTTCTTAGTAAATTTAGATAAAAAACATGCAGCAGTAATAGTCCCTGCGTCTTTACCACCTAAGTTGGTAAAGTCAGCAAAAGGGCTTTGTAACTGGTCTTGATATTCATCCCATAAAGGTAAACGCCAAGCTCTGTCGCCACTTTGCTCTGATGCATTTAACAACTCGTGTGCTAATGGGTTGTGGTTACTTAACAGACCCGACGCGTGCTTACCTAATGCAACAACACAAGCACCAGTTAACGTCGCAACGTCTACAACTAACTCAGGCTCAAACCTTTCTACATAAGTTAGCGCGTCACATAATACTAAACGACCTTCCGCATCTGTATTTAACACTTCAACAGTCTTGCCTGACATAGTCGTTAAAACATCACCTGGACGATAAGCTTTGCCACCTGGCATATTTTCACAACCAGCAAGAACACCAATTACATTGATAGGTAACTGTAACTCAGCAAGAGAACGCATTGTCCCCAATACGCCAGCTGCTCCACCCATGTCATACTTCATTTCATCCATGCCAGCACCTGGCTTAAGTGAAATACCACCACTATCAAAAGTAAGGCCTTTACCAACTAAAACGATTGGAGCTTCATCTTTTTCACCACCGTTGTATTTGATAACCGTCATAACAGACTCGTTTTCACTGCCACGACCTACAGCTAAGTATGAGTTCATGCCTAACTCAGCCATTTGCTCTTCACCAATAGCTTCAACCGATACGTTATCAAACTCTTCTAGTTCTTTACCTTGGTCTGCTAAATATTGTGGATTACAAATATTTGGCGGCATATTTGCTACATCACGACACAATTTAGAGCCGTTAGAGATAGCTAAACTGTGCTCAATAGCGTTTTCGCCTAAAGGCAATTCACGACGAGTTGGTACGTTAAAAACTAATTTACGCAGTGGACGTCGAGCTTCATCCGTTTTACTTTTAAGAGCATCGAAACTGTAAAGACTGTCTAATGTAGCCTCTACTGCTTGCCTAACTTTCCAATAAGTATCACGACCTTTAACATGCATTTCTGTTAGAAAACACACCGACTCCATTGAGCCAGTGTCATTTAATGTATCAATTGTTTTTTTGATAATTTGTTTGTATTGACGTTCGTTTAATTCACGCTCTTTACCACAGCCAACAAGTAACACTCGTTCACTTAATACATTCGGAACATGATGTAACAATAATACTTGACCTGGCTTACCTTCTAGGTCGCCTCTACGTAATAAATTACTAATATAGCCATCGCTGATTTGATCTAATTGCTCAGCAATAGGTGATAATCTTCTCGGCTCATAAACCCCAACAACAATACATGCACTACGCTGTTTTTCTGGGCTGCCGCTTTTTACACTGAATTCCATGATTACTCCAAATTGGCATCTACTTATTTAAATGCTCTTTTTTGAAATTTTTTGTCGGCCTTTCATGGATTTAACATTATAATCAATTCCATGCCCGTATTGGGGTAAGCTGACATTGCTAAATTAGTCTTTAATTTAGGCTAATTTCACTATACTTTTCTTATGAAAATAAGAAGTTTACTTAAAAAATGTCATTATTCCAGTAAAAGTATAAGTTTTAGAAGGTTTATTTGTGATAATTTTTCGTTATCTGACTGGTGAAGTGTTTAAGTCGCAACTCGCGGTTTTTATCGTTTTCATGAGTATTTTCCTCAGTCAGACTTTTGTTCGTATCTTAGCCGATGCAACAGAGGGTAAAATCCCCGGTTATCTAGTTCTGTCATTAATAGGACTTCGCTTTCCACAATTAGCTGCGATCATACTGCCGCTGAGTATTTTCTTAGGTGTAATGCTGGCTTATGGCAGAATTTACGCAGATAACGAAATGAGCGTGCTAAAAGCAACGGGTGTCTCCGAATGGTATGTCACCAGAGTAACACTAGTTCTGGCCTCTATTTTAGCAATTGTTGCTGGCTCAATAACCTTCTATGTATCACCTCTAGCAAAAGAATTCGAATATCAAGCCAAAGAAAACGCTGCTGCAGAAGGTGTTTTATCTACATTATCACCTGGCCGCTTTCAAAAAGCAGGAGATGATAAGTCTGTTGTATTTGTTCATGACATCGAAAGAGAACAAACGTTAATGTCTAAGGTTTTTGTTGCCACAGCAAATGACCAAGGAGTAGAAAGTGTTGTTTATGCAAACTCTGGCCGTATGCAGGAATTAGAAACAGGAGAGTCGGATTTAATCTTGATGGAAGGCCAAAGATATTACGTCAAGAATGAAACAGAATTGCAGCGCCTTACTTTCTCTGAATACCAAATAGAAATGCAAGATCAAGCGGTTGAGCGTAGACGTAGAAACTATACAGCAATACCAACGAAAGATTTAATCGGCAATGATGATGTTGAAGCCGCAGCTGAATTACAGTGGAGAATAGCGATTCCACTGTCAATTCCAATTCTAGTTATGATTGCAGTCCCCTTAAGTGCTGTTAATCCAAGACAAGGTAAATTTGGCAAAATGTTACCTGGGCTAGGTTTATTCTTTGGCTATTACATCCTATTAGTTATCGCTAAGTCTGCTGTAGAAGATGGCAAGCTTCCACCAAACATTGGGTTATGGTGGGTTCACTTATTAGGTTTAGTCACCGCACTTTTATTACTCATCAAAGAACGCAGCACTGGCGGTAAGATACGCCATACCTTCTTAAATATTACGCATAAGAGGGAAAGCTAAGATGTTAGGGATGAAGACCGTTGAGAAGTATTTAGCTCACACTGTACTTACTTCTATTGCATTAACGCTTGCTGTATTAGTTGGCATTAGTTCTCTATTTAAATTTATCGATCAACTTAGCCATATAGGTAAAGGTGAATTTAATTTTGTTACTGCCGCTATTTACAGTCTCTATATGATCCCGCAAGACGTTGAAATTTTCTTTCCTATGGCTGCAATGATTGGTGGTTTGATTGGTTTAGGCGCATTAGCCCAAAGTTCTGAGCTAGTAGTTATGCAAGCTATTGGAATGTCAAAAACTAATATTGTCAGCGCTGTACTAAAGTCGTCTATCAGCCTTATTTTAATCATGATGGTGTTTTCCGAGTGGGGAGTTCCGCAAGCAACAAAAGCGGCAAAAGAACTAAAAACCCAAGCTATATCATCCGGCAAATTATACTCAGGAGAACAAGGTGTTTGGGCGAAAGACGGTCCTGCATTTATCAATATAAAAGAAGTTTCCGAGAGTGGTGACTTATATGGCGTGAGTGTATTTGAATTTGATGAGCAACAGAAACTAACCAAACAAATCAACGCTGAATACGGCAACTTCAATCAAGACGGCTGGTTACTAACAAATGTAGTAGTCAAAGATTGGAGAACAAAGCAAATAACAACTAGAAACTATGACAGCCAACCCTGGCCGACTAGTATCACCCCAGATAAATTAGGTGTTGTTTTAGTAAAACCTGAAAAGATGCCGATTAGTGAATTGATCGACTACTTAACATATCTGCAGCAAAATGAGCAGAATGTAGCTAGATATCAACTAGCACTGTGGCGTAAGGTTTTCCAACCTTTCAATGTGGCGGTAATGTTATTGCTTGCACTGTCATTTATTTTTGGCCCATTGCGTAGCGTTACTATGGGAGCCAGGATCATTTTAGGTATTTTAACGGGCTTTAGCTTCTTCCTATTTGACCGTATTTTTGGATCCTTATCTCTAGTTTATGAAATACCGGCTATGTTAGGTGCGTTCGCTCCAACATTAGTATTTTTCTTAATAGCCCTCCGGTTATTAACAAGAAAACAAAAATAGCAATAGAGAGGTCAAATATCTAACATTTGACCTTAGTGCTATCTAACTCCAATCTAACCCTTCCCATATTAGATATTACTATTGCTCTGCGCCAACGACTTGATTCTCCGCTTGAGCACAAGGTTATTGTGGCAGCTGTGCTACCTGCGATATGGATAGGCGCTAAATGAAGTATTGCTCTGTTACTACTGAGTTTTTCATTAGCTTCAAACTGAAATATTAGCGGTTCTTTAACATTAATTTGTCCACTCTTTGTTTCATCAATAAAGGCAATAATGGTCTTCTGCCAGTCATGACTACAAGCTATCAAATCGGCAGAGGGACAGACTGTTACGTAGGCTGACTTGCTCATTGCTGTCGCCCTTGCTTGTTTTAGAAAATTAAACAGTTTGTTAGCAGAAGAAAAAACTAAATGCCTATTATATTGTTCTGAAAGTTTGGGATAAGCCGCTCCTACTAGTGTTAATACCAAGACTAAAATAACCATTAGCTCAATCAAGCTAATTCCCTGTATCAGCTGTTTAGCATTGCCAACAGGCTTCATTTTCTGAAAATACACCATCTGAGTTTTTATCCCGATACTTGGAACCTGAAGACTTAAATAATAAGGCTGGATATTTAGTTGAAGTCGGCACAGCTTTCAGCTCATAACTAGTATTATCAGCAGCTTGGATGTATAGGTCATAACGCTTTTGTAACTCTGAACCTGAACTTGGAGAGTAACTATTATGTATCCAAGGAAGGCCTATACTTTTACTTTCATTCTGCTTTCCTGCAGCGCCTTCATAGGTTGCATAAATTAACTTAAACTCCTCCATTTTAGCAGCTAAGGTGAGTAAGTCAGTTTGTCCTTGTAACATAGCTGAGCGTATCACTTGCTGCTGATAGCTAGATACGCCTAATGCCGAAAGCAAAGCAACCACAGCGACGACTATCAATAACTCTAATAAGCTAAAACCAGTTTTAATAGTTTGCTTATTCATAACAAACTCCTTGGTTGTACTGATGAATCAAAATACTCTTCGGTAATATTTCCTTCTTTGTGAAATCTGAAAACCTGCGTTGTTCTAGCTGCCAAATATGCATTGTTTTCACTAATACAGGTCACAACAATGAATAGAATGTATTGCGGAGATCCATCATTCACCTGCTTATAGAAAGGTCGGAGATAAAAGTGAGTACCTAAGTGAGTATTTGTTAAAGGTAATTCAAACCATGTCGAGTGTTTTAAATTGTTGCAACTAGGTAACAGCTTAAAATCAACTGTAGGTGTACCATTAGAAATTCCATTTTCAACTTCTAACTCAGTTAACAATTGCCAGTTAATCAGGCTCGATAAAGATGAGTTTAAATATAACTTTTGACTGTTTGCTATAGAAACTAAGTTAGCTTGTAGCCCTAAGCCCATGATTAATCTGTTACCTTGAAGTAAATACTCAGCAACTTGTGAAACAAGTAACATTGAGAGGGATATGAATACGAGGGTTGCAGCCAAGATCATTCCATTGCACCTTTTAATCATAAAGAGTGTCCCTTATCAGCGGCACAACCAGTAATAACCTTTGCTGTATATAATCAGAAGCGACTTTGGTATCAGGTTCTAACAAAGAGCTAGAGTCTAACGACATTGATTGTAATGAAGCTTTATCTCCTGTTAGCCACAGTTCAATCTTGATTGCTTTGACAACACTATAATTAGTTAAAAGTTCAGCATTTATGTATCGTGTGCCCAAGTTATCTTCAACCAAGTATTTAACTTGCATCGTGCTTAAACCTTGGGCTAACGAAACAGAGTTCCACCTTCCTTTAATATTGTGCTTACCCGTTAAGTATCGACCATCATAGCTGCGGCATCTAAGCTCATTGAATTCAACGAAGATCTCATTGACAACATGAAACAATTCATCCGCAGCGTAGTGAAACTTCTGTCCGTTACAACCTATATCAGCAAGTGTATTCATGACGATAGTGTCACTATCACCATCTCTCACACCTAACTCTGGATTATTTGCCAATGTACCGAGCAAAACAAAGGGGTGACGAATTATAAATTCAGCCTCACCTGAACTAGGACTTAGTTTGTTTCTACTGTCATAGCGGTTGTAGCTACCAGCTTTGTTAAGAGTTTGCTCAAACCAATATGCAACTTGTTGTGATTTAACCTGCAAATCAGTTTTATCGTTGCTAATTAAAGTTGCTTTTATGAGTCCTAGAAAATTGCTGTGTATGACCAACATGCCAACAGAAGTAAGCAGTAAAACAATCATCAGTTCAATTAAACTGAAGCCATGCAATAACATAGGTTTGTCTAAAAACTTCACAAATAAATGCTCCGCTCAAGGGCCTTGCATTTAACCTCAGCGCAGAGTGGAGAGCTATGCCATATTGAGATAAGAACTTCTATGTAATTGACTGCTATAGCTGCACTTGTCAACGACAGTTGGTATTCCACTCCCGCTTCTTGAGCTAAACAATTAAGTTCATACAGGTCTTGCTTTGCCAATTCACTGTCAGAGCAAATTTGGCTATTACATTTATGACCCACAGTTAAATCACATTTTTGCTGAGTATAAACAGAAGAAAAGTACTCTGAAGACTGTCTACTTTTTCTCAAATAAGCTTTGTTTACTCTTAGACGATTCTCAATCGTTAACAGTAGTTGTTGGCTTAATAGTTGAGACGATAAAGATTGGATAGCATTGCTGTGATTCAAGCTAGTTTGCATTAAACCTAGCGCACCAACAGAAAACAATAGTAAGGCTAATAGGGTTTCTACATAACCAAATCCATTACGTCTGCATAAGGCAAATTTTGCAATATCCACTAATCAGCCCCTATTAATTTCCATATTGGGAACAAGTTTAGTTATAGCTTTTACATTTTTCCAATGACAAAAGGATAAATTTTTAGATCTGAGTGAGTTTTATATGAAGATAAATATTAGATAGGAAGCTAATGGTATAGCTATATACCATTAGCTTTAAAAGTTTGAGCTGTAGAAATTACTGTAGCTCAGCTGGTACAGCAAATACGATATCTTCTTCCTTGCCAGGATTTTCTGAAACCGTATTAGCGCCAAGCTGTTTTAATCGCTCAATAACACCTTGTACTAAAATGTCAGGCGCCGATGCTCCAGCAGTAACGCCAACATTTGGCTCAGTCGTCAACCACTCTGTCTTTATATCGTCAGCGTCATCAATTAAGTAGGCTGTGGTTCCCACTTTTTCAGCTAACTCTCTTAAGCGGTTCGAATTTGAGCTATTTTTAGCTCCTACAACTAACATCAAATCAACTTTGTTTGCTAGCTGTCGTACTGCGTCTTGACGGTTTTGCGTGGCATAACAAATGTCGTCTTTTCTTGGGCCTTGAATATTCGGAAACTTCTCTCTCAAAGCTTCAATAACATCCGCAGTGTCATCAACTGATAAAGTTGTTTGTGAGCAGTAATATAATTGTTCCGGATTTTTCACTTCTAAATCAGCAACACTTTCAGCTGATTCAGCTAAATAAATACCACCTTTTTCACTGCTGTACTGCCCCATAGTACCTTCAACTTCTGGATGACCTGCATGCCCAATAAGGATACATTCGATATCTTTTCGTGAAGCTCTAGTCACTTCCATATGAACCTTTGTTACCAATGGACAAGTAGCGTCGAAGACTTTTAAGCCTCTTCTTTTTGCTTCTTGGCGCACGGCTTGTGAAACACCATGAGCGCTAAAGATAACAATGTTATCGTCTGGTACTTCATCCAATTCATTAACAAAGATCGCACCTTTGTTTTTTAATCCATTAACAACGAACTTATTGTGCACAACTTCATGGCGCACATAGATAGGTGGCTGAAAAATTTCTAATGCTCTTTCAACGATTGAAATAGCGCGATCTACGCCAGCACAAAAGCCTCTTGGGTTTGCTAATAAAACTTCCACCATAAACTCCTAGTTAACGTTTTTAACTTCAAGGATTTCTACGTCAAACGTTAATGTTTGACCAGCTAGCGGATGATTAAAATCAACCGTTACCGACTGACCTGCAACACTTCGGATCACTCCAGGTAACTCGCTACCATCTGGCTGAGTAAAAGCTATAATAGCACCTTCTTCCGGTGTTACCTCTGCGCCAAACTTATCTCTTTCAACATAGTAAATATTGTCAGGGTTAGGCATACCAAAAGCTTGTTCTGGCGGCAAAGTAAAAGACGCTTCCTGTCCAGCTTCTAGTCCTAATAAGCAAGCTTCAAAACCCGGGGTTAAACTGCCATCGCCCATTATTAGTTTAGCTGGTTTACCGCTAACCTTAGTGCTATCTGCAACTGATCCATCTGATAGCTTAATCGAAAAGTGAAAAACAACTTCACTACCTGTATTGATCATACTACTGCCCTTCAGCTTTATTTTGTTTTTCTCTTTTATGCTCAAACAGAGCATCTAAGATCAAAAAGAATGCACCTATACTAATTGCAATATCCGCGACATTAAATGCTGGGAAGCTCCAGTTTTGGTAATAGAAGTGAAGGAAATCAACCACATAGCCATAGTTGATACGATCCCAAACATTACCTAATGCGCCACTTAAAATAAGTGCGTAAGAAGTTAACAATAACTTCTGGTCTGTTGGTGTTTTATACATCCAATAAATCAGTAAAGTACTGATCACTACTGCAATGATAGTAAAGAAATATCTCTGCCAACCACCAGCATCGCTCAAAAAGCTAAATGCAGCACCATAGTTATGCACATGGGTGATATCGAAAATAGGCAAAACATTAATGTCTTGGTACAAATCAAGCGTGTTTAATACCGTGATTTTGGTCGCTTGATCCGCAACAAACAGTAACAGACTTAAAACTAAATATTTTAAGCCTGTTGTTTTAAATACCGTAAGCATTAAGCAAACTTCCTAGTTTCACCTTGGCCTTCTACGTTTTCTACACAACGACCACATAAGTCATCGTGTGCTTCGTTTTGACCAACAGTTTCAGAATAATGCCAGCAACGCTCACACTTCTTCTCTTCACTTGCTTTGATGCCAACAAATAAACCATCAACTTCAGAGTCAAATGCATCTTCTGTTTTTTCAGATAGTGGCTTAACGTTAGCTACTGATGTGATAAGAACAAAACGCAGTTCATCTTCAAGTTTGTTAAGAACTTGAACAATTTCATCCGCTGCATATAGCGTTACTTCAGCTTCTAATGAGCCACCTAGAACTTTATCTTTTTTAGCATTTTCTAGTGCGCGGTTTACTTGCTCTTTTACTGCTAATACTTGTAACCAGTAATCATCGCCAAGTTCACTTTGCTCTGCATATTTTTCAATGTCCGCATACCAAACATCAGTAAATACAAACTCATCACTACGCTCACCAGGTAATGTTGTCCAGATTTCTTGTGCAGTGAAAGATAAAACAGGAGCCATCCAACGAGTCATAGCTTCAGCAATATGATAAAGCGCTGTTTGACATGAGCGACGAGCGTTCGAGTCTGCTTTTGCTGTGTATTGACGGTCTTTAATTACGTCTAAGTAGAAGCTACCTAAGTCTACAGAACAGAAGTTCATTAGTTTCTGCATAACTACGTGGAACTGGTACTTATCGTATGCTGCAATAATTTCTTGCTGTAAGCGTGCTGCTTTACCCACAATCCAACGGTCTAGCGCTACCATTTCGTCTGTTGCAACCGCATCAGTTGCAGGGTTAAAGCCACTTAAGTTAGCTAATAAGAAACGAGATGTGTTACGGATACGGCGATATGTATCAGCTGAACGTTTGAAGATCTCATCAGATACTGTCATTTCACCAGTGTAGTCTGTTGAAGCAACCCATAAACGAAGGATATCTGCACCATACTTACCAGTAACATCCTTAGGAGAAACTACGTTGCCTAAAGACTTAGACATCTTGTGACCATTTTGGTCAACGGTGAAACCATGCGTTAACACTTGGTTGTAAGGCGCTACGTTGTTCATAGCAACAGATGTCATTAATGAAGACATAAACCAACCACGGTGCTGGTCAGAACCTTCTAAGTATAAATCAGCTGCTTTATCAAACTCTTCTCTAGCATCAACAACGAAATGGTGCGTTACACCTGAGTCAAACCATACGTCTAAAGTATCTTCTACTTTACGGTATTGGCTTGCTTCATCACCTAATAACTCAGTAGCATCAATATCCCACCAAGCTTGAATGCCTTTTTTCTCTACTTCTTGTGCTACTTTTTCAAGTAACTCAATTGAGTTAGGGTGTAATTCATCTGTTTCATTATGAATGAATAAAGTAATAGGAACGCCCCAAGTACGTTGACGTGAGATACACCAATCTGGACGGCCTTCAACCATACCTTCAATACGACCTTGACCCCAATCTGGTAACCACTCAACTTTCTTGATCTCACCTAGAGACTTGCTACGCAATTCAGCTTTATCCATGCTAACGAACCATTGCGGTGTCGCACGGTAAATAATTGGCGTTTTATGACGCCAGCAGTGCGCATAACTGTGTTCAATCTTTGTGTGCTTAAGCAAAGCGTCGTTTTGTTGTAATGCTTCAATGATGTTTTCATTTGCCTTGAAGATATGCTGACCAGCAAATTGCTCAACCTCTTCGTTGTATACGCCATTCGCACCAACATATCTGATTGGTTCGATACCGTATTTAGCACCAACATCGAAATCTTCTAAACCGTGATCAGGTGCAGTATGGACACAACCAGTACCAGCATCAGTTGTTACGTGCTCGCCTAAGATTAATGGTACTTGCTTAGCGTATAGTGGATGATGAACTGATAAGTTCTCTAACTCTCCACCTTTGGCGTAACCTAGTGCATGGAATTTTTCAAAGCCCCATTTGTCCATTAAACCACTTGCTAATTCAGAAGCAACTACAATGCGCTGAGGCTTTTCACCTTCAACTTGCATTAACACATATTCAACGTCAGCTGCTAAAGCAACAGCCTGGTTTGAAGGAATTGTCCAAGGAGTTGTAGTCCAAATCACTACCGAAACATCACCTTCACCAGTATGACCTTCAGGGTGGTGGAACTTACCTACTAATTCAGCTTCATCAACCGCTTTAAATTTAATATCTATAGCATGTGATGTTTTGTCTTTGTACTCAACTTCAGCTTCAGCTAATGCTGAACCACAATCAGTACAGAAGTGAACTGGCTTAGCACCTTTTTGTAAATGACCGTTATCAATAATCTTCCCTAATGCACGGATAATGTTTGCTTCAGAAGAAAAGTCCATTGTCTTATATGGATTATCCCAGTCACCTAGTACGCCTAGTCGCTCGAAACCAGCTAATTGACCATCAATTTGACGTTGTGCGTATTCGCGACACTTCTGACGAAACTCTGCAGCTGTAACCTTTTTACCAGGCTTGCCTACTTTCTTTTCAACTTGCAATTCAATTGGTAAACCGTGACAGTCCCAACCAGGAACATACGGAGAATCAAAGTCTGATAACGTTTTAGACTTAACAATAATGTCTTTTAAAATCTTATTTACTGAGTGACCTAGGTGAATGTCGCCATTCGCATATGGAGGGCCGTCATGCAAAATAAAGCTTTTCTTACCTTTTTTCGCAGCACGAATTTGCTGATATAATTTCTTTTCTTGCCATTGCTTAATCATTGCTGGTTCACGTTGCGCCAGATTACCGCGCATAGGGAACTCAGTTTCAGGTAAGTTAAGAGTATGCTTATAGTCACTCATGTTTATTTTATCCGTAATTACTTCTGTAAATTCTTATAACAGTTTCGCTTTTGCCACTTGGACATCCGCTTGAATTTGTTGCACTAGTTGTTCAATTGAGTCGAACTTCTGTTCATCTCTAATTTTAAATAAAGGTTCTATTGTTAACCTTTTGCCGTATATATCTTTAGCGAAGTTAAACAAGTTAACTTCCAATAACGGCTTTATTCCGTCCAATGTTGGTTTATTGCCAATATTGGCTACGCCAAAAAACTCGTCACCATCTACTTTGGCTTTTACGCCAAATACACCTTTAATCGGTAATACTTTGCGCTTAACAGCGATATTCGCCGTAGGAAAACCAAATTGGCGACCATTCTTTTGTCCATGGATCACTTTGCCTTGGAAGACAAAAGGTTCCGCTAATAAATCTTTTACACATTCAAATCGTGATTCATTCAAGTAACGGCGAACCTCAGTGCTGCTCGCTCTTTGATTTGAATATTTAAATGTTTGACTGTCATCTACGCTAAAACCAAGCTTATCAGCCTCTTGTTGCAGTAACGTAAAATTACCAGCTCGTTTGGCACCAAAGCGAAAGTCATCGCCAACAATCAAATGTTTTACACCTAACTTGTTTATTAACAAGTCTTCGATGAATTGTTCTGGTGTCATGGCAGCAAAGGCAGGATTGAAACGAATGCAAATTAAACGATCAACGCCCATTTGTTTAAGCTTTTGATACTTCTCTCTGAAAGTAAGAACCCGAGCTGCCGCTTTATCCTGCAAAAACACTTCTTGAGGCTGAGGTTCGAATAACATAACGGCTGCAGGCACATTTCGTTCATCGGCAACTTGTCTAAGCTTTTCAAGAACATATTGATGACCAATATGAACACCGTCAAAATTGCCTATGGTTAACACACAGTTTTTGTGGTTTTCTGTGATATTAACTAAGCCTCGAACTAACTCCATCACCATATCTTTTGCTGAATAAAAACCGACGGATTATAACGGTAATTATCCTATAAATACTAGGGCTTGAGCTGTATTCTTGAGACTAATTTCGCCTCTGGTTGATTTTCACCCAATCAGAAGTTACTACGCAAGTGACGTAATCGGAAACCTAGAGCGGCAAACGCAACAAAATAAATTACCATGGCAGAGAAAATCAAACCGAATAATTGGACTAATTTACCACTAAATCCAGTTATTAGTTGAGGCCAGTTTTGACTTCCCCAGTACAAGGCTAACGACATAATTACAGTAGAAATGATGAGTTTTAAAACCCATATTATTGTTTGTTTACTAACTCGATAAATACCAAGACTATGTAAACCTCTATACAGTAAAAAAGCATTCAGTGTTGCTGACATTGCAGTGGCTGCAGCTAAACCTATATAGCCATAGAATGGCGCAAGAATTAAGTTAAACACTATATTCGAAGACATAGCAATAATCCCTATCTTCACTGGGGTTTTGGTGTCTTGTCGAGCAAAATAACCAGGAGCTAGTACTTTAATCGTCATAAAACTCATTAATCCAGTACTGTAAGCGACTAATGCCCAATATGTAGCCTCTGCTGCTACTTGAGTAAATTCGCCATGCAGATATAAAACTTCGATAATCAGAGGTCCCAAAGCAATTAACCCAGCCATTGCAGGAAAAGCTAACATAAGAACAAATCTTACAGCCCAGTCCATAGTTTGTTGAAAAGCCTGTGGATTATCATTGGCATGCAATTTCGACAAGCTAGGTAAAATAACGGTCGCTATACCAATGCCAAATATTCCCAACGGGAATTCTATTAGTCGGTCAGCAAAGTAAAGCCAGCTTATTGAACCTTCTTGTAAAGTTGTAGCTATGATTGTATCGATTAGCGCATTCAACTGATGGACTGAAACACCTAATATTGCAGGCAGCATCAATAACCTAATTCGCTTCACATATTCATCATTCCAGCCCCATTTAGGTAACACCAAAAGCCCAGCTTTTGCCAAGAAAGGAAGTTGAAATAAAAATTGTACTAAACCACCAACAAATACGCCTATCGCTAACGCGTATGAAGGTTCAGAAAAAGAATCAATAAGCAAAATTGCACAGGCGATAATAGCTATATTAAGAAAGACTGGAGTAAATGCAGCGACAGCAAAGCGATTGTAAGTATTTAATACCGCACCTGAAAGTGCGACAAAGGTAATAAAAAATAGATAAGGGAAAGTAATTTTAAGTAAAACAGAAGCTAGTTCAAACTTTCCTGCGTCTTCTCCTCCATCAAGCCAGTCAATAAACCAACCAGTACCAAAGAGCATAACAACAATTGGCGATGCGATGACTGCAAAAGCGGTAATTATAGAAACAATAACACCTAACGTTCCCGCAACTTTTGCAACTAATAATCGAACTTCATCGTCGCCGTGCTTTTCTTTCACTTCAGTTAATACAGGAACAAATGCTTGGGCGAATGCCCCTTCAGCAAATAAGCGACGCAAGAAATTAGGAATACGATTAGCAAATATATAAACATCTGCATTGACACCAGCACCAACAAGCGTTGCAATTACAACATCGCGCACTAATCCCAGCACTCTGGAAATTAGCGTCATAAAAGAAAAAATTAAGCCTGATTTTAATAGTGCCAAGGTCGTTCCTAGTTTATTTTTGCTTTTTTAGAGTGCCAGATATTAATAAACATTTGTAGCTACAGATGTTTTTCCAAGATATATGGCAATAACTGTAATAATGGTTTGACATAGGCGCAATAAACAGGCAGAATTCGCGACCTTAAAAAACCGGTTTAATAGATTTTATTTTTAGGAGTCAATCTTGGCTAATATCAAATCTGCTAAGAAACGCGTTATTACTTCTGAAAAGGCTCGCAAGCACAACGCAAGCCGTCGTTCAATGATGCGTACTTACATGAAAAAAGTTGTAGCTGCTATCGCAGCTGGTGAAAAAGAAACTGCACAAG
This sequence comes from Psychrosphaera sp., assembly GCA_965221615.1. Lineage (GTDB taxonomy): Bacteria > Pseudomonadota > Gammaproteobacteria > Enterobacterales > Alteromonadaceae > Psychrosphaera. Next base: position 259,123 of record OZ244904.1, on the reverse strand, counting down.
CTGCATTCAATGCGCTAGTACCAGTTATGGATCGCTATGCAACTAAAGGTCTAATTCACAAAAACAAAGCTGCTCGTCATAAGAGCCGTTTCAACGCTCAAATTAAAGCTCTTTAATTTAAGCTGTTAGAATTAAGACTATAAAAACCAGCCTAGTGCTGGTTTTTTTATGCCTGAAATTTACTCCCAACAATACCAAGCTATATAAATAATCAAAGAAACAGTGCAATTAAATTCATCTATAGCGTGAAAACCTATCGTTTGTTTTCGCCGACTGCATATCTTAATGTAATTCCTGTTCGATGCTCCTCAAGCTCGACTTACCCTGTTGATTGCGTAAGCAATGTTTATGACATAGTCATTTATGGGCATCCTTATTGGATGCCCACTTTTTCATTAAGCTATGTTCTTTCGCATCTATATTCTCTCAACAGACATGTACTCTCAACAGACATGTACTCTCAACAGGTATGTACTCTCAACAGATATGTACTTTCAACACCAATCTGGGGAGTTTTCTTTATCCTACGACTGAGCTCTGCACCAAAGTGATACAACGCCAGTCTCGAAAAAGACAATTATTCTTATCTTTCAGTAAGTTAACCTTTGGCTTATGCATTGCAACAACACTTTGTGTAAGTAATATTGAATCTCTCACTTAGGGTGTAACATGGCAGTACAAACTCCAATTCGTGGTCTTCGCTCCTTTTGCATTGCAGCAAAGTGTTTAAGCTTTAAACATGCAGCAAATCAACTTCACTTAACGCCATCAGCAATAAGTCATCAGATTAGGCAATTGGAAGAACAATTAAACAAACAACTATTTAAACGTCAAACTAGAGCAATAGAGTTAACCCAAGATGGCCAAAAGTTTTACCAAAGGGTAGCGCCTATTATTGAAAAGCTAGAGTCAACTATCAGCGAGTTTAGTGAAACATCTCTACATTCAAATATTAGTGTCACTCTTCCTGAGTTCTTTTCTAGTGAATTATTTGTGCCTAAGTTACCTATGTGGTCGGAACAACATCCAAATATCAATTTACAGTTAGACACTGTAAAAACAAAAGAAGGGGTAAACAAAGATACTGACCTTTCGATAATTTTATCCAGCTCAAAGCCAACAGATGCGATAGTCTATGAACTCTTTCCTATCCGTTATTTACCAGCTTGTAGTCCAAGCGTTTATCAGCAGCTGAAACCATTAGGACTGCAGGCTTTGCGCGAAGCACAACTTATCTTGCATCAGGCAAGACCTTGGGCTTGGCATCAATGGGCAAATGATAACGACATAGAAGATTTTGATCCAAAACGAATAGTACAAGTAGATAGTATGTTTTCAGTAGCCAGAGCAGCGCAAAAGAGTTTAGGTATAGCACTCATTCCCCTTCCCATTAGTCAAAGCTGGTTTGACGAGGGAGTTTTACTTCCGCTTTTCGAATCCCCTCTCGTTACCAAAGACAAGTATTATTTGGTGCAGCATGACTGGCATGCTTCGAGACCAAAACTAGATGTCTTTGTGCAGTGGCTTCTAGCTCAGTTTGGCAGAGGTTAATCTGAACTTCTGCCAACCAAACTTAAACTACTAGCACCGACTTTATAAAGGCGCACCTTATAAAAACAGGCTTTATAAAGACTGAACAAAATCAGGTCTAGGTCTGCCGTAGAGGTAGCCCTGTCCGTATTCACACCCAAGCTCGGCCACAACTTGATGCTCCTCTATAGTTTCAACCCCTTCTGCAACTATTTTCAGGTTAAGAGCCTTCGCTAGTACCACCATAGCCTTGAGCATCTGTCGTTTAGAGTCGGACTGATCCACACCAGTCACAAAGCTTCGGTCTATCTTCAGCACATCTATAGGTAACTCGTGTAGTCGGATCATAGATGAATAGCCAGTACCAAAATCATCAATTGCAAAGGTAACACCGTGCTTTTTTAATTCCTTGAGTTGACCTGCTGCGTGTTCATAATCATCCATTAAACTGGTTTCTGTCACTTCCAGTTGCAATCGACTCAAGTATTGCTCCTTGTTTTTGAACAAAGCAATAAACTCCTGAGCAAAACTTTTAGAATTAAGATCTTCCGAAGAGATATTCAACGACATAGTAATATTTGTGTCTTGCTCTAACCTTTGCATTACCGTTACTGCATCAGCAATTAACTCTTTGGTCAGCTCCAAGATAAGTCCTGAACTTTCAGCACACTCGATTAGCTCAATGGTTGATGCTTTGAACTTAGCAGTACTAGGCCAACGAGCTAAGCTCTCATAGCCTTTAATATTAAATGAGCCATCTTGGTTAATTGTCACTATTGGTTGGTAATGAAACTCAGCTTCATGATTACTCAAGATAGCCCTTAACTCATTTTCTACTGTCAATAATCGTTGGATTTTATGAGTTAGTTCTAGATCGTAAAATTGAACTCTGTTCTTACCAGACTCTTTAGCGCTATACATAGCTGTATCAGCATATTTAATTAGTTCAGCTCTGCTGGAGGTATGAACTGGAGCAAGACTCACGCCTATACTTACTGACAAATACAATTCTAAAGATGAAATTTTAAATGGCAGTGTAAAGCAATCTAACAAAGCCTGTATAATTTGGTCTAGTTCACTACGAAAGTTAAAGCCCACTGCAGCAATAAACTCATCGCCTCCTTGTCGGCCTAAAACATTGTTTTCACCTACTGCTTTCGACATTCTTCGGGCTGCTTCAACTAAAGCAATATCTCCCAAGTCGTGACCATAGCTGTCGTTAATTCTCTTAAATCCATCTAAATCTAAGAACAACACAGCGACATTTGCCATCTCTCCTTGACGAGCTCGTAACAACTGTTGATCAATCTCAAAATTCAGTTTATCTCGATTTGCTAGCCCTGTTAATTTGTCCGTGTAAACTTGCTGCTTAAGCACCTTCTCTTGCTCTTTACGAGAAGAAATATCATGAAAAATTGAGATGTAAAAACGTTCACCATTGTCATTACTAATAGCATTAATACTCTGCCTTAGTGGAATTAAAGTGCCGTCTTTTTTACGATTCCAAATGTCACCTTCCCAGCTGCCTTTGCTCAGCAGCGACTGCCACATTCGAGTATAGAAAGCTTGATCTTGGATCCCTGACTTAAAAATCTTTGGAGTATGAGTATCTAATTCTTCAAGAGAATAACCCATTAACTTTTCAGCCGCTGGGTTAATATCTATGATCCTGCCGTTATTGTCAGTGATCAAAATCGCTTCATTGGTATTTTCAAACACCATCCAAGCTTGTTTCGCTTTATTGATCAGTTGATCTGCACCAGTAATATTCTGAGTTGTCCCCAATACAATGGAACTGCCGTCACGTTCGGTAATATGACCTCGTTCCAAAATATGTTTAACACCGGATTTAGTCGGTAGCAGGTAGCGAAACTCAAAATCTTCCCCGTCAGAAATATGCTTTTCAATGTGAGATTTGAGTCGATGCAGAGACAATTCACTCGACTTGCGCCAAAAAGGCTTAGTATTGTTGTCATCAAAACCAATATCAGAATAAATACCATGCACAACTTTGTTGGCGCTGAACTTATCCGTCTTAGGATCCCAAGCCCAAATTCCAACATCTAGCGTATTTTTAATTTGCTGTTCGAAGTCTGGAAAGCTAGAAAAGTGAGTTTCACACAAATCACCTTTATTACGAATGCCGCCAACTAAAAACTCATCGCCTTCGAACATATCGTATTTAAATAAAAATACTTCATAACAAACAATATCTTTGCCTTGTTTTTCGAACTCAAAATTGGCGTAGAATATTTGCGGCAAACCGCGAAATGCAGACTCTATGTATTCGTCGATAGGATCAACCGACATGATGAGATTGCTGAAACAGTCCGAAAACTTTTTATCAACTAGATGCTTGGCAGAACAACTCAATAACTCCAAAGTATCTTGGTGGAAGCTGTAGAAGCAACCATTTCGCAACGCAAACCAACAACAGTTGGGCCACTGGTTAATGATCTCCAAAAAGCTTCCCGAATAAGTCGGGAAAGTGTCTTGAAATAACGATAAAATTCCATGTGAATCGGTTGAATTAAATAGGTTCATATACTGCTCACTCGTTATGATTTGCGCATAATATAAGCAGTTGTTAGGGAATTATTTGATGAGAATCAATCCTATTTAAGTTAGAGGTTATATTTTATAATTGCTCCACATTAATAACTGACCACAACCTATGTTTGAACCAGAACTACTAAAACAAGCAATTAATACCACCATGCCTTTCGGTAAATACGCAGGAAGAAAATTAATAGAGTTGCCAGAGCCTTACTTGGTTTGGTTTCACCAACAAGGTTTTCCAAAGGGCAAACTAGGAGAGCAACTTGCTTTAATGTATGAAGTAAAACTAAATGGCCTAGAAGGAGTATTAAAGCCGTTATTAGAGAAGTAAGTAAGAAATAATAAGTAAAGGTAAACCAATAAGAAACAAAGATAAAAAGTGCAAAGCAGAAGCCGTAAAAATACGGCTTCATTAGTTCAATTATTTAAAACTCAACCATTCCAAACATCACCGCTTTGATTGCTTTGAAACTCAGCTAAAGATTTAAAACAGCGAGAACCACCAGAACCAAAGTAAAACTCTTCATTACAAAGAGATTGAAAAGATTGGAACTTCTCATCTATATCATAAAGAACGTCTTCAACACCTAACTTCTGCCACTGCTCTAACACAGCTTTGTGAACAAAGTAGGTGTCGCGATTACCTTTTAGTAAAACTCTGATTATCGGTCTTTGTTCTGCTGGTAAAGTAGCAAGACGAGTTGTTATCCTTTGATGAAAAAATATTTTATGAAATGAAAACGCAGTGAAACCTTTTCGTTCAACACCCGCAGCATCAACAATAGTAGCAGCTGTTTTTGTTACACCTAAAATAGGAGAAAAGCTAAGCTTATCAGCCAATGTATTGCTAAACATTATTGAGCCATCGCCCCAACAATTAGAAATTTTCGGTAACCGTAAGTCGGCGCCGTTAAGCTGATTTTTGATTGCTTGTTTTTTATCTCGTTCACTTTCAGGACCGAAGCGCATAGTCTTTTCGCTCAAGTACAATTGAGGAGCATGACCTTCAACAATGGGTTTCCAGTAAAAATCGTATTCATTTAACCAGGCATCAGGATCTTCATCTGGTGCATAAACGTCACCATAGCTGATCACTTGTAACGGCAAATACTCACTTAGTATTCCTTCCATATCTCGCATAACTTTACTCCTTAGTTTATTGCCGCAACTTTCTGTTCAATGACTTTGTGGAATGCTTTCCAACGTTCAACCCAATCATCAGTTAATTCTTCAACCTCTAAGTCTTGGCGCATAGCAAAGTCGGTAAAACCTTGTTTCAAGCAATCATCTAAAAACAGTTGTTCAGAAATGTCAGTTAATACCCGCTTACCTCGGCTCTTATGTGAACAAAGAAGCTTGATAAGCCTTAATTGTTTCTGCTCATCCGGTTCCGCCAAGATTTGCGGCAATATTTTAGGACTGTATGCACTGTAATATTGAATAGATAAGTCATAATCCTTCACGTTCGAATAATGGCCGAACTCCTGCTGATATTGTGCAAAAGAAATATCGCCAGCAAGATAACTCAAGATCCCAGCTAATAGTTTTTCTGATCTGACTTTATAGTTTTCGTAGCCTTCTAATATCTTAAAAACAGCATTCAAGTCTGTGCTTTGGTGGAAAACAATATAATGACTAGAGTAAGGCCAACTGCTCTTTTCAGGATCAAAAGCTTGTTCGGCATTATCAATAATAAGTTCTACGTGTTCCCCCATATGACGTAAAGCAATAAAGTTTGCATCAGGGTCATTAGGTTTGACTTGTTCGTGAACCTCAACTGGTAACTCGTATTCCTCAGGAAAGTATTCGCAGTGATCATTAAATAGCACTAACTCTTTATCAAATTGATTGGCAAAGAAGTCATCATCAAAGAATATTGTTTTTCTAATCAGTTCCTTAAGCATCATAGGACGCTCTGTTAGCAAAGGTGTTTGAGCGTCAGGCTCTAATCGGAAAACATTGAGATAGAAGTTATCTCTGGTTTTAGGAGTTAACTTGGCTAACGCTTGCTGCCATAACAGTTTGTCCTGTTCTGACGATTTGGCGTAATGCCTTATTAATTCTTCGTATCTGGTAACATCACCACCTTTAGATTGATGAGCTTCAAAGCTCAATACATCATGCTTATCAACGCCAAGTTGTTTGAAACTGTCCAACAACTTCTGTCTATGTTCTTGCTCACCAAAAGCGCCCCTGCGTTTTAAATATAAATGGGCGAAACAACTTAATGTCGCTTGTGGCGCGATGTTTAGAGAGACTTGAATTACTTTATTAGTAAACATAGATGGTTGGCATAGTTGTAACCAATAACACGCAGCTAATAGCGGCTGAAAGTCGCTGATATTACTGTATAACTGGTAATGAGGTTGTGCCGTTTTGAATGTTCTAGAAGCGTCCATTCCGATATCTCCAGAAAGGATTTCTTTTAGAGCCTTACTTTGTTCAGCAACATCTCCTATTTCTTCAGACTGTAACCAATTTACAAAACTTTCAGGTAAGGTTTTACTTGGTTCCAATTCACTACTTATTTCTTGAATGACTTGTTCAAATAAATCTTCATTGATCAATTTTTTCAAAGCTAATGTGTGTTCATCATTGATGCTTTGTTCATGATCTTTATATAACAATATACTTGCTAATAGTAGATTACTTCTTGGCTCAGTGCTTTGCCATTGCAGTGGATCGTATGTGAGTCTGTTACCAGCGAAAATCTTATTTAGTTTGCTGAAGTCTCGATAAGATGCAAAGTGATAATCTTCGAGTCTATCTGTTAACTCGATAATATGCTGTTTCACCAGAGCCGGTAATTGACCTGCTTCTGTTTTTTCTTCCTGACCATAACGCTGCTGATAATCCAGCTCGTCGAGACAAGCAGTATCTTCATCTTCGACTAAAATGTCATAAATTTCTTCAGAGAGCGGCTGCTGATCAAAAAGATGGTAAAAGACATCAAGTAATCGTAAAAAGCACTCCTGCTTACGTTTAAGTTCTTGTTTAGACTCAGTTTCTTCTAAATCATCAACTAAAGGAGTGAGTACTCTATATAAATACTCATAAATATCGTTTTGCTCAGGCAAACTATCGTAGCTCACAACCTCTAACACATCTCGATAAAACTCTGGAGCATGTTGTTTAGCATGCAATACAAACAAGACATGATCTAAGTCGATAAAAGCATCCATCTGCTCTAGTTCTTGCTTTCCTTCTCCTGTAAGTACATATCGCCATAATTTCTTACCATTAGGCAAGTTACTAATAAATGGCTCGACAAATAACACAGAAAGAAACTGTTCTAATTCAGCTTGCTCTGCGACATCACGACTTCGAAACAAACCTGCCACTCCAGAGAACAATCTTGATACTAATCCGGGTTTAGTTTTCGAGTCATCACCGCAATGCTCACATTGATCATCCTGCTGTGAACCTCTGTATTGTTCAATGCCAGGCCAATTAGCTCTATCTTTAAAGTCGTTAATCGCTAACTGTGCCTCGTCATGCCCTTTGATAATTAATGCTGTTAATTGCTGCATTGCCCAATCAAAAGTTTCTAGAGGTTGACCTAAACAGTTATGTCGAAATACTGAAAGATTACCTTGGTAATTGTTGTTACTGATATCCTCTATAACTTCATCAGCAATAACTTGTGTTGTTACTACATCAGAAAATGCGAGGCTAAAAGTCACTCCATTGCTCAGGTGATACACAGGAGCATCAAGCTGTTGTTCACTCTCTAACGCACTAGCCAAAATGTTAGCGCGTTCAGACTCTTCTGCGTTAGAGTGAAATAAGAATAAACAAGGATCGTCATAGTCATCTAACTGACCAAGTAGATGCTGAATTTCCTCAGTGATAACAGGAGGGTTAAATAATCGTTCCGTCGACATGGCATGTTTCCAAGATGTAAAAAATTAAATTTTGTTGTACTAGTACGAATTAAGTGGCCTAACAGGATGACCAATGAGGTGGAAGGTTATCTACATTTTCAGTACTTGTACATGAGAGAAATCGGATTTTATCTCAATATTTGACTCATCCTTGATCTAACCCTCTATACCTTTCAATTCATTACAATCATTACGTTTCTTTACGAGGGAAAAACATATTTTATTGCTGCTTTTATGTTCACTAAATATCAATTAAAGTAGTGGCGTTTAAGACATTAAAAATAATAACTAAGTCAAAAGGGTTAAAGAAAGATTATGAAGCTAGTAACAGATCGTCTAGTTGTGAGAGAGCTTAACGAACAAGATGCCGAATTTGTTTTAGCACTACTCAATTCAAAAGGCTTCAAGGAAAATATTGGCGACAGAAACGTAAGAACCATTGCAGAAGCTCAAGATAAAATTAACAACTTTTATACAAGTGAATATCCAACATATGGTTTATTCGCTGTTACCTTAGCAGATACAGATATTCCAATTGGCACTGTTAGTTACCTCAAGCGAGATTATTTAGAACACGACGATATCGGTTACGCCTTTTTACCAGAATTTTGGGGGGCAGGTTACGCCTTTGAAGCAACAAAAGCAGTAATGGACTATAAGCTTTCTAAAGGCATTAAAGATATATGGGGAGTTGTAAATTCAGACAACAAGCCTTCCATTAAACTGCTAGAGAAACTAGGTTTTCAGACCACTGGTATGGTTGTTATGGAAGGTGAAGAAGAACCTATCCTTAAGATGGAATATTCAGTGGAAGTCCAATAACTCGTTCTAGCTTTATCGTTTTTGATACGCAAGCTTGAATATTGTTTAACAGATCTAAATGAAATGGACGCATTCGTAACCCAAACGAATAAGCTATCAACAGACTAGATAAACCAAAGATAGATATATGAAAATACCCAAGTTATTAGCATTAATTTTAGCTTATTTACTATTAATCTCTTGCACTACTCCATCCCCTTATAACGCTAGTGGTATTGGTTATTCTTGCTTCAAAGAGCCAAGTCTCCCTCTTTCACATGACAAGGCAGAGTACTATTTGTGTGTATTCGAGTTAAACACGTTCAGTCCCTACTACAGAGATGAAACAAGAGAAAAGTTGCTATTAGAGTTTGTTAATTCATTATCGATGGAATGCAAAATGATCAGGGAGTGGGAAATGACTGACCCAAAAGCTATAGCAGACCATTCCATGTTCTTTATTAATTATAGAGTTCGCTGTTCATAGCTTCCTACCATGTCTCTAAAATTCGAAATGAAATTCAGGGAGTCTAAATTAAAGATGTTAACAGCACTTAATAACTCACGAATGAATATCTGCAAGGTTTCACAATCATGAAATACATTTTAGTTTTTTTAATTCTTTTTTCGGCCAGCTCTTATGCTTGCAAATCGAGAATATCAGGTAAGGATTACCCAATTAATGAACTGCTAAGCTTCGAAGAAGTTCTTGTCGTCGAAGTTTTGGCAACTAAACAAAATGAAGAATTCCGATATATAAAAACTGAGTCTGCGAATATTAAGGTACTGCAGGGACTAAAGGGAAACATCAGAGGCAATCAGAAAATAGTGATCAAGCATGCCTCTGAAAGTGCTAATGCTATTTGTCCCGTTTTCCTAGAGACTGGTCATATGTACTTACTACCATTGAAGAAAGTGGGTAACGAATACTTCTACTCTAGATATTCATTGATTGTTTCGAATGCCAATAATCCAAAATTTTCAAAATTCGTTGAGCAAGTTAAAAACAACGTAAAATAAATTTTCAATCTAAAACAAATATAACAATAAAGCGAAGTGGATCAATCGAGAGAGTAATGACATTGCACTCCCCCAAATAAACTGCTCCACCTCATCTGCCTTATATTTCAAAATTGAATACAACTAAGCTTTGCAAACTCTATTTTGTTTATGCTGGCCAATCTGGATTTGAATATCTTGTTTGCGATAATTTCCTAGGCTCGGTTCTAAGCTCTTTTCAAAGTCATTAGCCAATCCTTCAAATGCTCGTGCATGTAACTCTAACTTTTCGATGTCTTTTCGGTGACTAGCTACTACTTTTTCCATCTTCTTAGCAATAGCCTCATGCTGCTCAACCAAAGTTTTGTTCACGACTAGACTGTCTTCTGTTTCAATAACAAAATTGTCAGACAGCGAATCTAATTCTTGCTCATGCAGCTCAAGCTGTTGTTCCATTTCTTCAAGCGGTAGCTCAAGCTTAGCCATCAACTTTTCGTGATTTTTAAAAGCATTGTAAGCTTCTACTTGCTCAGCATTCATTACTATTTCTTGTACAGCTTCGCAGTCTTTGTAAATATAAATCTTATATTCTTCTTGCTGTTGTGCTTTGGCACTCGCCATCAAACTAGCTGAAATAATTGCGGCTGAGGTAAATACTAAGGCTAAATTTTGTTTCATCTTATCTGCTCCATCAATTGGCTCTGATATTGGTATCTGTTTGTTCTTCACTTTTAATAGTCGAGCCTTGATAGAAAAAAGTTTAAACCGTGTGTTCTTTTAATTTTTCAACCTCACTATGACGACACTATTAACTTTTATAATTAGATACTTAACTTCGAAATAAAAACCAATCTTCAATAAAACTTGCATAGCCTCCAAATATAGTTACCATGATAACTATATTACAGGAGAGTAAAAATGAATGAGTCTATCTACATATTCGCCAAAATAACCCCTAAGCCAGAATTTTACCAAAAAGCGAAAGAAGCAATTGCCAGTATTATTCCTATGACTCGGGCTGAGTTGGGTTGTCTGGAGTTCACCTTACATCAAAACAACGAAGGGAGTTTGTATTTATATGAACAGTGGACCAGTTCTGATGCATTGGAACAACATTATGAAATGGACTATACAAAGTCTGTTTTTGAGTCATACCAAGCATGGCTAGCGAACGAGCCTGAAATCACTAAATTAAATAAATTGATGTAGCAGTTTAGTATGTTTTTTCTTAAAGAATTGCCAACCAAAACCATGGTTGATAAATACACTTCAGACAATACAGAGCTTGATTCAGATTCCATATTAAATGGGCTAACAATAATGCGCCAAGCCAGCTTATTGGTTAGAGGTATTGAAAATTACTTTGCTGAGTATGGATTATCTCAGCTTAAGTTTTTGATCATGATAGTCATAGATAGAGAGCCTGAAGTAACAAGTTTATCACCGCATGAAATAGCTACGCGATTAGATGTTTCAAGACCAGTTTTGACTAGAGCACTGAAGACATTACTAGAACAAGAACTATTAAGTTCGGTAGATGATGAAGTGGATAAAAGAGTTAAAAATATTTCATTAACAGATAAAGGACATAACTGCTTAGAGCAAGTTTTACCTGGCTATTTTGCGCTAATTTCTGAAAGGATGAATAAAGATACGATCTAGAATTAAAAAGATACGCTCTAGCACTAAAAGATAAAAGCGCTAGTAAAACTAGCGCTTTGTTCTAATTAGAATTGCATTTCAGGTACGTCACCGTCAACGCGCAGCTTACCTGCTGTTTTCTCTTTGATTTCTTCAACAGATACGCCTGGAGCACGTTCTTTTAATACAAATTCACCATTGTCCACTTCTAATAAAGCCAAATCAGTGATGATTTTAGTTATACAGTTAACACCTGTTAGAGGCAAAGTACATTTTTCCAGTAACTTAGACTCACCATGCTTATTAGCATGAGTCATAGTAACGATAATATTATCTGCGCCTGCAACTAAATCCATTGCACCGCCCATACCTTTAACTAATTTGCCAGGGATCATGTAAGAAGCAATATTGCCTTCTTGGTCAACTTCAAATGCACCAAGTACAGTTACATCTACATGGCCGCCACGGATCATAGCGAACGATTCAGCTGAACTAAATATAGCTGCGCCTGTTGCTGCTGTTACTGTTTCTTTACCGGCATTGATCATATCTGCATCAACTTGGTCTTTTGTTGGGTAAGGACCCATGCCAAGTAAACCATTTTCAGATTGCAGCATTACTTCAATACCTTCTGGTACATAGTTAGCTGCAAGTGTTGGAATACCAATACCTAAATTAATGTAGTCGCCATCGTTAAACTCTTGAGCAACACGTTGTGCAATTTGTTCTCTTGATAAACTCATCGTTTCGCTCCTTAGTCTCTTGTAGTTGTTTTCTCGATACGCTTTTCAAACGTACCTTGGATAATACGGTCTACGTAGATACCCGGAGTATGAATTTGCGTTGGGTCTAACTCGCCAGGTTCAACAATTTCTTCAGCTTCAACAACAGTAATTTTACCTGCGGTTGCAGCCATAGGGTTGAAGTTTTGCGCAGTATGGCGGTAAATGCAGTTACCGTAACGATCTGCTTTCCAAGCTTTTACAATTGCAAATTCGCCTGTGATACTTTCTTCTAGAATATAGTTTCGGCCATTGAATTCTTTAACTTCTTTACCTTCGCCAACTAAAGTACCGTAACCAGTCGCAGTGTAAAAAGCTGGAATACCCGCACCACCTGCACGCATTTTTTCTGCTAGCGTACCTTGAGGAGTTAGTTCAACTTCTAACTCACCTTCTAACAATTGCTTCTCAAACAAAGCATTCTCGCCTACATAAGAAGACACCATCTTTTTAACTTGTTTGTCTTCTAGCAGGATACCTAAACCAAAACCATCAACACCACAGTTGTTAGAAACGATAGTTAACCCTTTGGTGCCTTTGCGCTTAACTTCCGCAATTAGCCCTTCAGGAATACCACATAAACCAAAACCACCAGCAATGACTGTCGAATTATCTTCCAGCCCTGCCATGGCTTCTTCGTAGCTACTCACTACTTTGTCAAAACCAGACATATTAACCTCTATCGATATTTTTATTTTTGTGCGCCCATCTTGGCACAAGTTCGTTTCGAATTCCCAACCTAAAGACTATCTTTGCTGCTTTTATAATCAAATTGAAGTAAAGCCACGTTGACAGCTGTTGCTCCATTCTATGGTGAGATTGCTAAAAATGCTCTACTACCTTAGATCACCCAGCTGAGTTCCCCTTCATATTGACCTAAGGTAGTAGTTAAATATAAGCAGGAATAGATTAGTCTGATTGATATACATTCTTTAGGAAACAAATATCATGTTACAAGGCAAAGTTGCCCTGATCACAGGCTCTACAAGTGGTATCGGGCTAGGCGCAGCTCATGTTCTAGCAAAAAACGGAATAAACATAGTATTACACGGTTTAATGAACGAAGAAGAAGGCCAAGCTTTAGCTTCAACCTTCACTAGCGAGTATGGCATTAAAGCCATGTTCGACAGTGCAGATATGTCCGACTCAAGTGCCATCGACGCTTTGATGGATAGAATCATCACTGAAATGGGCAGCATTGATATTCTAGTTAACAATGCAGGAATACAGCATACTGAAACGATTGAAAACTTCCCTAAAGACAAGTGGGATTCTATTCTAGCCATCAATCTTTCATCCGCTTTCCACACTATGCAAAAAGCCCTTCCTGTAATGCAAAAAAACGGATGGGGACGAATTATCAATATTGCTTCAGTACACGGCTTAGTCGCTTCTTTAAATAAATCAGCCTATGTTGCAGCTAAACATGGCTTAGTTGGTTTAACCAAAGTTGCAGCTTTAGAAAATGCAGCAAAAGGCATTACAGCAAACTCTATCTGTCCAGGTTGGGTTGAAACTCCCTTGATAAACAAACAAATCGAAGATGTAGCGCAAGCAAAAGGCGTTGATATGGAACAAGCCAAGATTGAACTAATAACAGCAAAACAACCGCTACCTAAAATGGCGCAACCATCACAAATAGGAGAATTGATTTTATTCTTGTGTTCTGATGCTGCGGCTTCAATTACAGGTTCTTCCCTGCCAATTGATGGAGCTTGGACAGCTCAATAATTTTAAACTCTCTTTAAAACTAAAAAGCACGATCAATATCGTGCTTTTGTTTTTTAATTACTGATTTAACAGCCAGCCTATTAAAATAACTTGAGGAACCGTTATCAAAGGCAAGAATAGTGCAATCTTCCACGATTTAGTTGTGTCCTTAATCGACATTATTTCAGTGTAATCCGTCGCAACACCTGCCATTAAAAAGACAAAGCCATTACCTGGCGCCCCTGCTCTATTCACTAAATCAGCAGCTATAGGCGTCGAACCTTCAGAGCAAGTTTCAATAAGTGTCGTTGCCAATAAAGTTAAAAATAGTCCTGAAACTGACGCACCAAACCATTGTGCAAAACTGTCAGGGTTAAACATAACCCTTACAATTGAAACCAGTACGATACCAAACAATAACCAACGAACGACCATTTTAGAGTTCACTAGTCCGTCTTTTAGCATGTGTTGCCAGTCAGCTTTTGTCCAAGTCGTTTGCTGCCACCAAGTTTTAAACTCTTGTTTTACAGGCTTTAAATTTTCAGCTGGTACATGATTCGGGTTGCTAGGTAATTGTTTACTCACGACCAACTTATCAAAGATAAACCCTGACAATAAAGCGATAACAGCAGAGGCTAAGATAAAGGTCACAGTCAAGGGCACACCAACTAAACCAAATAAAATCAGAGTTAAAGTAAGTGAATTCCAAGGACTAGCTATTAGGAACGCCATAACCTGACCTAAACTAGCACCTCGTTCATACAAACGCATACCGACCATTAAGATTCCATGGTTACACAAATCTAGTAATAAACCGGCTCCTGTAGCTCTTAACAAGCCTGTTTTACTGCCAGCTCTCCCTAAAACAGACATGACTAGTTCTCTAGGTAAACGACCTATCAAACCAACAAAAAAGATAGCCAGTACCACGCCCCACCACATAGCAGCAAACATTTCTATGCTGGTATGTGTCATGGTGTGCAGCCACTCTGGTTTAGCAATTGGTAAGAAATAAGTAATCATGCTCAGGCTAACGAATAAACCTGAGCCCCAAAGTAAATAATCTGTCTTTTGTTCAGACGGACAGCAAGAGTTTGTTGGCTCCGCATGTTTAGCATCACTACCACAACAACTGGCAGACTCTGATTTACTCTTAGAGGTATCAGTCGAACAACAAGATTCTGCTATTTCCGTTTTTTGCTCTGAAGAACAACAACTCGTTTCTGTTTGTTCTTTTGCTTGTTCTGAACAACATGAAGACATTTCTTACTCTCAACTACTGATTTGCATAAGAAGAATTATTTATCTGACCAAACCGCAAATTCGTTGCCATTTGGATCGGTAAAGTGAAAACGGCGGCCACCGGGAAAATCAAAACACGGCTTAACGATAGTGCCTCCTGCTTGAACAATTCTTTGTTCAGCATCTTCTAATATATCACTAAACAACACAGTTAAACAGCTACCTGATGCCGTAGAGCTAACAAGCTCAGATAAGAAGAAACCGCCGTCTATGCCAGCCGACTCTTTAGAAAAAGCACTGTATTCAGGCCCGTAGTCAGTAAATTGCCAGTTGAATACCTTGTTAAAAAACGCTTTTGTTTGCGCTAAATCTTTTGCTGGAAACTCCAGATAATTTATTTTTTCCTGAGACATTGTCCACTCCTAGATGAATTGGTATTTATCGGTATAATTAGCATAAAAGACTAGGCCGCTGTAATCCATGATCAATTCATCAATACCATTAGTAGATTTACACCGTCACCTCGACGGCAACATTCACCCTGAATTAATTTGGCAACTAGCCAAACAACATAACATAAGTTTACCTGGCAACAACTTGGAGGAGTTTCGACCTCACGCACAAATCCAAGATCAAACCTCAGATCTATTAGCTTTCTTAGAAAAACTAAACTATGGAGTGTCGGTGTTAGCCGATCAAGAAGCTATTTACCAAGTTGCTTACGACAACGTTAGGGACGCTAAAGCACAAGGGCTAGATTACACTGAGCTAAGATTTTCACCTTACTACATGGCGATGAATTTTAACTTAGATATCGCTGAAGTAGTTAATCAAGTGGCAAGTGCTACCGAAGCAGGACAAAAGGATTTTGGCGTAAAGGTAAACCTGATTGGTATTTTAAGTAGAACCTTTGGGGTTGACGCTTGCTATCAAGAGCTTAATGGCATTCTTGCTCACAAGGATAGAATTACGGCCTTAGATTTAGCAGGCGATGAGTTGAATTACCCTGCGGAATTGTTTGTTCCTCACTTTAATCAAGCACGTGATGCTGGTTTTCAGATAACTGTACATGCTGGAGAAGCAGATGGACCTGAAAGTATTTGGAACGCTATTAAACTTTTAGGGGCAACTCGTATCGGTCATGGAGTAGCTGCGACCCAAGATCCAAAATTAATGGAATATTTAGCTAAGCATCAAATCGCAATTGAATCTTGTCCTACGTCTAACTATCAAACTGCAACTGTGGGTGATTTAACAAAACATCCATTAAAGACATTCTTAGATAACGAAGTATTAGTTTGCTTAAATACCGACGACCCAGCAGTTTCCAACATCACACTTGAGCACGAATACAAAGTTGCAAAAGAAGTGATAGGTTTATCAGCTGAAGAACTGGAACAAGTTCAACTTAATGGGGTAAAGGCGTCATTTTTATCAGACCAAGAGAAACAAGCACTATTAGCAGCTAAACGCTAATCTCTATAAAACTGAGAGAGTTATTGTTGAACTCTCTCAGTTATTACCTAACCTTTGCTGGTTGCTATAAAAACACTATCACTATAAAACATTCATTCCCTATCTAACTTTAAGCATTGCTTTCCACTTCTTTGTCGTTCTGCTTCTGTTCATTTGCAAACCAGAACTTAAACAACATCATAGCTAGCAAGAAAAAGCCTGCTGAAACAAATAATGGCCAAACAGAGTCAAGTAGTAACAATGGCCCACCTATTACAGCAGCAATAACATTAGCAATACAAAATGTCATTGTAAGTAATCCCATGACTGCACCATTGCCTTTACCTTGCTGGCTGTCACTGACATAAACTGGCATTAAGCCATTAAAAGTAGCAATGACAATTCCGGTTATAGCAAAAACAACTTGGGTTGATATGCCGTCCGTTGTCGGTGTAATAGCCATAGCTAATGCCAGCATCCACATTAGGTTTGTCATTGGTGAAATCAAACCAAATCTAGCTTGTACCTTGGTAACAACAAACAAAGAGGCTAAGGTCATAAATATAGTCATATTGGTCGTGGCCAAACCTATACTCAAGGAATCAAAATCTTGTTTATCCACTAACCACACTGGATAAAACTCATAAAACAAATTTATCGCTAAGGTATAACACAAGTACATTATGAACAGTCTAAACACCCATGGGTCTCTAATTAGCTGTAAAGAATTATCTTTGATTGCGGTTTGCCAAATTGTCAATTCACTAGGTTTAAGCTCTGTCGTTTCTTGTAACCATTGCACGGTTAAGTAATAACAAAAAACCGCGCCTACAGAAGCAGCAACCATAGCGTAGTAAGGTTCAATATCCGCTAATACACCACCGACTAGAGGACCAAGCAACCATCCTAAAAACACCGCTGAATTAATGAAAGAAACCGCACGTACCTTAGAAATACCAACTTCGCCTTGCTTTCCTTCCCCTATATCTAAAGCGATCGCTCTTGCGATTGCCACATTGCCTTCAGTTATCCCAGTAAAAAAGCGACTCAACAACAACAACAGGTAATCATGGGTGTACAAAGCGTAAGCCGAAACCAAATAGCCAACAAAACAAACGAGTAAAGTTTGCGCCAGTATCTTTTTTCTTCCGAGCCTATCTGACAAAGCACCTATAAAACTACTGCCTAAGAAAATCCCCAAAGGATAAACCGCAATTAGAATGGTAAATAAAGTTGATGGAGCTAATCCTCCCCATGTATTCAGAGCCGTTTCAGGTGCATCAATGAATAATGGAGTAAGCACAGGATACGGCAAAGAAATTCCCATACTCGCCAATAAAGTAACGGCTAGTGCAACCCAGAGTTTTTTTGAATCAGCAAACATAAAAGTACCACGCAAAAGAAGGCTACACATTCTGCCATTTGGCAGGATTTATACCAGTCGAAAATAGTTAAAACTTAAGGAATATTTACAATGTATGAAAAATAAACATCATAGAGCTATTATTGCTAATAGAAATGTTTATTTGGTCGATAAAAAGTAAATATAAGTAAACACTCAGTAAAGGAATGTCTGGAGCCATGATAGCAGAAGCGAAACTGCACAGCGCTTTAATCATAGAGTCTCAACCGCTAGCCCAAAGCCATTTGAAATATTCACTACTGGCATTAGGGTTTGCGAAGATAGATGTGGCAGATCGTGGCTATTTAGCTTCCAGAGCTATTGCAACTAACTTTTACGACTTAATTTTGTGTTCATCTGATATCAATAATGGCCCAGATGGCTACCAGTTGTTCGAAAACCTAGTTGTACATCAACTCCTTCCCAATGCCAGTTGCTTCGTCTTTTTGAGTTCTGAACAAGATTTAGCCTTGAGTCAGAGTGCATTAGAATTACAACCTGACGACTTTGTTCTAAAGCCCTATTCAGCAAAGGAAATAGAAAGCCGCTTAACTAAAGCTCTGAAAAAGAAATTGTATTTGAGAGCTGCCTTAGAACAGGTAGATAAAAAGAATTACCCAGCAGCTTTTGGACATTTAAATGAGTTAGTTAATAGCTCTCCAAATCCACAGGAAGTCCAATACATACTTAAGCTAAAAGGCGATTTACTGTTAAAGCTCGAGCGCTGGTCGATGGCAAAAGCTTTCTTTGAGAAATTAAATCAGAAAAAACCATCCCCTTGGTCCAAAACTTCATACGCTCAAAGCTTAGTTGAATTGGGCGAAGATGAATTAGCGGAAGAAACTTTACAACCCTTGATGCAAAGCTCCAAGACTTCAATTAAAGCCCATGATTTGATGGCTAAACTGCTATTTCAACAAGAAAAATTTGAGCAAGCATCACATCACTACAAACAAGCAGTAGAATCCTCGCCTCGGAACTTGTTTAGATTGAAAGATTACATGGACTTATCAAGACTGGTGAAAAACCTTGATAGCCAACATCAGGCCAGTTCTTCTTTTATCAGACAACTCAAAAACTCAATACACGAAACACCAGAGCATTACTTATCTGCAATTCGGGCTCACATTGATTATGGATTTAATCTACTGTCGGAAGAAGAGTTGAGTCGTTTAACCCAATTTAGTCAGAGTATCCTCAATAGCCTAAGAAAAACCTTTCCAGGTGTTTCATTGTCAGAGCAAATTGAAATAGCACAAGCTAGGATTTTAAATTTAAAAAATCGACCTGAACAGGCAAGAAAATTAATTCACCATTCGTTGGAAAAAATAGCAAATGGTCGTAACTACGTAACCAATATTGAAGACTCAATAGACCAAGCAAAAGCTTTGCATGAACTGGGCTATTTTAAAGAGTCAGAGTTAGTATTTGGACAAATAAAGCAACATACTTCAAATAAAAACCTGCCTCCTTTACTAAGTAAGTACTTAATAACTGAACAACAGCTTAGGAGTGAAATTAAAGACTCTCCGAAATCACTCAACAACAAAGCAGTTAATTACTTTAAGAAAGGCAACTTTACTCACGCACTAGACTCTTTTAACCTTGCCTTTAAGCTTATGCCAAAGAACCCTTCTATTGCACTTAACTTAATGCAAAGTGCGATAGAGTCGAATCTAGTTCATTTAGATAAAGCGCGTCTTCTCACTATGGTCAATAAATGCCGACAAACTATAGACACTGTCAGTCTTAATGATGAACAGCAAGAGAGATACAATAAACTAAATGAACTCCTACTAATCAAAAGTGCCTAGTAAAACTCAATCCAACTAGAATACCTCACCTTTTCTGATATACACTCTTTCGTTCAAAATACTCTTGATACCTGCATTTAAAACCCTCGATGGAACAGCTAAGGAAATAACATGAAGTACGGAATATTGTTATTGATATCTTTACTTACTAGCAGTGCTTTTGCCCAAACCAAATATGTAAAAATAAATGGCTACAATGTCGAGTATCAAATGAGCGGCAAAGGAAAACATGTAATTCTGCTAGAAGCAGGAGGCTCAGCAGGATTAAGTGATTGGGATCCTATTTTTGAAAATCTGACTAAAAATACAAGGGTAATTCGTTATTCTAGAATTGGTAACGGAGGGTCTGAGCCGCTTAAAAAAAATTACTCTTCTGAAGAATATGCTCAAGAAGCATTATTACTGCTCGAAGTATTAAAGGTAGACCAACCTATTGTTTACATCGCGCATTCTTACGGAGCTTATATAGCTAGAAGATTTGCTGCTATGTACCCAGATAAATTATCAGCTCTCATGCTTATTGAACCTGCATCTGAACATGACGTAGATATAATGCGAAAAATAAATTTAGAGCTAGCGGAACAACAAATAGCTCAAATAAAGTTAGATGACCTAGCTAATGGCTTATCTAATCAATATTTAGATTTTTGGGCTAAACGCCCATTGCCTGATTACCCAGAAATACCTGATGTACCATTAACAGTTATTGCATCAACGAAAAAGTTCGCAGAGCCAACTATCTTATTTTTCACCGACGAAGGTCGTGAATTATGGGGAAAACTTCATTCTGATTGGGTAAGCACCTTTCCACAAGGTGAAGTTGTACTAACAAATCGAAGTTATCATTATCCTCAAAGAGATGAACCCCAAATGGTTTTGACGGAAATAATGAAGCTGCTATCACGTATTAAAAACTAGTCGTTAACTAACACTTCGTGGATAAGTTGACATTGGCTTGTGAGCTTATCTGCAAAAACTAACTTTATAATAGCCAATTAGTAAAAAAACGTTTTAACTTCTCTGATTTCAACCAATACCACAGCAAATAAACACCAGCAAACAACATAACCATATGCCACCAATGTACTATGCCCTCGTTAGCAATAAATTGCTTAACCTGGCTAGCAATATCAAGCATCAAAGCGATAGCTAATAACCACTTTGTTTTTGACCAAAAGCTTTGATACCAAGGCTTTTCTCTCTGCTTTTTCAGAGCAAAAAGAAATTGTACAAAAGCAGCCGGTAAACCGGTTAATAGAGCTAAATAGAAAAACTTGGACTCAGTGTAAATTAGAGAAAGAATAAGGCTAGGATCTTCTCGGTAAGTTAGAGAAAACACCCATGTAATGTAACCACGTAAAAGATAAATGAGTACAAAGTAAAACCCAAGCGGGATCTTTATTTTGCCATCAAAGTCAAAATCTTGCCATTTAACCAATTACACCACCAATACAATAAAAAAGCCCAGCGTTAAAGCTGGGCCGCTATATCGATAGTATATAAAGGCTTAGTTAAGCAGATTCAAGGCTTGCCCTCGAGAAACATTAGCCTGTGCTTGAATTGCTACGCCTATTTGGCTCTGAATAGAAGACTGAGTATTTTGTGCAGTTGCTTGAGCAAAGTCAGTATCTTGAATTCTGCTTCTTGCTGCTTCAGTTTGTTCAAATTGATTTGATAAGTTATTTACCGTTGACTCAACTCGATTCTGAAAAGCGCCAATCTGTCCTCTTACAGAGTTTATTTCTTCACTAACTTGCTGGCTTGCTGTAATCGCACTTTGTGCTCCAGCTTGAGTCGTCACGTCAATTTGATTAATAGCATCTACTTGAGAACTTAAATCTGGTAAACCAAGACCTATAGTCGTATTGGCATTAGGTCCAACTTGAAATTGACTGTTGCTAGATTGATTAAACAATTGTTGACCACCAAAGTTAGTATTACTTTGAATGTCTGAGACTTGACCTTGCAGTTGAGTAATTTCTTGCTGAATTGCTTCGCGATCTGCTGCTGATAAAGATGCATTTGCTGAACGCAAAGACAACTCGTTAATTCTGCCAGCTGCATCATTAATGCCTGATAACGCTGAGTCTGCCACAGCAGCTAAACTAGATGCATCGTTGGCATTTCTAATTGCTACTTGAGTACCACTAGCTTGCGAACCTAAGCGGTTAGCTATTTGCAAACCAGCTGCGTCATCAGCTGCGCTGTTAATCTTAAGACCAGCTACAAGCTGCTTCATAGCCTGCTCTTGCTGCTTTTGAACCTGAGAAAGGGTATTCGGGCTGCTAATTCCACTACCTACTTTCATTACCTACCCCCATAGACAATGATTTCACTTGTATTTGAATATAGCCAAATACGCGGGAATAAACAACCCGAATGATCAGCACTGGAGTGTGCTGCTACCACTGTTAAACTGTTAAGACAGTAAGCTCAAGGCTAACTCTTGGGTTTGGTTCGCTTGACTTAATAAAGTCATAGACGACTGTTGAAGAATTTGGTTTCTCGTCAACTCTGCAGTTGCTTTGGCAAAATCGGTATCGGCAATTCGAGATCTAGCTGCTGACTGATTCTCTATCACATTAGCTAAGTTGTTGACTGTACTTTCTAATCTATTCTGTGTAGCACCTAGTCTTGCACGTTGCGAGTCGATTATTTTCAGAGCATCGTCAATAGCTGTAACTGCAAATTGAGCTCGATTAACGATATCAACATTCTCTAAGCCTAAGGTATCTGTACTTAATGCTCCGAAATTGGTTTGGATAGTTTCGTTGGCATTCGCTCCCACTTGGAAGGTATACATTTTGCCGCCAGCACCAGTAACTTCTAGAGCATAATCTTCTAACGCAATATCGCCTCTATCAGGGTCAACCCAGTTAGTGCTAGTAGAAAAGTCTGTCGTATCACCATTGTCATCATTCAAAACTAAAGTTTCAGTGAAACCTCTTGTTCCACCGCTACTGCCACTACCGTAGCCAGTCATCACATTCTCTCTGACAAAATCACCACCAGCATCAACACCGCCAAGGGCACCATTATCCTTATTGGTAGTATCCATCTCTGTACTAATGAACTCTTCCATTCTAGAGCCGTACGTACCACTATCTATAGCTGCGCCATTTATTTCATTTAGGAAATCGTTTTGCGTAGCCCAAGTTCCATTTGAAGCTGTATTTAAGGCTTGATCAAAAGTTGCTCCGCCAGATAACTCTTGCATTAGAGTTTTAGTTCCGTTGTTACCTAAGGTGTAGTCCATATAGCGAAGTGCTGCGAAACCGCCACCATAAGCACCTAAATTACTAACAACCGTAGTACTAGTACCTTCAGCAGCAAAAGCAGTAGCTACAGCAGCTGCAGTATTGCCAACGATTTGGTCATCTGCACCTCGAAGTACCTCTGCTGAGCCTTCTTTAAACCATGCTGGTAAGTTGGTCCAATCTTCAAAACTTGATGCCATAGTGGCATGAACCATTTCATGCAAAATAATCTCATCGAGTTTAACGCCGCCGTATGCATCCAACCCGTTATGTATGGCATCAACACTATTGAACTCTGCTAAATCAATAGTCAGAGAAACTCGGTTTTCACCGCCGACAACCTGTGACGTAACCCAAGCTAAAGTACCGTCATCAGCGTCTCGTTCTAAATCAATTTTAAGCTCGCCTTCACCTCTAATTCCAAAGTAATCTTCAATGATCTTTTCAGATTCACTGAGCCAAGTTCTTTGTAAACCTGTGATCATTTCTCGCTCAAATTGATCTGGAATGGATGTCGAGTTTTTGTCGTAGATCTGTTGACCACCAAATGTTGTGGTTTCATTAATTCTATTAATTTCATTTTCTAACTCTAAATATTCTTCATTTAGAGCTTTCCGATCTACAACAGTGTTGGTTGCATTAGCGGCTTGTAACGCAATGTCTCGCATGCGTTGCAGGTTGTTCGTTATTTGCTGCATTGAACCTTCTGCAACCTGCATCATAGAAATACCATCATTAGCATTTCTTACCGCAACGTTCATACCGCGAATTTGAGAAGTGATCCTATTGGAGATTTGTAGTCCCGCCGCATCATCTGAAGCAGAGTTAATACGAAGGCCTGAAGCTAACTGAGCGTAATTTCGCGATAGATCTTGGCTGTTCTGCCTGAACAGACCTGAGATTCTCAGCGAGTTTACATTTGTATTAATTATCATCAGCTAACTTTTAAATTATTTCACATCTCTGTTAGCGGCAAGTAGCTGCCGCTCTTTAGAAAAAAGTTAGCTTTTTTTTAAGTTTTTTTAGCCTAATAACCTAATTGCTTGATCTTTCATAGAATTTGCTTGGCTCATTAGTGCTGTTGTTGCCTGTTGAGTTACTTGTAATTTGGCTAATTCAGCAGTTTCTTTCGAAACATCAGCGTCTAAAATGCGAGAATTAGCTGCACTGGTATTCTCATGAGTTACTGCTAAATTAGCGATCGTAGAGGAAAATCGATTTTGTACGCCACCAAGCATAGAACGAAGACCATCTACTTGTGAAATAGCTGAGTCTAATATCGAAATAGCTCGTTGTGAGCCCTCAGCTGTCGTCATATCAATTTCGGCAACGCTAGCTTCTTTGGAATTGATATCTGTATTGCCAGCACCTAACGCATTGTTAGCTGCACCAAAATCAGCATCACCACTTAAACTGAAACCTTCATTTGAGCTTAGTGTTACTGTGCCACGTACAATTGCAGCACTGCCGTCATTAGCTAAGGTGGTAGCAGCACCAAAACTGTCATCATAATCTACAGCTCTAATGGCTAATTGGTTATCGACCCCTTCAGAACCTTCTGTGTAGTCAGAAATTTCAATGTTATCGCCCGCATGAGAAGTTAAAATAAGCTGTTGATTAGTACCATCGAGCTCTGCACTTATACCTGTACTCGCGCTGTTTTCATTAATTCGGTTAGCTAGCGTAGCTAAATCATCAGAGTAATCACCACTGGCAGTAAACCAAACTGTTTCAGAGCGAGAGCCATTACCTAATTCAAAACTAACATTTTCGCCAGCTTCAAAGCCAACCCTATCAGTATCTACACCATCGTGAACGTGCAGAGCGAGTGAAGTTGTTGCATGTGCCGTTACGCCAGTTTGTTCAAATGCCAGGTTAATATCCTTTGCCATTTGCGACGCTGAATCTGACGAAGAAAGCTCAACTTGCTGGGTATTTGTACCGACAATGGTTAGCGTGTCCGTAGCTGGTCCAGGAGCTCCAGAGCCAAAGCCATTTGCTTCAATTTGTGCTCTCGCGGCTGTTAAACTAGAGTCTGAATATGTTGCTCTCGTTGCGCGACCTTCTAGCTGAGTTTCATTATGACTCAAACCCTCTGTGCTAACAGAAACTAGCGCAACACCTATTGTTTCATTTGATTCTGCGCCAACTTGGAATTGTTGTGAACCGAATGTTCCATCTAACAAGTTTTGTCCACCAAAGGTCGTTGTTTCAGCGATGCGATTCAATTCGTTTTTCAACTGATCAACTTCTTGTTGAATAGCTCTTCTATCACCCGCTGTATTAGTCGCATTGGCAGACTGAATGGCAAGATCTCGCATTCTATGGAGGACATTTGTTACCTCCTGAGCTGCACCTTCTGCAGTTTGAGTAATAGAAATGCCGTCATTAGCATTGCGAATCGCCACGTTCATGCCATTTGTGAGCTTACCGAGACGATTAGATATTTGCATGTTAGCGGTATCGTCTGATGCCGACTGAATGCGCTTACCACTGCCTAAGCTCGACATACGACCGCTAAGCTCTAACTGGTTCACACGCATTTCATTACTGATACCGATTGCTGTTGCGTTTGTTGCGATTTGCATAACTTCGCCATTCCAATTACTGAAGATGCAATAACGCATGAAAAAATTATGCCAAATGCGCAAATCAATTTTGATGTTGACCAAGGTCAATATTAATAATTATATTGCCTCGATAATGACAAGCTATTTTTAACCAACTCAAGGAAGTAATTGCATGAAAATAATCCTTTCATTGTTTCTAACCCTTTTTAGCGTAAGCCTATTCGCTAGCTCCATATTAACAGGGCAAGTATCCGTCACCGATCAACGACAAACCGTCAGTTTCTCAGGTTTTGATAACCCAGTGATCATTGCAGGTATTGCAACCAACAATGACCCTGAGCAAGGCATAGTGACAATATCAAACGTCACCTCAAACAGCTTTGATATCGAGTTTAAAGAATGGCCATACTTAGATAGCGTTCATCAAGCTGAGACTGTCGCTTATCTAATAATAGAAGAAGGCAGACATACGCTGAATGACGGTAGTGTTTGGGAAGCTCAAAAAGTAGTATTTGATCAACAAAGCCAAATTATCGAGTTTGAAGACTCGTTTGATACTGTCCCACAAGTGTTTTTATCTGCTCATTTAAGTCACACTACTTATTCAGCTAGAGCTAGCAGTGTCACCCCATTCGCATTCAGAGGTAAATTATCAACTCAAGAATCTGCCGTTAATTACGAACACCAAAATGTTGAAGTTAGCTATTTAGCTGTCTCTTCTAACTCGGATAACGGCAAACTAAACAGCGGAGCATCATACGGGGTAACAAAAGTATATTCTGGTTCAAATAATACCGCTTCTGCTTTTGGTGCTAACCTTTACATTCAAGAAGAAGCATCAAGTGATTCAGAGCTTTTTCATGTTTCTGAAACATTGAGCATTTTAAATGTTAACGGCTATGTATTTGCTTCTGACAACTCTGTTTATGGCAGTGACCCATTTGGCATTCGCTATACATTATCAACTTCACAGCAAGGCAATTCTTGCAAACAGATAAAAGCACTTACCCCTAATGCACTAAGCGGTGTTTACTTCATCGATCCAGATGGAGAAGGTTCTCTTGAAGGCTTAAATTTGTATTGTGATATGGAAACAGATGGTGGAGGTTGGACTTTAATATCTAAATACAGCGGAGCCTTTGTTCAACCATGTAACTATCACTCAGAATCAGCATGCAATATTCAAAACTTAGAAAATAATGAGTTAACAACTGATGCAAAACTGTCAGATGAATTTGTTTTCAGTCTTGCAGGTAGCAATAGTGCAGAGTTTAGAGCACTAGGTGGCGGCTATGATGTAGTTATCACTAGAACTGATGGAAAGTCTGCTTTCACAAAAGTGAAAGGAGGCTCAAGTGCGGATTATACTTGTAGAGGGATCGATTCTTCTGAGCCAATTAGCTATGTACTTAATAACGATTCAACGAGTTACTGGAGACTAACAACAGCAACAAAGAAAAAAGTTCATGTTGAAGGCGAGTGCGGCAATAGGATTTGGTTCTCTAATTCATATTCCACCGCCACACAGCAAAGACAAATGTTTAATTCAGGCAGCGGAACCGGAGCATCAACTACTACCCCTGGTGCATTTTACGTTAGATAGATGAAAAACTAATTATTAAAAGAGGGCTTCGCCCTCTTTTCCACACTTAGCCCCCCCCCTTTTCCCTTAAACTCTCAATTTTTCCTTATGACTCAAGTCAATAACTGTTAAATCAATCAATAAAAACCTATGCAACTAGTTCCTCTTTTGTTATTACTAGCCTGCTAATTAACATATTGTTTTATAAGGACTTAAAAATGAAAACAAAATCTTTAGCAATAGCGATTTCTACAGCATTAGTATCTTTTTCCTCTTTGGCTAATATTACTGTCGTTTCTACATCAGATAATGCGCAACCGACTGTTGCCGCAACTGGTGGCACAGTACCATTCGATAGAAGCATTACTAATACGGGCAGTACGAACGCAGAATTAAGAATATATGATTACTTAGTTTTTCCAGATGGCAGTATATATAACCGTTCAAATGCAAAAAATATCACTGTAGCAGCTGGTAACTCTTATTCTCAAACCAGTACTTATGTTTCTGTACCAAGTGAATTTAAATACGGTGAATATCAATATGTATATGCTGCATATGATAAATCAAATGGTGAAGTTACAACTGGCAGTTTTCCATTCTTCAAAGAAGCTGGAGCTGGCGATATATTACAAAGTTGTTTGAGCATCTTAGAAGCAGGTAACAGCGTGGGTGATGGCACATACCTAATAGATCCTGACAATAATACTGAAACAGCACCAATAGAAGTTTACTGTGACATGACTACTGAAGGTGGCGGTTGGACCTTAATTTCTAAATATAGTGGTGCTCAAGGCAGCTGTGATTACAGTCATGATGCAAGTTGTGACACTCAAGAGCTAACAAATACACAACCAAATGCTAACGCTAAACTATCAAATACTACAATTTACTCGTTAGTTGATAATCGAGCTGACGCGCAATTTAGAGCAGTAAGTTCAAGTGATGATACAGTTATTCAGAGAACAGATGGTGGTAATCCGTTTGATTTAGTGAAAGCAGGTGATAAATTTCAATGTAGAGATATTGGTGGTCAAAATTGGTACCAATATACCAGTAATGTATCTGCTAGCCTTACAAATATGCTTAGAGTTTCAACTTGGATTGCAGGTACAAACTACATAGGCTACAGAGATGGGGTAAGTCAGTGTGGCAACGCTATCAACTTCAGCTCTAGTTATCCTGGATTAGGTAGGAGCTTAACGCAACAAATCGACGCTGGTTATACAGCAACAGCAACTAACCCTGGTGTATTTTACGTAAGATAACTTCGAATAGTTAGGTTCAGATCTTACATCTGAACCTAACTATTTAGCTATTAATAACCAAAGGCATCTCTTTTGCATTATGAAAATAGAATCGACAAGACACTAGAACTATCAGATAAAGCGAATAAAATAGAGTGACTTCCTCTGCCACCAACAGTTCCCATCACTGGAGAAATAATGAATAAACTTCAAGGTGTTAGCCAAAATAAATCTCGATTATCGGTTACCCAGCCTTATATTCCTCCAATAGAAAAATACATGAAGTATGTTGAGGTAGCATTCAACAACAAGTGGTTAACCAACGGTGGACCATTGTTAGATGAATTAACTCTCAGATTGAAAGAGTATTTGAACGTAAATTATCTGTTATTGGTGAACAATGGTACTAGCGCCCTGCAAATAGCATATAAGCTAAAAGGGTTAACCAATATAGTCACTACTCCATTCACTTTCCCCGCGACATCTACAGCTCTCAACTGGCAAGGTTCTGAAGCTCAGTTAGCAGATATTGACTCCAAAAGTTGGAACCTTTGTCCTAAATCTGTAAAAAGCGTTTTACAACAACAAGAGCTCCAGGCCATTGTACCAGTAAATATTTTTGGCGCTCCTTGTGATATGGAAGCGTTTGATAAGTTAGGAGCGGAATACAATATCCCTGTTATTTATGATTCGGCCCAAGCCTTTTTATCAAAGTATAAAGATAAGAGTGTACTCTATTATGGAGACATTCATTGCATCAGTTTTCATGCCACTAAATTATTTCACTGTGTAGAAGGCGGAGCGCTTACTTTTAATAATAAAGATGATTATGAAAGAGCAAAATGCTTAATCAACTTTGGAATTGCCGAAGACGGTTGTGTTTATGAAGCAGGCATAAATGCCAAAATGAGTGAGATACATGCAGCTATGGGGTTATGTGTGTTAGATGCGTTGCCAAACTTAATTGAAGATAGAGCTGCAAGTGTAGACAGCTACCAACACAAACTAAATAGCTATGTTGACTTTCAAGCTACGAGTTACGATTCGTATATACCTCCTATGTATATGCCTATAAAACTGAAAACTTCAACAACACTCAAGAAGGTTCAAGAAAATCTGAAGCAAAAAGGTTATGAATCCAGAAATTATTTCTCGCCTCAACTGAATAAAATATTGCCACTGGATAACTTGTCACAATTACCTGTATGCAACCAAGTTTCAGACTCTATTCTGTGTCTGCCCTTAATGCACCACCTTGATGAAAAACATATAAAAAATATATCCGATATAGTTAAAAGGGCTTGTTAATGAAAGTAGCAATTATGCAACCCTACTTATTTCCGTACATAGGTTATTTTCAATTGATTCACTCAGTGGATACCTTCGTTGTACTAGATAATGTTAATTTCATAAAAAAAGGTTGGATAAACCGAAATCAAATCTTGTCTCACTCTCAAGTCGAAAAAATTAACTTACCTGTTGCTAAAATGAGCCAAAATAGATGGATTAACCAACATGAATTCCATGAATTAAACAAGAACTTTAAAAAGTTATCACAGCAATGTGTCAACGCTTACAAAAAACATCCCTATTTTGAAAAAGTTAGTGAATTGCTACTACAACACCAAAATATTAACACCGATAATGTAGCTGAATTTTTAATACAATCTATGCAATTGTTGATGACTCAGTTGAATCTTACCCCCAACTTCTTAAAAGCCTCAGAGCTTGAATTAAGTCCACATTTAAAAGGTGAAGATAGAATACTAGCTATATGTAAGACAATAGGAGCATCTGAGTATATTAATCTACCCGGTGGTAAAAAACTCTATACAGAAGATAAGTTTAATAACAGCAAAGTAAAGTTACGCTTCATCTCTCCTAGTTTATCTTCTTACAAACAACACAATGCAGACAATCCTTTTACAGCATATATGTCTATACTAGACGCAATCGCAAATTGTGATGACTATATACTATCCCAACAATTACAAAACTATGAGCTACTTTAATCGCACAAATAAAGCGCCGCCAACAAAAAATGCATATTCTATATTAGGACAATTTTTATCTAGGTACTCGTCAACAGCACGTGTTACTCCGTCACCATATGGCCAATTATAATCGTCAAACACTATCCAACCACCAGCAACAACTAGTGAACAGTAGTTGTCAATATCCTCTACAACATCTTCATACCTGTGATTACCATCAACATGTAACAATCCCACTCTTTTGTGGTAATGAGTAGTGCCAAATTCATTAGAAGACAATTCATTTTCAAGGGCTAAGTAAGTATCTATTGCCTTATTTGAATAGTCTCTTATGTAATTGATGGTTTGCTGTCCTTCTGCCATTAAATTTGAGCAAAAAATCGAAAAGTACTTGTCTCCATCAAACACTCTACTGTAGCTATCTAACACCTTATGAGCGTTTTGTGACATCCCTTCTTTTGGCCAAGGATCTATACATAGTAAATTTCCAACAGAATATAACTTATTCAATAAGCTAAATAACTTAGCTGTTCGTCCCCATAAAGAACCAATTTCAATCACATCTGTATTCTTAGGAACAGAGTGATAGATATGACATATAGTTAAAAGTTTATCTAAATGCGACTGTCCGGAAATACTCATAGTATTTTTTAAAATTGAATGTAGTAATTGATAATCAAATCTATCCTGAAACTCACTTTCTAACATTCGACTAAATGGTTTACGACTTATTATTTCGTTTCGTAGTAGTACATCAGGCGTATCAGGTTGATCTGCCGGATGGCAAGACAAACTTGTAACTCCGTACTCCTTTAGTATTGGTCTAGTTACCCTATATACTGCGCTAATTGAAGTCCAAACCCCAGTAAACTTGTAGTTATTAATTAACTTAATAAAACTCTGTTCAAATTCACTCTGTTGAATATGAGGCAAAGTAATAACTTGACTATAAACACCTTCAATTTGATATTCACTATCAACTGAAGTGGCACCAAAAACTTCATTACCTTCTGCTAGCAGCTCTTTCGCATAACAGATAGCTTCATAAGTATTACATGGGAAAACTAAAATTTTCATAACTAAATATCCATACATAAAGCGGGTAGTCCCCGCTTTTTTTTATAAATCAGTAATAATATTTTATTCAATATAAAGCACTGTTCATGCTCATTTTTGAGCAACGAAATAATGAATGTGCCTACAAGTTTCACCGAGAGTTTCTAAGACTTCACCATGATGTAGAAGCTTTAGTTTACCAAATAACTCTTTCTTAATAGTAGGATGAAAAGCTTGAACGTATACCCCGTTCCGAACTCCCATAAAATCATTACTTATACAATACAAATAACTATTATCTCTTTCTGAATTATTAAGAATCGAGTGATTAACTCCTAACATACTGAAGACAAAATACCCTTCATCTTTTAGCACTCGTAGCGACTCGTTAACATGAGTAGAAAAGTCACCATCTTTATTTTTCATATAGTACAATGAGTTACAAGCCAAAACATAATCAAAATAACCAGAAGAGTAAGGCAGATTTTCAGCTGTGCCTTTATCAAACTTCTGTTCAGGAAACTGTTTTTTCAATCTGTTAATGAGATCATCGGCAATATCTATACCCGTGACTTCAAGACCATTATTTAATAAGAATGGAATGTTGCGGCCATAGCCACACCCCAAATCTAATACTCGTTTATTGTTGTAATTTCCATCTAAAAGCTGTACAGGAGATTTCGATAAAAACACTCGAGTAACAAAGTTTTCTGGATAAAAATTGTTAGCATTACCTAAAGACTTATAATACGTTGTCCAACTATCACTAACTGAGGCCATTTTTACTCCACTTCCCAAAGTAAGTCGTACTTCAAATAATTTTCAGTACCGTGCATATTTTTAAACTTTTGTTCATCGCTAGCTTTAAGCTTAACTAGAAATTCTTTTAGTTTTGATGACTCATATATATTTCGAAAGTCATCTGCAGTTATAACCGCTAAATTTGATATAGCTTCTCGATTTTCATTTACAGTTCTTAATTTTTGCCAAAATAGTTCTTCTGGAAGTTTGCTCTCTTTTTCAGACCAAAAATAACGATGAGACTCAATCAAACTCGATAATTCAGTTTTTACTCCGCCAAGTTCAGCTAAAGATGCTGTGAGAGATAAAGGGTTGCCTTCATTGGCAGCACTCATAGGAAATACTTTTAGATCGTGTTGTTCAAAGAAACTACTAAAATTGCTATCTGTGAACTTAGGCATCAACTCTATAGACAATTCATTATTTGTTCTTAATCTCTCTTGAATCACTTCAAACTCGTTTCCCCAAAAACCTGGTAACAAATACATAAAAAAGTTTGATTCTCTATAAAAATAAATTTCATCCAAAAAGAAAGCAAAGCTTTGTCCATAGCCTTGCTTGACATATTCTTTGTAAAAAGACACAAGAGAGTCATAAATATTTCTGAATATAACAATGAATTCTT
This sequence comes from Psychrosphaera sp., assembly GCA_965221615.1. Lineage (GTDB taxonomy): Bacteria > Pseudomonadota > Gammaproteobacteria > Enterobacterales > Alteromonadaceae > Psychrosphaera. The sequence goes on along the minus strand of OZ244904.1, from coordinate 226,172 downwards.
TTGGCTCTGTAATAACAGCCTCTATTCTTTCAAACTTTTGGCTAAGCTCAATATCTGCCAATAGCCAAGGTAGAGAAATATTTTCACTAGACAACCAGCAAGTTAATCCCGACTTATAAGTAGTATCAATCCAGCTTTGAAAATATTGTCGATAACTTCGAATATTTGAACAAAAAGAATATTCTCGTTCGAACCTCAATGCTCGATTAAAAAATGAAGATTCGATATTCGTTTTATACCAGAACTTAAAATTATCGTTCGGTTTAAAACCAGAATAGTTAATAAGCCCAAGTTGTTCACTCTTATCTAGCTGAGCTTGCAAATAAGTTGAGTACGCTTTTGGCTGCCCTAAATGAAACTTTATTGTCATCTAGGCCACCTCAATCTCATTGCTTCTTGCACGTTTTTTTCACTAACACCTGTATTCAATGCTTTTCGATTTGCAAATTTTAATCGACGAAAATACTGAGGTTCCCCTCCCATACTGAGTTTAAATTTAGACAATGCGTCGTTCTCTGAAATTCCTCCGCCTAGTGATAAAAATCCAGATTCACGCTCTGATAAATGGAGATAAAGAAACAAAATCATAGCTCTGCTGAAATCTAACTCACTTGACTGATAAGCCATAAATGTATAATCAACACCATCATTCACTTTTGCTGTAACGCATCCAGCAACAGGATTATCGTCAAAGTTTAAAATAAACAAATTCCAGTTATGTTCCTCAATTAAACTTAACCAATTGGTTAATTCAAAACGATATTGGGCAGAAAAAGATAGCCTGTTAGCACACTTTGAATATAAAGAAGAAAAGAATTGAAGATCTTCGGGGCTTTTAGTGGTAGTCAGAGAAAAGTTTGAATACTGTTTCAAAATCTTTTTTATTCTGCTTTTTGAGTCCCTTTTCATACGGGTTAAAAGAGAGTCTAAATCTAATCCTAATGGAATTGCAAAATTAGTTCGGGTTTCTTCAGAAAATAACCATTTAGAAGATGTGCGTTCAACGTTTGATTTAATTTGCTCAACTCTTTGCCTAGTCTGGATAAATCCAGCAACAACATTTTGCACCTCGTAAAGCAAGTCAAAGTCTAAATCTGGATCAAATACATTTGGACCAGATAAACAAATGGGGGTATGACAAATGAAATGAGACTCTGGAAAAAATTCCCCTGAAGAACAAACTTTAACTATAGGAAAGCCGTCTCCAGAGCTTAGGTTAACTGAATTATACTTAAGATTTGGGCTTGAAAATAAGTTAAAGCCATTGCTATTAAATGGATTCATTAAAATTTACGTCGACAACAATAGCCAGTAAGAGCCGTCTGAGAAATTGTATTTAGGGGCTCCCATATGCATTATTGCTGATTCTCTTTTGACCCAAAAAGCAGCGTTAATGTAATTTGAATTTAAACTCTGACAATAGTTATCTTGTGTAAGTTCTCCTTGATCAAAATGCATAATAATAATTTTAGAATCAGGCTCTAAACCTTTCACTAGAATACTCATTTCAATAAGTTGCTCTTCTGATAGAGAGGCCAACCAATTGAAATCAATAATTACATTAGACTTACCTTCAATATTAATATTTCTCAAATCATTAACTAAATGTTTTGGTTTGGCGGCAAATGTCTGACACACCTGAAAAATATAACTATATTTCTTATCTCTTGTTTCAACCCCTAACCAAGAAGAAGCTTTATCAATAAACTCCGTCCCGTAATTGATACTAGGACAGCCAAACTCTATTACTTGTACATTCGGCAATATATAGTTACTGATAGCAGCCGAATACTCTTGTTCATATCGAAAGAAATCACGGTAACGCTTTGTTGGAACTAGTCCTTCACTGGCTAAAATATCAAACAATTGAGTCAATCTAGCATCATATCCGTTAGGTATTATCATCTAACAATTCCTTGTAAATTCGGTGATTGTTGACCATACCAACATACTCCACCTCGTGACCTAACTTTTCAGTATTTAATTCTATTTTTAAATCAAACATGGGGTAAATAACACGCATAAAACCAATTTGATTTTCATTCACCTTTACCTCTTTGACTTCATGTAAATTGCCATATCGCCACAATATTAAATCGCCAGCTTTAGCTCCCATCTCATCAAAGGTAATCTTATCTCCCTGGTTACTTGTGTAGATAAAACCTTCTCCATCGTAATCTTCTCCTTTCGTGGCTAACAATAAAGTAGCTTGAATACGAGAAGGATCAAACTCATGGCTACCTGTTGGGTCACACCTGTATTGCTCAATAAAATCGCCATGTGGATAAACAATAGTCTCTTCAGATCTAGCATTACAAACACGATACTGCAAAACCCAACCATCAACTGGGGTAAGCCCACTATAACTAGGCTTTCCTTCAACTTTATTTCTAATTTGCTGAATTGAAAAGGCCAACTGATGAGTCAATTGACATGGAGGAACATTCCACAAGAAACAACAATAGGCGAAATCATCTGGGGTTGGTTTATTATATAAATAGTTAGGTGTGCCAAACCCAACATCTCCATTTTTAATGAATTGATAAAAATTATTAGACAAGTTTGGATCTAGCCAGAACCTTCGAATCTTGTCTAATTGTTCAGACTTAACGAAGTCCTTTAACACCACATAACCAGGTCGACTTGAATGAAATATTTCTTTTCTTAACGCATTAAAGTCAAGCTGCTCTTCAATTAACTGTTCTATCATTTTTTAATCACAACTCCTTGAGCTGTTGGCAATTCCAGTATAGCTTGCCCCTTCATAGCAAACCATTCATCTTCATGTTGCTGTTGTGCTCTATGACTGTATAGCCCATAGTCATCAAGTATCACCACTGCTCCCGTAGGCATTCTATCCCATAGTATTTCTAATGCTCCGATTTCAGCTTGATAAGAGTTCATATCTAAATGCAAATATGCAACTTCTTCGGGAAGTTTCTGTTCAAATACATCAGGAACAATACCTTTAACTACATTTACATTTTGATACTCAGAAAAGCGTTGTTGTACAAATTCAAAAAGCTTGGGCTTATTGTGATCTTCTTTAATAATTGGTGACCCTTCACTGTACTTTTCTGCTATACCTTCATAAGTGTCATATAACCAAAACTGCTTATCACTTGTTTCAAAATCAAAATATTTACATAAAAAGTGAGACTTAAATCCTCTAAACACTCCACACTCAACAAAGTCACCAGATAAATGCATAACTGACTTTATTGCCCAAACAAGCGTATGTACTCTCCAAGCCATCCCTTTATACATAGGAGCTTTAGCTAACTCATTTAAAATAGAAACAAACTTTTCATCGGCTAAAAAAGTCATGTTTCGATCAGCAATAAACATGTCATCACCTAAAAAATGTCTAGGGTATTCAGCTCTCAATATTTCTTTTGCTAATGTAAGTAAATTGTTTTGTTCTTTATTAGTGCTGTTAAAAATCATGTGTTACCCCTGACTACTTTTATAAAACCTATATTCATCTGGTTGGTAAAACTCCTCTAGAGAAACGGGCACGATTGCATTATAACCAAGCACTTGAGCAAGTCGTGGGGATAGAGTCTTGCCAAAGTCAATGCCGAGTGCTCTTGGATAATCAAGTTGTTGTTTAATGTAAGGTTTAGAATAAAATGGAGTAATTATATGTCTTGGTTTATCGGTATAATTTTGTCCAGCGGCGTGCCAAATATTACCATCGAAAAAGAGTACATCTCCCTTTTTGCCTGTAGCTCGAACAGAATTGGCATAAAACTCGTCTTCGTCTGGCTTTTCTGCCTTGTTTTGTGACCCTTCTAATAACCAAGTTGCCCCGTTTTCTTCAGTTGAGTCATCTAACATGATCAAGGTATTAATCCAGAGTTTATTCGAACCAGTAAAGCTGCGGATATCTCGATGAATATTCTGAGTATAGGTTTTTCTTTCATTAGTTATTCGACTAACTCCCATAGTATTAAGGATGTAGGGACCTTCGAAATACTGAGTAAGAAAATCATCAACAAGAGCGTTCTCCAAAAATGCAAACATTTTTCGACAAAGTACAAAAGAGTGATGTGTTGCATTTTCTACTAAATGTTCAATTCCTTTTCTCTTTTGAATATCCTTAAACTCTGGCTCAAACTTCTGGTATTCAGCTAAAATGTCATCTATGAGCTCTTCAGAAAATACATTTTCAAATTTAACCCACCCGCGACTATGTACTTGAGCTATTTCTTCACTGTAATTTATAGTCATGCCATTTATTCCTCATCAATAAGGTTTTGAAAAAGATATAATAATTCACCTTTGGCTGATTTATCTTCTCCACTATTGATTTTGCTCAACAATTCTTTAGATTTTAGTTCTCCAACTACTTTGTTTAACTCTTCTTCATTATTAATCCAGATAATCGCTCTACGAACAACTTCTGTCATGTCATCGCATTGGCACTCTAGATAGTCCACAGACTGCCATATATCTAAATCGCTTAAGCCTGAAATGTCTCGTTCATCAACCACAAATAGTTTAGGCTTATTCAATAGAATAAGATCTATATTACTATTTGTTCCTCCAAACGGGAAAGTTGGTAATGCAAATAGGCACTTATTTACTATGCTCATGTAATCGGAGTAGTTAGTAAATGGATGGATTTGGGCATTTGGTAAGAATCTTCGTAGCATAGATTTTGCGGCAAAATATTCTATATCTTGCTTAGGATGCGCCATAAATATATGAAATGTAACCTTTTGTTTTGAGTGCTGAGTAATTAGCTGACAAGCGGTGATTAAGTCATTAGTTATTTTTTGAATAACTCCGTTGATAAGAATATTTGCACCATTTGGCACACTAATAGAATCATCTAGCTTATATCGTTGTTCCTTTCGACATAAACTATTTCGCTTATTTCGTAGCCACTTCTCTGTTAGCATTTTTTCCATCACTTCATCTGATTGACCAACATCTAAACAGTGAAAGTAGTCTATTGTTTCGAAGTATGAACTTGATGGGTGTCCCGCCGACACAATCTGAATAGGAGCCATACGTTGTGAAGCTAAAAAAGGAGCGAAAAAACTCATTCCCAAAGAAGGGTACAAAATAATATCAGGTTTTACTTTAAGAACTTTTTTAGTCAGTTTTTCAATTTCAAAAATATCGCTTTCAGAGAATAAAATAACTTCGTCAAAATCAGCTTGCCCAACCCTATCAAAAGCTTTTTCTTGCCCCATTCCAACAACGTGATAAGCTTTCCTAAGCTCAGCGATTCTCGGGTGGTGCCCTCTATACATTGCATGGTTATTTTTGTATATCTCATGTATAACAAGAATTGTTGGCTTATCTTTATCAATTACTCTTTTAACATCATTTTGAATTCTTTTATGGACACCTGGGCTCAAGATGTTGGCCATATTCTCTTCTATTGTTTTGACTATCCACTTTTTCAACTCATATTTGTTAGGGTCAGCTAAATTACTACAATTAAAATAAGCTTTAATCATAGGACCTAAGTTTTTAATCTCATTAGTTTTAATTGTCGGAAATGACTTAACAGCAGTTAATAAAGTCGCAATATTTTTTTGGGCTCTCTTCGTCAATTGAATTCCAATAGAAGATATAAGACCTGTAAAAGCTTGTGCAGTCTCATCAGGTAAATGTTGCAACACCCCTTCCCACGGTAGCTCAATATCTGATTCAATCGTATAAACTAATAGTATGCGCTTAATCTCTTCAGGAGAATAATTAGACCTACCTAACAAACCTAGATTCTTAACTATATGATCAGTCGAGTGATAAGAGCTCGCAGCAAAAACATTAGAAATAAAGTTTTTTTGCATCGTCAGATACGAGAATATTTGAGGGCTAGGTTGCCAATCAGGATCCGAGAACCAAATAGTTAATGTATATGCTAATTTTTCTAATACTTGATAGCTTTCTAGGTCAGATTGTTCAGGTGTTAACTTTCTATTGAATGGAGCCAAAGTTAGCGCAATCTTATCTTTTCCATAAAGCCGAATTAACTTAACCAAAAGAGCTTCTGCTTCTTGATAATTACGTGACAGTACGGCACTTTCAAGATCATTAATAGAGGCTGGTTGCGTATCCAAATTATCCATTATTATTTCCTACAACTTAAAATTTGCCTGCTGGCCAAAGTTATTAAATAAAAAAGCAGGCTTATGCCTACTTTTATACAATACTTATACCAAAACAAATAGATTATTCAGGGAATATATCGCTTAAAACGTTAATCGTTCAAAAATGTATCTCTATGCGTGTCAGTAATAACCTATCATCTCTACTCTGTACTAATGTAGCAACATCTTCGGTTAGAAGAACATCACCAATTTATCCTGCAAAATTATTACCCTAGGCTCACACAGAGTCAGCATATCTGAACGCTAATGAATGATAAGCACTAGTATTCCATTTTTGCATGCCGGAGTAATTTTCTACTCATTGGTATTAGCCAACTTTTTGAGCCTTACTTACCAATCGTTAATGCAGGTGCACTATAAAAAGTACCGTGATTATTCCCAGCATAATCAATAGCACCGTTGGCAACAGAATCTAATTTCCAATGACTGACTAATCCCTGTTCAGAGGCATTAGTGTTGTGTGTGAATAAAGCTATGGATAGAAAAATCCATTTAGTTGCTTTCATATTAACTTCCTTTTTCTTATTTCGCTTAAGAAACAGTAAGTTAACAGAGTTATTCCATTCGAACAATTATTGTTGAACGCAGACCTCTTCTAGATCAAAAAAGCCCCTAAAATAGGGGCTTTTTCTACTACAAATTTATTACTGGTCGCTGATTTGATCCCAACCATCTTTAATGGTTTTTATCAGATCGACCACTTCATCAACTTTAGTGTGATCTTTTTCAATATTAGCTTGTACCAGCTGCAGTTGCATGTAGTCATACAATGCATTTAAGTTTTGAGAAATCTCGCCACCTTTTTCAAAATCTAACGCACTGTTTAACGCCAATATAATATCAATCGCATTAGATAACATGTCATGATAACCACCCGTTTCATTTTCCATCATGGCTGACACTTTAATTAATCTATCGATTGCACCTGCCATTAAAAGTTGAATAACCCTGTGAGGTGAGGCGTCAGTTAATTGAGTCTGCGCATTCATGTGGTTATACATCTTAATTGCACTACGCATAGAAAATCACCTTAGAAAGAAGTTAGATATTTATTTATCTTTTTAGTATTTGATTTTATATCGGCAATTTTTCCGCGAACTTTTGCTTTAAATTGCAAAATTTCTTCCTGCCAACGTTTTTCTACCGCTATTAAGCTAATAATAAGCTGTCTTTTCTGCTCAATATCGGTTTGTGATTCTACTTGTTGTCGGCAGAATTGGTCAAATTCATTTAATACTTTGGAAATTTCTTCCATTTCTTCTGATGCTATAGCAGAGTCAAAATCCTGCTGAAGCTGAGAAATATTCATTACACTCACTCTTTATTATGAATCACTTCTAACAACACCTGGTAAGTTATCCAATTGTGCTGATAAGTACTGACCAGTAGAGTTTAACTGAGCTACCTGTAAATCCATAGCATTATATTGAGCATATAACCTGGCTTCTAACGCAGTCATTCGCTCTTCAAATTCTGCGGTTTCATCTTCCAATCTATCTAGTGTTGTATTGTGGCCTTCAATCTTAGCTTGAATCGAACCATCACCACCTGTGTAACTACCTAACAATTCAGTTAGTTGTTCACCCATACTACCTTCACCGGTAAACAGTCTTTGTACGTCATCAAAGTTATTGTTTACCTGAGAAGCTAACAACGACTCATCAACTTCCAATAAGCCTTCTCGAGTTGTTGTTAAACCTAAGCTAGCCAAACTGTTAACACCACCCTCAGTGTCGATAGTTTGACTCAATACATTACGAACTTGCGAGTTAAGTTGACGCAATAACGAATCACCAGCTAGCGCACCAACAATATTCGAGTCTACATTGACTCGACCAAGTGAAGCAGTAGTTTCTAAGAAAGTATTATAAGCTGCGGCAAAATCAGCTAATGCAGACCCAACTTGAGATGTGTCTTGCGAAACTGTAATGGTATTAGTATCACCGGGATCATTAACCTTAGTCGCAGTAATGGTTACGCCTTCGATAGCATCACTGAACACATTACTACTTTGAGTTACCGTTAAAGAGCCATCAATAATGATTTGTGCATCTGTCGCAGCTTGGGTTTCATCCATATTTGCTACACCAGTAATCACACCACCTTTTGTTTCGGTATCATTATTTGGGTCAAAGATAAGTGCTGAAATGCCTTGATCGTCTGTGTTATTACCATCATTGTCAGCTGCTGTTACTGTGACTTGATTTCCAACTCCAGCATCTAAGTGAAGTTGCTGATTACCAGCTTCATCGGTAACGATAGAAGCAGTGATTGTAGAACCAGCAGATGATGAATCGCTGTTAATTTGATCTCGTAACTGTTCTAACGTTAAACCATCAGTTACCGTATTGAACGAATTAGTTCCATCGCTCAACGACAAGGTTCCGTCACCAACTAAATCAGTTGTTGCTGCAAAAGAGCCAACTTGTGCTGTAGCACCTGAGCTATCTCTGGAGTCTGTTGTATAAACGAAAGCTGATAAACCTGTTGAATCCGTATCATTACCATCGTCATCATCGACGGTAATAGATATCGCATTATCAAGACCAACTTCTTTTGAATTCAAAATTAAATGCTGACCTTCATCATCGGTAATGATAGAAGCATATAAACCTGGATTGTTTTCAGCATCATTAATCATATCTCTAAGATCGGTAAGGTTTTCTGTTCCGTCTAGAGTTAGTTCTAAGTTGGAACCATTAACATTAATGTTCATAGTTCCAGAGCCTAAATTGTCAGTTTCAGAATAAGCTTGAGAAGCTAGTTTCTGTCCCTGAGCAAGAGATACAACTTCAATAGAGTAGCTGCCTTCCGTAGCACTACTACTTACACTCGTACTAAAGTTGTCTGAGTCGCCAGTTACTTTGTTTACTTCAAAGAGTCCTGGGTCATTCAATCTTTTGGCTGCATCTTCAAATGCAGCCGTAGCACTTACTAAACTACCAAGTGCCGTGATTGTTTCTGTCGTTTCTTCTTCTTGTTGAGCAATTCTGGCCTCAAAAGGAACTCTTTCAGCCTCAACCAAACCAGTTACAATGCCTGTTACATCAAGCCCTGAACCTATACCAGGTGAAGATATTGCACCCATAATTTAAAACCTCAATACTTTCCAAGAAAAAGAAACTAACTAGACTTCAGTGGTAATCAATTTACCCGAACGATTCGCGGTTTCCGCTAAATCAGACAAGTTTCTTGCCAGACGAAGTACCTCATCAGACGGGATTTGTCGAATAACATCACCACTAAGTTTGTCTGTTACTCTAACTACCTGTCGACCTGAGTCTTCATCAACACTGAATTGCAATTTTTTATCAATTAAATTAACGAACTCTTGCAATTTTGAAGCCACTTCTTCGACGGCTTCTTGTTCTTGCTGTTTCGCAATTTCTTCTTCAACTGCTTTGTCTTGTTGTATTTGTTCCGATTCTTTTTGAATCGACTGCGAAGCTCTGCTTTTCTCAAAGTTAACTTCCTGCACAACTTGCTTTTCCGTTGCCAGTGCAGCCCTTTCATTACCCAAAGGATTTGTTACATTTAGATTGCTTATCGCTTCACTCATAACACTACCCTCCTATCAGTAGACCAACATAACTAATTGTTATGTCAGTCTAGATATGTATTAGCTATATCATAGCGTAACCTGTTAGATTACCCAATTAACCTAGTAGACTTAAAGCAGCCTGAGGTAACTGGTTCGCTTGAGCTAAAATGGAAGTACCAGCTTGTTGTAAGATTTGATTCTTAGTCAACTCAGCGGTTTCCGAGGTAAAGTCAGTGTCTCGAATCCTTGAACGTGCTGCTGATGAATTTTCAACAATTGAATTCAAGTTGTTCACTGTCGAGCTAAGTCTGTTTTGAACAGCACCTAATGTCGCACGATTTCGGTCAATTTTAGCCAAGGCACCGTCAATCACAGATATAGCATCTTGAGAGCCTTGCGCAGTCGTCAGATCAACTGAGTCAATGTTAACTTCTTGTGCTTGAACTGTAGCACCACTGCCTGTTTCAGCAGATGAAGATGCAGCAGAGAAGCCTAAAGTACTATCTAATTGAATTGATCCACGTACAGCAACTGAGTCCGTGTTACCGTTGGCTGTTACTGTCTCATTATTTGTGTCTAGCGTGCCATCATAGCCTGCACCTGTAACGTCAAATGTTGCAACACTGTTAGCACCACCTACACTATCATCTGCTAAGTCAGAGATAATAATATTATCGCCAGCTTCAGATGTTAAAACGATACCTGCGGCACCAGATGGGCCACCTGTTGAGTCGAAAGCAGCACTAATACCAGTGGTCGCTGATACTTCATTAATTTTATTAACTAACGCCTGCATGTCATCATTGTCATTACCTGTAGCGGTAAATGAAATAGTTTCTGACGAAGTTCCATTGCTAATTTCAAAACTAATACCATCAAAGGAATTGTTGGCAGAGTCAGCATCAAAGTTTTGTAAATTTGAGATAACCGCTGTGGTTTTAGCATCCGATTTAACACCAGTAGTGTTAAATTCAGCGTTAATTTTTGATGCCATCTCAGCAGCACTATCTGTTTGACCTAACGAAATAGTCGCATCATTAACACCATTGATAGTTATAGTTTCAGTTGCTGAACCTAAGTCTAACTCAGCAGCAGCATTTGCAGCATTATCAGATGCAGTTACTGAAACGCCCATTAAACTACCAGCATCTAAGTCTGCTCGAGCACTACCTAAATCATCTGTTTGAGCTGAATTGATAGCTAGACCAATGGTTTGGTTTGCGTCTGCGCCAACTTGGAAGTTCTTACTACCAAAAGAACCATCAAGTAAGTTTTGACCACCAAAAGTAGTAGTGTCAGCAATACGGTTAAGTTCAGATTGCAATTGCACAACCTCTTCTTGTATTGCTTTTCTATCTACTGTCGTATTCGTTGCGTTTGACGATTGCACTGCAAGGTCACGCATACGTTGTAGAATATTTGTCGACTCTTGTAATGCACCCTCTGCAGTTTGAGCCATAGAAATACCGTCATTCGCATTACGAACAGAAACGTTCAAACCATTGATTTGAGACGTTAAACGGTTTGATATCTGCATACCAGCAGCATCATCTTTCGCACTATTAATGCGAAGACCAGATGCTAATCGTTGCATCGATGTGTTAAGGCCATTCGTTGCGCTAGACAGTTGGTTCTGCGCATTAATCGAGGCCGGATTAGAATTAACTGTTAAAGCCATAATTTTTTCTCCTAACTACCCACTACCCAATGGGTGCAATTAAAAAAGATTAACTGTCATGGTCTTTATCGGCGTCTGTTTTTATTCCTTTAGAAAAAAAATTATTTTTTTTGAACAAAAAAAAAGCGACGTATAAAACGTCGCTTTTTCAATGAGTTAGATATTAACCTAGAAGACTCAATGCGGCCTGAGGTAACTGGTTAGCCTGAGCTAAGATTGAAGTACCTGCCTGCTGTAAGATTTGATTCTTAGTCAATTCAGCTGTTTCTTTAGTGAAGTCTGTATCACGAATTCGTGAACGTGCCGCTGATGAGTTTTCAACAATCGAGTTCAAGTTATTTACTGTTGAACTCAGACGGTTTTGAACAGCACCTAATGTTGCACGGTTACGGTCAATTTTCGCTAATGCACCATCAATTACTGAAATTGCATCTTGAGAACCTTGCGCTGTAGTTAAGTCAACAGTATCGATAGTTACTTCTGTTGCTCTAACTTGCGTATTGTTACCAGATTGAGCACTACTACTTTGTACCGAGAAACCTAAAGTACTATCTAGTTGAACAGAACCTCTTACCGCTGCAGAATCCGAGTTACCACCCGAAGTTACAGTCACATTAGTACCATCTAAATTACCATCGTAATCAGTACCTGTAATGTCAAATGAAGCAGCATTACCTGAAGCTGATGAGTTATCATCAGTGAAGTCGCCAATAACAATGTTATCACCAGCTTCTGAAGTTAATACGATAGCAGTACCACCACTTGGGCCACCTGTTGAATCGAATGCAGCACTAATACCAGTTGTAGATGCCACTTCGTTAATCTTGTTTACTAAGGATTGCATATCATCAGTTGCATTACCTGTAGATGTAAACGAAATAGTTTCAGTTGCAGTACCATTTGATAACTCGAAGCTAATACCATCGCCATTATCTAAATCTGCAAAACTAGATAATACAGCTGTTGTTTTAGCATCCGCTTTTACACCCGTAGTATTAAACTCAGCATTGATTTTAGACGCAATCTCACCAGCATTATCATTTGTACCAATTAATACATCTGCATCATTAACACCTGAAATACTGATAGTATCATCAGTTGCAAAGTCTAATGCATCTGTCGCAGCAGTTGCGTTTGCTGCACCTGTACCTGTAGCAGTACCCATTAGAGTACCAGCATCTAAATCAGCTCTTGCACTACCTAAGTCATCAGTTTGCGCTGAGTTAATTGCTAAGCCAATGGTTTGGTTCGCGTCTGCGCCTACTTGGAAATTTTTACTGCCAAATGAGCCATCTAATAAGTTTTGACCACCGAAAGTTGTTGTATCAGCAATACGGTTAAGCTCCGATTGTAACTGAACAACCTCTTCTTGAATCGCTTTACGGTCAACCGTTGTGTTTGTTGCGTTCGATGATTGAACAGCAAGGTCACGCATACGTTGTAAGATGTTAGTAGATTCTTGTAGCGCACCTTCAGCTGTTTGTGCCATCGAGATGCCGTCATTCGCATTACGAACGGCTACATTTAAACCATTAATCTGGTTTGTTAAACGGTTTGAAATTTGTAAACCAGCAGCATCATCTTTTGCACTATTGATACGAAGACCTGACGCCAAACGTTGCATTGATGTATTTAACCCACCAGTTGCGCCCATTAACTTATTTTGAGCATTTAGTGAGGCCGGGTTAGTATTTACTGTTAAGGCCATAATTTTCTCCTACTTCCACTTCTTACTAGATGGAAATTAAACTACTTATTGTTAATTAATGTATCGTCAATGAATCATTTTTCTTTAGAAAAAAATTGATCTTTTTTGAGTAAAAAAAAAGCGACTTTAAAAGTCGCTTTTCACAATGATTAAACTATTAACCAAGTAGACTCAATGCTGCCTGAGGCAACTGGTTAGCCTGGGCTAAAATTGAAGTACCAGCCTGCTGTAAGATCTGATTCTTAGTTAAATCAGCAGTCTCTTTAGTGAAGTCTGTATCACGAATTCGTGAACGTGCCGCGGATGAGTTTTCAACAATTGAATTCAAGTTGTTTACTGTCGAACTCAGACGGTTTTGAACCGCACCAAGAGTTGCTCGATTTCGGTCAATCTTAGCTAACGCGCCGTCGATTACAGATATAGCATCTTGAGAGCCTTGAGCTGTTGTTAAATCAACAGTATCAATAGTTACTTCTGTTGCTCTTACAACACCACCATCACCAGATTCAGTCGATGAAGTTGCTACAGAGAAACCTAAAGTACTATCTAACTGGATTGAACCTCTTACCGCTGTTGAGTCAGTGTTACCGTTTGCAACGATTGTTTGGTCTGTACCATCTAAAGTACCGTCATAAGCAGCACCAGTAACATCAAGTTCAGCTGCGCTGTTTGCACCACCAACACCGTCATCTGTAAGGTCACTAATGATAATATTGTCACCAGACTCAGATGTTAATACAACACCAGCAATACCACCTGGACCACCTGTTGAGTCAAATGCAGCACTAATGCCTGTTGTTGACGCTACTTCATTGATTTTGTTAACAAGTGTTTGTAAATCATCATTATCATTACCACTTGCAGTGAAAGAAATCGTTTCTGATGTAGTACCATTTGATAACTCAAAGCTAATACCATCGAAATTGCCGTTTGCAGCATCCGCATCAAAGTTAGAGATACCAGAAATAACAGCTGTAGTTTTTGCGTCAGCTTTTACACCTGACACGTCAAATTCAGCGTTAATCTTAGAAGCAATCTCTGAAGCACTATCGTCTTGACCAATTTGAACGGTTGCAGTATTTACACCATCAATAGTGATAGTATCATCAGCACCAAAATCTAAGTCACCTGCTGCGTTAGCTGCGTTATCCGTACCACCAATAGCAACACCCATTAAAGTACCGCCATCTAAATCAGCTCTTGCACTACCTAAGTCATCAGTTTGTGCTGAGTTAATTGCTAAACCAATGGTTTGGTTCGCGTCTGCGCCTACTTGGAAATTTTTACTGCCAAATGAGCCATCTAATAAGTTTTGACCACCGAAAGTTGTTGTATCAGCAATACGGTTAAGCTCTGATTGTAACTGAACAACCTCTTCTTGAATCGCTTTACGGTCAACCGTTGTGTTTGTTGCGTTCGATGATTGAACAGCAAGGTCACGCATACGTTGTAAGATGTTAGTAGATTCTTGTAGCGCACCTTCAGCTGTTTGTGCCATCGAGATGCCGTCATTCGCATTACGAACTGCTACATTTAAACCATTAATCTGGTTTGTTAAACGGTTTGAGATCTGCATACCTGCCGCATCATCTTTCGCACTATTAATACGAAGACCTGAAGCCAAACGTTGCATCGATGTATTTAGCCCACCAGTTGCGCCAGATAGTTTGTTCTGAGCATTTAGTGAGGCCGGGTTGGTATTTACTGTTAAGGCCATGATGTTCTCCTATCCCGCCAATTCGGGCTAAATAAAGTGATTAATACCTTCAACCACTGTATCGTCAGAGCTAAGACCTTCTTTAATAAAAATATAAAAAAACACAAAAAGGCAGCAATTTCTGCTGCCTTTTCAAATACTTAAGATATAAATATTTTATCTAGTATTAACCACCAAGTAGACTCAATGCTGCCTGTGGAAGCTGGTTAGCCTGAGCTAAAATAGTTGTGCCAGCTTGTTGCAAGATCTGATTCTTAGTTAAATCAGCTGTCTCTTTCGCAAAGTCAGTATCACGAATTCGTGAACGAGCTGCTGAAGAATTTTCTGCAATAGAACTTAAGTTATTAATAGTTGATTGTAGTCTATTTTGAACAGCACCTAATGTTGCTCGGTTCCTGTCAATTTTTGCTAGTGCACCATCAATAACCGAGATTGCATCTTGCGCCCCTTGTGCAGTAGTTAAATCAACAGTATCAATAGTAATTTCTGTTGCTCTAACTGTCGCACCATCACCAGATTCAGCTGACGATGTAAGGATATCAAAGCCAACAGTACTGTTAAGTTGAATTGAACCACGAACCGCGACTGAGTCAGTGTTACCATTAGCAACCACGTTCCTGTCTGTACCATCCAATGTACCATCATAGTCTGCACCAGTTACGTCAAATGACGCCGCGCTGTTAGCTGCACCTGTACTATCATCGTAAACATCACTGATAATAATGTTATCACCAGCCTCTGATTCAAGGATAATACCTGCTATACCACCAGGGCCACCTGTTGAATCGAAACGAGCACTAATACCTGTTGTCGCAGAAACTTCATTAATTTTGTTAACAAGCAACTGCATATCATCTGTTGTATTACCTGTCGCAGTGAATGAAATTGTTTCTACACTTGTTCCATTACTTAATTCAAAGCTAACGCCATCGAAATTGCCGTTTGCAGCATCTGCATCAATGTTTTGGAAGTCTGACAATACAGCTGTTGTTTTCGCATCTGCTCTAACACCTGTAGTATTAAACTCAGCATTAATCTTAGTCGCCATTTCTGAAGCACTATCAGTTTGCCCTAATGTAACAGTTTGTTCATTTACACCATCGATAGTGATAGTATCAGCAGCACTCAAATCTAATGCTCCTGCGGCATTAGCAGCACTATCTGTAGCGGCTATTGCCACACCCATTAATGTACCACCATCTAGGTCAGCACGAGCATTACCCAAATCATCAGTTTGTGCAGAGTTGATTGCTAAACCAATAGTTTCATTAGCGTTAGCGCCAACTTGGAAGTTCTGACTACCAAAAGAACCATCTAATAGTTTCTGACCACCGAAAGTTGTAGTATCAGCAATACGGTTTAGTTCCGATTTTAGCTGCACAACTTCTTCTTGGATTGCTTTACGGTCAACCGTTGTATTTGTTGCGTTAGCAGCTTGGATTGACAGGTCTCGCATACGTTGAAGGATATTTGTAGACTCTTGTAGAGCGCCTTCAGCTGTTTGCGCCATAGAAATACCGTCATTTGCATTTCGTACAGCTACATTAAGACCATTGATTTGAGATGTTAGTCGGTTTGAAATTTGCAAGCCTGCTGCATCATCTTTCGCACTGTTAATACGAAGACCAGAAGCTAGACGTTGCATAGAGTTTTCTAAACCATTAGAAGACCCCATCAAATTGCGCTGCCCATTGATAGAGGCAGTATTAGTATTGACAAATAGTGCCATCACATTCTCCTTACGGAATGATTTCTAATATTTATGAAATCAAGTACTGGACCACGAAAGCCATATCGGGCAGCACTTCAAATCGCCACCCAAAGCAATACAAACAATGTGCCAACAAGTAAAAAAAGTGTTTAAAAGATTCTTTATCCCTTATAAATAAAGGTATTTGGAGGATCTAAACGTTCAAATAACGATCAAAAAAAGCGGGAAAATAAGGCGGCAAAAAATTGGCAACTCACTTCCTCCGGCAAGTTTTCTACCTTATTTACGATGGAAAATTGCGTCTAAATTGAAGTAAAACTCTGTAATTACAATAACTTTGTTTAGAAGAAGTAAAGTCGGTTACTCAAGAGCACAAGTATCAGGATTTACCTTAATACCAGTTACATATCGAAGGACAGTTCTTGCCTTGCTTTGTGGAATGTTATCGTTGGCAACTAAGAAGCCATTTTGAAAGTTGACAATACCTTCAATATTAAAGGTTCGTACCCCTTCTTTAATGCCAGTATAACCAGGAGCATAACCAACAGGCATAAGTTGTTTGGTAAAATCTTTTGAACTTCTCTGAGTTAGACCTGATTTAGATATTGAAAAAGACGCCAAAGACAGCTTAGGAGAGCCATTATTTCCGCTGCAAAGAGCATCGCTAAAGCCGTTTGATTGATAGCAAAAAGACGTTACTAGTGCGCACTGGTTTGATACAGAAGTTACATCTGATGCTCTAAGTTCGTGTGTAGCCATTTCCAACATTGTCTGCTTACCATTTAGATCCAATGCGATCTTTTGTTGAGTTTTCAACTCCGGGAGCAGCAATAATCGCTCTGTTAAAGGATCCCAAATGATCGCTTCGTAGCCATAGTTTTCTCTTCTAGATAAACTCAATCCTTTATTTTGCAGGATAGGCAAGGCTTGCCCTAAAGGTTTTAATTTAGAAAGGGCAAAACTCTGCCCTTGTGTTTTCACTTCAGAAAAATAAACCTGATGATTGTCACCATCAAAGTCATGTTCATGAAACAAGAAGATATAATCAGCGCCATTGACTGATGCAAACTCAACCGCTTCCCAGCTTACTGTTTGCAACTGATCCATTTTGATCTTTATCGGTGTTAGATTAATGCTTGTACTTTTGGGCTCATAAAAAGCATTGGCTAGAGTGTTTTCTTTCGCAACATAAATGGCATTTTCATCTTGTACTAAAACAACAATCCAATCATTAAAGCGAGCTAAACCAGATACTTGTTTTAACATTTCGCCCTTTTCATTTTTCACTAAAAGTTCTGAGTATTGTAGTGATGCGAAAGTTGACAAAGGGAAAAACAATAAAGCAAAAACAACAACTCTGAACATAAAACTGGACTACTTAGAAACACGAATGCTCTAGTATAAATATTTCTCGTAATAGGTAAATGAAAAAATAGGAAAGCAAGCTTGCGGCTTACGGCTTGCGGCTTACGGCTTACGGCTTACGGCTTACGGCTTACGGCTTACGGCTTACGGCTTACGGCTTACGGCTTACGGCTTACGGCTTACGGCTTACGGCTTACGGCTTACGGCTTACGGCTTACGGCTTACGGCTTACGGCTTACGGCTTACGGCTTACGGCTTACGGCTTACGGCTTACGGCAAAAATTAAATTTTTTTAATTTTGAATGTAAAGAAAAATTAAGAAGATTTTAATAATTTAGACTAAGAAGGTCTAAATGGCGGAACGGACGAGACTCGCTTTCTATATAAAAAATGCGCCCCCGGCGTGACAGGCCGCTTCTCTTAATAAAAAGTCTAACCAACTGAACTACCGCTCTTCTTTACTTCAAGGCATAGAAAGACTTTAAATGAAAATAAAAAGTAGAATTTTAAAATGGAAGAAGTTTTGATTTCAAATTTAGACTGGATGTCTAAATGGCGGAACGGACGAGACTCCTGATCTACCATAAAGAATGCGCCCCCCGGCGTGACAGGCCGCTTCTCTTAATAAAAAGCCTAACCAACTGAACTACAGCTCTTCTTTATTTCAAGGCATAGAAATATTCTAAATGTAATTAAGAAATAAAAAATTTTGATTCTAAAAAAGGGAATTTAGTAATTTAGACTAGAAAAGTCTAAATGGCGGAACGGACGAGACTCCTGATCTACCATAAAGAATGCGACCCCCGGCGTGACAGGCCGATTCTCGTAATAAAAAGCCTAACCAACTGAACTACAGCTCTTCTTTATTTCAAGGCATAGAAATATTCTAAATGTAATTAAGAAATAAAAAATTTTGATTCTAAAAAAGGGAATTTAGTAATTTAGACTAGAAAAGTCTAAATGGCGGAACGGACGAGACTCCTGATCTACCATAAAGAATGCGACCCCCGGCGTGACAGGCCGATTCTCGTAATAATAAGCCTAACCAACTGAACTACAGCTCTTCTTTATTTCAAGGCATAGAAATATTCTAAATGTAATTAAGAAATAAAAAATTTTGATTCTAAAAAAGGGAATTTAGTAATTTAGACTAGAAAAGTCTAAATGGCGGAACGGACGAGACTCGAACTCGCGACCCCCGGCGTGACAGGCCGGTATTCTAACCAACTGAACTACCGCTCCGCAGCAAGTAGATTTTTGACATTGTTTAACTTAACTTCTCAAAGATGGCGGAACGGACGAGACTCGAACTCGCGACCCCCGGCGTGACAGGCCGGTATTCTAACCAACTGAACTACCGCTCCAGCCTTTGAGATGTTGTGCGCTAATAATAAACCATAGTGAAATGGCGGAACGGACGAGACTCGAACTCGCGACCCCCGGCGTGACAGGCCGGTATTCTAACCAACTGAACTACCGCTCCAGTTAGCGCTGCAAAATGATGATGATTAAGTGGCGGAACGGACGAGACTCGAACTCGCGACCCCCGGCGTGACAGGCCGGTATTCTAACCAACTGAACTACCGCTCCAGTCTTAATCATTGTCAGCTTCGCTAAACAACGGCGCGAATATTAAAGTTTGATTTCACCACCGTCAACAACTTTTTTATACTTAATTGTTTTTTTGGTTACTTTCTAGTCTTCTGGCAAGCTAAGGTCTAAAATATCATCAGAATCATCGGATTCTGGTGCTTTTTCATCCACCTTTTCTTGTTTTTCAGCAGACTTATTTTTGTCATCTTTTGCTTCCGGTTCTGTTTTCTTCTTCTTTTTGAACTTAATTTTTGCAAAAGGGTTAGGAATACTGCGTTTTAATACAAATAACCAAATGACTAAAAAACCAAATACTAGTATTAAAAAGTTAATTAAAATAACAAGAACAATAGGAAATTCTTTTTCAGGTTCTTCAGGTACCATTTCTTCCATTGGCATTTCTGTCATTTCTGGAAGTTCTATTTCCACAACCTCTTGTTCAGGTTCTACCGTTAAAAACTGATAAGGGGGAGGAAGTAACTTGAACTCACGACCTTGTTTTGTCGTCGCATAAACTTCCATCTTAATTTGATAAGTACCAAAGTCAGGATTGAATATCTTTAATCTTCTATCTTGTAAGGATTCCAAATTAAAACGTTCGGTATCTCTACTTGGGAAAGTGATTTCACCATCTATTAATAATGACTCGTTATCTATTAAGGTGTCATCTAACACTATAGTTACGTAGTGGTAACGCTCGCCTAACGGTGCCTCTTCTAATTCGTAGCTAATAGGCAAAGGAAGAATCGTGATTGGCTCTTGGGATAACTCTCGAGTAAACAATTCTGTCGCGACTCTATATTTAGGACTCCACTCACCATGACCTAAGGTTAGATCATATTGTAAAGTAAAGACGCCATCTCTTGGTCTTTCATCCAAACCTCTGCCGTTATCCAAAAACTCTCCTAATTGATGAATATCGGAGCCAAAGTTAGGTTGTTCAGGATTGCTACTAGGATAAAGACTTGCTTTTAGTGTAACTGCATCGCGAAAATTTCTATCTCGAATTATTTCGTTGGCATTTATAATTCGAGCTTCAGCTTTTATTCTTTCATATTGAAAAGCTTTATCAGGTAAATTATCAGCCATCAGTTCAATATCTGATAAAACGAGTATCTTGCTATCCGATAAAATTTTGCCAACGGCTTGCCATGGACCAGGCATTGGATTTTTTAACTTAATTAAGTCGTAACTGAGATCGGCATGCCACTCTATTGTTTTTCCATTATTGTCTCTAGGGTATAACTTTGAGCCATCAGGCTGGACTAGAACAACAGGTGCAGAGCCATGCTTACGGAAAAACAGCATCATTACTTCTTCTACTTCATAATCAACACGAAATCGATTATTCAACAGACGTATCTCGTTTTTTCCTTCAAAGTTTTTTAAGAACTCTAACTTTGTTTGAGTTTGTACATTCGCCGGATTTGCAACAGGTAAAGTGGCCAATGCTCTTTGGCCAACGAAAACAAATACTATATAAATGCAAATTATTGCAAACTTCGCCACAAGCTAGTTCCACCTTTTTCTTCAACAATATCTATTCTTGCTTCATGTTGTTCTAACTCTTCCGAGCTCGCTCTGACAACTTTAAGATTTCTCTGGCGAGTACTTGTCATAGTCTGCTGGTTTGAGTCAACTTGTGCTAACTTATGAGCTAAGTCCATCGCTACTTGCCCACCAGTCATTTGCAAATAAACATCTGCTAAAATTTCTGAATCGAGCAAAGCGCCGTGCAACGTTCGATGTGAATTATCTATTTCATAACGACGACATAAAGCATCCAATGTATTTTTCTGACCTGGGTGTTTCTCCCTAGCCATAATTAAGGTATCGACCACTGCACAAAAATCTGCAGTTTGAGTCCAATCTCGCCACAAGATAGAAAACTCATTGTCCATATGACCGATATCGAACGGTGCGTTATGAATAACTAATTCGCCACCTTTTATATAATCAAAAAACTCATCGGCAATATCTCGAAATTTCGGTTTATCCTGCAAGAACTCATTAGTAATACCGTGAACGCCAATAGCTTCATCTTCAATTTCCCTTTCAGGATTGATATAAACGTGAAAGTTATTGCCAGTAAGACGGCGGTTCACCATCTCAATGCAACCAATCTCGATGATCCTGTGTCCATCTCTTATCTCAATACCTGTTGTTTCCGTATCTAGAATTATTTGTCGTTTCGCCATTCGAAGTTTTTGTTCTTGTTGCAATTAAGATAGAGTATAACGTCCTTATCAAAGAAATATCACCTCAAAGGAGCATTCTCTTTTATGAAAACCATTCACATGTACACCGACGGCTCATGCTTAGGTAACCCAGGCCCAGGTGGATACGGCGCACTGCTGGTTTATAATGGTCATAAAAAAGAACTCAGCCAAGGCTACAAAAATACCACCAACAACAGAATGGAAATGTTAGCGGTAATAAAAGGGTTGCAAGCTCTGAAAGAGCCTTGCCAAGTAGAACTAACTACAGATAGCAGTTATGTAAAAGACGGCATTACCAAGTGGATATTCAATTGGAAAAGAAATGGCTGGAAAACCTCAGCTAAAAAACCAGTGAAAAATGCAGATCTTTGGCAACAACTAGATAATGAAGTTAATCGACATCAAATGAATTGGCATTGGGTGAAAGGCCACTCAGGTCACCCAGAAAATGAACTAGTTGATGATTTAGCTAGAGAAGCAGCATCAGGTTCAAACTTACTTGATGATGAAGGCTTTGAAAATTAATGAATTCTAGCCGTTTATTTAATAGCCGTTAATTCATACAGCCATTTGCTATATCCTTTGTTATTATCCAAACCCATTTAAAACATGACTGACGAAAATATCTATGTGGTTCACTAACGCTTTTAGCTACAAATTTACCAAGCCTTTCGATACTTCTGTTGAAGAATTAGAAAAAGCTTTGCAAGAACATATCTTCCGCCCTTGCGGTAGCCAGGATCAACAAAAACAAGGCTGGGTGTCAGCAATTCCAGGTACCACTAATTTAGTCCATGCTGCAGAAAAGAGTGCTCTTATTTGCTTAAAGACAGAAGAGAAAATCTTGCCTTCGTCTGTAGTGAAGGATGCGCTTGAAGAAAAAGTTCAAGATATAGAAGCGGAAAGAGGACAAAAAGTAGGGAAAAAAGAAAAACAAACAATTAAAGAAGAAATTGTTCAAGCCTTACTACCTAAAGCATTTACTAGAAGTAATCGTTTATATGCTTATATCAACTTTGAGTATCAGTGGTTGGTTGTAAACTCAAGCGGGGCAAACAAAGCCGAGAACTTATTAGCATTTTTACGTCAATCATTAGGTTCTTTACCTATTTTACCTATGAAGCCTGAAGGCGACTTAATTGTTACATTAACTCAGTGGGTCAAAGAAGATAACTTACCGACTCCTTTTGTGTTCTCTACTGATATTGAGCTTAAAGCTTTAGACGAAGAAGCGGCAACAGCTAAACTTAAAAATCACGACGTCACCGAAGAAGAAGTTCAACTGCATATAAGTAATGGAAAATATGTCCACAAACTTGGATTAATTTGGGATGAAAAGATTAAGTTTAATCTAAATGACGACGCATCGCTTAAACAAATTAAATTTCTAGATGTAGTCAAAGAACAGACAGAAGATGTACCAAATGAGGACAAGTTAGCAAAATTTGATGCTGACTTTGCTCTTATGTCTGGTGAATTAAACCAACTGTTAAGTGAACTAGAAAAGAACTGGGTTAGTGCCGAGGAATAACGAAGTCTAACCAGTTAAGGCACTATTTTGCTAAAAATAGTGCCAGCAATCCGCTATCATTCCCCAACTTATATAAGTACAACAGGACAGCACCTTGACCGCAAATAAAAAGCCTAAATACGCACCACCCACTTTTAAATGGCAATTCTTGCTACCTAAATACTGGATAACTTGGTTGGTTATGGGGTTCTTATATTTAATTAGTTGGTTACCTTACTCTGTACAAATGTTTCTCGGTAAGTTAGTTGGCCAGCTATTATTAAAGGTCATGTCTAGCCGCAGAAAAATAGCTGATAGAAATATCGAACTTTGTTTTCCTGAAATGCCAGGCCAAGAAAGAAAAGACTTAGTAAAGGCAAACTTTGAAAACACAGGTCGTGCTATGTTGGAAAGTGGTATGGCTTGGTGGTGGCCAGACTGGCGCGTAAAATCTATGGTAAGTGTCAAAGGCGCTGAGCACGTAAACAATGCGTTAAAAGAAGGAAAAGGTGTACTAGGCTTATTCGTTCACGCCCTACCAATGGAAATGGTTGGCAGAATAATCAGCCAACACTGGACTTATTCAGGTTACTACCGCCCGCATAACAACGCTCTCATCGAATGGGTACAGTACAACGGCCGTAGCCAAGGACAAAACGAATTAATCGGTAAGCAAGATGTGAAGGCTTTTTTACGAGCGTTAGGCCAAGGTAAGTTCTGTATATACTTACCAGATCATGACTATGGTAAGAAGCGCTCTGTTTTCGCACCTTTATTTGCAGTAGAAGAAGCGGCCACTACGACAGGCACACAACTTTTTGCATCTCATGACAATGCTGTAACAATACCTACTATAATAAAGAGATTAGACGGCGGGACAGGTTATGAAGTCGAGTTTTTACCTCCACTTAAGGATTTTCCTGATACAGATCCTGTAGCAAATGCCGTTAAAGTAAACACGTGGGTTGAACAAGCAATTTCAGCCAATATCGATCAATATATGTGGGTACATAGAAGGTTTAAAACTCGACCTGAACATGCACCGCAGTCTCTATATAAAAAGTAACGGTTAAATTAGACTATGAAAACTAAGTCGTCGAAAAGCAACGGAAGTGCTCTTATTAAAATACTTGTTCCAATAGTAATCATACTAGTAGTGGTTGGATTACTATTTTGGAGCAGTGAAAAATCAAGTAGTGATGGTCCTATGACAACTCACCAAATGGCAGAAGGTGTAGCGAAATTCTATGCAACCTTCAGAAGTTCATTCTCAAGAGACGACAAGAAATTAAACGACTACACGATTGAATTACCAACTCCAGACGTACCGCTTACCAAGCAACTTGAACAAAGAGCTTCGCAAGTAGAGCCGGCTAATGCTGACTGGCAAGGTAAAAGAAAGCGTCGTTCATTTAAAGAAAACGACACTATAAAGTCTGCGCTGCAAAGCTTTGGTGAAGAAGAAGATATGGCCGTTATTTGGGACTTAAAGTACGACTATATTATTAAAAATCACTTTCAAGAAAATTCGAATTTAAAACAGTTATCTGAAAAAATTTCTAAGACAGTAAATAATGATTTTGACGGCCAAGTGAAATCATACTTTTGTCCACAGGAAAGAGCATTAGTTATAACAGCTTCTGAAAACAAATACGTTAAAGACTTTTGTCAGTTAACAACTTCACAAAGAAGACTCGCGATAGACCAAAACAAAGCTAAAGACTATCAGCTTAGACAAAGGTTAGGCTCTGATAACTAACTCTTTGTTAACAAATAGCAATAGCTATTTCACTATAACGGTCAGTGCGACAAGGCTGGCCGTTCCAATACTTCATTGTCGCTTTCTCATTTTCTAATCTTATATAAGTTAACGACTGAGTATGCCCACGCTCATGATGCATACAAATAGAAAAAGTCCGATCTTCTGAGCTAACTTGCGCATTGTTAGGAATATGAGAACGGTGTAACCGCATCAGATCTTCATCATTTTCTATCCGAGCATTATTTGCAGCTTCAGCTCGTTCCGACAAAACTCTATCGGCTTCTGGATGCGCAGAAGAAAACCAATGTAACGGTAATTGTTGTGCCACTAGCTCGTTATCGAGTCCGTTGTAACGCCACATGCTTTTATGCTCTTGGCTAACAACTAATAAGGAAAAGGGCTGAAAGTATTGTAGCGGAAGTTGTTGAATGAAGCTTTGGACTTGCTTTATATCTTGGCATAAAGCGAGCTCCTGAATAATTTTACCACGGGATTTCAACTCGTCCGTATCAGACTTTAACTTAGCTTGATAATTGTTTAACAACACAAAAGCAAAGCCTGCTTGATTAACACATATCCAACTACCACCGCCGTCGGGATCTATAGGCATCAAGTACTTACTTCCTTGATGTTCAAACTGACGAGGTGGTTCTGCTTTGGCTCTGGTAACCGACTCATCGCGATTAAAAGCGATTGCTATATGGTCATCGAATTCACGCCAGCTAAAGCTACACATAGTTTGAGGTTAATTACTTATGCTTCATGATCCGCTCTTTTTGGCGGTTCCAGTCTCTGTCTTTGATATCACTACGCTTATCGTGCTCGTGTTTACCTTTGGCTAAACAGAATTGTATTTTTACCCAATTTCTTACCCAGTACATAGAAGTTGCAACTAGGGTGTAACCTTTTCTTTCAACCGCACCAATTAACTCAGATATTTCTCTTTTGTGCAGTAATAGCTTACGTTGACGGTTTGGTTCACACAAAACGTGCGTTGAAGCCTGATTTAATGGTTGTATTTGTGCATTTAACAAAAACACTTCACCATTTTTCAAAAACACATAACTATCGGCAATATTGACTTTACCTTCACGGATACTTTTAATTTCCCATCCTTGTAACTCAATACCAGCCTCAAACTTCTTATCTAGGATAAATTCATGACGCGCTTTTTTGTTTTGCGCTATGGTATTTTCCGGGGTTTTTGCTTTTTTCTTTGCCATATTTAATTCTTCACTTTAATCGGCTCGAATTATAATGCTACTTCAATGAATTTTGTACGTATTTTTCTAATTAACTTTGTTAGAATACGGATAAAAAATTACAGACTCTTTTTTATGGCAAAAATATCACGAAGCGCATTAGTTATGTTCAGCTGTAAACAGATGTACGACTTGGTAAATGATGTCGAGCGTTATCCTGAGTTTATTCCCAATTGTGCTGATGCCAAATGCCTATCTCATACAGAAACACAAATGGAAGGTGCTTTACAAATTAGTAAAGCGGGATTGAGTAAATGGTTTTCCACCACAAACCAATTAACGCAGAACAAACAAATTATCTTACAGCTACGTGATGGCCCTTTTAAAAAACTTGAAGGAATTTGGACCTTCACTGAATTAGATGAACAAGCTTGTAAAGTCGAGCTAAATATAGAGTTTGAGTTTTCTTCAAAGATGATTGAAGTTGCTTTTGGTAGCTTATTCAGTCAAGTAGTAACAAATATGGTTTCAGCTTTCACTCAAAGAGCAAAAAGCGTTTATGGCTAATAAAATAAATATTGAAGTGGCGTATGCCTTACCTGATAAACATAGTTTATTGACTGTTGCAGTCGATTCAGGCACAACTATAGAAGAAGCTATTGCTGCCTCTGGAATACTTTCAATGCACTCGGAGATAGATCTAACTGAAAACAAAGTCGGGATCTGGTCGAGAATGGCAAAATTAGCCGATAAAGTTAATGAAGGTGATCGAATTGAGATATATCGACCTTTAATTGCTGATCCGAAAGAAGTGCGAAAGCGCAGAGCAGAAAAAGCCAAAGAAGAAGGCAGAGCCGATAAAGTAACAGGTGGCCGCCCTAACCCCAGAAAGAAAGCAGAAACAGATTCAGGAGACTAACCTTTGATGCAACATAATCTCAGTGCTTCTGTTTTGTTACAGAGTAAAACCTTTCATTTAGTACTAAATGAAATATTATCGTTAAAGCAAATTGCTAACTCTAACTTCACTAATATCGAAGAGTTAAATGCAGCACTAGAAGGAAATTCTAAGCCTGACCTTATCTTTCTAGACAAAGAGTCTGCAGTAAAGGCAGGTCTTACTCCTTTTGAATATGTAGCAAAAATCCGCAAGCAGTTTAACGGCCCTATCCTACTCATTTCAACAGAACAAGACATTAACGAAATCGAAAACTATGTAACTTCAGGGATCACTGATGTGTTCTCTCCAAGCGAATTCGAGCATGTAGAGAGTTTTGTTAGCAATTTCGTAGCCTATCAAACGACTATGGCTTCAGTGACTGATGCCAAAGTATTGTTGGTAGAAGACTCAAAGAGTATGACTAACCTGGTTAAAGGTCTGTTTGAACAACACGGTATTGAAGTTTTATATGTACCTACAGGCCGTGAAGCCTTAACGGTTTTGCACTTTGAACAAGTAGATTTAGTTGTAACGGATTATATGCTTGAAGGCGATATGACTGGACTGGCATTAATTAGGAATATTCGACGCACTACGCAATGGTATTCTCTGCCGATCTTAGCAATAACGGGCTATAACGACCCACAACGAAACACTGAATTAATGCGTAATGGTGTTTCTGACGTTATGCATAAGCCTTTCGATATAGAAATGTTTTTGCTTAAATGTCAAAGCCTTATCCAGAATAAGCGTACATTCCAAATGTTAATGGAGAAGCAAAATAAACTCACAGAGTTAACTCAAAGAGATAGGTTAACCAACTTATACAATCGCCAATTTATTACTCAACAAGCTGAAACCATCTTAACTAAGAGTGAAGAGGGTCAAGGTAATGTCTTTTTACTGCACTTAGACTGTGACAACTTCAAACAAGTAAACCACGAAATTGGACATGCTAAAACAGACAAATTACTTATTGAACTGGCTGAGTTACTTGCAGAAAAAATAGATAAGAACGCTATTTTGGCCAGAATCGAAGGGGATGAATTCTTAATCTGTTTACCTAACAGTAATTTTGAAAATGCGATTCAAATTGCAGATATGCTACGTGAAGAAGTTGCTCAGAAGCAATTTTTCGGCTCGAAATTAACCGTTAGTGTAGGTGTATCAGGCAACAATCAACATAATGACTTCTCTAAAATTTGCCGTGACACCGACTTAGCTATAACTGAAGCTAAAAAGTTGGGAGGCAACCAAGTTGCCATCGGTGAACTGATAAAATCTAGCTTTTAATCATTTCCCGCTTTGCCTTTAAGGCAGTTATAACATTTGTTCTGGTGATAATAATGACTTTAGCTGCCCTTGCCACTTCTCTAAATCAACCTTAATTTGTGCGACTCCAGCTGTTGCCATAATTGGCGTATACCCAGTTAATTCACCAATTAAATAACTCACTAACGGCATATGTGATACACAAAGAATGTGTTGTTCTTCTAAGTTCTTGCCATCTACGGAAGCCAATAAAAAGTCCATTACCGTACTTGCACTTCCTTCTGGAGTCAGCATATCTTCCGTTTGCTCATCTGCAGAACTAGGGCCATAACGCAGAATAATATCTTTCGTCTGTTGAGCTCGTTTATAAGGACTAACAAAGGTATGGCTGAATTCGCTAACTTGGGTCTTTAGCCATAATGCAGTTCGTTTTGCTTCCCACTGACCATGTTCGGTTAATGCTCTAGACTGATCATCTTCAGTCAAAGGTTCAGCTTCGCCATGTCTCACAATATATAAATAAACAGCCATATTTTACCTACCAACCCAATTTAATTTTGGCTATTTCACCAGACCAAAGTAACAGGATAAAAACAATGAACTTAGGTACAAGTGAGCTTAGTGGCGACTATAGTAAAATAACCCTACATATGCCAATGAATTCACCGCAAATAGCAAAATAAAAATTTAAGCAACTCAGCATTTTAGCTCGTATTTTCGAGAAAATGCGCTAGGATGGAGATTACGATTATAAAATGCAAAAGGTGGGGTTTTGAAGATAAGTCCTAATGATAATAAAACATACCACACCTTTACATTAGACCAAGGTCTAAGAATTACCTTAGTTCAAGATGTCAATTGCCATAAAAGTGCATGTTCGTTAGTCGTAAACTCTGGCAGCTTTGACGATCCTCTAGACAGACCTGGTTTTGCTCACTTCATTGAGCATCTACTATTTAACGGCAACCAACTTTATCCTGAACCTGCTGCACTCAACAACTTTGTAGCTCAGCATGGCGGTCACTGTAACGCATGGACTGGCACTGAACACAGTTGCTATCACTTTGATATTCAACACGAGTTTTTTGCACAAGCCATAGATATGTTTGCCAACATGTTTATTGCGCCGCTTTTTAGTGACGAAGCGTTAGCAAAAGAGCAAACAGCCATTCACTCAGAATACAAACTTAAGTTGAAGGATGACAGCCGAAGAATACAGCAAGTTCATAAAGAAACTTGTAACAAAGCACACCCTTTTAACAAATTTACAGTCGGTAACAAACATACCTTATCTGACTTACCTCAACGTCCAGTAATTGATGAAGTAAAAACATTTTTTGCTCAACAGTATCAAGCTAAGTTTATGACTTTAGCTATAGTTTCGCCTTTTTCTGTTGAACAACTTAAATCAGGTGTTATGGAACGATTTTCATTGATCCGCTCCAAAACCGCAGAAGCTAAACCAGAGCAAAAATCGATTATTGCTCCTTTATACTTGCAGCAACACCTTGCACAAACCATCAGAATTAAGCCAGTTAAAGAGTTACATAAACTCAATATAACCTTCGCACTGCCATGCATAAATAATTGGTATAAAACTAAAATAGTAAGCTTTGCTGCCCATATTATTGGTTATGAGGGCGAAGGTTCATTATTTGAATATTTGAAAGAACAAGGTTTGGTTAACGCCTTATCTGCTGGTAACGGTA
The DNA here is from genome assembly GCA_965221615.1 of Psychrosphaera sp. Classification (GTDB taxonomy): domain Bacteria; phylum Pseudomonadota; class Gammaproteobacteria; order Enterobacterales; family Alteromonadaceae; genus Psychrosphaera. The sequence continues at coordinate 196,114 of OZ244904.1, read as the reverse complement.
TCTCAGGTAGCAACTTTAAAGACTTTAATATTTCATTGGAGTTAACTGAGTCAGGTGAACAATCATTAGATTTTATTGTTAAAGAAGTATTTGCTTACCTTAATCAACTAAGAGAGCAAACTATTCCAGAGTACCTTTATGAAGAGCAGCAACGACTAGCTAAGATAAGCTTTGATTTCCAAGAAGAAATGAAGCCATTAAAATTAGCCAATCACCTTGCGCTGAACATGCAACATTATCCTGATGATGACATATTGTTTGGTGACTACCGCATGGATGGATTTAGAGAAGAAGAGTGGCAGCAACTCTTTAGCTATTTCAAAGCAGAAAATATGCGTATTACTTTAGTGAGTAAAGATGTAGATACAGACCAAGAAGCGCATTGGTACCACACTCCATACTCAGTAGAAAACTTGGACCAAGAGCAAATTGCTAAGCTCAATGACTTTATTGATAGCAATCACTTGTATCAATTGCCTAAGTCGAATCCGTATTTAAAACATAAAGCGCACCTAGAACACCCTGATTTTAATAGCCCGATTCCCATTTCTATTGAACAATCTCTAGGCTGGCATGCTTGGTTTAAACAAGACATCAGTTTTAGAGTGCCTAAAGGTAATATTTACGTAGGCTTAGACTTACCAAATGGCATAATAAGTAAACGAACCCAAGCTATGATGAGGCTGTTCTGTGATCTTTATATGGATACAATTTCAGAGCAACATTACCAAGCTGAAATGGCCGGATTACACTATAACCTATACGCTCATCACTCAGGTGTCACTCTATATACTTCTGGGTTGAGTAATAACCAAGACTCTTTAGTACTCAATCTGTTGGCAGATATGCTTACCATAGACTTCAGTAAAATTAGGTTTGATGAAGTAAAAAGACAACTTATCAAACACTGGTTAAATGCAGAAAATAATAAGCCTATTAGTCAGTTATTTGCTTTACTTAACAGTCAATTGTTACCGACTCTTGCATCCTCAAGCGAACTTGCTGAATTACTAATTGAAATAGAATTCGAAGAGTTTTCTGAATTCTGTAAAACCTTATTCGATAAGGTTTATGCTGATGTTTTGCTTTACGGTAATTGGACTGCATCGCAAGCAACGGCAATTAATCAAGCAATCAAAAATACATTAGCCAAATCAGAACTGTGTGATGAGTTAGACCGAACTATCGCTTCTGTTTCACAATTGACCAATAACTCGCTATCTAAACCTGTTACTCATAATGACACTGCTGCAGTGATCTATATTCAGGGAATGATGATAGATGAGACTTCGGATGACCATATTGAAAAAGCGATATTTATTTTGGTTAGCCAAATTCTATCGCCATTTTCTTTCAACTATCTCAGAGAAGAGAAGCAGCTTGGATACTTAGCAGGCAGTGGCTATATGCCTCTTTGTAATATTCCAGGGTTAGCTGTTTATGTTCAGTCGCACAAACACGACCAACAAACTCTATTAGCTGAAATTACAGCCTGTTTGGATAAATTTGTTAGCGAAGTAAAAAATATGACAGCTGAAGATTTGCAAATACACAAAGACGCCGTCATTCATCAATATAATGAATTACCTAGTAACATGGGGCAAAAGTCACAGCAGCTTTGGATTTCTATCGGTAATAAAGATCATGGATTTGATCAGAAACACAGAATTGCGATGGAAATAGAAAAATTAGACCAGCAACAACTCAGCGCTTGGTGTGAAGCAAATCTGGCTTCATCTAACTTGCAATGTATTCGTTTAGGCTCTTTGGCAAAAAGATAACAAATACTCTTTTTATGTTGCTTATTTATCCGGATAGAAGCAGGTTTACATTTGTACTTTGACAAGCTTATTCTAGGTAAGGTATGTTTAGTTAGTTAAGTTGTTAAACGTAGTTCTTTTACTGTGGTATCACCAAATAAAAATAAAAATAATAAATGGGTGCCTGTCGTTTTACTTTTTTTCACTGCTAATGTTGCAGCGACACCGGGCAATACTCTAATACCCTTAACCCCTTCGCTTATTTATTTGATCGCAACTTTTGCGTTACTCACTTTGTTTTTCCTTGCTTATAGTTTAGTGCGATTTCGTCGTTATCAATCTGCTATCACTCTGGGTGAAGAAAGACTAAAACTGTCTTTATGGGCTAGTGGCGTAGAAATGTGGGATTGGCAAATAACTAATGGCTTATTACAAAGAACAAGCGACTCAGGTGTTTATACCTTACCTAAAGTTCCTGCTGGCGTTATACCACCAAACAAAGAACACATACACCCGGACGATTTAACACGAGTTTCGTCTCAGTTAACCGATCATTTAAATGGTCTAACTGACTCGTTCGAATGTGCTTACCGCTTGAAATCGAGCCACAATACTTGGAGCTGGATATTAGACCGAGGCAAAGTCGTCAACCGTGATGAAGAAGGCGGAGCAGTCCGCATGACGGGTACTTTCAAAGACATACAGCAACTGAAAAAAACTGAAAATGAATTAAAAATATTTGCCCAAAGTATTGAAAGTATTGCCGAAGGCGTGATCATTTTTGATGATCAAATCAATGTTGTTCACATCAACCCTGGATATGTTGCTATCACAGGAAGAACTCCCCAATCGGTATTGGGACACAAACTCAATTTTAATGATATTAGCTCTACCTTAGTTCAAGAAATAAAAAAAGAAGTCGATTTAACAGGCCTTTGGCAAGGTGATATTACAGGCCAACGTAATGATGGAGCTATGTATTTAGCCTATGTGACGGTTAATTGCATTAAAGATCAAGTAGGAAAAATAACCCATTACGTTGCGATTGTTTCCGATACAACAAAAAGAAAAAAGGCAGAAGCTAAGCTAATTAAAATGGCGAGGATTGATTCACTGACGGGTTTGCCAAACCGAAATGTATTTTTCTCTAACTTACAAAAGTGTGTGCAGAAAAAACAACCCGCTTCAGTTTTAGTATTCGATATCGACGACTTTAAGAAGATCAATGACTCCTTAGGCCATCAAACAGGTGATAATCTTCTAAAACAAATAGCTACTCGTACCTTAAAATTACTAAATCAGACAGAAACCTTATATCGCTTAGGCGGTGATGAGTTTGCTATAGTGATGGAAAATACTAACGATATTCACAAAATCACAGGTTTTGCGAAGCAGATCCTACTACAATTATCAGCTCCTTTTCACGTCGACCAACACGAGCTCGTGGTAGCAGGAAGTATAGGCATAGTACTTTACCCAGATGACGGCTCTCAGCCAGAAACCTTGCTAAAAAATGCAGATACCGCCATGTACCATGCCAAAGAAGATGGCAATAAATATCTGTTTTTTAACTCAGATATGAATAAGCGAGCAGTAAAACGTTTACAGATTGAAAACCTAATACGAGTTGGCTTAAAAGAAGATTATTTCCATGTTTATTATCAACCTAAGGCTAACTTAGAAACAGGTCAGTTAGTAGGAATGGAAGCCTTAGTTCGCTTTATCACTCCGAAAAAAGGTTTGATTAGCCCTGGAACTTTTGTCCCTATTGCTGAAGAAACAGGACAGATTATTGATATTGGCGATGTTGTCTTACGCAGAGCTTGCCAAGATATGAAACGCTGGGTAGATGCTGGCATTATTAGTGGCAGAGTCGCGGTAAATTTATCAGCTAGGCAATTTACCCTGCCGGACTTGACTGAAAGAATCGATAACATACTGACAGAAACAGGTTTAAACCCTAGTAATTTAGAGCTAGAAATAACCGAAGGCACGGTAATGAACAACCCTCAACACGCAATCAAGATCATGCATCAATTGCGCGACAGAGGAATACACTTAGCATTAGATGACTTTGGTACAGGTTACTCGTCATTGTCCTACTTACGAAAATTTCCACTAAATACTTTGAAGATAGATAAAGCTTTTGTTGATGACTCAAACTCAAGTGTTGGTAAAGCTATGATAGACACCATAGTGACTATCGCGAGAAACTTGAGTTTATCGACTGTTGCCGAAGGTGTAGAGACTGAACAGCAAAAAGAATTTATGAAGCAAATGAACTGTGATGTGATCCAAGGTTACCTATACTCAAAACCTTTATCAGCTCAGGAATTTTCAAAGTTTGCCAATCACGTATTGGATTAGAAAAAAGTCATTGCTCTAAACCGCAATGACTAGTGAACAAGTTTGAACAAGGTAGGCTTATCCCGAGTATTAAACCTTAATGCTTGTTGCCCCTTCTTTTGCTTGTAATTTACGAAAATACATTTGTTTTTTAACATTAAACATAGGCCAAATAATCGGACCTAGACACATAGCAGCAAAAAACCATCTTCTTCCACACATCCCTGCTTTCATTGCTTCAATTGCCAAATAAATAGAAAAACATAATACAACTATCAGCAGAAAAACAATCAGCACAATACCCCCACAACTTATATAGTACCTAGTAAAACCGCGCATATTTTAATCATTACTGATTAAAATGCTATGGGAAAATGCCTTAAATTAGCTTTTTTCACTTCCCGCTAAACTGACGTTTAGTTTATCTAAGAGTTGCTGCAGTTGAATTATTTCTTGTTCAGAAACTTCAGGAAACTGACATTTGAGCTTGTAAGGTATTTCAGATGCTTCTGCTTCCAATTTCCAGCCCTTGGCTGTGAGCTTCACAATTTTCACTCTTTTGTCATGTTCAGCAGCAGCCATAGAGATAATGTCTTTTTGCACTAACTTTTTCATGATCAAAGTAAGTGCCCCAGAGTCTATTTGAGTAACGCTCTGTATATAACCTACTTCCACTTCATCCTGTTCCCACAGAGCCATTAGAACAAGGTATTGAGGGTAAGTAATACCTAACTCATCTAAATAAGGTTTGTAGGCTCGTGTGATTGCGTTGTTAACAACATAAAAGCGATGACAGATTTGATTTGATAATTTTAGTTGAGGTTTCACAATTACTTTGTATGCAAATTAGTTGAGGTTAACCAGTATAACTGCTAAATTACTTTGCACGCAAACTATATAAACAAAAACAGTTTAAACAACAAGCAACTTCTACTACATACTGGAGAAAAACATGACCCAATATAGCGATAGTATATTTCTATTAACCTTATTAATTTGCATGATAGTTTTACAAGCTTTAATTGCCTCTATTGCGCATAGAAAACAACCAGTATATATCCCGGGAATTGTTGACCAAGACTTAGATCACATGTCATTTGTTTTCCGCAGTCACAGAACCTTTATGAATTCTTTAGAGAATGTACCAGTCTTTATTTTAACGAGCTTTTTGGCCATGTTTGCAGGAGTTGAAGCAGCCACTTTATATTGGGCGATCCTTGTATTTGCTGCTGCTAGATTTATTCACATGGTGCTGTTCTACTTAATAGCGACTAATAAAAACCCTTCTCCTAGAAGTTACTTCTATATAATCGCGTTACTTAGCCAAGTCTATCTTTTGTACCTTACTCTATCAGTTTAAATAAAAAAGCCTGTAGTGCTACTTGCACTACAGGCTTGGAAAAACAGCAAAACTCGGCTATGACCTAAAGTATGCTACTAAGTGATTACTTAGTCACATCTCCTAGTACTTTTTGCTCAAGAAAGTATGACGAACCGATATATTTAGTTTCTATTTCTTTGAACATTGCACGCCACTTTCGTTTTATTTTTCTAACTTGTAAGCCCGATGTTAACTCCGAGACTTTTAACCACTCAGAATTACCAATATCATCGATTAGCGACAACTTAAAATTATCTGGTACAGGGTCGAGAACAATATTTCTAGGACGCAATGAAGTAGTAAGGATTTTATTCTCCAACATGTACTTAAGCAATTCTTGTAAGGCCTTCACTAGCTCACTTTCATGATTTTGAAAAAAGTCAGCTTGGCTTAAATACTGCTCTAAGTTTTGTGCTATTTCACCATTGTGATCACGAATAATTTCGTAAACACTTCCTAAACCCAAGTTGGTTTCTATATCTCCGTGATATTGGCAAAGATGGTCCCAAGCTATGCCTCTTTTAATTAAACTTTTGTAATAGTTCTTTTCTCGTTGAATACTCTTGCAAATACCGCGTTGTCTTTCGTTTTGATTTTTGTGAGGGATTTTCACGCATAAATTGTTATCGTCGGGGTGTAAGTAACACTTACGGACATAACCTTCAGCAAAATATAAGGAATCATTTAAGGTTAACATAATGATTGAAGTCCATTTTCATAGTAGTAAATACTTGCGGGCAATTTTACCCCTCACAAGGAGTGATTAGAAGCTCTCAGAACAGATTGATTAATACATTTGAGCTATCACCTATAACCATTTCTGCAACTGGCTAATTTACAGTGTGTATCTTTTATAGCTTGTCATACGGTTTAAATAAAAAAGCCTGCAATGCAAATCACATTACAGGCTTTTTCAAGTAAGTAAGCTTTTATTCTACCAAAGCGGTGACAAACGTATTTCTACCTTGGCCTTTTGCTTCATACAAGGCCTTATCTGCTTGCTTTAACAATTCTAGAGATTCGCCTCTTCTTCCTCTTACTGGATAATAACTAATTACGCCAATACTCAAAGTAACATGTGAAGCTACACCACTTTCGCCGTGGGGAATATTGTGTTTTGCCATAGCTGAAATGATCTTATTCGCTACTATTTTTGCCCCCTCAGCATCGGTATCACCTAGCACACATACAAACTCTTCACCGCCATAACGAGCAACAAAGTCATTTTCGCGCTGCATTAAAGAAGTTAATATTGCTGCAACTTCTATTAAGCATTCATCACCTTTAGCGTGACCATATTTGTCGTTATACTTTTTGAAGTAATCCACATCTAACAACATAATTGTTGTTGGCCATAAATGCCTTAATCCAAGTTTTAAGGTGTAAAGCAATCTCTCATCAAGCGCCCTTCTATTGGCAATGCCAGTCAAACCATCGGTCAAAGATAAGTTTTGTAAGATCTCATTTTGGTGCTCAATTTTAGTAACGAAAGAATTAAAGGTATTAGCAATATCAGAAATCTCGTCATTGCCTCGAACCACAATATTGGTTTCTTTACCATCTAAATGCTGACGAACTAACTTATCCAACAGTTTTAAACGACGGATAAATTGAGTTTGTAAGAACACAACAACACTGAGTAAAAACAGTAAAGCTACAACAGAGACAATAGCAATGAGTTTGATTTGTTCATCTACTTTAGTATTGGTTGTATTCGCTTCTTCAAGCACAAGTTCGTTAATTTCGTATGAGTAATACTCGGCTAAATTGGCGTAATCCAAAATCAGGTTTCGAACAAAATTGCCGCGACCTCTAGCTCTCCCCTCAATCCTAAGCTGTTTAATACGCAGCTCAACAACGCCATCAACTCCTAGTAACATGTACTCTAGAGATTCGTTGAGTTGTTCAACGGCGCTTCTCTTGCTCATAGGAAAGGCTTTTATTTCTTGCTCTGACATTGCTAAGGTTTGTTTTACTTGCTCGGCCGTTTGTCGGATCTCATACATTCGAGTCATACTTGTAGACTTACCCGCCATAGCAACGGTGTCGGCAATCAATAAAGTCCAATTTGGGTTTTCTGACAACTCATTATGCATAGACAATACTCTGTCATAGAGTTGGTAGACATTATCTAATCGAACCTTTAGTAACTGTTGAATAATTAATCTTTCTCGAATTAAAGACTTTAGTTCTAACAACTCAATTTTCAGTGCATCTAGCTGGACACTTAAGTAAGGGTCTGCAAGTTCAGCATTTGCCAACTGTTGTAGCTTATCCATTTGCATATCGATGTTGCGTTCAATAATCAACAAAGCAGCTTCAGAGTTAGGCTTTGATAATCCTTCAGTTAAGTAGATAAGAGTATTAACTTGGTTAAATACACGACCAGAAAACACTAAATTAGGTACTGACTTTTGTGTTATATCAGATAAGGTAGTACGAAAATCAATAAGTCGAGAAAAAGACAATAAAGTTACTGCTACAAAAACCCCGATCACACATAACAATGCCACAGAAAATACTTTAGTTAGTAAGAATCGAGTTCTCTTACTCTTAGCTTTGGTCACGTTTAACTGCGCTAAGTGTTCGCTCATAACTTCTCCTTAGCTACATCAACTAAACGGCCTTCTAATATCGGGCTAATTTGCCGCTTTTGTCTAATTTGGTTGATGACAACTTCAGATAGTAGAGGAGATATTCGAGTATTAAGCTCAATTGCCTTAGCGTTTTTCAGCATTATAAAGTCATCGCCACCACTAGCTAAGTAATCTGATGTTGCTATTTTGTAGAGCTTGCTATCTTTAACATCTGCGCCTGCAACTTTAAATTCCCTTAACCTTTGTCCAGGCTTAGCTTTGCTATCAAACACTACCGAAGCCCCTGACAAATGCAAAAATCGACCTTTATTTTCTTCTATCATGCTTAAGGCATTTTCCATCGCATCTTTAAGCATCTTGCCGGTTGCTTCGATAACAACAATACGAGAACGAAATGGCAGTTCTGTTGCAATATGACGGCGAGTTAAAATGGTATTTGCTTCGTATTGTTGCTCACCTCTAATGACTCCGCCATTAATAAACGCGATATCAGTATCAAAAAACTCTTTCAAAGAGTCGGCAACGAAATTTGCAAAAGCACTTTCCTCAGCTCTCACCACTTCTCTACGAGTGTCCATAGGTGTGGCTAAAACACCCACCTGTTCATCGAGCAATCGGTCTAAACGTTTAGAATATCCCGAAACCTGCATTTGCACGGTTGGGTCAGATTGCTGCTCTCTAAGGTAATGTTTTTGCCAATTAATGGTTAATTTATCTTTCTTATCCTTGTCCCAAGTTAATTCAACTTCAGCAACAATACCTGATTCAGTCATGTAGATACTATTTGGATGCTCAGGAATTTGGTCACTCGTGGACAAAGAATAATGAGGGTCTGTAACTAATGATAAATCGAGCACGCCTTGCTCTAACAACTCGTCAATAAAAGGAAAGTTCACCGAATACATAAGTACAATAAAGTCCGCACCTGACTCTTTAAGTTGACGGGCTTTAGTTATAATTGACTGTTTTGGCTCTGCGATATCAACGCGAGTTAACAGATATTCCTTTACAACTGTTTTATCCAGCATAGAAATAACACCTAATTTAACTCCTGCTTTTTCTATGATTAGGTGATCGTTTAAACCATCCAAAATGGTTCCGGTTCTAGGCTCATAAATGTTACTAGCGATAATTGGAAATGCCGCTTCATAAGACCTTAGCGATAACTCTTCTTCAAAATAACTAAACTCTCGTTTAGTCACAGACATAGCGTCAGGTTCTAAGGTATTGAGTATATCTATAATATGCGAACCTCGGTCAAAGGCTGACATAGGGCTAGGGCCTAAACTGCCGCCGCCAAAAAAGAAAAAGGTAGGAGTAGGTTTGTTTCGTATCTTTTCAAGTAAACCACCAAGTTCGGGATAATCACCTGAACTCTGATTATTAATTAGTGGCATTTCTCCGGTAAAAACTATCGTCGCTTGCTGTTCTTGACTATAGGATTGACCGGTTAAAAATAGGAATAATGTGAATAAGATAACTCTAAGATTCATATACTCGTGCTAAAGCTTCATTCATAACTTAACAATAAATTGATAATTGCAATTCGTCTACTCACAAAGTTCGTATTCTGTCATCTTTTGTACCGATTGTGCTCAATAATTAGCTTTTCAGTATAAATTGTGTGGGAAAAGAGCAAAAAAGAAGAGCTATGCTATAAAACAAGCCGAAAAACAGACAAAAAAATACCGCTGACTAAGCAGCGGTATTTAACGATTATTTATCTAAGTAATTAAGTTATTTAGATATACTCAACTTCAATGATCTCGAACTCAACCGTTCCAGCAGGAGTTTGGATGTTAACAACATCATCTAAGTTCTTACCAATCAAACCACGAGCGATTGGTGAGCCAACAGAGATTTTACCACTCTTAATATCCGCTTCATCTTCACCAACGATATGATAAGTCGTTTCTTCATCAGTATCGCAGTTCAAAATAGTAACGGTTGTACCAAAGATAACCTTACCCGTGTTTGGCATTTTAGTAACATCGATGATTTGAACATTTGAAAGCTTAGCTTCAATCTCTTGAATACGGCCTTCACAAAAACCTTGCTGTTCACGTGCTGCGTGATATTCAGCATTCTCTTTCAAATCACCATGTTCACGTGCATCAGCAATATCAGCTACGATCTTTGGTCTTTCCACCATTTTTAAATGGTTTAATTCTTCACGCAGGGCTTCCGCACCCTGCACTGTCATTGGGACTTGTGTCGTCATTATTAACTAATTCTCTTATGTAAATCCTGCACAGAAGTTACCGAACCACGGTCATCAGCTTCATTTGCCAAACAAGTTGCAAATGCCGCGTTCAATGTAGTCGTGTAGTTAGCCTTGTGCTGTAATGCACCACGACGAAGAACTTTAGAGTCTTCAATCGCTTGACGGCCTTCAACGGTATTAACTATGTAGTTGTACTCGCCATTCTTGATGCGGTCAAGAATATGTGGGCGACCTTCGAATACTTTGTTCACTTTTCGACACTCAATGCCAGCTTCTTCAAGTACTTTTTGGCAACCACGAGTTGCATCTAGTTCAAAACCAGCTGCAATTAGCTTTTTCGCTAAGTCGATAACTCGAACTTTATCAGAATCGCGTACAGAAATTAAGGCACGACCATCACGAGCAAGCTCAACACCTGCACCTAATTGTGCTTTTGCATATGCTTCTTCGAAGTTCTCACCTACTCCCATTACTTCACCAGTTGAGCGCATTTCAGGACCTAAAATTGGGTCAACACCATGGAATTTTGCGAATGGTAAAACAACTTCTTTTACTGAGAAGAAAGGAGGAATAATTTCTTTTGTTACCCCTTGCGACTCTAACGACTGACCAGCCATTACACGAGCTGCAACTTTTGCAAGTGCTACACCTGTTGCTTTAGAAACGAAAGGAACAGTACGAGCGGCACGTGGGTTAACTTCGATTAAGTAAACTTTACCATCTTTAACCGCGAACTGAGTATTCATTAGACCAATTACACCTAGCTCTAACGCCATATCGCGAACTTGCTTACGCATTACGTCTAAGATATCAGCTGGTAGTGAGTAAGCCGGCAGTGAACATGCTGAGTCACCTGAGTGAACACCTGCTTGTTCTATGTGCTCCATGATACCGCCGATTACTACATCTTTACCGTCACAAATTGCATCTACGTCAACTTCGATAGCGTTATCTAAGAAATGGTCTAGTAGAACCGGAGCTTCATTAGAAGCTGATACAGCATCGTTCATGTAACGACGTAAGTCTGCTTCGTCATACACGATTTCCATTGCGCGACCACCAAGTACATATGAAGGACGAACAACTAATGGGAAACCAATTTCTTTAGACTTAGCTACCGCTTCTTCTAGTGAAGTTACTGTTGCATTTTCAGGTTGTAATAAGTCTAAACGTTCAACCATTTGCTGGAAACGCTCACGGTCTTCAGCACGGTCAATTGCATCAGGCGAAGTACCAATGATTGGCACACCATTCGCTTCTAGTTCACGAGCTAATTTAAGTGGAGTTTGACCACCGTATTGCACGATAACGCCTTTCGGCTTTTCAACACGAACAATCTCTAATACGTCTTCTAATGTGATTGGTTCGAAGAATAAACGATCTGATGTGTCATAGTCTGTTGATACTGTCTCTGGGTTACAGTTAACCATGATAGTTTCGTAACCATCTTCACGTAACGCTAACGCTGCGTGTACACAACAGTAATCGAATTCAATACCTTGACCGATACGGTTAGGGCCACCGCCGATAACCATGATCTTATCTTTGTCTGATGCATTTGCTTCACACTCTTCATCATAAGATGAATACATGTATGCAGTATCAGAGCTAAATTCAGCAGCACAAGTATCGACACGTTTGTACACAGGTAGGATATTCAAACCTTGACGCTTTTTACGAACTTCATTTTCGCTAATGCCTAAGATGTCAGAGATACGCTTATCTGCAAAACCTTTACGCTTAAGCTTGCCTAGGAAGTCTTCATCTAAACCAGCAAAACCACGTTCAGCAATTTCACCTTCAAGCTTAATGATGTCTTCAATTTGTACTAAGAACCAAGGGTCGATTTGAGTTAATTTGAAGATAGCTTCTAAATCTAAGCCGTGACGGAACGCATCACCAATGTACCAAATACGCTCTGCACCAGGCTCTTTCAATTCGTGAATGATCTTTTCGTGTGCATCGTCAGCAGATAAGTCGATGATAGGGTCAAAACCTGATACACCAACTTCTAAGCCACGAAGTGCTTTTTGCAGTGACTCTTGTTGGTTGCGACCAATTGCCATAACTTCACCGACAGACTTCATCTGTGTTGTTAGACGGTCGTCAGAACCAGCAAACTTTTCAAAGTTAAAGCGAGGAATCTTAGTTACTACGTAGTCGATAGTAGGCTCGAATGATGCAGGAGTTGCACCACCAGTAATATCGTTACTTAATTCATCTAACGTGTAGCCAACTGCTAACTTAGCGGCGATTTTCGCAATAGGGAAACCAGTTGCTTTAGACGCTAATGCAGAAGAACGAGATACACGAGGGTTCATCTCAATGATAACCATACGGCCATCTTTTGGATTCACACCAAACTGAACGTTTGAACCACCTGTTTCAACACCAATTTCACGAAGTACCGCTACCGATGCATTACGCATTAGCTGGTATTCTTTATCAGTAAGTGTTTGCGCTGGAGCCATAGTGATAGAATCACCAGTGTGAACACCCATAGGGTCAAAGTTTTCGATTGAACATACGATGATACAGTTGTCGTTTTTGTCACGAACCACTTCCATCTCATATTCTTTCCAACCGATTAATGATTCATCGATTAAAATTTCGCTAGTGGTTGATAAATCTAAACCTCGAGCACAAATCTCTTCGAACTCTTCGTTGTTGTACGCGATACCGCCACCAGTACCACCCATAGTGAATGACGGACGGATGATACAAGGGAAACCGATTCGAGATAGCACGTCACGAGCTTGTTCCATCGTTTGAGCAGTTTCAGCACGAGGACATTCTAAACCAATATCTTTCATCGCTTTATCGAAACGTTCACGGTTTTCAGCTTTATCAATTGCATCAGCTGAAGCACCAATCATTTCAACATTGTACTTTTCTAGTACACCGTGCTTCTCTAAATCAAGCGCACAGTTAAGCGCAGTCTGACCACCCATAGTAGGAAGTACTGCATCTGGCTTTTCTTTTTCAATAATCTTTTCAACAACTTCCCAGTGAATTGGCTCAATGTATGTAGCATCGGCCATATTAGGGTCAGTCATAATAGTTGCAGGGTTAGAGTTTACTAGGATAACTCTATACCCTTCTTCTCTTAACGCTTTACAAGCTTGTGCGCCAGAGTAGTCAAATTCACAAGCCTGACCAATAACGATTGGGCCAGCGCCTAAGATTAATATGCTTTTTATGTCGGTACGTTTTGGCATTGTATCTCTTCTCTTAAATTCTTTACTAAATCAATAATTGATAAACACGTTGGCTGCATCAGCCTTTCGCTGTTTATTTACGAGCTGTCATCAGCTCAATAAAGTGATCAAATAAAGGTGCCGCATCGTGTGGACCTGGGCTAGCTTCAGGGTGTCCCTGGAAACTGAACGCAGGCTTATCTGTACGATGAATACCTTGTAAAGTACCGTCAAATAATGATTTATGAGTTGCTTTTAAGTTAGCTGGTAATGAAGATTCATCTGCTGCGAAACCGTGGTTTTGCGCTGTGATCATTACTTTGCCTGACTCTAAGTCTTGCACCGGGTGGTTACCACCGTGGTGACCAAATTTCATTTTTACCGTTTTTGCACCAGAAGCTAATGCTAATAATTGATGGCCTAAGCAAATGCCGAAAATTGGAATGTCTGTTTCTAAGAATTGTTTGATTGCTGTGATAGCGTAAGTACAAGGCTCTGGGTCGCCTGGACCGTTGGAGAGGAAGATACCGTCTGGATTTAATGCTAGAACTTCATCCGCTGACGTTTCTGCCGGTACCACTGTTAGCCTACAACCTCGGTCAACTAACATACGTAAAATATTACGCTTTACTCCGTAGTCATAGGCAACAACATGAAACTTTTCATCTTCGAGTTGCTTATAACCTTGACCTAATTCCCAACTCGACTCCGTCCACTCGAAATTTTCTTTACAAGTGACGACTTTCGCCAAGTCCATACCTTTCAGGCCCGGAAACTCTTTAGCAGCAGCTAATGCTTTTGCTTCATCAATTTCGCCCGCAACGATACAACCGTTTTGTGCACCTTTATCACGTAAAATGCGAGTCAACTTACGCGTATCTATGTCAGCAATACCAACAATGTTGCGTGCTTTTAAGTATGAACTTAAGTCTTGCTCACTACGGAAGTTGCTTGCCACTAACGGTAAATCGCGGATAACTAGGCCTTTTGCCCAAATAGTCTCGCGTTCTTCGTCTTCGGCATTAGTACCATAGTTACCAATGTGGGGATAAGTTAATGTTACGATTTGTTCGGCGTATGAAGGATCAGTAAGAATTTCCTGATAACCTGTCATTGAAGTGTTGAATACCACCTCTCCAACAGATAAGCCATCAGCACCAATAGCAGTACCTCGGAATACAGTTCCGTCTTCCAGAACCAATAGAGCGGGTTGAGTCAAGATAACCTCCTAGCAATGATAAACAGATTCAAGGGATAAACATCTGTTATCGGTTAATCTTCAGCCCTCAATTTGCTCAACTGCGGAGATTTTTCTGCAGTCAAACAGTTGTGACAGGCAAATTCCAAATATTGTAGCTAAGAGAACGTAATTAGGCTAGAAAAAATTACATTTTTTGTAAAAATAAAGGTTTTACCTAAATAATAGGTAAAACCTTCTCTTTTTATATATTAAGTTGTTTTAAACCAAGCACATCTTGCATGTCAAACAACCCATTTTCCTTATCAGCTAACCAGTTTGCAGCCCTTACTGCGCCTTTAGCAAAGGTTAAACGACTTGAAGCTTTGTGAGTTATTTCAATCCTTTCGCCTATATCTGCGAATAAAGCGGTATGTTCACCAACTATATCGCCTGCTCTTACCGTCGCGAAGCCAATTGTCTTACGATCGCGCTCTCCTGTGTCACCTTCTCTGCCATAAACTGCAACTTCATCTAGATCTCTATCTAAAGTATTAGCGATGGCTTGTCCGAGTGCTAAAGCTGTGCCTGATGGCGCATCTTTTTTAAACCTATGGTGCCCTTCAATAATTTCAATATCACAATCTTCACCAATAGTTGCCGCCGTCACTTCTAACAACTTATAAAGTAAGTTGACGCCAGTTGAGAAGTTAGCAGCAAATACGATAGCAATGTGTTTTGACGCTTGCTCAAGCTTTGCTTCTAATTCTTTAGGTAAGCCTGTTACTCCCACCACCATGTTAAGTTTGTGCTCAACACAGTAATCAATGTTCGCTTCTAATGCTTCAGGTAAAGTAAAATCAATCCAAACTTGGGCTTTATCCGATAAAGCAGATAAGTCATCAGATGCAAAAACATCTTGTTTATCTATGCCTGCGATCAAACCAGCATCCATACCATTAAATGGAGAACCAATTCTCACTGCCGCGGCTGTTAACTCAGCCCCTTCATTATCAATAGTGGCCTGTATTAAGTTGCGCCCCATTCTGCCATTGGCGCCAAATATCCCAACTTTTGTCATCTTCTTCTTTTTACTATATGAATTTGGCCTGATAGTAACCTAAATTAACTCGAACTTAAAAAATAGAAATCCCTACACCCTAGAATGCATTCATTTATCATCTAATCTAGAGTTATAAGCACAGCTAAGAGGTAATACTAAAGCCAGGCAAGTGTTCGATATTTTCAGCCTTCAGGTAAAAGCTCATAGGCTGCGGTAAACCTAATCCATAACCTTGCTGAAGCTGCAATCCCATATTTAATAAAATCTTTGATTGTTCTATAGTTTCTACTCCTTCAATAACGGTTTGAAACTGCAAAGATTTAAGCAACTGCTGAATACTTGCCATCATTTTAGTATCTTGTTCCAGCCCAGTAGTAAAAGAACGATCTATTTTTACGAAAGTAGCTGGAATTTTATGTAGATAAGAGAGAGAAGAATATCCAGTGCCAAAGTCGTCAATGCTGATAGGTATTGCTTGCTGGTATAACTTAAAAGCCGTTTTAGTTTCTTGCTGAGCATCTGTTAATAAAGTACTTTCAGTTAACTCTATGTTTATAGACTCACCTCTGAGCCCACATTCAGTCAATTGCTTAGTGACAAAAGCAACACACTCTGGTCTAGAAAAGTACTGACTTGAAATATTAATGGCCACAACGACATCTTGATGAAAAATATCCTTGAAGCTTTTCACATCACTAATAGCAGTAGCTATGACCCACTTTTCGATATCTAAAATAATGCCAATTTCTTCTGCAACTCGAATGCACTCTTCTGTAGAAACTCGGCCTAATTGCGGATTATCCCATCTAAGTAGCGCTTCTAACGACTTAACTTGTTTACTTTGAACATCGAATATAGGTTGGTAATGCAACTCAAACTCTTGGTTTTCAAGTGCCTTATATAAGTGTTGAGCAAGTTTGCTATGTCGCCGTAATGTATCTTCCATACCTGCGACATAATTAACCCAGCGGTGCTTACCTTGCTTCTTGGCTGAATACATAGCGGCATCAGCTTTTTGTATCAGCTTATCAAACTCTTCACCATCCTTAGGATAATGTGCAATACCTATACTTGCTGACACAGACACTGGGTTTTCATTTGTATCAAAACAAAAAGGCTCATTCATAGTTTTGATCAATAAATTTGCAGTATCCTCTATTGTGCTAGTTAGTTCTTCTTCATTAACTAACCAGATAAATTCATCTCCGCCACAACGGCAAGCACAACCTTTTTCAAACTCTCCGCTGGTAAGCTTTAAACCTAGATGTTGTAACAGTTGGTCGCCAACACAATGCCCTAGTGAGTCGTTAACTAATTTGAAACCATCTAAATCTATATAAAAGAGGATAAAGTTTTGATTTTCTTCAATCACACTTTGTAGTCCTCGACGATTTAGCAAACCAGTAAGAGGGTCGGTGATTACTTCTTTTTCTAACGCTATTTCCTTTTGTTTTCTTTGCTCGATATTAAACTGCTGAACTAACAAGACTTTATTCAATTTATCTTGCTCACAAACGCTGACAATTATTCTGTGCCACAGCACTTGTTTGTTAACTCTAATTTGTACATCACCTTCGAATCGATTGGTGTACTCAACCGTTTTTCTAATTCGTTGATATTCATCTTGAGTGATAAAGAGAGAGCGTAGGTGGTCATAGCTTTTTTCTTGGGTTTCTAAAAATGGGGGATTGCCAGAAAGAAACTTACCTTCCAAGGTATAAGTCGATAAAGTGACGACTGAGCTAGCATTGTTGTCGTCTTCAATTAAATCTTCTTTTACCGCCTCAACCAACATGCCCATACGGCCATCAGTAAGTTGATATCCAGACAACAAACAGTACGCTTCTTTTAATATATCTTTTGGTGAGAAGCGCCAGACTCTCGATAATGACTTACCAGTTCGAAAAAGCTGTTGATAATCGACTAAGGTTTGCTGCACAGCATCGGAAGAACCTGGTTTAAAGTCTCTAGCGATCAACTCCTCTAAAGAATCACTTTCCCAAAGAGATAGTGCGGCCTTGTTAGCCCAAATAATACCGTAGTTTTCGATATCGTAAATCCATACAGCCGTCACCATAGAATCAAACAAAGCCACAGTATGCTCTGTATATAACAATTGAGCATTGGTTAAACTAGCTTGATTCGCAGCTTGCAACTGAGCAGATTTATTGACTTTCAATTCGCACCTTTCTTACTTTGACTCAAAGCTAGGATGATGAAATCTTAACTGCCAATCACAATATTAGTTACTCAGGCAGTCATACTACAGTATGGCTCTAGACTGCTAGATTACAATTTTTATAGGCTAGCTGGAGGCGAAAATAAAAGGGTTTTGAATGATGATTTGAAATGGGGTAACCACAAGAAGATACAAAAAAGGCTACCTAAGGTAGCCTTTAATAGATAATTTCGTTTTGCCTATGGCGCTTTAGAAACCATAACCATAGCAGGACGTAATAAACGGCCATTTAACGTATAGCCTTTTTGCATAACTGCAATAACAGTATTTGGCTCTAGCTCTTCACTTGGTTGCATAGACATTGCTTGGTGGAATTCAGCGTTAAACTTTTCACCTTGTGGGTTAACTTGTTCAACGTTGAACTTAGCCAGCGCATCAATGAAAGACTTTTGAGTTAATTCGATACCTTCGATAACAGGCTTAATAGCTTCGTTTTCTTTGTCAGAAAACTCAATCGCTCTGTCCATATTGTCGATCACTGGTAACAATTCATTAGCAAACTTTTCTAAAGCAAATTTATGTGCTTTTTCAACATCTTGTGCCGCTCTACGACGGATATTATCGATTTCTGCCGCAGCTCTAACAACTGAATCTTTTTGGCCTTCAATTGTATCTTTCGCTTCTGCTAGCTCAGCTTCTAAACGAGCGATATGCTCAATCGCATCAACTTCTTCAGATTGTACTTCTTCAGTTTGAGCTTCTACCTGCTCTTCAACTGCTTGATTGTTTTGCTCTTGTTCAGACATGGTTTTAACTCCAAACCCTTCTAAAAAGTATAATTAAGTATTTTGCCGGATATTATGGGGATTGTTATTCTCGATTCAAGGCCGAAGAGACAATATTCGCTGTAATGTCTACCGCTTGTATTACAGAAGCGTAATCCATCCTGATAGGACCAATAACAGCCACGTAACCTGCAAACTCATTTTTGTTACAGAATGGCTTTACAACCAAACTGCAGTTACTGAATAAATCACTCGCTAAATCGTCGCCAATAAATACTTTAACTCTGTCTTCAAACTGACAAGAATTAAGCGTTGGCATTAATGCGGTTAAGTCACCAAATGAACGTACTAACTGTTTTAATACTTGAGTATCTGAAGATATTTCAGGGTGAACTAATCGAATTTCTTCAGAGGTAAAAATGTTTTGTTCATTGGCTATTACTTGTTCACCAAACAAGGCCTTTTTAACTAAAGCATAAACTTCAGGGTCAGACTGTTTGATAAAATACGGGAGACGTTCAGCACCTTCTGACATGGAAAAGCCAGAAAGAGCAGTATTTAACAACTGCAAAGTTTGCTGTAAAACCTGCTCAGAAACAGGCTCATCTAGCTCAACCACACGATTTTGAATATGGTCATGTTCATCAATCAATACACAAAGTAAGCGGCGATCCGCCAATCGAACAAGCTCTAGCTGCCTGATAACGACGTTTGTTACTTTAGGCATAACAACTAAGCCAGTTAAGGACGTCATATCAGCAACTAACTTAGCTGCTTTTTCACCAATTGCTTCAGGGTTATCAGCCAAACCTAAACTCGCAGATAGGTTCTGCAGCATATTTTCTTTCTCTGCTGTACAAGCGAGAATACCATCAACAAAGTGTCTTAACCCTTGGCGGGTTGGAATGCGGCCTGCACTGGTATGTGGTGAACAGATTAAACCGTTGCGCTCTAACATACACATGTCATTACGCACGGTAGCAGGACTGGCGCTAATCGAACTTTCAGCGGCAACAAACTTAGATGAAACTGGAGTTCCATGCGCTAAATATTGTTCAATGATTAAATTAAAAATCAGTTCAGTTCGATTGTTTTTATTGCTCTTAGACATAACTAAAAAAACACATGCATCTAGATTGATACACTAGTGTGCCACCATAAGTACCCAGCTGCCTATTTTATTTGGGCAAATTATGGAAAAACAAGGTTTACCTTTTGGCGATTTCCTCAGGTAAACCTAAATCAATGGCAGAGTTAAAGTTTTAGTTCTGTCTAACACCACTCATATAAGACAGTACTTTGCTTCTTCGGATCAACTCCCCACCTAACAAACAACTAAGCACAGTTAACATGACTATCAATACAACTTCTATGGTTACAGGTAACCCGAATGATTTAAACCACCACGCTAATACAACTATGATTGTTTGGTGTAGTAAATACCAAGGTAACACCGACTTGTTAGCATAACTAAGTAGCTTGTTTGGTTTATTCAAAAAGTGTCCTGTTAAGCCTACGGCAGCTAAGATCCAGCACCATATATTGGCTGATAAAATAACGCCGTAGATCATCTTCACCGACAAATTAGTTTGAAAAAGCTCAGCCATTTCCGGAAAAGCGCCATGCCTATCCGCAATGATAAAAGCGTATGAAATTACAGCAATAACTAACAGCCAATATCTTGTTTGTATTGCTTGTTGCCACCAATGTTTTTGCCAAAACAAAAAGCAGCCAGCAATAAAGGCCAAGAAATACTTGCCATGACTGTACCAATCATTAAGTAAATCATGTGTTGTAGGGAACAAAGTTCTTAACTGTAGCCAAACAAAAATCAGCATTGCCATTAATACAATCACATAAGTAAACAAAGAAGTGTTCGATAAGTACTCAGACTCGGCCATACGCTTTAAAGGCTTAACCAATGTCAGCATGAGCAAGCTGTAACACCATAAATAAGGTAAAAACCAAAGATGATTCCAAGTAAGTAAGCCTATAACACTTTGTTTTTCTGCCAGTAAATTGGTATTAGGATTAATGTACTGTAACCAGAATTCGAGAAAGCCTGTATTGATTAATCCTCGGTCAAGAAACTCGATATACACCTGAGGTGATACCACAATAAACATACCGAACAACAAAGGTATAAACAGTCGTTTTGTTCTTAACCAAGCCAAAGTAAAACGATTAGCATATCGCTCAGAGATAGAGGCAAAAGCAACGCCGCCAATAAAAAACAGTAATGCCATTCGCCATGGGTTAGTAAATATCATTAGATCTTGTAATAAGGTTGAAGTTACATCGCTTTTTATATGCCAACTCCAATCTGTCACATAGTACATGCCTATGTGATAGAGGATCAGCACAGCAAATGCGATTACTCTAAGCCAATCTAAATCGTATCGACGGGTGACTGTAGGTTCAGAGGCGGTATATGATGGTTGTTGATTTTTCATTTGCACTTGCTTCCTTGAATAAATTTGCTCAAAGTGTAAAAAAACCAATTGTTTTTACGACTGCTAACTTATTGATCTGTATGAATTTAGGGATAAGCGGTGGAATACTGGGATAAAACATGACGCTACTTCAGCGAATCGACTCACATAAAACTTTGGCTATTTATTTAGCCGCTGCCGTTTACTTGTTTTTTAACAATACCCTTAATGCTTCTACTGTATGGTTGGAGCATGCCCGCAGTGAAACTCCAAGCATTGCGATGTGGAAACCTTTCGTGTGGGAATACTCAAGTGCGATAGCTGTATTAATGTTACTGCCAGGTATATTTTTCTTGTTAAAACACATGCCTTTGAGCACAAGGAACGTTAAAAAGCAGATCGCAATTCACTTTGCAGGTACCGTCATTTTCTCTTTGTTGCACGTTGGACTCATGGTCACTTTTAGAGAAATAGCTTATAGCTTCAGTGAACAAGACTATAACTTTGGACCTTGGGGGCGTGAACTTTGGTATGAGTATAGAAAGGATGCTTGGGGTTATATCAACTGGTTATTTATACACACTTTGGTTGGTATGGCGTATAGCCGACTAAAAGGTGAAGCTAGCCCTATTTCTATTGGCGAAGAACAAACTTCAGCAGAGCAAGTTGCACCAGAGCACTTCTTAGTGAAAAAACTCGATCGAGAGTTTCTAGTGAAAGTTGCAGATATTGAATGGTTAGAGTCATCAGGTAATTATGTTAATTTGCATAGCAGAGGCAGGATCTACCCGCTTCGTACAACTTTATCTCAACTAACAACGCGATTGGATTCTGTAGGTTTCAGCCGCATTCACCGCAGTTTCGGTATCAATCATACAGCCATTGATCATATCTCTTATCAGCCGAGTGGAGATGGCGAAGTAACATTACTTTCAGGTAAAACCCTGACTCTATCGCGCCGGTACAAAGAAGAGTTTAAACAAAAGCTCATTTAAAACGAAAGTTCAAGCAGCTATAAACTTAGCTGATATGTATCGACTAAAAATCATTGTAGAATGCTGCTTTTTATCGCTGCGGCTTTATTAAATGAAGATTAATCAAACCGAACGAGACGCTCTCTATAAAGTGATTCATACTCGCCGAGACGTTCGTAAAGACTTTCTGCAAACAGCTATTCCTGATGAAGTATTAACTAGAATACTAATGGCAGGCCATCACGCTCCAAGTGTTGGATTTATGCAGCCGTGGGATTTTATTTTAGTTACTCAAGCCGAAACTAAACAACGGATTAAGTTAGGTTATGAAGCAGCTCGTGAAGAGTCTGCGGCTATGTTTTCAGAAGATAAACAAGAACAATACAAAAGTTTCAAACTTGAAGGCATTATGGAAGCGCCTTTAGGTATTTGCGTCACTTGTGATCGCAAAAGGAATGGTCCAGTGGTGATAGGTAAAACGATAAAGCCTGAAATGGACTTGTACAGCACAGTTTGCGCAATTCAAAATATGTGGCTAGCCGCCAGAGCTGAGAACATAGGTTTAGGCTGGGTGAGTATCATTCATGATGAAGTTTTAAGGGAAAGCTTAAACATTCCAGAGGATAAAGACATTATCGCTTATCTTTGTCTTGGCTATGTGTCTGAATTTAAGGACGAACCAGAATTAGAGGAATATGGTTGGTTACCACGACAAGATATTGATCAGTTGATTCACAAAGAGAAGTGGTAGAAAACAGCGACTACAGGCTCTTTAACTATATTAAGCTTCTTTAACTAAAAAAAATTCTGCCACTATAATAAATAACATAAATACCAAGTATTTAAGCTATCTGCTTCAAATTAAAAGCAAAACAAGTTATAAGCTAAACAATTCGCGACGATCGACATAAACAAGGCTAACGACATGTCTCAACACTTTAAAACCGTTGGTTTAATTGGCAAAGCTAACCATGAAGCTACCATGGCAACAGTAAAATCTTTGTATAAATTTTTAACTGACAAAGGTTACTTCCCTTTAGTTGAAGAAAGTGTCGCGCATTATATCGATTGTAATAAGTGCAAAGTCGCAGAACTAGTAGAATTAGGCCAGCATGCAGATTTAGTTATTGTTGTTGGCGGCGATGGCAACATGCTAGGAGCAGCAAGAGTATTAAGCAGATTTGATGTTGCAGTTGTTGGTGTTAATAGAGGCAACCTAGGCTTCTTAACAGACCTTAATCCTGATGACTTTGAAGCTCCTCTTGAAGAGATATTAGAAGGAAAATATCGTACTGAAATCAGGTTCTTATTAGATGTATCAGTACATAGACACCAAACAATCAAGGCGCAAAACTCAGCCATGAATGAAATGGTATTGCACGCTGACAAAGTTGCACACATGATTGAATTTGACGCATATATTGATGGTTCGTTCGTTTTCCATCAACGTTCGGATGGTTTAATTGTTAGTACGCCAACAGGTTCGACAGCTTATTCACTATCTGGTGGTGGACCAATTGTTCATCCAACTTTAAACGCTGTGACTATGGTGCCAATGTTTCCCCACACGTTAACTAGTCGTCCGCTAGTTATTGACGCTGATAGTGAGATTAAAATTGTCGTTTCCAAAGCCAATGACGCGCAACTGCAAATAAGTTGTGATAGCCACATTTCACTCTCAGTTATGCCTGGCGATGAAATCTTCATCAAAAAGCACCCATTAGGTTTAAGGCTGATCCACCCAGAGCAACATGATTACTATGATGTGCTCAGGAAAAAATTACATTGGGGACGGTTAAACTTTTAGTTGTAAATAACCTATAGCAAAAGTATCTAACGTAAGAGATGGTTGTTTGTTAGATTTGATAATTCTAATAATAAAAACAACAAAGAAAGTTATATTTTGACAACATCAACTCTTATGCAGCGCCAGCTTTCTAAAAGTGCGCTGGCAGCAATCGCGCTAAACGGATTAATTGGTGCAGGTATCTTCGCCTTACCAGCTGTAGCTGCAAGCCAACTCAGCTTTTTCAGTCCTTGGATGTTTTTACTTTGTGCTTTGCTGATGTTCCCTATTATTGCCAGTTTCGCACTACTGGCTAAGCAATTCGATCAAACCGGAGGACCTATCCTCTATGCCACACAAGCGTTTAATCCTTTTATTGGCTTCCAAACAGGCTGGCTTCTTTACGTTGGCAGAATGACAGCGCTTGCTGCCAATGGTCACGCTATCGCACTTTACTTATCCATATTCTTCCCTCAACTCGCTGATAGCTCAGTTGCTGGTCCTTTTGTTTGTCTAGTCATATTGTTACTCGCAGGTTTGAACATCATTGGGGTTAAGAATGCAATGAACTCTATGCTGTTAATTACAGCGTTAAAATTGCTCCCTATTCTTTTACTCGTCGGTTTTGGTGTTACATACATTCAAGTTCCAGAATTGTTAACTGCACGAGCACCAGAACTTACTGAGTGGCCAGGTGCTTTATTGCTATTGATTTATGCCTTTATCGGGTTTGAAGGTGCAGTAGTACCGGCTGGAGAAGCCAAATCACCAAAGCAAGATTTACCAAAAGCTTTACTCATGACACTGGCCTTTAGTGCTGTTTTGTACTTTTTGATTCAAGCTGTCGTTGTGTCAGTGCTATCTGCCCCCTTTGATACCAAAACGCCTCTCGCCGATGCGGCTCAAACTATTAGCTCAGACATTGGTCTTAGTGGAGGCGCAGAGTTGATGCTAATTGCTGCTGCCATTTCAATATTTGGTAACTTGCTAGCACTCATGTTGGCTGCTCCGCGCATGACATATGCAATGGCAGAACAAAGACAAATGCCTACTTGGTTTTCCCATTTAAATGAACGCTATAAAACCCCGGTGAACTCTATTATCTTCCTATCAGCTGCAGCTATGGTGTTAGCTTTAACCGGAGGTTTTGTTTGGCTCGCTATTTTCAGCTCTCTAGCAAGATTGATTGGTTATTTGATTTGTATTTTGGCACTACCGAAGTTGCACCAAAAAACAAAAATATCCAGTAGTTGGCAAGTTTGGCTTTGCTCTTCAACAGCGTCCGCGGCATGCTTGTGGCTAATCACTCAAGCCAATGCTAAGTCTTGGTTGTTTTTACTGTCCTTTATTTTTATCGGTAGTTTGCTTTATTGGATAGGTCAAAAGAATTCTAAATAAATCAATAGCTTGTTTTATTTTTTCTATTCTGTTGCAACTATTTTCAGCAAATGGCTTGTCAATGACTACTGTTTAAACTACTGTATACCCAAACAGTAACCAAATTTAATACAAGTCATGCTAGTTTCTATTGCGATAAAAAACTTTGCCATTGTGCGTCAGTTAGAAGTGCATTGGCACAGCCAAATGACCACAATTACAGGTGAAACCGGAGCCGGTAAATCAATAGCGATTGATGCTTTAGCTCAATCATTAGGTGAACGTAGTGATGCGGCTATGGTTAGAGCTGGCGCAGACAAAGCGGAAGTAATTACCGAATTTGATATCAGTGAATTACCTAGCGCTAAAGCTTGGTTACAAGAAAATGATCTATTTGCTGACAGTGAATGTATTTTACGTCGAGTAATATCAAAAGAAGGTCGTTCGCAAGGTTACATCAATGGCAGTCGAGTCCCCGCTGCTATGTTAAAAGACTTAGGTAATTTATTAGTAAGTATTCATGGCCAGCACGCCCACCAATTGCTAACTAAGTCAGAACATCAAAGAAGCTTGTTAGACGCATATGCCAATAATCAAAGTTTGCTGAACGCGGTAGCAAATAGCTATCAGTCTTGGCAAAGCAAACAGAAAGAGTTACAGCAACTTATAGAACAGCAACAAGAGTTTAGTGCTCAACAACAGTTGCTGAAATACCAAGTTGAAGAGTTAGATAAAGCTGATATTCAACAAGGTGAGTTTGCTCAAATTGAACAAGAGCATAAACGCTTACACAATGCTCAATCGTTATTAACTGATTCTCAGCAAGCTCTAAATATTTTAATTGAAGAAGATTCAGGCAACGCTTACTCAGCTATGCAGTCGGCTTTATCATTAATTCAACGCTCTGCAAATGTTGACTCAGGACTTAACCAAAGTTTGGAATTAATTGACTCAGCATTAATTCAGTTGCAAGAAGGCGCAAACGAACTCAGACATTATTGCGAAAGTTTAGAGTTAAATCCTGAGCGCTTGTTTGAAGTAGAGCAGCGTCTAGATTTAATGATCGACCTAGCAAGAAAACACCAAGTTGCCCCAGAGTCTTTGCCAGAGCACCATACTTTATTAAGTCAGCAGCTTGATAGTTTAAGTCACTCAGATGAAAGAATTGTCGAACTGGAACAAGAGTTGTTAGAAGCAAGAGCACAATTTGAACAAGATTGTAGCGAGCTTACTGCAGTGAGAACCGAGTTTGCAGAAAAGTTAAATAAGAAAATTTCTGACAGTATGGCGGAGCTAAATATGGCTGGTGCTAAGTTTGAAATACAACTTACCGATATGGCAGAACAAGCGAATAAGTTTGGTGCTGAGAAGGTAGAGTTTTTAGTAAGTGCCAATCCAGGCCAGCCACTACAACCACTAGCTAAAGTAGCGTCAGGTGGTGAATTAAGCCGTATCAGTTTAGCGATTCAAGTTATTATTGCTCAAAAAGTAACAACACCTACCCTACTGTTTGATGAAGTCGATGTAGGTGTTTCAGGTCCTACCGCGTCAGCAGTTGGTAAACTAATGAAAAAGCTGAGTAACAATACTCAAGTAATCTGTGTTACTCACTTGCCGCAAGTTGCGTGTTATGGTCATCAACAACAATTTGTGAAAAAAGTAACTGAACAAGAGCAAACAGAAACGAGTATGAAAGCCTTAGATAGTTTGGGCAGAGTCGATGAACTTGCTCGTTTATTAGGAGGCGATCAGATTTCAGCAACCACTAAAGCCAATGCTCAAGAGTTACTTTCTATTGCTCATGCTCACTGATTAAATTAAGCATTAAAACTAAATAAGAGTGAACACTAAAATAAGAGTGAAACGAAACAAGTTATGACTTTTGTGATGATTTATGGAGCTTCTGGAGTTGGTAAAGAAAGTATTGGTAAAGAATTATCGGCTAGAAAAAACTGGCCCTTAGTTCCTCAACATCTTGCTTTTGACTTAGCCCACGCTGTAATAGGTTTTGGCAATCAAGGCTTTGAAAGTTATCAAAGAGAATTGTGCATTAGTGCATTTGAAAGACTTATTAATAGTTCAGTAGATGGCATCATCTTTACCTATTGTTACGTAAAACCTCATAGTGATCCCTTTATCAGCACTCTTGTTAGCCTATTCAAAGAGCATCAAGTTGAAACTAAATTTATACATATTTCTTGCAAGTATGAGCAACACCTACAAAGAGTTAGAAGTGAAAGCCGCAAGAATACAAATAAAATTCAGTCAAAAGATTACCTTGATAGTTACCTGAAAAAGTTTGATTTCTCTTCTGAATTGCCAAATCAAAAATCATTTTTGTTAGATACAACTGAATTAACCGCTGAAGAGTCAGCAACTAAAATTGATCAATATTTGAGTAACAAATAAAGTTTATTTTATTAGCTTTGAGCCAATAGTTGCACTACGTCACTATGGTCTTTGCAAAAGACTACTTTCTCTTGATGTTCAGCAATAAAGTTTTGAATACGGAGCATATTGTCACTATCAAACTTTTGATTCCATAATGCCATTTCGATAAAAGAAGATAGAGATTCTTTTTTGAACTCGCCTAGTATGAACTTTCTATGTAAAAACCGTTTGAAGATACGCCACTGCCTTAAATACACAGATGGATTTAGAATAATAATGATATCTGAATCACGAAAGGCACTTTCCAGCCACTTATAGTAGACCCCCTCAATTATCCAGTTATCTTGCTCCAGAACTTTCGCTAGTTTTGCATCTCTTGTTTTTTCACTTGCTCTAACATAAGCATCGGTCCGTGACCTATCCCAAAAGATATCGTCTAAGCCATAAACATCTAGCCCTATTAACTGACTAAGTTTATTCGAGATAAAGGTCTTCCCGCTTCCAGGAGCTCCTACTATGTATATCTTTTTATAATTCGTACTCATAGTGCATGTCACTGTTATGCATTTAGCAATTTAATTGCATGATTATGAAAGTAGTCATCGACTTCCAATATAGAAACACTACCTGAACTAAGCTTGTAATCTATGTATGCCATTCCTTCAATTGGGATCTGTTGAAAGGCGGCAATGACAAAGCTGGATGAGAAACCGTGAGCAACAACAATAACATCTTGTTCGTCTTGCATTATAGACTCGACAAATTCTGTCACTCTACTAGCAAGCTCTCTTGGAGATTCTGCTCCCTTACAAATGCGGTGATCTAAACGATTACCCGTTTTAGGTGGAAATTGCATCAACTTACTGTGCTCAGACTGAGGCAGACCTTCATTATCACCAAATGACATTTCCCTTAACCTAGCATCAAATATGATCCTACTTGAGTGAACACCACAAATAATTTCCGCGGTTTGTTTAGCTCTGGTTAAATCCGATGAATAAACTTGAGCAGTCGCAATATCAAATCCATATTCCGTAACTCTGCTGCTCAAAGCGTCAGCCTGTTTCCTACCAGCCTCAGTCAACTCGGAATCATACCAACCACCAACAAGATTATTGACAGTGTGCGTCGCTTCCGTATGTGTTATTAAACAAATTTTCTTCATTGTCCTAATTCCAAAGCTAATAATTGTCGAACTATTGAAACTCAATTTTAATGAAAATCGAAGCCTATTCTGAAGTGGGTTTAAAAGTTTTTTGTTTTTTTTGTTTTTTGTTTTTTGTTTTTTGTTTTTTAAGTTTCGCCTAATGGCGAGTTCCATTTTTGTAGTTGTTTTAAAGATGTCTTTAAGAATTTGTTGTTTTTGTATTAGGTTTCGCCTAAGGGCGAGCCTCATTTTTGCAACAGCTCAAAAACGAGGCTCGCCACTAGGCGAAACCTAATAAACCGTCAAAATATTCATTACTGATGCGCCAATAATCACACCAAAGGTTAATAACATACCTACTAATCTAGGAGCTGAAGCTCCTGCGCTCTTATCCAAACCTAAGGCATGTAAAATACGACCGATAAACAGTCCTGAGCCTAAAATGTGGAGTGCGATATCCGAAGCTTGATTAAGCTCTAACAATAAAATTAGGAATAATGCCAAAGGTACATATTCAGCAAAGTTTGCATGTACTCTAATTGCTCTTGCTAACTCTTTTTCTTGGCCGTGGTTAATACCAACACGATACTTTCTACGCAATGATATTACTCGGAAGCTCAAAGCCACATAAAACAAGCCCAATATGCCAGCATAAAATGCCGTAAACTCAATATTCATAATTTCCCCTATAAATCAGTAATGTAACTGACCGTTATTGTTATCTCGCCAGTATAAGGCGAAATACAGGCATAAAAAAAGCACCATTTGGTGCTTTTTCTAAAACTTAATTGATTAGCCTAAGATAGTTGCTAATTTATCACTTACTTCGTCAACTG
Organism: Psychrosphaera sp.; assembly: GCA_965221615.1. Lineage (GTDB taxonomy): Bacteria > Pseudomonadota > Gammaproteobacteria > Enterobacterales > Alteromonadaceae > Psychrosphaera. The sequence continues at coordinate 166,462 of OZ244904.1, read as the reverse complement.
GTTGTGTACCATCAATTGTTGAGAACTTAGTGTTACCAGCTTCAGCTTCTGCTTTGTAGTAACTTACTAGTGGCTTAGTTTGCTCGTGGTAAACGCCTAAACGCTTACGAACTGTTTCAGCTTCATCATCTGGACGAATAACCAAGTCATCACCAGTCTCATCGTCTTTACCTTCAACCTTAGGTGGGTTGTATACGATGTGGTAAACGCGACCTGAACCTGGGTGTACACGACGACCAGACATACGCTCAACGATTACTTCATCAGGAACGTCGAACTCTAAGCAGTGATCAACATCAATGCCAGCTTCTTTCATCGCGTCAGCTTGAGGAATTGTGCGTGGGAAACCATCTAGTAAGAAACCGTTAACACAGTCTTCTTTAGCAATACGCTCTTTTACTAGGCCAATGATCAGCTCATCTGAAACGAGTTGACCTGCGTCCATTACTTTTTTAGCTTCTAAACCTAACGCAGTGCCTTCTTTAATCGCCGCACGTAACATATCGCCAGTCGAGATTTGTGGGATACCGTACTTGTTCATTAAGAACTGAGCTTGCGTTCCCTTACCTGCGCCTGGAGCGCCTAGTAAAATAATTCGCATTTAGTTGTTCCTCAGAAAATTGTTAAATATTTATGAAACGTTAATTGTCAGGAATCTTGTCATATTACAAAAGGGATAACAACCCGCATTATAGTGGGATTAGACCAAAGTCGGACAGATTTTAAGCTATCAGTAACTAACCTCTACTTTGGATAAGCCATAACGCCCAGCACAGCTATTTTTGTCCCTCTCTACGTTAAGCTTGCTTGAAATAATCTATTATTCCTGCACAAGCTTGCCTTGATAGGAACAAAAATATCAGCACTGGATAAACTGAACATTCATTAACAATTCGTCTCTGGCAAAAAAGCCAACTAATCTATTGATATGAAATGATATTTCGTCACGCATTATCCAAAGCAGAGGTTAGTAAAAAGGGAGCGCAAGCTCCCTTTAGTATTTTTACGTTTATTTATCTTCCTAAGTTCGAAAAATAAACAACATTCTGTCTTTAAATAATTACTTAGTTAGAGACAACATCAATGCGTTCATGCGCTTAACAAATGAACCTGGATCGTTGATTGTGCCGCGCTCTGCTAGCGTTGCTTGATCTAGTAGAACTTCAACCCATTGTTTGTATTGTTCTTCATCTTGAACTTGGTCAATGTGTTTCACTAAGTCGTGATCCATATTCACTTCAAATACAGGTTTAACATCTGGTACTTCTTGTCCCATCTGTTTCATAAGCTCGATCATTTGTGGGCTCATGTCTGAATTATCAGTAACGATACAAGCAGGTGAATCTGTTAAACGGTGTGAAACTTTCACTTCTTTAACTTTATCGCTTACTGCTTCTTTCATTCTGCCAATTGAAGACTCGAACGACTTGTCTGCTTCTTCTTGTGCCTTCTTAGTTTCTTCATCTTCTAAGTCACCTAAGTCTAGGTCACCGCGAGTTACTGAAACTAATTGCTTACCGTCAAACTCTGTTAAGTGAGACATTAACCACTCATCAATGCGGTCATACATAAGCACAACTTCGATACCTTTCTTGCGGAAGATCTCAAGAGCAGGATTGTTCGCAGCAGCTTCATATGAATCAGCAACTAAGTAATAAATCTTGTCTTGACCTTCTTGCGCACGCTCTAAATAGTCAACAAAGCCAACTGACTGAGTAGCATCGTCGTTATTTGTAGAAGCAAAACGAAGTAGCTTAGCAATGGCTTCTTTGTTAGCCATATCTTCTGCTGGACCTTCTTTTAGCACTTGGCCAAACTCGTTCCAGAATAACTGATAGTTTTCTTTGTCGTTTTTGCCCATGCGATCAAGCATCTTAAGAACGCGAGAAGTACAACCTTTACGAAGAGTTTGAGTTACCTTGTTGTCTTGTAAAATTTCACGAGATACGTTTAACGGTAAGTCATTCGAATCAACTAAACCTTTAACAAAACGTAAGTACATTGGCATAAACTGCTCAGCGTCATCCATAATGAATACACGTTGAACATAAAGCTTCAGGCCACGTTGTTTGTCACGGTTCCATAAGTCGAATGGCGCTTTCTTAGGAATGTAAAGTAACGATGTATATTCGCTCTTACCTTCAACCTTGTTATGCGCCCAAGAAAGAGGATCTTCCCAGTCATGGCTAATGTGCTTGTAGAACTCTTTGTAGTCGTCATCAGAAAGTTCAGACTTATCTAATGTCCAAAGCGCATCTGCTTTGTTGATAACTTCCCACTCGCCCTCTGTCGCTGGGATTTTTTCACCGTCTTCGCCTTCAGACTCAGGAGTGCCTTCTTTAAACATTTGTACAGGTGTAGAAATATGGTCTGAGTATTTCTTGATGATGTCACGAAGTTTGTAGTCACTTGCGAATTCTTTTTCTTCTTCGCTCAGATATAGCGTAATTTCAGTACCACGAGTTTCTTTAGTGATGCTATCAATCGTATATTCGCCTTCACCTTCAGAGGTCCACTCAACACCGTTCTCAGCTGAGTCACCCGCTTTACGAGAGCGAACTACTACTTTGTCTGCAACAATAAATGCAGAGTAGAAGCCAACACCAAACTGACCGATTAACTGTGAGTCTTTTGCTTGGTCACCTGTTAGGTTTTTGAAGAAATCAGCCGTGCCAGATTTAGCGATTGTACCTAAGTGCTGCGCTGCATCATCACGGTTCATACCAATACCATTATCGTCAATGGTAATTGTATTCTTGTCGGCATCAAAGCTCACACGAACACGCAATTCACCATCATTTTCGTATAAATCGCCATTAGATAGAGCTTCAAAACGAAGTTTGTCAGATGCATCCGCTGCGTTCGAGATAAGCTCACGCATAAAGATCTCTTTGTTTGAATACAAAGAGTGGATCATCAATTGTAGAAGTTGTTTTACTTCGGTTTGAAAACCGTGCGTTTGTTTACCTTGAGTTTCACTCATGTCCTAAGTCTCCTGAGGATTAATCTCTTATAAGTTATGGGGAGTTAAATAGGAACTCTATGGATGAATTCAAGGGGGAATATTGACTATTGTGTTTTAGTGGCTAAGTTTTAGCCACTTCATTATCTAATCCGTTGCTTAAAAAAGCTTTGATTATAAGCTTTTACGACCTTGTAAAGCGTGGCTAATTGTTGAAGTATCAACCATTTCTAATTCGCCACCAACTGGAATTCCATGGGCAATGCGAGTAACTGATACTTCGTTAGATTTACAAATATCAGCAATAAAGTGGCTGGTCGCTTCGCCTTCAACACTTGGGTTTAACGCTAAAATAACTTCGCTAATATCTGAGTCCCTCAACTTGTCTTCCAAATTAAACAAACCAATTTCAGCAGGACCAATACCGTCAAGAGGTGATAAACAGCCGTGCAAAACGAAGTATAAGCCTGAGTATTGACCGCTTTGTTCTATTGCTAGTAAGTCCGCTGCTGACTCAACAACACAAAGCGTATTATTTTCAGCTCGTTTTGGGCTTTGGCAAATATTACATAGCTCTTGTTCGGTGTAATTTCGACATTGCTTACACTGTCCTATGTCATCCATAGCTTGTAGCAGAACCTGTGCTAAATCTTTGCCCGCTTCGCGTTTTCTTTGCAGCAAGTGATAAGCCATACGCTGTGCAGTTTTTCCACCAACTCCAGGTAAACACTGCAAATGATCAATAAGTTGTTCTAATAAAGGCTGTGACATCTAACTACCTTGCTTGCACTTATGTGCAAATAGACTATTCGTATTTAGTGAAGGTTGAAGATTTTACTAAATATTTCATTTTGCGCCATAGCTATTTAATTAATCTTAATTTGCCAAATACACTTGCCGTTTTATAGCCTAGATTCTTGTCGCCATTAACAGCTTTAATTTCTGTAGACCCAATAAAACTTTCTCTGTGCTTACTTCCATCATTATCGCAATACGCCAACATAAACCCCATGGTTTTACCTGCTTTCAATTCTACTGGTGCAACTTTTTTTTCTGGTAAAAATGAATCGTCGAACACTTTAATTGCTAATTCCCACACTATCTTATTGCTGTTTGCTTTAGAGCGCTGCCAGCTACTTTCAATATGCTCATTAAGAAGAATAAATGGCTCTGGGTTATCTTTAGTTTTTACACCTATATCTACAACTTGGTTATCGAGTGCAACATGATAAGCAAATGCATTGTAGTTGTATTGATGCTCACCACCTGACGCATCCTCATCTAAAAAAACCTCCAAACAATCGTCATCCCAATAAAAATGCAATGGATTAGTATGTTGGTCAAAAAGAACATCATCGACAATCTCTGCTAACAGATATAAATACTCTGAGTCCCACGCTAGTTTAAATCTTCCATCAAAATCTTGTTTTGTATATCGCTCGCCGAGAATAAGTTTATTTATTGGATACCACTCTCTATTTGACCAAGATTTATCCACAATACCATCGACTTCAATACGATGAGTCACTTCAGATGCGACAAAGTCTTTCCCTAATAACGCAGCAGTATTGCCTGCCGCTGGAATCAAACTCCCTGCGAGCAACAAAAGTGAGCTTAGATTAAAATTCATTTTGTATCCTAGATATGATTGTTTCAGCTAAAACATGAATCGGCTGAGCGCCATTAACAATTTCGCCCTCTTCTTCTCGATAAGGTTCGAAATCTTCTAACTGACTTGTTAATAAACGGCGATCAAAAAAGTGTCCAGATCTTTTATTTAATCTGGATTTCAGCTCTTCTTCTTCAAGCTCAAGGTGATAAAACTCTACATCGAAAGGTAATAACTGAATTTGTTTTCGGTGCTCATGCTTTAAACCCGAATAAGCTAATACAACATTTTGGAGATTAGTTTCTAACATTAAAAGGTGCTGTCTCATTCTTTCAATCCATGGGCTTCGTTCACATTCCTTAAGAGGTTTTCCTTGAGCCATTTTCCTTATCGCAGCTCTAGAGTGAAACTCATCAGCTTCCATATATACATATTCAAGTTTTTCGGCAATTTCTTTGGCGAGAGTCGACTTCCCTGAGCCACTTACTCCTGTGAGTACGATCAACTTTTTTTGTTGCACAGGCTGCCAAGGAAGATGAATATCAATGTTATAACAAGTGCCTGCTTCAAGCTCGGAGATCATTGGTTCTTCAATAGCGAGATTATTAACAAATGTTTGTTGTTGTTGAACTAGATGGGTTTGTTTAATTGATATCTGAAACCTAGCACCTCTGAAGTTTCTTGAATATGACATAGTCTTCATATCCGCTGGTAACTTAGGTGTTATAATAACTCCCTGCTTACAAGGCCTGAATCCCGCTAACCCTTCAAATAAAGACCTCAAATACCAGGCAATTGTTCCAGTATTAAATAGATGACTAGAACGTCCTAAGTGTTCTGGACTATGTGTTCTCGCACCTCGGTAATAGTTTGGAATGTAAGAAGGTAATTGTCCTGTTTCTTCTGCATTATCAACGTGACTGATCATCCTCTTTAAAACGTCAAAGCCTAGTTCTGCCTTTCCCTGCTCAAACATGGCAAATCCCCAAAACGCAGCGGCATGATTATATACAGAGCCATTTTCTGCGGAACCTGGAAACTTCTGGGTAACTCGCCCAATATCTTCGACCATTTGAGTATAAGCAGGTGCTAACATGCACACACCAAAACTAGTTGCTAATCTTTGCATTACTTCACGACAAAGAGTCTCTACCTCGTCTTCTTCAAAGACATTTGCTAGCAATGCCCAAGATTGCGGGTTTAAAAATATTTGTCCTTGCTCGTCACTAGCAACACCAAATATTCTGCCATCATCGGTAATACCTCTAGCAAACCAGTTACCTACTTTAAAATGTTTACGAAGTGCTCCCCTTAATAAATCTAAAGTAGCCTTGTACTCTGTGATCTGAAGTGAGTTAGCGCTTGATAAATAATCGTTACAAATGTCGAGCCAGTTACTCAAGGCGTAGCAAGTCGCAATGCTCAGCCAGCTGGAAACACCCACGCCTTTGTAACCAACCATATTCATTGGGTCACACCAATCACCTTGCTCAATATAACTTAGACCACTCTCATCGGTCGCAGACAATAGCCACTCAATGGCCAGTTCAACGTGATTTGCAACACTCGTTAATTTAGAACCTGACACAAAGCCAACTTGCTCGTGTAAAATGGACTCATCTGCCGTTTCATCTAAATATAATTTTACAGAGAGTACTAACCATACACAGTGATCGGTGTGAGGTATTTGATTTATATATTTTAGCTTTGCCTTATCATTCAACAATATGCCGTCAGGCATTTGACCTGAAACTTGCTGCTGGCTAATAGCTAACAGTAATCTTTCTCTAGCTTTTTCAGGAGAAAAATACAAAAGAGCCATAGTATCTTGCAAAAAGTTTCTAGTTTGTGGATCTGTAGTTAAGCGGTTTAACTCTCCGTGGTAAATAGCTTGTCTGGGTAGCCAATAGTTTACAAAATTGTCAAATTCTGAATTACCAGTAAGGAATTCAAATTCTCCACATCTCATTTTTTGTTCAAGCTTATATGACTGAAAACTTTCTCTATATTTGCCTGAGTAACGAGTTATTAATTCTTGAACTTCTCCTTTTGAGCAAGCAGGCCCAAAAATGAACTCCGTACTTTCTGTTTCATCTGTTGCTAGCTCTATGCGAAATTGCATAGCAGCAACGGGGGTTTCATAACAGCTTTCAGCATTAGATAAATTCTCACACTGCAAAGCTTCAGGGTCTTGTATACCCGACCTACCAACGAACTCTTGTAAATTTGCACACCAAGAGTCGGGTTCCTTATTGGAGTGTAGAAAAGTAATATCTTTAAAGTTTCGCTGAGCAAAGTAATCTTCAACTTTTTGGTAAGGTGTTACTGATTGCGCAACAATGGAATTTAACGAAGCATCAAACACTGCGGCTTGATTCATCCAAGACATAAATCCAATAGAAAAGCATGGAGTGACACTTAACTTTCTACTTTTTTCACTCTTATTGCGAATATTTAAACACCAAAGTTCTACCGTATGTTTTGCAGGTAATGTTAATTTCCATTCTAGCTCTAATTCTAAATGTTCAACTTTCCAAACGATTTGATGACTATGTCCAATAAACTCAAAGTGCTCAGCTTCTAACTTCATCGGAGCGTAAGGAGCAGAGAACATTTTTCCGCTATCTTCATCTTTAATAAACACAAAACGGCCCGGGTGATCTGCGTAATAAGGCATTTCGGGTTGCATAAAAGTCGTGCTTTCGATATTTGGACCTTTGCTATATTTACAGGGCTCCGGTTGCATAAACTGTGCATTAACATAACCCTGACAATTCACCTGCACCAATAGCTCTTCATTCCATAAAAAATGAGAAGCTTTACTTAGCGAACTTGCTGAATGCAAATGAACACTTGCTGAGTTGTTTGTAACCTGATGGGTGAATAAAGGTTGCTTAGAAATATTATCCATTAGCTTGCTCATCCCTATTCAATAAAGTTTTATCCACTTGCTGCTGGACTCTTCTGCGCGACAGTTCAACTTGCATTTCTTCAACTTGGTCTCGCCCCAACGGATAGCGCAAAATAATTAAAACAGACAAAAATGCAAACAAGCCGGGTAATAAGGTCATGAGGAGAATAATTCCAGTGTTGGAACTATCGGTTTGAGTTTGGTTTGCAACATACCCCATAGAACCAAGTAGCCACCCCATAGCTCCTCCTGCAAAAGCACTACCTAACTTTTGCGCAAATGCTGCTGCCGCAAAAGTCATTCCTGTAGCTCTTCTATTATTTTTATATTCCCCGTAATCTGCTGTATCTGCATACATAGAAAAAGCAATCGGAGATTTAGGTCCCATACAAATACCTATGAGAATTTGAATGGCAAAAATAACTTCTATTTGTTCAGGAGGGACAAAATAGAAAATAACGGATAACACTGTCACCGCCGCCATTAACCAAAGTAGTAAGAATTTTTTATCTACATACCTTACTAATAAAGGAGTTGCCATTGCACCGGCTGTTAATGCAAGCAGGTAAACCATTGAAAACAGGCCGATTAAGTCTTCTCTGCCGACAACATATTTAAAATAAAAAGTTCCGCTGCTCCCTCTCAACGTAATGGTAAGCATAATGATTAAAGCGAGGCTAAATAGAATTAACCAAGGTTTATTATTAAGTAAATCTAATAAGTCTTGTTTAACAGATGAAGTTTGTTTTTTAGGTGGCTGAATTCGCTCTTTCGTTGTGACAAAACTAACAATGAATAATCCTCCTGCAATAATTCCATATAGAGCCATAGTTAACTGCCAACCTAGAACCTCATTACCACGACCAAACGCATGAACAAGTTCAGGTGTAAAATAAGCAACTAAGCTACCTCCACTAAATGCTCCTATAAACCTAAAGCTAGTTAACGTCGTCCTTTCTTTAGAGTCGGAAGTTATCACTCCCATCAAAGCCCCATAAGGAATATTGATAAAAGTATAAGCAAGCATCATGAGTATATAAGTACAATAAGCCCAAATTAACTTACCAGATTCAGATGTATCAGGTACGGTAAATGCCAAAACTCCAGCTGCAGCCATAGGGATAATCCCCCAAAGTAGATAAGGCCTGAACTTTCCTATTTTACTATTCGTTCTATCAGCAATCGCTCCCATAAGAGGATCTGAAAATGCATCAATTAATCGAGTAACCAACATCATGGTACCTACAGTTGTAGCAGGTAAACCAAATACATCGGTATAAAAAATGAAAAGAAAAACATCGAATACTCGCCAATAAAAATTTGATGCAACATCGCCCATAGCGTAGCCAATCTTTTCTTTAGTGCTTATACCGTGCGTTAAATTTGGACCTTTCATTACTTCAACCTGTTATTCAAATAGCCGTTAAAGAAAACCACATTTTGTAAGCGCTTTCAATAATTTTAAAGATAGAAATAAAAAAGTGAATAAAAACCTACCTCCCTTTTTAATTGGCAATAAAGTTTATTTAAAGAATAAAAAACAAACAATTTTAAACTTGACCGTTAAAACATTTTGAATTACTTTAATGTAAGCGCTTTCAAAAACCTCTTTTTATTTAACTTTAAATGTAAGCGCTTTCAATCTAATATTAATAAAATAACAACAGGGCTTTTAGCGAGGATAATATGAAAAATAATCGCTTTAGTAGGACCAAGGTCGCTACGAGTCTGTCAATTGTTCTAGGCGCTTTGAGCACGAACACATGGGCAGACGACACCGAGAAAGAACAAGACGTCGAAGTAATTGAAGTTAAAGGTATTCGTGGATCAGTCATTCAATCTATGGATATGAAACGTTCGGCAAATGGTATTGTTGATGCTATTTCTTCAGAAGATATAGGTAAATTTCCTGATACTAACTTAGCTGAGTCATTACAGCGTATTTCAGGCGTATCAATCGACCGAGAAAATGGTGAAGGCTCAAAAGTAACAGTTAGAGGCTTTGGTCCAGATTATAATGTTGTCACTTTAAACGGTCGCCAGATGCCAACAGCAAACATCAACGATACTAGTGCTTCAGACTCTCGTTCGTTTGACTTCGCAAACTTAGCATCCGAAGGTATTAGCGCCGTTGAAGTATATAAAACAGGTCGAGCGGATGTTCCTACTGGCGGCATAGGCTCGACTATTAACCTAGTCACGATAAAACCCTTGGCTGTAGGTGAACACAAAGCTTCTGTTGGATTTAAAGCAGTGCATGACACTTCGTCAGAACAAGGTTCAACATTAACACCTGAAATATCAGCGCTATATAGCGATACTTTCAATGACAATACGTTCGGCATCGCGCTAACGGGTACTTATCAAGTGAGAGAAAGTGGTTCGGCTAGAGCTGGCGTAGATAACGGTTGGAGACCTCAAACAGGTGGTGTTGGTGATTGGGGGTCAGTTGGAGATGGCCCAAATCAGATTAATGTACCAGACGACGGTGTAACTTATGCAGTACCGCATAATGTCGTATACGGTTTTAGCGAAACTGATAGAACTCGGGTTAACGGTCAATTGACTCTGCAATATCGTCCTGTAGAAAACCTCACTGCAACACTTGATTATACTTATTCAAAACTTGAAGAAGAATTAAACCAAAACATTCACTCTGTTTGGATGAGTTTAAATTATGCAGGTGAGCCTACTGGTTCAGAATGGACAGATCCTAACTCTGATAATGTCGCCGCACCTCTTTGGATACACGATGTTGATAGTCCTTCTGATTTAGTAAGTCAGGTAGAGCAAAGCGCAAAAGTTAATGAAAATAAATCAATAGGTTTAAACTTAGATTACAAAGTGAATGACAACCTTTCATTTGTCTTGGATTTTCATAGCTCATCAGCAGAGTCAAAGCCCGATAGTATTTACGGTAACAGTAATACAATTCAGATGGCAACTTGGACACGCGCAGAAACTAAAGTTGATTTCTCGTCTGGTTTCCCAGTAGTAGAAATTGTATTCCCTGAAGGAGTTAATGGGCTAACACCGGAAGGTGTGGTAACAACGGGAACTAGCTTTAGAAACAGCTACCAGAAATCTGAAATAGATCAGCTTCAATTAAACGGTTCTTACGTGTTTGACCAAGGAATCGTAGAGAGCATAGATTTTGGCTTAGGGTTTAATAAAGTAGAAAATCGCAGTGCCTTTGCCAAAGCTGAACGTCCAAATTGGGGCGGTACTGGTTCTCCAGATGACATAGACGACTCTCTTCTACTAGCAAGTATGGATACTATGGTAGATCGATTTGATAATTTACCAGGCGACAAAAGCAATATGATCAACCAGTTCTGGGCTGTTGATTTTAATACTATTGCTGATCTAGTTGGCAGCCTATACGGTGACCCAGATGATCCAGTTGCATGGCCTTGTGGAAATGTGATCTGTGCTCCAACAACGTATGATACGGACCGCAGAACCACGGAAGAATCAACTAGTGCATTTGTTAATGCTAACTTGAGCTTTGATATTGGCGACATGCCAGCAAGTTTAGTTGCAGGCCTACGCTATGAGCAAACAGACGTTAAATCTACAACCTTATTGCCGGATATAGAGCGAATTGGTTGGGTTTCTACTAATGAATTCCAAATCATCCGCGGCGCTCCTGAGTTTTTCAATGATCAAGGTGATTATGATTACCTATTACCAAACTTAGATTTCAGTATTGAATTGACGGACGATTTAGTAGCAAGAGCATCGTACAGTCAAACAATAACTAGAGCTGGTTACGGTAACTTAACAGCAGGTTCAAGCTTAGATGAAGTTCGCAATGTTGATAATGGCAAAGGCTCACGTGGCAACGTAAATCTACTTCCTTTAGAGTCAGATAATATCGACTTATCGCTTGAGTACTATTATGAAATAGGTAGTTATATATCAATAGGCTACTTCAGCAAAGACGTAGAAAACGTTATTGGTACCCGAGAAGTAATTGAACAGCCTTACGACGTAACAAGCCCGGTTGAAGGCGCTCGTTATGATGAAGCGGTTGCGGCAACTGGAGGAGATCCTTCAAATAGCGGTGCTATCAGACAATACTTGGCGGACACTTATGGTGACGGTGAATATGTAATTGTTGATCCAGACGACCCTGTTAAAACACAAATTTGGGGCCATCCAACAGGAAACTCACCTCTAAGCGTTACTTTCTCTCAGCCATACAACCAAGGCTCAAATAAAGTGGACGGTATAGAGTTTGCTGTTCAACACTTGTTTGGAGAATCAGGCTTTGGTGCGATTCTAAATTACACCATAGTTGATAGTGATGTGAAATATGACAATGCTGATCACGGTGATGAAAATACACCGCTGCTAGGAGTTAGTGACTCATACAACATAGTTGGCTTTTATGACAAAGATGGTTTCCAAATCCGATTTGCTTATAACTGGCGTGACGACTTCTTACAAGCGCTTAACGACGGTCAAGGCTCTAATCCAGTCTATGTTGAAGATTATGGTCAATTAGATGCGACTATTAGCTACGACATCAATGATAATCTCACTGTATTTGCAGAAGGTTTGAACTTGACTGATGAGTACACTCGTTCTTACGGCCGCCATACTTTAATGGTCAAAAACATCCAACAAATGGGTCCTAGATACAACGTAGGTGTACGTTATAAGTTTTAGTAAACATGTAGTTAAAGGTTGTAGCTGGCGAAAGTCAGCTACTCCTTTATTTACTATTTTCTTTTTTTACTCTAGTTTTAAACATCGAATAGATGTAGCTACCTAGTATGACGAAACCAGTAACAGAGATAATTATCGTAGGCGGTGGAAGCGCTGGCTGGCTAACCGCAGCTATTATAGCTTCGCAACATTGCAGCAACGATACCGAAGGCCTTTCGGTAACTTTGATAGAGTCTAGTGATATTCCAACCATAGGAGTAGGTGAAGGCACATGGCCAACAATGCGAGAAACTCTTGCTAGTATTGGTATATCAGAGTTGGAATTTATTAACTGCTGTGATGCAACCTTTAAACAAGGTTCACAATTTGTAAACTGGTCTCAACCTCTGCAAAACTATTATCACCCTTTTGTTGTTCCTAAAGGTTTTGGTCAGACTAATCTGTCACTTAATTGGCAAGTTCAATCCAACAATGAATCCTTTGCTCACACGGTCAGCTTTCAACCTCATTTATGTGATGCGAATAAAGCACCTAAACAAATTCAAACTCCAGATTACGCAGCAGTCGCCAACTATGGTTACCATTTAAATGCGGGAAAGTTTGCAGAGTTATTGAAACAACACTGTATCGATAAGCTCGGAGTTAAGCATATAGATGACAAAGTGTATGCTGTAAATGGCGACACTTCTGAACCTATTCGCTCCATTTCAACTGAAAAGCATGGGGACTTATCTGCCGACCTATACGTTGATTGTTCTGGTCAGCACGCACTGTTAATAGAAAAACACTATCAAATCGCACTTAACCCTTTACATCATATTTTGTTTAATGACAAAGCAGTTGCGGTACAAGTTCCTTACTCTGATGAACAACAAGAAATAGCCAGCCATACAATATCGACAGCACATGAGTCAGGTTGGATATGGGATATTGGTTTGCAAACTAGACGAGGTGTAGGTAATGTTTATTCAAGTAAATTCAGCACTGAACTGGAAGCTGAAAAGCACCTCAAGGATTACTTATCCAACTCCATAAACGATTACGAAATATCAGATCTAACATTTAAACATATTAGTTTTACACCAGGCTACCGACAGCAATTTTGGCATCACAACTGTGTTGCAGTTGGTATGTCAGCAGGCTTTATTGAACCTCTTGAAGCGTCTGCATTAGCGTTAATAGAACTTTCTGCCAAAATGATAGCAAAAGAGTTGCCAGCAGATACTGAGATCATGCCAATTGTTGCAAAACGCTTTAACAACAGGTTTGAGTACCGCTGGCAACGCATCATAGACTTTCTAAAACTGCATTACGTCTTGAGCAAACGCTCTAGTGAATATTGGCGAGCCCATAAAGAGCCAAGCAGCATACCTGAGTCGTTAGCAGAGTTGCTTAAACTTTGGCATTTTCAAGAACCAAATTACAACGACTTAGTTCAGATTGAAGAAGTGTTTCCAGCAGCCAGCTATCAATATGTATTATCTGGAATGGGATTCAAAACCCAGAAACGAACTACCAAAAGACAAGTAGACAATGCCGATAGTTGTCGCTCTCTGTTTTATGAGAATAAACAAATGATTCAAAAGTTCATGTCTGGATTACCATCAAACCGACAACTAATTAATCAGCTTAAAGCCAAATACAATAACAACGAAATGGCTTAAATCATCTATAAAGGGGAAATCAATGGCTAACTATCAATTGCTTAACAATATTGAACACAAAGACATCAAGATTAGTGTTGAGAAAACCTCAACTCTTGGCAACAATCAATCTTACTCAGTGATATTTCCTTTTGAATTTAAACTGGCCCAAGCAAACTACCCTATTTTTTTTGTTAAAGATCAAGAAGACAACTTTGTTGCTATTGCTTTGCACGGTTTTGAAGAGAAAGAGAATTTATTCTTAACAGAACAAGGCTGGCAAGCTGACTATATCCCTCTAATAGTAGAAAGAGAGCCATTTTTAATCGGCTTTCAAGGCGAAAAGCATAATCTTCAACCTGTTATTCATATCGATATGGACAGTCCACGAGTAAGCAAAGAACAAGGCATAGATGTCTTTTTACCTCACGGTGGTAACAGTGAGTACATCAATAGAATCAGCACTATACTGAAATCAATTCACGACAACCAAGAGGCGTCACAAGCCTTCATCGACAAACTCGTGGAATTGGAACTTATAGAGTCGTTTAATTTAGATATTCAATTGAAAAATGGTTCAAACAATAGGCTAGCGGGTTTCTATACTATTAACGAAGACAAATTAAAGATATTAACGGCAGAACAATTAGCTGAATTAAATCAATCAGGTATGCTAAACCTCATCTTTATGATCATTGCGTCACATAGCCAACTTACTTCATTGATCAATAAAAAAGATACAAAAACAGCCTAGTTAGCCGCATTATGATTCAAGCTTTAGAAATTGCTCCAAAACAACTAGAACAATCACTTGTTAAAGTTGAGCAGCCTTTGATTGTGAAGGGGTTGGTTGATGCTTGGCCAATAGTACAAGCTGCTAAAGAGAGTAATAACGCTTTAAGTGATTATCTTATAGAACATGGTCAAAATATTACTGTGGGCACAGGCTTAATTGCAGATGAGCACCAAGGAAGACTGTTCTATAAAGACAATTTCGATGGTTTCAATTTTACTCGAACAAGCCGACCATTTTTTAGTTTCCTTGCTACTTTATTTGAACCTTCAAGTAATTCACTTTATATGGGCTCAACTAATGTGGAGCAGCTGTTTAGACATTTCAAACAAGATAACCCATTACTCCAGCTAGCTCACTTAAATCCATTAGTTAGCGCTTGGTTGAGTAACAAAACTTTAGTCGCACCTCATCAAGATTTTCCTGATAATTTAGCAGTCTGCGTTGCAGGCAAGAGACGTTTCACTTTGTTCCCACCTGACCAAGTCGAGAATTTATATGTTGGTCCACTAGACAACACTCCCGCTGGTCAGCCTATAAGTCTGGTTAATATTAGAGAACCTGACTTTGCCCAACACCCTAAATATAAAATAGCTCAAACCAACGCAGTTACCGCGGAGCTTAAACCGGGAGATGCTTTGCTCATTCCAAGCCTATGGTGGCATGCGGTAGAAAGTTTAGAACAGGTTAATGTTTTAATTAACTACTGGTGGCAAAACTCAGCAAACACTTTGGGCTCACCAATGGATGCTTTGCTGCATGCCATTATGAATATTTCGACACTAACGCAGAGTCAAAAGCAAGCAATGAAAGTTCTATTTGAGCACTATGTCTTTAGTGATGAAGCTACCAATGATCATATTCCAAATCATGCTAAAGGAGTTTTGTCAGGCGATGATATAGCTGTACGAAGGATCAGAGCCTACTTAATCAACAAGTTAAATCAGTAAGTAAGATTATGAAAAATAATAACCCAATACAAAAAGTCGTAATCGCCGGTGGCGGCACAGCTGGATGGATGGCAGCTGCGGCTATAAGCAAAACGCTCGGCGAACAAGTGCAAGTCACTCTTGTTGAATCAGATGAAATAGGTACGGTCGGCGTTGGAGAAGCAACAATTCCAACATTGCAATACTTCCACCAATTACTGAATATCAATGAAGCTGAGTTTATCAAAGCTACCCACGCTACTTTTAAGCTCGGTATCAATTTCAAAAATTGGCGAGATTTGAACAAGGACTATTTGCATGCTTTTGGGGTGACTGGCAATGATTGCTGGGCCTGTGGCTTTCAACATTTTTGGCTGAAAGGAAAGCAATTAGGTTTAGCTAGTAACTTTGGTGACTATTGTTTAGAGCAAGTAGCAGGCATCAACAATAAATTTGCCCAACTACCAAATAATGGTCTGAATTACGCTTATCATATGGATGCCACTCTATATGGCCAATTCCTAAGAAAGTTGGCGGAAGAAAATGGCGCTATAAGACGAGAAGGCATGATTGCCACAGTAAATTTAGCTCAAGACACAGGCTATATAAAGTCTCTAACACTATCTGACGGTAGTCAGGTTGAAGGTGACTTATTTATAGATTGCACAGGCCAAAGAGCACTCCTTATCGAAGGTGCGTTACACACAGGATATGAAGATTGGTCTCATTGGTTGCCTGCAGATTCAGCTATTGCAATCCAAACTACATCTGTTGAAGAGCCTAGAGCTTACACTCGCTCTATCGCTCATCCATTCGGTTGGCAATGGCGTATACCTCTGCAACACAGAGTAGGCAATGGCATAGTGTTTTGCAGTAAATTTGTATCTGATGAACAAGCAAAGCAAACTCTATTGAACAATGTGGAAGGTGAAGTATTAACTGAACCAAGAGTTATTAAGTTTAGAACCGGAACTAGGCGTAAACACTGGAACAAAAACTGTATCGCAGTTGGGCTGAGCAGTGGCTTTTTAGAACCATTAGAGTCAACTAGTATTCACTTAATTCAACAATCTATAGTCAGACTACTAAGAATGTTCCCACAAAACGGTATCAACCAATACGATATTGAAGAGTACAATCAGCAGAATCGTTTTGAGTGGGAAACTTGTAGAGATTTCATCATACTTCATTACAAAGTTACTGAGCGCCAAGACAGTCCTTTTTGGCAGCACACTAAAAATATGGAGATACCTGCTGGACTCGCACATCGAATCCAATTATTTAAAGAAACAGGTAGAGTATTTCGCAAAAACAACGAGTTATTTGATGACTCTTGGATGCAGGTGATGATAGGTCAAGGTATAGAGCCTGAAAGTTATCACTCTATTGTAGATAAAATGTCAGAACAAGAACTTAAACGCTTTTTAGAACACATAAAGAGCAACATTCAAAAAACCGTTGAGCAGTTGCCAAGTCATCAAACTTACTTAAATAGAGGTTTGCTTTCTTAAACAACCTTTAGTTCCTAGTTATTAAATTAAAAACCCAGATAACTACTTATCTGGGTTTTATTTTATCTATAAAAAATAACTACACTGCTGCTTCTAACTATTGGCAGGAAATTGTCGCCTTATCAGCTGTATTTGGCAGATATCTGATATTCGCCAGCCCTAACTGTAACTTTCCTGCTGAACTAATGCCAAATGGACTGACCGTTTGGCCAAATTTAACACCTTTGTTCGCAAAACAATTCAAGTCTACAGATACTTCACGCCACTGAGATACTTCCATATCGTTCAATATGTCAGTCAACTCTATACTCTCTTCACAACTTCCAGGTACATCACCAGTACCTTCACAATTAATGGTTAAACTAACAGGTGCAGTTGGTTTTTCATCAACTTTGACTAAAAAGCTAACTGCCGATTTTACCATTAGGTCGTTATACAAATCTTCACGGAAATTACTCTTACTGAACACTCTTATTCCAGCATCAGCAGTGCCATCTAGAGTGAATTGTAATGAATCTTCCTGCACTTCTCTGTCGATTGTTCTGTAACTTACTGCGCCATTAGAAGCACTATTTGATACAATATCTTGTCTAATACCCCCTGATTCCAAAAGCATTAACCAAGGTTGGTGCATTTTTCCCGTGTAAATGTTGCGAACCTGAGCTGAGTTAGCATCAATGTTTACAGTCTCATCCAAGTTATCGGAAAGCTCATTTTTATCGCCATAGCTCAAGCCAAATCCATAAGGTAGTAACGGCTGATAGTCCTTGTCACCTCTATTTACTACAGCTTGCTCAGCAGAGTTAGGCCAGCTAAAAGACAGACGCCCGATAAAGTCATTTTGTATTGAGCCATCTGGTTTAGCCATAATAACTTCTGCCACACCGCTTCCTTCAGACCCCGGTAACCAAGCGGCAACAAAAGCATCTGAAACATTAAGTTCAGCATTAACCCACAAAGGGCGACCAGAAATAAATATAGAGACTACTGGTATTCCATCCGCTTTTAACTTCTTAAGTAAAGCTAAATCCGATTTATCACCTCGTTGATAATCTAAATTTTCTCTGTCGCCATGTCCTTCTGCATAAGGATTTTCACCAAAAACAACGATTGCAACGTCAGGTTGATCTTTGTATTCACCATTTTCAGATAGCTGAACTTTGCCACCAGCTTGTTCAACTTGCTCTTTAATACCATCGTAAATCGAAGTGCCTCCAGGAAACTCTTCGTTGGTATTATTAGTGCCTTGCCATGTAATTGTCCAACCACCAGACTGCTTACCTATATTGTCTGCACCATCACCTGCAACCAAAATGTTCATAGTCGGCTTTAGGGGTAAAATATTGTCCTTATTTTTTAGTAAAACTAAAGACTCTCTAACAGCTTGGCGAGCCACTTCTCGATGCGAATTCTGACCAATTAACTCGGTTTTACCTGATAGCTTACGATTAGCTGGACTAGGTTTTTCGAATAACCCAGCTCGAATTTTAACTCTAAGAATACGAGTTACTGCGTCATCAATACGGGACATAGGAATAATGCCCTCTTTTACTTGTGCTATCGTGTTTTCATATAAAGGTTTCCAAGCTGCTGTTGGAACCATATAAATGTCTAATCCAGCATTGACCGCTTGTGCACAATTTTCATTGCTACATCCTTTGATTTGACCATGGCCATTCCAATCCCCGACGACAAAACCATCAAATCCCATTCTTTGTTTTAACACATCTGTTAGTAAATATTTGCTACCGTGAATTTTGTCTCCATGCCAACTATTGAATGATGCCATTACTGACTGAGCACCTGCGCTCAGACCTCCAACATACCCCTGGGCATGAACATCAAACAACTCTTGCTCAGAAACAACATTGTCACCCTGATCATCCCCACCAACAGTACCGCCATCACCTAAAAAGTGTTTAACTGTACTGATTACTCTGTCATCACCTAAAAAATCCTGCTCAGCCTGTCCTTGCAAGCCTTTAACTATGGCAGCTGAATAACTACGAACAATTTCAGGATCCTCAGAATATCCTTCATAGGTTCTTCCCCACCGATCATCTCTTACCACAGCTACAGTAGGAGCAAATACCCAGTCGATACCAGTTACCATAACTTCAGTAGCTGTAACCTTTGCTATGTCTTCGATTAACTTCGGATTATTCGCTGCCCCCAATCCTATATTATGAGGAAACAAAGTTGCTCCAATCACATTATTATGACCATGAACAGCATCTGTCCCCCACATCGTTGGGATCTTTGAACCATCTAAACTGTCATCAATAGAAGCCTGATACATAGCTTCAGCCAATTTGATCCAGTCATCAGGAGTCGAGTGCTTATTTTGCTGAGGAAATGAGCCCCCCCCATTTAAATATGAGCCAAAGCCGTATTTGCGCATATCTTCAACAGTAATATCACGGATCTCAGGTTGAATCATTTGTGCTACTTTCTGCTCTAGAGTCATAGTCGATAAAATGGCTGAAACTTTGTGTTCCACTTCATCGGATGGTTTTACTGCTATCTCCAGTTTTGGCCAAATCTTACTTACCTTATTATCTGTTGGCTCAACCGGTTGTAACTTATCAGAACAAGCTACTAGCCAAGCTCCAGCAATGACAGTAAGAGCTGTATACCGAAGTTTATTTTTATTATATTTATTCATCATGATCCCCATTTTTAAGCCTGTTTAGCAGGTTTACAACCAAGTAAACCGTAGTAAGCAATAAACACATAACAAAATATTGGTAGAATAAAAGCTAGCTGAATCCCAATAGAGTCAGCTAACATCCCTTGCAGTAACGGGATCAAAGCTCCACCAACAATTGCTAAACACAAAATCCCAGACCCTTGCGAGGTATGCTTATCTAAACCGTTTAACGCTAAGCTGAAAATAGTTGGGAACATGACAGAGTTGCACAAACCAACAAGCAACAGCGACCACATTGCTAAAGTGCCAGAACTAAAAACCGCTAAAGCTATTAGCAAACAAGCAATTATCGCGTTGAACGCTAATACTTTTCCGCCACAGACCTTCTGCATGACGGCAGCGCCGATAAAGCGACCGACCATAGCTCCTCCCCAATAGTAAGTTAAATATTTAGCCGCTTCTGATTCTTCCAGTCCGGCAATATTCGCTTCTCCGAAAAAGTTAACCATAAAACTACCAATGGACACTTCAGCTCCGACATATACAAATATGCCAACAGCTCCTAAAACCAAATGTCGATACTGCCAAGCTGAGCCAACAACTTCTTCTCCTTTTGCTACCTCTGCTACATCAATGTGAGGTAATTTAATGTAAGCGAACAAAGCCGCTAGAATGAGCAGCATCGCCATTAACACTAAGTAAGGCATTTGCACAGATTCAGCAGAATTGCTTTGGCCCATGCCCTGTGCAGCCTCATTCAAAATAAACAAAGCACCTAAATATGGTGCAACCGTTGTACCTAGAGAGTTAAAAGCTTGGGTCATAGTTAATCTAGAAGAAGCGGTTTCCACAGGACCAAGTAAAGTAACTAAAGGATTTGCTGAAACTTGTAAAATGGTAATGCCACTTGCAAGAATAAATAACGCACCTAAGAAAAAACCATAACTGTGGAATGAAGCTGCTGGATAAAACATCATGCAACCAAAAGCTGCTATAACTAATCCTGCAACTATGCCTTTTTGATAACCAAACCGTTTAACCAGCTTACCTGCAGGCATAGAAACCAAGAAATAAGCACCAAAAAAACAGAATTGGATCAGCATAGACTGAGTATAGGTAAGCTCGAATACTACTTTTAAGTGCGGTATCAAAATATCATTCAAACAAGTAATAAATCCCCACATGAAAAATAATGTCGTCAAAGACGTTAAAGCAAATGAGTAATTTGTTTGGTTACTCTCTAATTGGTTGCCATTCATTTGAATATTGCCTGATTGTGGAATGTTCGAAGCCATACCTCCCCCTTTTTATTTTTATTAATTTATTTTCTAGCCAAGGTTGACGAATGTTCATTATGACCTTAACCTTTACAAAAAAGTGTAAGCGCTTTCATCAATATATAAAAGCGCTTGAATAAAGTAAATACAATAATTATGAAAATGCTTACAATTGAAATAACACTATTGTGTCTAATTTCTCTTTGCGGCTTTAACTCGTGGACGCTATGAAAAACATCACGCTACCTGACAATTCAAAAATGCTTAGCCCTAACTTTGTTTATGGGGTTGCTACCGCTTCTTTTCAGATTGAAGGAGGCGCAGATCAAAGATTGCCTTGCATTTGGGATACTTTTTGCGCAACAGCTGGAAAAATAGCGGACAACTCAAACGGAGATATCGCCTGTGACCATTACAATAATTGGTATCAAGACATAGAGTTAATAGACTCTTTAGGAGTGGATGCATACCGCCTTTCAATCTCTTGGCCCCGAATTTTGACCCGCACTGGTGAACTAAATCCTGAAGGCGTAAACTTTTACTTAAATATATTGAATGAATTGCAAGCACGAAATATTAAAGCTTACGTTACGCTTTACCATTGGGATTTACCGCAATACTTAGAAGAGCTAGGAGGGTGGCTAAACCGAGATACTGCATACAAATACGCAGAATACGTAGACAAAGTCACTCAAATATTTGCAGGAAGAGTATTTTCTTATGCTACATTTAATGAACCATTTTGTAGCGCTTACTTGGGTTATGAAATCGGCGTTCATGCACCAGGATTAAAGGGTAAAGAATATGGCCGAAAAGCAGCTCACCATATATTGCTTGCTCACGGTTTAGCTATGCAAGCACTGCAAAAAAACAGTCCTGATAGTAAAAATGGCATAGTTTTAAACTTTACTCCTTGTTACCCACAGACCGACTCTCCAGCTGATATACAAGCCAAAGAATACGCTGATCAATACTTAAATCAGTGGTATATCAAGCCTTTATTCGATGCTTCATATCCAAGTATGATTGATGAACTACCTGAAGAGTGTAAACCTGATATTCATCCTGGTGATATGGATATCATAAGCCAACCTTTAGATTTCTTAGGCGTCAACTACTACACTCGACTGACTTACTCTGCACCTAAACAATCTGATGACTTCTACTATGAGCATCCACATTTAGAGCCTAAGACTGACATTGGTTGGGAGATATATCCACAAGCACTAACAGAGCTGCTTCTTAGTTTAAATAAAAAATATCCTTTACCACCGATATTTATTACTGAGAATGGAGCGGCTATGGATGATAAAGTATCAGAGGATGGTGAAATAAACGACTATGATCGATTAGAGTATTATCACAATCATCTTAATGCAGTAAACAAGGCTATAGAACAAGGTGTAGACATCAGAGGGTACTTTGCTTGGAGTTTAATGGATAATTTTGAATGGGCGGAAGGATATTTGAAACGCTTTGGTATTGTTAGAGTTGATTATCCAACGCAAAAAAGAACCATAAAATTAAGCGGAAAAGCCTATTCTTCGTTAATAAAGTCGAGAAAGTAACGATTTGAATTTGGAGTTCTGCTCCTTTTTGTTAATCAAAAATAAGAATAATAATGACAAAACTTCCTTATCTAGAAAAAATTGGCTATGCCATGGGGGATGCTGCCGCTAATTTAGTATGGCGAGGCGCATTAGCTTATCTTGCAATCTTCTACACAGATACTTTTGGTATAACTGCGGCAGCAGCTGCTATGTTATTTTTAGTGGTCAGACTCACTGATGGTATTACCGATATCATAATGGGCATGATTGCTGACAGAACTGAAACTAGGTGGGGTAAATTTAGGCCTTGGATCTTGTGGTCTACTCCTATTCTTGGTTTGTCGATGATTTTAGTATTCACAACCCCAGACTTTTCTTATCAAGGAAAACTGATCTACGCGTATGTTACATACATAGCATTAACTTTAGCTTATACCCTAAACAACGTCCCTTACTCAGCTTTAATGGGAGTAATGACGAATAATGACCAAGAGCGAACTAGTTTATCGGGTTTTCGTTTTGCAGGTGCATTTATTGGCGGGCTGGCCGTTATGGGGTTTACTCCAGAACTTGTGACCTACTTTGGCCAAGGTAATGACTCTGTAGGTTATCAGTACACTATGTATTTATTTGCAGCTGTGCTAGTTATTCTTATGTTATTTACATTTAGTTCAACACAAGAAAGGGTGAAGTTAGATAGAAATAATAGCCTTTCCCTGCGTGAAGAACTTTTAGACCTTACTAAAACCCTGCCATTTATCATCTTGCCTCTGGCTGCAACCACTTTATTCTTCTACTATCGCAATCTGCCAACAGGACTATTTTTTGCAATTGTCATTTTGCTAACTTATTTAGCAGTTAAAAAACTACTCAACCAATCCAATGGAAATTTATCGTCGAGTAAGCAAGACATGGTGGACTTGTTAACCAACAAACCTTGGTTAATTTTGCTGGCTATTGGCTTTTTAACCATGATGTTTAATGGTATTAAATACGGTGTCATCGCTTATTACTTCAAATACTACATAGGAAATGAGTTGATTGCTGGTCAATACTTTATAGCTCTACTCATAGTATCTGTGTTAGGTGCATTAGCAACTAATAAGCTATCGATATTATTAGGTAGAAAAAAGTTATTTATCGTTTCATTGCTGTTAAGTGGTCTGTTAACCAGTGCAATATTTTTTGTGCCACAAGGTGAGAGTGTCTGGGTGTTCATATTGGGCTGTAGCGCAGAGTTTTTCGCCGCTATTATGCCAACCCTATTTTTCTCTATGTTGGGTGATGCAGCCGATTATTCTGAGTGGAAAAATCATAGAAGAGCAACTGGACTGGTATATTCTGCAGGTACCTTCGTGCAAAAAACAGGAGGTGGATTTGCAGGAGCTTTAGTATTACTTACCCTTTCTACTTTTGGCTACGATGGAATGAATCCAGATACAATTAATAGCAGCTTATTGGGCATGCAATGGCTAATGAGTTGGATACCAGCATGTTTTGCATTCATTGCTGCATTTACTATGTGCTTTTACCCAATATCGGACTCATTACAAAAGCAAATAACGGAACAACTAAACCTTCGTCGTACTGGCGTAAAAGCGACATAATCGTTAAACTTCGAGGCTTAGGCAACAAGGGTGATTTAAATGGCAACTATATATCAAGTATCTGAATTAGCAGGTGTTTCGTTGGCGACTGTTTCTCGGGTGATTAATAACACTGGCCGAGTTAGCGATAAAACCAAAGCCAAAGTTATGGATGCGATGAATACCCTAGGTTACCGACCAAATGCTATGGCCCAATCATTAGCTTCTAATCGCTCAAACAGCGTTGGAGTTCTGGTTCCAGAGTTAAATGGTGCTTTCTTCGGCCACTTAATGAGTGGCGTAGAGGAACAATTAAGACAAGCCCAAAAACATGTCATTTTCACAGCTAGCCATAGTGAAGAGCAAAGAGAAAAAGACGGTATTGAATTTTTATTGAGTCGCAAATGCGATGCACTAATCTTACATGTTGAAGCGTTAAGCGATGAATATTTAATTGAATTAGCGAAAGGCGATGTACCCATCTATCTAATGAATCGTTGGGTAAAGGGGCTAGAGGAAAACTGCATTTACTTAGATAATAAGATCGGTGGTTACTTAGCAGCTAAAACCGTTTTAGGTAAAGGGCATAAACAAATTGCCTATATTACAGGTCAAGATTGGAAAGCTGACTCTAATGATCGCTTATTTGGTCATAAAGCAGCACTAGAAGAAGCCGGTATAGCCTTTGATCCTGACTTAATGTTCGTTGGTGATTTTGTTCATGAAAGCGGTAGCCATGGGCTAACCGAGTTACTACACAAAGGTAAACCTTTTACAGCATTAATCTGTGCCAATGATGAAATGGCTTCAGGTGCAATGACAACAGCAAGAAAACTAGGCCTTAACTTACCTAAAGACCTTTCTATTGTTGGCTTCGATAATTTAGTATACGCAAGCTACCTTTTCCCTACTCTCACTACCATCAACTACCCTGTTCAACAAATGGCTCAAATGGCAGCAAACTTAGTGCTTCGCGATGTTTATGAACATCAAAAACTAGATATAAAAAATCAATTCACTCCTAAGCTTGTCGAGAGAAATTCAGTTGTAGAAGTCTAGTTTTATACTTGTATTCTCACTTTCATAGCTTCAATAACAGTAATAGTACTTGGCTGAATACAGTTTAATTTGTACTAACGCATAGACATACGAAGCCGTCCAACATATCTTGTTGCCCATTCAAAGCAGAATACAAATTATGGAGAGAAAAATGGGCTTTGCTTTATCTGATATGCAATTAACCAGTACCGCTTTTGCCAATGGAGAAGCGGTTCCTAGTAAACACACAGGCGAAGGTGTAGATGTTTCACCGCAGTTAAGTTGGCAAGGCGCACCAGCGGGCACAAAAAGTTTCGCTATTTTATGTCATGATCCAGATGCCCCCCTAATTTCAGCAATAGGCGCGTATGGTTATGTTCATTGGAGTTTGTATAACATTCCAGCTGACGTGAATGAATTAGCAGAAGGCAGCAAAGAATACACCGCAGGAAAAAATGACTTTGGTAACAATAACTATGGCGGTCCTATGCCACCAGAAGGTCACGGTCAGCACAGATATTACTTCTGGGTGTTAGCGTTAGATAGCGACTTACAATTGCCGGAAGGATTAACTCAACAAGAATTATTAGCAAAAGTAGAACCTCACTGCATAGCAATGAACAGATTAGTGGGCACTTACCAAAGAAGCTAGAAGCTAAAGATTAAAACTCTAGCTAAACAGCTCTTATTCAAAAAGAAAGCTCAGATAATGGCTAAACTATCTGGGCTTTTTGTTTTTAAATAAAATTAAGAGCTCATAAAACTAAAAGTTAAATACAATTAAGGGCTAAATAAAACCAAATATTAAAAAGACAGCGCCCATAGCGATAGCAATTAACGAAGTATTCTTTAGTTGTGGCAACTGTAGAGTGATTACAACGCCAGATAAAATACTGAATGCCAAGCTAATACCAAAGAAAATAGAAAACACTTTGAAGTAAGTGCCCGCAAACCCTTTATGAACTATCAACATTTGCATTAACAAATCATGCTCTTTTATATGAACTTCAATAACATTCGCTTTATCAGTTTGAGAAAGTAATACTTCGCGCTCATGACCATACCAATCGTGCTTGCCTTCCCACAGATAATAATCCTCTGGTAATTCAACAAATCTCTCACCCACCAGCAAAGTTCGGATCAGTTTTTCAGCGTCTTGTTCCGACTCAGGCCAAGGCTGTTCTATCGTAATAAAGTGTTCTTGCTCTGACTTTACTTCTCCTTTGATATCAAAAAAGTAAAGCATCCCCGTCACTATATACAGCAAGGTGATAGGCAGAAAAAAACAGGCAAAATAAGCGTGTAACTTCATCCAAAGCAATCGAGTTTTTGCTTTCATGTTGTCTCCTAAAAGCATAGAAAACGCCCGTAACTATTGTCACGAGCGTTTGATTGTTTTGAATTTAGTTAGAATTGGTAACTAACTGATAAACGAATGTCTCGACCAGCTTCATTTACACCAGCAACTCCATCCCAGTCTGGAACGTGGCCATAGTCACCAACACTTGAGTGATCACGATAGGTTTCATCGAATAGGTTTTGAATAGTTAGGTTAACCAATAAGCCATCATTAACTTGCCATTGAGCGTAAATGTCATGAACTTGATAACCGTCTTTATCAATTTCATACGTTTCGTCAATCCAGCCAATTTCAACGGCACGGTGTAACACTTCAATGTTGTTAAGGTCTTCAACATGTGTGAAGTTCCAACCTAATTCAACGTCATCGTTTAGTGTGTAGTTTAAGTTAAGGCCCCAAGTGTCGCCTCTCGCATTAGCTAAACCAACATGTTCATAACCTTCAACTGTCTCACCGTTTAACTCAGCGTCGTTGTTGCTGTAACTTGCAACTAATTCTAAGTTTTCATACCAGTAGCCTACTTTTAGTTCGAACCCGTCAGTTTCTAACGTACCAACGTTTTCATAGTAAGTACCTTGACCTAATTGATCTAAGATCACATCGTCGATTTCAGACTTATAAACAGAAGCTGTCATGTGTAGGTTTTCACCTTGATAAATTAAACCGATCTCAGTGTTATCAACTTCTTCTGCATCTAGTTCTGGATCTATAGATACCCAATCAGGTGAAGCTTCAATAGTGAACGAGTCACCCACTTCTTTACCACGCATAGCTTGGGCATAACCTAAGTTCAGTTGCCAGTTATCATTGAAGCTGTAGTTAAGACCTATGTTAGGACTTACTCCGTCGCTATCCGTTTCTCTGCCGTAGGTTGTTTGTTCTAAGTCATACTGGTCAAAACGCACACCATAGCTCAGTAATAATGCGTCAGTGATTTGCCAATGGTCTTGCACGTAAATACCTTTTACTGTGCCTTCTTCTTTAGTTTCACCTGTTGAGTCAGCTTCTAAAGACTTTGCTGTCACTTCATCACTGCGATATTCAACACCGTAAGTTAGTGTGTGATTACCTATCTCACTGATATTGCGAATATCAAAACCTACTGTTTTTAATTTGCCTTGATAACGGCCCCAACGGTCGTAAACATTCTGCACAACACTAGATTCTGTGCTGTAAATACTCGTTTCTAGATTAACTAACTTGTTAAGGTTAAAGCTGTGGTTTAGTACTAGCGTTTCACGCTCTGCATCCATAGGATACAAAGTCTGACCTTCTAACGTTGGCCAATTAGGACGTTGCCCGAATTCACCTTCTTCTTCACGGTTTTCATAACTAAAAGTTAGTGATTGGGTATCGCTTAGTTCACCATTTAATTTAAAGAAAGCTAAGTTTTGCTTTGTTGTAGTTCCAAACAACTCATTGCCGTCACCGTCTTCCATGTTTTCACGGTCTGAATAAACATAAGAACCAAGTATTCCCCAGTTTTCATTTAAACGTCCGTAAACACTGCCACTGGTTTTGTAACCGTCATTGCTGAAGTAGTTAGCTTTGACTTTACCGCCTACGTACTCGCCCTCATCAAGCAAGTCATCAACGTTTTTAGTTTTAAATCGAATCGCACCACCAATTGCACCAAAGCCACTTGTTGCTTCACCTGCACCAGCTTGTACTTCAACTTCTTTTAATAATTCAGGGTCAATAGAAACACGGCCAATATGGTGGAATAAGGTTCCTGTTTGCGGGGCTCCGTCAACAGTTACGTTTAATAAAGTATCTTCCAAGCCTCTGATATAAACTTTTTGTGCAATCCCCAAAGAGCCACCAACAGAAACAGAAGGAATAATTCGGAAAATATCTGCTAAATCATTTGCTTGATACTTATCTAACTCTTCTGGTGTGATTTCAGTATTGGTGGTTTTACCAACGACAACCAGAGTTTCCATCTCTTGTTCTTGTGCTTCTTCGGCAGTCGCCTGTGTTGCTGACATAGCTAACATTACAGCTGTTGCTATTGGCGCAGCAGAGAAACGCTTTGTTGCTTTCATACTAACCCTTTATTTGTTGTAATTTAATTTCGCTAATGCGAATTATTATCATTTATAAAATTAAATAAAGGATTATTACATTTGTTACATTTCTCAGATTTGGGTTTAGTTTTGCTTTGCTTTTCGACTCTAAACTCATCATCAAAAATAAAGTAGACAAAACTTTCAAATAAATAAAAAATGGATTTGAATTAATACAAGCTTGCGCAATTGGAAATGATTAAAAGGACTTAAAGTGAAACTCTTATCTTCTATTCTATTACTTTGTGGTTTGACGCTCTCGAGTTATTCATTCGGTAATACACTCGGAAATGATAGGGTATTAGCATGCTCATCTAAGTTAGGTTCAGGGTTTTCAAGCTGCCCTTCAAACTTTAAAAATGCAGCTATATCAGCTATTCCCATCCATATTCAATTACAACAATGCAGCAATTCAGGAGCTGGGTGCGTTGGCGAAGATTTAGAACTTCAGCCTAAAAAAGACTTCTACACCTTCTTTGATGTTGATAATCAAGAAACAGAAAAATTTGAAATCACCGTCTACCCAGATATTTATGATAACAATGGTAATTTGATACTAAGAGGCAGTAAATCAGCAAAAAGTATTCAGCCAACACAACAAGAAATAAATGTCACTCAAGCGTTTTATGAGCTATCAATTGCAAGAAAAGGGGTTATAGACTCTTATAACTTAAGAATTAATAACGGTTCTATTACAGATGCGACAGGGCAGCAATCATCCTCGGTTCCTCGTTCAGCATTGTCTTGTTCAACAGCATGGGATTACAAAGAAACGACAAACACGTGCAGAGGTGACTTGAATAAAGATATAGATGATGGCGTTGCTGATAATGCAGCTTTCTATGCTTTTGTTTCATCTATAGAAAAGCTTGAATCGGTTATAAAAGTAATTATTCCCGCTATTGATTTATCTAAGGTTGGTGAATTATCTTCCTTTGATGTAAAACTAGTAATGGATGATGGTTCAGTTCTGGTTATTGATGTTGTAGTCGAGGGGGGAACTGTTGAAATCAGTCTCAATGAAAAAGCTTCACGAACAACTGATGGAAGCACTTTCGAACAAGCTGCTTCAACTGGGGTTAATGGCTTTAACAGTTTAGAAGAAGCCAGTTCTGCTGCAAACGGAACGGCAATGCCAATAAACTGTCGTCCTAGTGATCCACAAGTACTTAGTACATGGAGAGTAGTAAAAACAGTTACTACTTATTTACCAGATGGAACAAAGCGTGTGACCTTTGTTTATGAAAAACAAAATACGTTTATAGTAAATCAGGAATGTAATTAACTTTTAATCCAAAATTAAGAACCTTCAGCCGAGTAGCACAAGCACTCGGCTATTTAGTTTTTAAAGACATTAATCATTTTTCTATTAAGCCTTTGGTAAACTTATCAGCATCGAAAGCCCTTCAGCGTCTCTGTTAGATGCAGTAACACTGCCTCGAATTGTTGCTAGCTGTCTTTGTGCTAACGCTAAGCCTAGGCCAAAACTGCTGCCATCTCTTTCGCGAGATTTATCAACTCTAAAGAAAGGTTTGAAGATGGTTTGTAACAGGTGTTCTGGTACTCCTGGTCCCTGATCTAAAATATTCAGTTGGTAGTGGTTGTCACTTTCAGTCAGCTTAACTTCTACCGTTTTTCCAGCTGGCGTATAACGTAAAGCATTGCGTAAAATGTTCTCTATTGCCTGACCAGCAGCTCTGTGACTTGTATTATTAATCATGGCTGAGTTTGGTAACTCACATTCAATGTTTTTATCGGCGAACTCAAACTTCGCATCTTCCACCAGCACATCAACTAAATCAGTCAGTTCTAGCGACTCTTGTTGTAACTCAGGTTTTTCATTTTCTAACCAAGCTAGGTTTAATGTGTCTTCAACAAGTTTGCGTACATGCTGAGACTCTCTGGCGATGCGATCAATATCTTCAGATTCTTGCTCGTTTTGCACCGAAGCCAAAGCGATATCAAGTCGAGTTAGCGGAGTTCTTAATTCGTGGGAAAGGTCAGCAATCAATTGCCGCTGGCTTATTAACTGGTCACCTATTCTTTCAGCCATAAGGTCAAAGCTGCTAGCCAACTCTGAAAACTCGTCTTTACGCTCTCCCATTAAAGGTTTTGCACGAACACCTAAGTCGCCTTTAGTTAATCTTCTTGTTGCTAATTGCAGCTGACGTAACGGCTTCATAATGTAACGATAAAGAAAGTAAGAGAACAAAACTAACAAAATGGTTGGGACAACAATTTGCAGTATTATTTCTGTGTAGCGCCAATAAGTTCCTGGCCTCATCCTCTCAGGTAACTGAATTAAAAAGCTTACTCTTTCCTGTTTAAATGGCACTTCCATTATTGGATTGAATGAAAAATAAAGATGGATCTTCCAATCGACACTTCGACCCATGTTATGACCAGTGTAAAACTCTTCTTTTAACTGGTTGCCAGCGAGACTTCGCACATCATAACTACCAATGGATACCCAAGTATTTTCCTTTTCAGCAAGTTGCTCAAGCCAGCTATTGAGTTCATCCATTTTTCCGGCAGTGAATAGTTCTTCTGCGTATTCACCCCAGCTAGTAAGCTCTGCCCTGTCTTTCTGAGCGAGCATGCTCATGCCTTCTTCGGTAGTCGAAGTGACTTGGTTAATCATATAAAACAAAGCAACTATGCCTGTTGCTATCACTAAGCACAGCTTCCAAAATAATCGTCTACTCATACTAAACAGTATCCTTTGCCGTGATTAGTGTGAAGCCTTTCGCCAGGTCCATTTGCATCGTTTAGCTTTCGTCTTAATCGGCTCAAGTGCATATCTAAACTTCGGTCATAGGCACCAATATTCCGATTGAGCACTTGCTGATATAAATACGCTTTGCTTAAGGTTTCCCCCTTGTGTAACAGCAATTCCCATAGCAGTTTGAATTGAATCGGTGTGAAATCGATAGACTTGCCATCCACTTGAACTAATTTGTTTGAGTAATTTAGTTTCAGGTTCTCTAAATTAAGTTCTGAATGGTTTATTTCTTCTGTTGCACGAGTTGAACGTCTTAATAGCGCTTCAATTCGCAAAATAAGTTCTGTGGGATTAAAAGGTTTAGAAACATAATCATCAGCACCTTGGGTAAAACCAATGATACGCTCTTGTTCTGCACCTTTAGCAGTAACCATGATAACTGGAGTTTGTCGGGTTTTTCTCAGCATAGTTAACAGCGAAATTCCATCACGCTGCGGCAGCATTACGTCTAAAACAATCAGCTGGTAATCACCTGTGGAAGCTTTAATCAGGCCTTGTTCACCATCGTAGCATTGCTCAACTTGATAACCTTTTGAGACTAATAATTCATTAAGCTGTTCATTCAGTACTGAGTCGTCTTCAATGACTAAGATTTTTGTATCTGACACTAGGGTAAACCTCACTTGCTTTGACTGGAGCGAGTCTACTGAACAAAAGTTAAACTTTCCATTTAATAATAATGATTTTCATTAAG
The DNA here is from genome assembly GCA_965221615.1 of Psychrosphaera sp. Lineage (GTDB taxonomy): Bacteria > Pseudomonadota > Gammaproteobacteria > Enterobacterales > Alteromonadaceae > Psychrosphaera. The sequence continues at coordinate 134,427 of OZ244904.1, read as the reverse complement.
ATAAACTTCTGTTTCGTTAGTGTGACTAACATCTACTCTCGTCATCCTGACGGAGGTCAGGATCTCATAGCAGAATAAATTCTAGAAGTGGGTGTCTTTGTTATCTTTTTTGTTTTTAAGTTTCGCCTAATGGCGAGCCCCATTTTTGCAACAGCTCAAAAAGTACTTTTAAGAACTCTTTGTTTTTTATTAAACCCTAAAGGGTTCTCACCTTTTTCAACAGCAAAAAAGGTAAGCGAAAATGCCGCCCTTAGCGCAAAACATTTAACCTGAATAAAATCTGATTTTTGTCGTCGAATACGAAAAGGAAGTACATCCATGTACTCTTTTCTAATTGGGCATCCATGCCCGTTTTATTCGAGAAAAATCAGATTGGATTCAGATGTTTTGAGCGGGGAAAGTAAACCTGAACCAGCAGGAGTTATTCCGAATATTCTGAGAGCTCTGAGCCATTTCCCCATCCAATATCGCTGATTATTTAATTTTGTTTTCTTATACCAATGAGGTGAATAAATTAACCAATTCAGAGCTGCATCAGAAGTGGGAGAATAAGCGAAATTTGTGCAGTTATAGCTTTCCTACATCAAACAAATTTTGCGCAATTATCGCGCTTCTGATGAGCTTCCGAAGGACGAGTTTAAAAGCTCCCTATACGGCTTTATTGATTTTGAAAAGGGAATAACCATTCTCTGCACAAAAATGTCGGGAATATTTTTGAACAGCCGAAGGCTGACAAAGCGAAAGGCAGGAAGCCTGAAGTAATCAATGCATTGTCTAGAAAGCTTTTAATTCTCGCTGAATGGTCAATTTATTCACCTCATTGGTATCAAGTGTGAGGCATGGACGCCGAGAAAAGGATGCTGTTCATGGACGAAAAATCATCCTGTCTTTTTCGACAAAACAAATTAAATAATGAGATTAAGATATTGTTAGGGGACGGCTTTTTTGCGCCTCGTTTTTGAGCTGTTGCAAAAATGGAACTCGCCATTCGGCGAAACCTAATACAAAAACAACATTGATAACCAGAATCAACCACTTAAAAGGTGAGAACCCTTTAGGGTTTATTTAGAAGTAACAAAAAGCTTTTTAAAAGCCCAAATATCAATCTGGGCTTTTCTTAAAACTAATTACGCTTAACCTTGCTTATCATCCTTAATCTTAAAGAAAATACAATACAAAGCAGGTACTACGCCTAAGGTTAATGCCGTACCAACAGCCAAACCAAACGCCATTATTGAAGCCATTCCGTAGAAGAGTACGTCTTTACCAATAATTAAAGGTAACAAGCCAACAATCGTAGTAATCGTTGTGATCAAAATAGGTCTTAACCTACGAACACAAGCGACAACCACAGCTTCCCAGTCTGTTTGCTGCTCGTTTCTCCTTTCGATATCAATTCGGTCAATCAACACAATGGCGTTGTTAACTATGATGCCTGCTAACGCGAATAGACCTAGAATAACTAAGAAACCAAACTCTGCTTGCATCACATTTAAGCCAATACCAACACCTAAAATAATCAATGGAATCGTTAAGATAACAATCAGCGGTCTTATGTAATTATTGAATTGCGCGACAAGCAATATAATGGCTAAACCTAAACAAAGTGGGAAGCCAGCAAATAAGGCAGCTTTACCAATTTTTGAGTCTTTTACTATGCCGTCGAATTCCACTAAATGGCCTGGTTTCATCTGGCTGTTAAGCTCTTCAATTTTTGCTAACAGCAGAGGCTCCATATCTTCAGGTGAAATTTGTAAGTTACGTGCTTCTATAGTCACGGTTCTAATCAAGTCTTCACGTTGAATATATGAAAAACCCGTCACTGGTTTAATGGTTGCAACTTGTCCTAACGGAATGCCTTCAGTGCCATTTCCTGGGAAAATAGCTACGTTTTCTAAGTGAGTTGGACTGCTACGTTCTGCCAATACCGCTCTAGCCATTATGGGATAAACTTCGTCGTGATCACGGTATTCTGATAAAGGCCTACCTGAAACATACGCCGATAGTGTTGTCGCTATATCGCTTGAAGTAACCCCAGCATCAAGCGCTCTTTGCTGGTCAACTTGTACATCTAAGCGAGTCACTGGATTAAACCAGTTTGACCAAATATCGATTGTCCCTGGAAAGTCGGCCAGCATTTTCTCAATCTTTTGACTTTGTTCCTGCAAATAAACAGCGTCAGTACCTTTAACCTGAATTTGAATTACATTCGGGTCTGAAGGGCCAAGGAACATGCCTGAAACTCGTGCTTCCACGTCAGTTACTTGTGCTCTAAAGTCATTTCTTAATCGAGGAATAATAGCTTGTACCGCTTCTTTGTCTTCGGTGTTGATAACCATAAAGCCAACATGACTTGCAGGATCTAACGGAGCCAATGACAATACAAATCTAGGCCCACCAAATCCGGCATAACCGATCACATCCTTTACCTCTGGATACTTTTCTTTATCCATAGCGATAGCGACCATCTTTTCAATTCGATCTTGAGTTGTTCTCGTTGTCACTCCAGCAGGCAAATTGACGTAAACCAATACCTGACTTCTATCACTGCCCGGGAAAAATTGCTTTGGCGCTTTAGAAACCAGTAGTCCACCTAAGGGTAATAATAAGAACATAGCTGCAACAAACAGTTTCTTACGAGTTAAGATTTTTCTTAGCCAAACTTCATAAACTCTTTCAGCCTTAGCAAACATGCCTGAAGATTGTTCAGCTTCTAGCTCGGCTTTTGTCGGCTGTTTGATAAACATGTGACAAAGCACTGGTGTTACTGCCATTGCCAACAACCAAGAAATGGTTAATGTGATCAATACAACTAGAGAAATACTTCGGGTGTACTCACCAGCTGAATGTTGCGCCAGCATAAGTGGGGTAAATACTAGAATTGTGGTTAACGATGAAGATAAAAGAGGGATTGCCAACTCTCTTCCAGTTTCAGTAAGTGCTCTGTCTCTATCTCCGTGATCTGACAGTCGACGCTTAAAATCTTCAGCAATTACAACACCATTATCAACGAGTAGACCTAACGCAATAACTATGGTCGCCAAGCTCATTCGTTCCATAGCGATACCAGTTACTGACATTATCATTAGCGTAGCTAAAACTACCGCTGGAACAATAGAACCAACAATAAGTCCAGTTCTGACACCAAGGAATAAAATCACCACCGCAAGTACAATTGCTAGAGTTTGCAATACGTTGATAGACACACCATAAACGGCATTTTCAACTTGCTCTGCCTGCCAAGTGACAATGTCTAGATTAACGCCAACAGGCAATTCCTGTTGCAAGCTAGTAATTACTTTTTTGGCTTCTTTAGAATAGTTGATCACACTCTGGTGAGGTTGCATTACAACCGCTAATACTAACGCAGATTTACCATTATATATCGCACTTCTAGGTGCAGGGTCAGCATAACCGTGCGTGATAGTGACTAAGTCGCCTAAACGCAGTACTGAGTTGTCTGTAGGAATTCGGATAAGAAGATTTTTAACTTCTTCAATTGATTTGAAGTCCCCCGTTGTTAACAACGAAAAGGCTTTATCTCCTGTATCGATAACACCACTTGGCGTTATGATGTTTTGCCCTTGTAGCGCGCTAACAATAAAACTTGGTGAAATTCCAGATTTAGCTAAAACTGCGTTCTCTGCTTCAATGTAAATACGTTCTTGCTGCGCTCCAATAATATCAACTTGTCTGGTGCCAGAAACACCGTTGAGTCTATCTCTTACATACTGAGCAAAGTCGAACAACTCAGCTTTTGAGTAATCATCACCTGTTAACGCCAAGGTGATAATGGCAACATCACCAAAGTCATCATTAACTGAAGGCGTACTTGCGCCACTCGGCAATTGACCTGCTGCTTCATGGGCAGCTTCTTCGATTTCATCCCAAGTTTGCGCTAACTTTTTCGGTTCTAAATCATCATAAGCTTTAACGTGTATTACCGACATGCCATCAGAAGAGGTTGAACGAATTTCGTCAATGCCTTTTACTGTTAGCATCGCTTCTTCTAGCGGCTTAGTCATCAACAGCTCTACTTGCTCTGCTGGTAAGCCCGGATAACTACTAGATACAATAGCTTCTCTGATGGTAATTTCAGGATCTTCCTGAGCAGGAAGTGAAAAATAACTTAAAAAACCAAATACCATCATAGTGATAGTCATCAATATCACTAATGGTCGGTTTTGATTAGCAAATTGCGAAATATTCATATTCGATACTCCTAATTCGCTTAAAGACCGAATCGGTTATTTTGATAGTCTACTGGGTTTACTGTCTCTTCATTTGTTAATAAATCAACGCCTTTGGTCACTATTATTTCGCCGCCAGATAAACCACTAATAACTTCAACGCCTAAATCTGAGATAGAACCTAACTCAACGGTTTGAGCAAACACTTGATTGCCTTTTACAACGTAAACATAAGGCTGGCCATTTGCATTCATGCCGTAGCCAGTAACAGGGATCACTGGAACATCGCTGTTTCTATTCGAAATATTTAAAGATACTTCAACCGACTGACCTGCTCTTGCTAAGCTTTGCTTGTTGTCTACCTTGAGGATAACTTCGAATAAACCAGCGGCATTTGCTCTTCCGCCTACTTCTGATACTTTTGCCGCTACACTTACATCGCCTGGCAACAACCTAATTGCAACTTGAGTTTCTGAGTTTAAATTTTGTCTCACTTCATTTGGCACAAAAATAACGGCTTCTAAACCAGTATCGACACCAACCACTTCAATGATTGGCTGACCAGCACTGACTGTTTGCGAAGGTTCAGCTAAACGGCTAACTACTTCACCGTTGTATGGCGCAGTTAACACTGTGTATTCCAGTTGCTTGATTGCGTTGTTAACTCCAGCTTGCAGTCCAGCTAATTGAGCAAAACTCGTATCCATTTGTGCTTTTGCGCGATCTAACGAAGATTTAGAAACCGCCCCTGTTGCACTCAAATTATCCAAACGCTCGAACTCTAGTTTGGCATCTTGGTACTGACTTCTTGTCGCTTCTAACTCAGCTCGTCGAGCTTGCAGCTCTAATTCATATTGTTCATTGTCTAGTTCAGCCAAAGTGCTACCAGCCTGAACTCTATCGCCTAAATGCACATTTACCTTGGTGATAGTTCCTGGAACTTCGAAGCTTAACGACGCACGTTCCTGTGCTCTTAACTTACCAGCGTAAATTCGTTGGCTCATATTATTGCTAGCATTCACTTCCATCGTTAAAACGGTTCTGTTTACTTGCTGCTGAACCGGTTCATCACTGCCACAACCAACTAATACAGTGCTGACTACGACTAAGATACTCATTAATTTATTCATGATATAAGCCTTAATTGCGAGGTTTAAGGTGGGAAATTAATAGCTGGCTAGTGTGTTCTTGCCAACCGCTAGACTCTAGTGTTTCAGTATCAATGCCAATGGCTTGACCAAGTACAGGACGAGCCATAATTGGGAAACTGATTAGACTCATAAATGATGGCACTAGATATTTAAGCTCTAGGTCATCTCTGATGATTTTTTTCTGCTGTAACTGAGCAAACAAGCCATACAATTCAGATATCACAACCTGTGCAAAGTTTTTCGAAAAGAAGTTTCTAAACTCGTGATTAACTAGCATTAACTCATCCTGAAATAAGCGAAACAACCAAGGCTCTCTTAACAACAGCGTGATAACTCGGTTAACCAAAATATTAATACTGTTCTCGGAATCTGCCACCACCTCTTCGGTAATAGCTGCCAACTGTATCTTTCGCTCATCGGCTGTTCGCAGCAACATAGCCTTAACTAAGCCTTCTTTGTTCTCAAAGTAATAGCTGATCATTGCGGAATAAGTGCCTGCTCGACCGGCAATTTCTCTAATCGAAATCGACTTGTAAGCCTTGTCACAAAGCAACTCTTTTACCGCTGCAATTAATGCCGATTTCACTTTTTCCTGCTGTTCAGGATCTTGAGGTCTTCCTCTTGCCATAAAAACACACTTAATTTATCAATTGATAAATTTAATGGTAAAAGAAGATCAAATTTTGATCAAGGTGAAAAGTTAAACGAATTGTAAAGAGAAGAGTTGATAGTTAGGAATAGCTGGAAAACTTGGAAATCTCTGTTGTTTTTTTCAAAAACAACAGAGCTTAATATTTCAGAGTTAGGTTGATTTTAATTGCTCAACCGCATTTTTATACGACTTGCCAATATTTAAAACACGGCCATTTTCTAGTCCAATCGTGCTTGCATGAAATTCCATGATGGCAGTATTTCGAACCAAAAAAGATTTATGAACTTGGGTAAAACTATCACTTGGTAATTGCTCAGATATATTTTTAAGTGTGCTAGTTACTAAGGTTACATTTGACTCTTGCCATAACTTTACGTAGTTACCGTAAGCTTCAAATAAAGTGATTTCAGCTAGAGTGAACTTCTTTAAACTGCGATCAACTTTAAGAAATATAGCCTCTTCCTTTACTTCCTCTGCAAGGGTTTTAGCTCTTGTATTAACTCTTTGGTAAACCTTATCAACAGCTTGGTTTAGTCTTTCCACCTTTACCGGTTTAAGTAAGTAATCTGTAACATCAAGTTCAAAACCTTCAATAGCATACTCTTGGTAAGCACTGATGATGATCACTTGGGGAGGGTTAGCCATTACCCTTAACATTTCGATACCTGAGAGCTGCGGCATATTGATATCAAGAAATAGTAAATCAACATCGTTACTTGCTAGCCAAGCTAACGCTTCTGCTGCTTGATAGCACTGCTTAACGATAGTCACATCTTTACGCTTGGATAAATGATGAATTATCACGTCATGAGCTAAAGGCTCATCGTCAATAAGTAAAGCCTTTAACATTGGGCTAACTCCATTTTTAGTTCGGCTTTCCACAGCTTTCCATCTTGTTTTGATGTTAATGTATATTTGTTCGGGTATAGCAATTTTAATCGTTTTGATAAATTCGCTAACCCTACTCCAGAATATGTATCATTATTGAATTCACATACTTCGTTGGTGCAAATGAGATGAAGCTCTCCATTATTAACCGTTAAATGAAACGTGACTTCCGTTTCAGCGGTTTGTGGCTCGACACCGTATTTGAAAGCATTCTCTAATAAAGTAATAAGTAACATAGGTTCTATGCGCCAATTATCTGCATTTGCAGGCCAGATTAAATTCAGTGTGCATTGCTTACCCCAACGGATCTTTTGCAAATCAATATAGTTTTTAAGATACGTCACTTCTTTACTCAACAGCACCTGCTTTTGCTGCCCTTCATAGACGGTAAAACGAAGCAAATCTGAAAGTTTCATAACCATATCTGGACATTCATCTGACTTTTTAAGGGCCAATGCATACAAGTTATTTAAGGTATTGAATAGAAAGTGAGGATTAATTTGCTGCTGAAGTAACTTTAGCTCAGTTTGTACCTGCTGTTCAGCAATTTGCGCTAGTGTTACACCTTGTTGTTGTCGCTCAAAAGCAAGAATGATTGGCGTTGATATCGCCAACACTATAAAGGTGAAACGATAATTATCAGGAGCAAATATGTTGTGATCTTGCGAAGGTAATAGTGTGAATTCTTCAATATTCAATGGCAACAATAAAACCAGACTTGAAAGCAATGGCGTGCTAAGCAAAATTAATACTAAACCTGACAACAAAAATGAAACTAACCCGTGCTGAGCTAACATGCGTTGGATAAGCACATATCTATTAATAAAATAAATAACGAATATGCAACTAGCGACTAGTAAAAACTGCAAAAAATAACTGCTATAAATGCTTAGGTCAGCTGCAATTCTACTGAAATCAATCACCATATCTAACGGTTGATTGCGGATAGGATCATCTACATTAGCGAAAACCCCTGCGGTAATTGCAGACCAAACGATAAAAGAAATAACCAGCATTCCGTTAAGGCTAAACACTTTGTAAATATATGGAAAAGAAAATTGTGACTGTCTTTGTTGGATATAATTAGCACAAAACCAAGACGCACTAGCAACTAAAGGAAATAGCCAATTATTAAGATTTAACAGCAGTGAATCGAACTCGGTCGAGTTGAATACTTCTCTCAAGATTTCTCTAAGCAATGGATAAACAACAAATCCTATCAGCCAAATTATGAAGCCTCTAAGCTTCCCTTTCTGATATGCCAAGTAATGAGCAAGTAAGAGTGGTAGACAAGCGATAAAATACTCAAAGTTTAACAACAGATAATTGTCAGCTCCACTAAGTTTATTTGCTAGGAATTCAATGTGGGCTTCCGCCATAATTGCAGCAAGAATAGGCAATAAGACGAAAAAGCTATGATGTGTTTGTGTTAAAAAGTAGCGCTTTAAAAATGAAAAGCGAGACATAAATTTCATAAAAATAAGCCAACAGTTTTTTATATTTTGTTATAAAACGGTGTAAATGTGTCAGATAAGTGATGAAAGCACTTATTTTGATGATAAACGTTCATTTTGCTTTTAAAACATATCTTTATTCCACTTCATCATCAAATTCGAACCGTTAATCATTTACAGATTTCTTCGCGTTAGCTCCCCTTTTAATCTTGATTCAACGTCACTTGTATGGAACTTAATATGTTGAAAATTAACAAGCTCAATAAAACTTATTCTGACGGTACACATGCCTTAAGAGAGATTAATCTAGACCTACCTTGCGGAATGATAGGCTTACTTGGTCCAAATGGAGCTGGAAAGTCCAGCTTAATGCGCACCTTAGCCTGTTTGCAATCTCCCGACTCAGGTGAAGTAACTTTCGATGGCATTAACGTGTTTCAATCTCCACTAACATTGAGAAGAGTGCTCGGATACTTGCCTCAGTATTTTGGTGTATATCCTCACATGAGCTGCCAATCTTTACTGGAACATATGTCTGTACTCAAAGGGCTTTCAGCTGAAACCGTGAAGCAACAAATTCCAGAGCTTCTCGAAATCACCAACTTAACCCAAGTAGCAAAAAAGAGAGTTTCTGACTTTTCCGGCGGAATGAGACAAAGGTTTGGCATAGCACAGGCGTTACTTGGTTCACCTAAATTAGTCATTTTAGATGAACCAACGGCTGGGCTTGACCCACTAGAACGAGAGCGTTTGCATGATGTATTGGTCACTATTAGTAGGGATAAATTAGTTCTCCTTTCAACACATATAGTGGAAGACATTGAGAATCTTTGTCACCACGCAGCATTAATGAATAAGGGAGCAATAACTGACAACAACAGTATTCAGCAGCTTATCGAGCCTTTACAAGACTCTGTTTGGATTGCACCTATTGAACAGCAACTGTCTGATTCGAGCATTGTTTTAAATAAGCATTACCAATTTGGCCAACCGTCATTGCGAGTTTTTAGTGAAGAGAAACCTTGCGCAAATGCCACGTCAGCTAAAGCGTGTTTGCAGGACCGCTATTTCCTTGAACTTTCTAGAGAGGCTGTCTGATGTTGATTAATGAACTAAAAAATGAACTTAAATTTGCTGCACGTCAGCCTATTTTTATTATTGGCATGATTTTGTTTGCTTTGTATGGATTGTTTTTTTCCGCGGTTTTTCCATCAAATGGACCTGATGCCGTTAAACAATTGAAAATAGTGCAAATAGCATTGCTTATGTTGTCGCTGCCTATTCTTATAAGCATTCTTGCGTCTCTGCTCTTTTTAAGAGATGAAAACTCAAACATGAGTGAGTTGATATTGGTGACACCTGTCACTTTTAAGAAACGATGGCTCACGCGTTGTTTAGCTTTAATAATTATCAGCTTGGTTGCATTTTCACTGTTATTTCTAATAACAATGGGGTCACTCAGTTGGCAGTTTGGCTTTTCGCTAGAGTTTATAAATTTGAGTTTACATAGCCTGTTGCTTTTAACTTTGCCAACTGTGATTTTGGCTGCTGCATTTGCTTTGTGGTTAGCAATAAAGTTCACAAATTCATTGCTCATTTATGTCATTTTTGCAGGACTGTGGATTGGCTATTTATTCCTAGCCAGTATAAATGGAAATCCGATTCTAGCTGGCAGCAGTGTTTTAAGTGAGTCTTTATATCAGCTCATGTTAAATGTTGATCCATACGGAATTACGGCTGCATTGGATAATTTCAACACTGCCAATCAAACCATAGACTTGGGGCAGATCATTAACCGCTTAAGTGTGCTTATCCTAGGCTTGTTAGCAATTTATATGACGGTAACAAAAGCAGAGCCCAACTCTGATTACAAAAGCAACTCACTTCAAATCAAGACTTCTCAAGCAAAAGTGAACTCTATTTCTTTTTACTTCAAAAATCCTATCGTTGGGCTTGTCCATTTTCAGTTGATATCTCTGATAAAAAATAAAATCACTTTAGGGATTTTGTTGCTGTGGCCTGTACTTGTTTTTAATGAAGTACTATCAGGAGTTAATTACTCAGAGTCATTCTCAGTGCTTATAGCACCAAATAGTGTTGATGCACTCAGCCGAGCAGCATTTGATATGCAACTATTTTTGGGCAGCTTATTGGTTGTACTTTGGACTTGGCAGATAACTAAATTAGCGAAAAGTTGTAACATGGAGCAATTAACCGCAGTTACACCTGTTAAAAATTACCAATTAGTTCTTTCTCAAGTTGCTTCTCTCGCAGTAATGGTTGTGATTTTAGTCACGCTTACAGGTTTAGGCAGTCTTATTGCCGAGCTCATTAACAATAACCAATTAAACTTTAAGTCTTATCTAAGCATATTAAGCATTACCGCCTTACCGTTAGTACTGTTAGGCACTATGTTTTTATCCTTGCATCATATTTTTAAATCTAATTTAGCGGTAATGGTGACAATAGCATTCATTTTGCTATTCAAATTCACTCCTCTTGCAGTTAATTTGGAGATAGCTCATACCTTTTGGAATATTGCAGGCTCAACCTTGAGAACACCTGATAATTACTGGGGATTCGATAGAAGCCTTAGCGTTTACCTACCTTATATGGGATTGTGGATTTTATTTTCATTGTCACTTGTGTTGCTGGTAAGTTACCGCAGCCACAGAGGCACGCAAATAGATGTTTCACCTTTTTTAAAAATACCACTGCCTATCATTTTAGCCTTTTGTCTAACTGGATTTTATGGTCTGTCATTGCATTGGCAACTGGCGGAGGAAAAGCCTCTTTATAACTCTCACAAGAGAGAAGCCTGGAAAGCAAACTATGAAAAAAGCTACGGCAATTGGGCAAACAAGCCTCAACCTACGGTGATTGCTATTGATTCAAAAGTCGATATTTATCCAGAACAAGAATATGCCGATTTTCAACTTGTGTACACCTTACAAAATCAAACTGATAAAACAATCAATCAAGTGCTTATCGGTCAATACTCAATGGGATTCATCGCTAATGTTGATGATACGGAGTTTAGCTCAGTTAAATTTGATGATGAACTGTCTCAAGGCATTTATGATTTCGCACAGCCACTTCTTCCTAGCGAGCAACGAAAAGTAAAAATTAACTTTACCTATAAACAGCCTCAACTGTGGCCTGCGACTATGCACCAAACCGTCAAATCTAAGTTCACCTACTTGCGCTCGATTCCTTTGTTGCCAGTCATTGGCTACAAGCAAGTGCTACAGTTACAAGATCCTGATTTAAGAGAAAAATTCGAGCTGGCACCACTAACCGAAATAAAACCATCACAACTAGAAAATAACGATGACGAAATAGCAGCTGAATACCAATGGATACAGCTTTCTAGCCAAATCTCGACCGCCTCTAACCATAATGCGATTGCCCAAGGAGCCTTGGTAAAACAATGGGCTGAAGGAGATAGACGCTTTTTCCATTACCAAACAAAACAACCAATCAGAGCAATACCAACGTGGGTGTCAGTACCGTTTGATAAAATATCTACGCAAAGTGCGGACACAACTTTAAATGTGTTTACTCCAACGCTAGGAGAAGCGGCAAACATAAACCTCAAAGCCATGAAAGATACGCTTGAGTGGTTCGCTACAAATATAACGCCTTATAAGCACTCACAACTTAGCTCGATTGCTATGCCTGAATTTGGCGGTACTGGTTACGCACTGCCGAGTATTACATTCATTGGACATAAGGTTGGCTTTTTGTCTAAACCAAGTGAATCAGCAGGATTTGATCAAAGATACCGACGCTCAGTGCATGAAACTGCCCACCAATGGTTTGGCCATGATATTGGCAATGGTGTACCAGATGAAAGAGTTTTTCTTATTGAGTCACTAACCAAATACATAGAGTTAGTTGTTATTGAGAAACACTATGGCATCGACGCAATGCGTTCTCTTGTCGAATACGAGCAAGAGCGTTACAAGCAAAGACGAAGAGCTGACTTTTCAGAGCAATTAGCACTCATTGATGCAATCCAAAGCTACGATCAATACTCTCGCGCTACATTGGTATTCTCCAAGTTAAGAGAACAAATTGGTGACGAGCCTATCATCAAAGCATTACAGCACTTGTGGAAAAAGCACGCTTATCCGAATAAGCCAGCAACTTCACTAGATTTTGTTCGTTACTTAAAAAACAACTCACCACTAGATCAACATTCATTGATTGAGCAACTGTTTTTAAGTGCTGAAACGGAGTATTTACTGTAGCGGGTAGCTAGGAGTTATTATCTTGGAAGGCGAAAGCTATTATTTTGGAAGGTGAGAATTATTATGTTGAAAGATGATAGTTATTATGTCGGAAAATGAGCTGTTCACCTTCCTTTATGCACAATGCAAAAACAAAAAAACCACGCCCTGGCGTGGTTTTCTGTGCAATCAGTAATGATTAGAACGGCATCTTCATGCCTACTGAATCGGATATTATTCGCACTACACATAACCGCGCAGACCGCATTACTACTGGGTTTAACTTTACCTTAATCGCTCAACATCACTCTTAATAACTGCCTAAATCCCCCGTATATCCCCCGAAGAAATTATAGTGGATCTACCGATAATCTTTATCGTAACCAGTACAACTCCAAATAACACAGAAATACTACTTCTTTACGATAGCAAAAACGTAAATGAAAGTAACCACAGCAAAAACCAAAAGAAACCCACCTAATGAGGTGGGCATTTATGTAACTATTGTATTGGTTCGGATATGAATATTCTTCGTCCCAACGATAGCTACCATAAGATAGATTCATAGCAGGGAAATTTTTTGGCATAAAGAAAGCCAGCAAATAATGCTGGCTCAATTTTATATCGTCTTCCAGAAATCTTTTAAGCCACATCCAAAGAATTGGAAAAACAGACTTAACGAATTTGACTCTAGAAGAACATATTGACGAATTTCTGCTTCAAACCGTCTGAGTATGTGAAAGTTGCAAGCAAAAAGCACATTGGTCATTGGGCGCAGCTCAACAGGCAACCTATTCATGATACTGTTGCTTATTAAAATCACCTCCTGTGACGCAGTATAATTACGCACGTAGACAATATAGTCATCACCGTCTTCCAACAAAGTAAGAAAGTCTTCATCCTGACAAATTGGCGGAGGGGTACTAAACAGCTCAACAACATTATTATTCGACTCAATATTCATAGTGTTCTCCATACTAGTTTTTATGAACTCAAAACTAATTAGCTACACACCAGGAAAATTTTCCTAAAGCACGCCTTTTTAAGTTTGAAACTAACTAAACAAGGAATAAAAAGTATGAAGGATATGCAATTAAGTGCGGCAGTTGTCGCCGGACTGTTTGAGGATCTGAGTCACAAATTCATGGATTATCACGATGAAATTTGCGAATTGAAATTGATCGATAAAGACCAGTACATAGATGTTCTTTTAGTGAAATACATAGGTGCAGGTATTGCTGCTGATGATTTACCTTTAGTCAGGGCAATACTTAATAGCCTTTTTGAATATGAGGGATCACAATGGATTGAAGAGAATAAACAATTAGAGCTTAACTTCCCTGAGTTTCAATAATTTCCCCAGTTGGAGCCTTTTTATCTCTGAGTTCAAAATCGGAGATACAAATGAGCCATAATCAACAAATCAAATTCGTAAAACAGTTTAAACGAGAATCAAAGTCGCCGTTTGATGATGCATCGTCGGCACTTTGGCTAGCTAATGTAGTCAGTAAACCTGATGAAGAACTTAAGCTTGATTTCTCTCGCTACCTATATGTTCATCGCGACATTTGTGGGTGTATCGTTGGAGCATCAATCAGTAAATCTATTGTTGCTGATCATCCCAACATCAATAGTCAGTATCTAACAGGTGAACTGATGTATGGAGTTTTGATTTTCTATATCAAAGAGATCCGAAGCTTTTGCAAACTTTGGGCTGATGAATTTGAAACTTTCCATCTGCTGCCGCCAGATGATTACTTTGAGGCTGCCAGCTTGCGTTGGAACGCAATCGTTGTAAAAAGCGACTTATAACTGAAGCGGTCTACATATGTAGGCCGTTTTTATTTCATTAAGAAATACCACTATCTAAAGTTTTAAAAGGAGTCTAATCAAGTTTTTTAAGCTGTGTTTCAAAGGTAAGTTTTTAAGTTCTAGAATTAAAGCCACAACTAATAAAACAATGAATGCTTTGCCTATATACTTCAGTGGTTCCAATGACTCTGCACTAAAAAAGTTACAGCCACCAAATATAGAAAACAAAGCAAAAGAGATATTTGAAGAAATGTGCTCATGGGACTACTCCTTAAATTAAAAAAACTTAAAAACGGAGTCGTCTTAAATATGGTCTGAGTTTTTGATGAGTGAGTCAAGCGAAAATCCCGTTTGGCTTGCTGTAATAGAAATTAGGGACGCTCCCCGTTGCAACACATACAATTTCAACCTAGCTTCATTAAGTTATAGTTGTATACTGACAACAGATTAACTGCTTGTACTGTATAAATATTAATGGGCACTACCGCAACTAACTCCAAATGGCTTAATAGCCAAGACACTAAAAAAGCACTGAAGATCAGTGATTGCCAATTAATGCACCAACGTTTAGCTGGGAAACTAAAGTTCAAGAAAGTCGGTAACGCATACTTCTATTTAATCTCTTCAGAAAAGGATAGTTCTAGTTAATGGATTTCAAAGCCTATAAATCATTGGTAGCAAATATAGTCGTAGGAAAATCGTTACCTGACTCTATGTACGTTCATATTTCCGCGATTGACACTTTGCCTAAAGAGCTGTCAATTTTGATTGGTCGAATACTTACAGGGCTTAAGATTAAAGATGGTAGTTGGAACATTATTAAGTTTATGAAACGTGACTTTCGAGTAGCACTACTCAATTATCCTGATTTTGATTCCTACGCATACCCAGCGTTAGTGCAGAGTACGAATATTGATTTAGAGAAACTATCTGTACGAACTACAAGTTATCAAGATTCTAAAAATCCACCAATTCTTCACAGGAAGGAAACCTTTGTTAAAGCTGACTATCCATTCTTTGAACTTTTTAAAAAAATCACTGAAGAAGGTGAAGCAGCAGGACTATTTGAAAATACAAGAAGCATTGGCTTTAAACAGAATTGGTTGAAACTAATAAGAACAAAAGGTCTAAGCCTAGATGACTCTGGTAGACTTGTAGGTGAGGCTAAACCTAACATTGAAACCTCAGAAAAAATTGATGTTCAACGACACCTGACAGCTATTGAGCGAAATAAACTCTCTGCTCCTATGCAGCTGTTGGCGAAACACGGATATTTAGATGGTGAGTTTTCCATATTTGATTATGGGTGTGGTAAAGGTGATGATGTTCGAGAGCTTGAAGCGCATGGTTTAGATGTTAACTCCTTTGATCCCATTTACCATCCAGAAGGAAATATCGTAGAGTCTGATATCGTAAACTTAGGTTTTGTGATCAATGTAATAGAAGATAAACAAGAGCGGATTGATACTTTAGCAAAAGCATTTGCATTAGCTCAAAAAGCACTTGTTGTTTCCGCTATGCTTGGTGGTGAATCCTTAATTAGGCAATTCACTCCATATAAAGACGGAATAATTACATCCAAAAATACATTTCAAAAGTATTATTCCCAGTCAGAGTTAAAGCACTTCATAGAAAACAGTCTAGCTGAGCAAGCATTCGCTCTTGGACAAGGTATTTTCATCGTATTTAAAAATGAAGATGATGCTCAAGAATTTTTATTGAAAAGGCAATCCTACAAGAGGGAATGGCAGCATAAATTAATAAAAGCCCCCAAAGCAATTTCAAATGAGTTCGACGAAGTGATATATCAAAAGCACAAAGAGCTTTTTGATGCTTTTTGGGAATTAACATTAGATCTTGGTCGATGCCCAGCAAACGACGAATTTGAACAAACCGAGCAAATTCGAAGAATCTCAGGTTCACATAAGAAAGCATTAGATGGATTAACCACGCTATTTGGTGAAGAAGAGTTAAAACTGTCTAGGCGACTAAGAAAAGAAGACTTGCTTGTTTACTTTTCATTAGGGTTATTTGAGAAACGCAAAGCGTATAGCCATATGCCAGATAGACTTAAACGTGATTTGAAAGCATTTTTTAAGTCTTATAATCAAGCAATTGAGCTTGCAACTGAGATGCTATTTTCATTAGCGTCAACAGATTTAATTGAAGAAACGTCTATAGTTAGTAGGGAAAGAATTGGATGTGGTGAAATACTCGAAAACCACTCATTTGTTTTTCATGCTGACTATTTAGGTCAAGTGACTCCAGAGTTACGAGCTTATGTAGGTTGCGCTGCGCAGTTGCTTGGCGATATTGACGAATTCGATTTGATAAAGGCCCATTTTGGTTCTGGCAAAGTGTCATTTATGAAATATGACGACTTCTCGAAAGATGAACCACTACTTCTAAAAAGAGTAAAAGTTCGATTGCGAGATTTAGATTTTGATACATTTGAATATGGAGGTGCTTATCAGACACCTCCACTTCGTAGTAAAAGTAATGTACTACAAAACCAACGATTTAAATGAAGAAGCATTCAATGTAGATGTTGTTCCAGTTAGGTGCTTTATAAATCCTTTGTAAGAATCAAAGCTTTTACTAAATATTTCATTTAAATTTTCCTTGGACAAGTCAGAATCTGTTTTTAAATTCTGTTTCTTGAACTTATTTAAATTATCTTGGTACAGCTCTTCGAAGACTTGTTCACGACACTCATTTAGTTCTGTATTTACAGTGCTTTGCAACTCATTATTTTCAGGCTTCCATATTTCAAGTAATACGTATCTATATTTAGGCCACAAATCTGGCTGCATTTCTGAACGACAAACAACACTTCTAAAAGAGTCTGAACTTCTTTCAATAAAGTTTAGATTTGATGCATCCTCTCCTGATAACGCCCCCGAAAAAACACTGATTAATTTTTGAAGTTTTTTGAATGATGTAGGCTTAAATAGAGAATTTAAATCACTTAAGTATTTAGATAATTCTTTATCTATATCGATTGATTCGTCGCCATCAAACTGATCAGAGACCTGTTCAACAACATGAAAAAAACCACAAACTACTGCACTTTGAAAAGCTACAGTCGTCAATGTATTTTCGAATAGAGTATTAAACATCTCTATCAAGTGTTTCGAAAGATTACCTTCTGAGTCTTTAAGTTTTGATTTATCAGAGAGGTTAGCGCAAAATTTTTCAAATCGAGTTTTCTTAAACTTTTCTTCTAATTCAGAAATGGCCTTGTCTTTGCCATTCATTTGAGCTAGTAATTCAGACAGTTCTGGAGTTGAGCTTTCTTTAAATTTGTCATTTAAATTATCTAAATGCTTTTTAAAGACCTTAGCTACACCTTGTCCGTCAAAAAAGACTGATTGGATAGTTTTGTCAGATTTGTCGTCAACTAAAGCTTTTAGTGATAGCACTGCGTCGCAGTGAACAGTATATGGGAACAAGCTTTCAAAAATATTCCTAATTCTTTTGCCGTATATGTTATCAAATTGATCATTTAACGTTAGTTCTGCGGCGTTAGAAAAATGGGATCTCGATATAGTTGCATTGATATCTGATCCAAGCACGTCCGATGTTTTCAACCTACTTTTTAGTCCGTTGATATAGCCGTCGGATTTTCTCGATTTAAATCTTCCTGATCTAGGAGAGACACCACTAACATCATCACTATTTAATAACAAATGTTCTATTATGTAGTGTAAGTGTTGAACACCTGTTAAGGCTGTTGCACTTTGCAATTTAACTTTATTTTCAACCTGATCTAATTCAACATTGAA
This sequence comes from Psychrosphaera sp., assembly GCA_965221615.1. GTDB lineage: Bacteria > Pseudomonadota > Gammaproteobacteria > Enterobacterales > Alteromonadaceae > Psychrosphaera. Next base: position 116,263 of record OZ244904.1, on the reverse strand, counting down.
AATTCTAAAAGAATTTTCCTCAGTAATATCTCTATCTTTCACCTCAGACAAAAGCTTTCTCAAGAATGAGCTAACTATATCATTATCATCTAAAAGTAGGTTTCTTACGTTTGAAACTGGTCTAGCGTTTTGATTTAAAGTTAAGAAAATAGATCTCGCCGCTTTTTTCAAATCAAAATCGCCTGAGTAAGATTTGTCAAGGGCTGGCAATGTACAAAGTATAATAGGAAGTTTTATGTCTTTAAGGTCAAAACTATTAATTATGTCAGGTGTCCATTCAGCATAATATTGTTTGTATGCTTCTTTTGTCTCATTATCCCAACCTTTCTGAGTATTTCTATATAGAGCTAGTAAAGCCATTGCTCTATGCTGACCATCAACAATAACTAATTTTGATTTGTTGGGGTTAATTCTTAGCTTTACAAAATTATGTACCTCTGGGTTTTCATCTTGTAATATCGGTTGTTCAAATTGAAAGGTTTCGTTACCTGCTTTTCCCGAACAAATCACATGCCATTTTTCAATTCCACCAACTTTTACTTGAGGTTCATCTTTGATGTTTATTTCATCGTAATAAGCAGCTGGTTTAACCTGCTTTTCTTCAGTAGGAAGCAACAAAACAACAATTGGAGGGAAGAACTTGACAGATGCATGGTTTTCTCCATCTAAAATGTAGGGAATTAGTTCATGAGAGACCCTGGCATCGTCGATATCTCTTTGCATTAACTCATCAAATTCCAAATCTTTAAAATTAAAAATTTCTCTAAACGGTGCTAGCTCCTTTAAGAGAGCCTTATCCTGCGATGAGCCTGGATCTAGACTAACGTGTGTTAATAAATATTTGACCTCTACAGATTCTGCAGCATTACCTGCTTTGAATGTACCTGTTGTTCCACTCAACGAAAGTGTTAATGCACTCTCTGGTGTAAAAGTAAAGCTCATGCTAGTTCCTTCCTAAAACTGGATAATTGATTCTATTTAATAAGTTTTCTACATCTTTATAGATATCTTCTTCGCTTGAAACTTCTTGTACATAAACGAACATTTCAGTTTCAGGGATTTTTCGATTAATAACCCTCATCGCAAAGTTATGATCTCTTTTTTCTTCTTCTTGCAACTCTTGAATTTCTATAGTATTCGATAGTTTGCTTGCATAGCTTTCTATTAGTCGTTTATGGACTTGTAATCTGCTATTTAAGTTTTTAGCCATACCTATATATATCGGGCTAGCAAAATTAGGAGCGGTTTTTATTAAAATCTCTCCCAAACTTCTAATTCGAGTTGGACATTCGTACATTCTTTCAATTAAAGAATCTGAAATAGTTGGTACGTGGTAAACATGGCCTTTATACTTAGGCTTCAGCGGGCCTTCTAGAGTAGCTGTATATGGCTCTTCGTTATAAAAATTTAATATTTTTTGTTCGACAAACGTTTTCAACAGATCTTTTGCGAGTATTTCTTTTCCTTCACTTTTCAACTTGGATACGTCATCAGATACATCTTGAATATCCTTGCTACTAATCTTCAAGGGTAAATACCATGCATAAACTCCAGGATTAGTTGTTACTTTAGAAATTTGATTCCATTTATATTTTTTTGCATCCATATTACAAACTACAAATTAAACATGCTTGATCTTCTGGATCATCTTCTTCCATATTTTCTAAAACAGTTTGCCACTTTTCGCGGTCAGTTGTCTTATTCGTGAATATGATCCCTTTTTCTTTTTCTTTCTTCTCTGCTAATTCAACCACCTCGTCCAAGGTCATACCTTGAACCCAGGTGTAGCCATTTCCTGATTTTTTCTCTATCTCTTTAGCTTTTTCAAATAAGTCGGGGTGCCTACGCTTTAGCCCCAACCACTCATCTCTTCTTTGGAAGAAACAAAAGAAACAACCAGACCGTGAGCGCCATTCATAATATTTAGGCACTCCAACTGTTTCTTCTAAAAGTTGATAAATGTCAGCTCTTACCAACTCATCTTCTTTGAAAGGAAAAACAGCTTTAATTGTAGGCTTAGAGCTAATATACCCATCTCGGTGTTCATCAGCTCTAATACCTATATAGCTAATTACAGGGTCATCGCCAACAAACTGCTCGAACGGTTGCAGCTTAAGTTTAACGGTACACCAACGTTGTCTAGGTGATGGTAAGTAGTCGTTATTTACTTTTAACCAGTGTTCAAATGGCTTTTCACTGCCAATTCGAACGATTTCTTTCCCTAAATAAGACTCTAAAATTTCTAAAAATTCATGTACTTCATCTAATTCAGCACCAGTGTCAGAAAAAAAGTATTCAATCTTTTCATGGATTTCTGGGTAGTTATGTTTAATGTGAATAGCTAAAGCTGCACTATCTTTGCCACCAGACAAACCAAGAATATGTCTTGAGCTTTTATCCGCTAATGCTTCTTTGATTGTAAAATCTTTTTTCATAAATGGCTGCTCTACTTTTGCTCTTCTAATCTGTCATCGACGATATCTGCTAAGGCTGTCAGCACAAGGTTGGGGTCTGCATTCTCAAAGAGTTGCTCAATTTGACTTTTTAAATCATCAGCTGCTTCTTTTTGTGAATCAGATATGGCTATCATCTTATGCTTCTGCGCTTTCCCTTTCTTAATACTCTTTAACATAACGACTTCAAAGTCACCAAGGTTTTGGTCTCGCTCTTCTTCCGCGAAATGCTTGATATCTAATAACTTTTGTTTAAATCCTGCAAGCTTATAGTCAGCTTGGCTTCTATCCTTATCGTACCATTTATGAGGTGGTTTAGAAGCTAAAAATGTGAGTACATTTTCAAGCCATTGATAATCACTACCATCTTTATTGGTTAAGCGTGTTATGAATGCCCTTGTTCCGTCAGTATCAACAGAGTAACTATCAAGTCCTAAAAAGCTGCCACGTATGCTTTCTCGAATATCAGAAATTTCGGTTAAACTATCAAAAGAAAATGCTGTAGCAATTAGCCTTAGCTGTTCGTTGAGCATTTCCTTGTAGTGATATTTTAACTCTCGTAACGTTTCGGTTAATACTTCAGAAAAACTAGATAACGTTTTCTCATCACCGTTTTCAATTACGTCTTCACTAAAACCGAGAGCTTTGGGCAATTGATTGAATAGAAGCTTGTGCGGAGACTTACTTGTTTCAAAAGCTTTGGATAATTTTTTAGCTTTTGTGCTCAATGTTGGTGAAGTGGTATGGCGCGTATACTCCTCTAAGTCAGCAATAAACTTCGCTAAAGGTCTCGCTATATCTATCACTGAACGCTCTTTTAAATCAGCTTTATCGCCAAATAACGCTGATTTATAGCTGCTAAACAAGCTAGCTTTTAAACCTTCAATTTTAAAGCTCTGAACTGAGAATAAATGAGGTACTTTGAAGAAACGCTCAGCGGCTTCTAAGGTTAAAGATGGTTGAAATTTTCCTTCCTCAAACCATGCTAGTTCATTTTGTTTAACCAAATAGTAAACTAGATAGACTATTGGAAGCACCCCTTCTTTAACGCCATAAGGTGCTGATTTTAATTCTTCTGATATATCAACGAATGAACGTGCTGAGTCTTCGGCAGAAGACGCGAACTTATCTAAACGTTTCCAGACAGGCATTAAAGACGATGCCTTGTTCGGTTCAGATAGTACCCAATTTCCTTTTATCTGTTTGTGAAGTCCGTGTTCTAAAATGAGTGATAAGTACATAGATTTTTCAGGTGGAAACTTATCACTTGAAAAGCCAAGCATTTCTTCTGATGCGTTATGTATCAGTCTATTAATCAACTGTTTTCTACCAGCCGCCGCTTGGCTAGATGGTTTGTCTTTGTTTATCAATTCATTGTGGAAACTAGGTGCTTTTTTATAAAGGCTATCCATTACGTCAGACAGCACAGACTGTAACTTCCGGCTTGATTGAACTTCCAGTTTAACTCCATCAAAGTACCACTCAGCTAATTCAGGCTGTGTAATACATGACTTTGCTAAGTTATGACCTAACTGTATCGCAGCAGAATAACGTTCAGTGAACTCTTTCTTTGCTACCGGATCTTCTTTTAATGCTTGCGAAGATTCTTCAATACGTTTCAATGCAAATATCTCAGCAAAAGCATCTTTTAGTTGTGAAGAGTTACGAGCTAAAACAGCTATGTCTTTCTTGCCAACTTGCTTTACCAGTTTCTTGAGAAATAAAGTTTCATCATCTTGACCGAAAGACAAAAAGAAGATGATTTTAGGTGCACTCGTTTCTCGTTTAAGAGTGCTGTTAAACTGCGAAGCGTCCGTGAACTCTGGAAGATAGTATCTTATCGCTCCATTAGTGATGGTGTATTTCTTGGCTACAATAGGCTCAAGTATTTCAGCTTCATTTAGCTGCTCAGCTAATGAGAAGTTACCTAACATACTTAACTGATTTTGAACTTCGTCTTCTAAGTCGAAATCACTACCTTGCCATACACGATATTCATCGTTGAAAGCTCTGTATGTCAGTATTGATTTTGAAACCAGCAAAGAAATATCTTTTTTATACAGCGATTCATCAGTGTAAATCGTTTTAAGCAAGTTTTCAGATGGCTTAAAATGTCCTTTACTACCAATGATGTTGAACAAGCCAATTAGCTTAAGCAACTTAATTGCAGAAACTGGTGCATTGTTACCTAGACGCTCTAATGCAGAAATTACTTCAGCCCAACGACGATGGGTCGTATTGTCGGAAATAACAGATGCTTGATTGGTTATAAAATAGTCAAATACAACATCAGGATCTATAAAGCTTCCTACTTCATCAAGTTGCTTAACTGAATCTTCAAATCCGAATTCTTCTTTACTTCCCAGGAAACTAAATAAGGTTCTTTCATTCTGAGCTAGTTTTTGACATAAATATGGCAACAATAACGACGTTATCGGATGAAGGGGATAACAACTATTAAACAGTGCCGATGCATCTTCTAATTGAAGAACACTAGGAAGCGCTTTTTCGGTGTTGAGTGCTGATGTAACTTTTTCAACATTAGCCTCTACAAGTTTTGACTCTTCTTTGTCAAAATCCTGAGCTATGGCATTAGCTACGACTTTTAATGTTTGTTCAGCTGACTCTAAAAATGGAACTTCTTCGTACCGACCTTGAACCTTAGCCCATTCATTTTTTAAACTTTCGCCTAGACCTTTCGAGTATTGCTCAAAAGACTGATGCAGCATAACAAATATCAAAAATGTACACTCGTTTGCTTCACATGCTTGCTCCGCTAAAGTCTGGAGCGTAAAAATGTCGTTTGCACCATAGTGTCTTGCTTCATATTCTAGAAACTTACCTAGCTCATCAATTACAAGCAAAATACCTTTGGGTTTTCGAGTTGTAAGCTTGTTAATCTCTGCTTGAGTTTGCGCGAAAAAGTCGGATACGTCTTTGCCAGTGAGATTATTAGATATTGCTTCTTCAAGCTCTTTAATAAATTTAGGTTTAGGCCCTTTCCTTGATGCCCAGTAGTCACTTACCGCGTTATGTAGACCCGACAGAATTCGCTTAGATAGAGGTTCTGGAGAACCTGAAATTAGAACCTGAATATATCCATCAGATCCTTCAACATGTTGTTTAAGTGTTTTCCCATGTTCGATGTTATTCGACTCTAAAACTTCGTGTGATAGCTTGAACTCATCAGAGTCCGAGTTGCTTAACAAGTGAGAAAGAAAAACACTGAAAGAAGATTTTCCCGAACCATATGGCCCAATAAGAGAATAAGCTCTTGGAGCAAGTTCATTATTCAATACACTTGTTATTCTTTCGTATAAGTTTTTTGCTCTTGCAGTTGGGATATATGATGAGATTAGCTTCTGGTTATCAGAATCTCGCTCTAAGTTGATAGAACGAGTGTATAAGCTGTTAACACTAACTTTATTATGAAGGCTCATCTATTTGTCTCCTTCATAGTATGCTCTGAGATAATCAAGACTGTTGAGTTCATTTACTTTATATACTTGGTGCACTCCTGCTGTTTCTCGAATTTCAAAATTTCCAGGAATTGACTCAATGGCTTTCTCGATATGCGCTAGTGCACTATTTTCAGGCAACCTGAAAATAGCACCAATAGCAGCACTTAACTCTCTACTATAAATTAACTCTTCAACGGACAAACTAGTTGCACCTTTAAAATTAAATAGCTCACATAAGGCAAAACCAATAACGTATGGAGATATGTCATTGTGTTTAATTTGAGAAGAGAATTCTTTGTTTAATTTACTTTGAATTAGGTTTAATTCAACTAGTGGGGAATCAAGAGTATCTTCAATTGCTGTTTTCTTATCTAGCTGAGTTTTGGCGTACATGCGAGTTAGAACACTAACGTCATTTTTTAACGTCGCTGGTGACGTTTTAGAGTCGATATTTTCTTTTGCAAAGTCTGAAACTGCTGTCTTTAACTCTTCTTGGGTAAAGCTGGATTTATGATAAAAATTAAAAAACCAAAAAGGAGTTGTCGCCAGCTCTGCGTTAGAGGCTATTAGCCAATGTATTAGCCAAAGTGTATTTTTATCTTCGAGATAAGCGTCCCAACCTTCTTCTTTTTCAGTACCCATTAAACAAGTACCAAGCTCTGTAGGCTTTAGACCTTCTTTTGTTGACTCAAACAACTTAGTAGCTTGTAACCAATACTTAATAGAAGAAACCATGTTCTTACCAGCACCTAAAGAAACAACCGCTTCATCTTGGCGGAAAAAGTCTAAGTCACTATTCTGAGAGAATTCACTTGCTTTCCAGAAACCTTTAGTAAGCCACCCTAAGCGGCAAAAAAATGTTTCATGCCTACCAAAGGCTGTTTTATTAGCTATTAACTTCATTGTCTTTATTTTTCTTATTATCGTTAAGCAACTCTTTTGACTGTAGTAAAAACCACTCTTTCAACGTCATACCATTTGACTTTAATTTTGTGTAAATCTCCTGCTTTAACTCAGGCTCTATTTCAATAACTACACGTCCACTTGTACCAATACTCATGATATTAATCTATGTAATGTAACATAACACTAATAATACTGTTTATAGATCCAGTTTCAAGTAAATATTAGCATTGATTATTTAATTGGCTAGAAAGTAACCCACATAGTTTCCTATGTAGATTCTTATATAATATCAGGACTAAATTTTTAACAGAGAACGCTCGCAACTACTTGGTTAAAAGCCGTCACTCGCTTGCCTAGATAGCGGGATCATTGATTGGAAGCCCACACATTTTGGAAATCCGGCAGTTTAATAAATCACATTGCTGTGACTTTGAACTGTGTACAAGGTACAGAGCTAGGAAAACTGTGCTGACAATTAACACGAATGCGATGTTTATTGTCATGGTTGTATGGCAGAGCAAAAAAAACAGAAAGCAGGCAATTGTTTGTCTGCTTTTTTCACGCCTGAAATTCTCCTCTGCGGTTCCTTTTTATCTGGTGCAGGACATTTGATAAAGAGGAGATACTGCAATGACAATAAGACAAAAGCTTATACTTTTTGTGTTGGATAAGTTGTTTCAAGTTTCAATGAGAATGGGAGACCTTATTGTACTCGTATGGGTACTTCAGGCTATCGTCGGTTTTGAGTGGCACCCGAGCTATTGGTTTGATGGAGTAAATGCCTGGTATGGTTCTTTTGGTTTTTGGATGCTAGCTTGGCTAATCTACATTTTTGAATCTCACTACAAAAGAAAATACAAAAAGTAACTATATTGGAGCACCGAATATCGGTGCTCTTTTTTATGAGTAAAAGTGCTTATTGATTTTTTCTGTGAATTTAGTTCTATAAATGAGTTTACTCGCAAGTTCATGAGCTTCTTCAACTGTCATATAGTGTGATTTAGTTTTCTTGTTGTATCGGTTTGGCAACTCTTCCAGAAGTTGCGTTTGAAACCGTTTATTGTCCTCAAATATCTTATTGGAGCTGCCGACAAAAAACACTTTATCGAACAGGGGATGTGCACAGAGCATGTTATCTTTCAGTTTTAGCAGTGTTTGTTCTATTTTACTTTTGTTTTTATAGCTTCCCTCTATCTCTATAGCCGCGACTGAGTTGTCGGTATTAATAACAATAGCATCAACGTTTTTAACTCTATTTGAAGGATAAAGCCGTTTAAATTCTTTTTCTGTGACAAAGCCAAGCCAAAGCGGTGATTGTTGTCCGTTTACGGTTCTATTTTGTATGCCCAACATCAACACGAATTGCAGTATTGAATCGTGCATAATGGTGTTTTGATTTAATTGTTCAATGGGGTTCGACTTTGAACGAAAGAATACGTCGTGGCGCATTACTTCAGCAGCGTATTGCGCTCCCGAATAAGTCAGCACGTAAACAAAACCGTCAGTAGCACGATGTGTCTTCACTTTATTCAATAAACCTTTATCACATAATCTTTTTAAAAACTCAGTCACTTTGTGTCGCTGAACGTTAAAAACATGTGTTAAAACGATAGCGCTGACAAACCCAAATCGGGCTGCGAGTATTATTGCTATCTCTTCTTTTCGCTTGGCCTTAGCTTTATTTCCGAGGTTGAGGCCGTAGTGCATATCTATCTCAAAATAGGACTGATAGGTAATCCAATTTGTAATACTGTCAGTATTTAAAAACGTTAACATTTTGTTCCTTTGTTATGTTTATTTATGGAGTCAGTACAAAGGTTCGATGGATACGAAATAACGTGAAGAAGAGTGCGTTTAGTGGGTAAGTAGTTAGGAGTTTTATTCGCAACACAATACCCAACGACATTCCTGATAACTCCCCCAGTAAAAAGAAAGAGAAAAAAGAAAACTCAAAACCTTGTTTTGAGTGAACAGCTTGAAACGCCCGATAGCTCTGATGTTGAACTTCGTCAACGAGCTATCTTTACGTTACTTCGTAACTAGCTTACAAGCTTTAATGCGCATGTCGGCTGCGCCGCACTAACCCACTTTTCACCGAGTCTCACGCTGCTTGAATTAAACAAGTTTTATCTATGCATTGGACTCTGCGCTCGTCGCCGAGCTTGATGGTTTTAAATGTCATTACTTCGTTGCCATTTAAAATTTTTGTAAAACAAAAATGAAAAATGGGTTAGTTCGCCACGCGAACATGCGCAGCTTCTAGCAGAAACGTGCTTCGCAGTTATCTGCTATCCGCGACTTATTGAGTTGTTTCACAACTGCTTTTTTTGCAGTCAGTTTTTCAAACTGCTGCGGTTAATCGTTTCACTCTCCTTATCGTTTTTCTTTCGCTTTAAGTGGTATTGAAGAAACGTACTTGTTTTTATTTACGAAAAGAAAAGGTTTGCAATGAGATAAAATTTTCTTAAGTTAAAGAGGCATCTTATGACAACAAGGTGCAACACATGACAATATTACTCAGCCAACTTTTGTTCGACCATTGTGCTTTAGCTGATGATGCCACCGTACTTTTTGAAACTTCAGGCTCATCAATAACAAGCATCAGTGACAGTGTATTTTCATCTACTATTTCAACAGACATTGAGCCTATCGCTGTTGAAGTCGAGCTTTTTGACACGAGTACCGCAGACGATATTCAACCGATGATTTTAGAAGAAACGTTAGTTCAAGACGTTCCTTTACTCGATGAGTTCACAACTGAAACTCACGACCATCACAACTCTAACTACTGCTCTGGGTTTATGTTATTTGACGATGACTTCGTAACATTTTCGGACAGTTCCGGCGCATGTGATTGGGGAACCGATATGTCAATAAACGGAGATGACTGGTGAATTACTCAGATATTATTTCTATCGTTGCGACAAGCATAATTATCGTTATCTGTTTATTGGGTGGTAGTTATTTTGTCATTAAATGGCGGTTAACTTCTTTATTAAAGTTAAATGATAAGTGCAGCTCTGACACTCAAATGGAGAGGGCAAAATCAAACATCGATACACGCGAAGCAGTTATTGAAGTCAGACAACAGCTCAAGTTTTTGGTTAATGGCATAGAGTCAATGTGTGAAGAATCTAGCTGTATTGATAGCGACACCTTGATGGGGTTTAGGTTGATATCACTTAATATTGAAAGGAGGTTGTTATTTATTGAACAGTCATTAGAAAAAACATAAGTATTTTCCATGTCAGGTAACTACATATAGTTACTAACATGAATTCTCGTTAGTTTAGTTAGTGTTCTCAGCCCTCATTCGTGAGGGCTTTTTTATTTCGATACTTGCTTAGGCATAGACTCTTGAGCTTTTAGCATAACGCTGTAACCCTCCATGCCATCAACTCCCAACGCTTGGCAGATAAGCATGAATTCATAAATATCTATTTTTCTCTCGAAGCTTTCTATTTTTGAAATATAGCTATGACTAGCCAAACCTAATCGTTTAGCCAGTTCAGGCATCGTTATGTCTTGAGATTTTCTTTGCTCTACTAACCAAGCGATGAGCATTTGATATGGCTTGGCTGAAATGGACTTTTGCATATTTGGCAAAAGATACGTGATAAACACTTGTGTCCGAACTTCGGACTCATTAACATTACAAACGTCCGATATTCGAACATTAATTAGGAGTAACAAAATGAATATTATAGGAAAAATACTTGTAGGGTCTTTAACAGCTGCGGCAATCACTGGCTGTGCCACTTCGTCAGAGCCATACTCAATACCTGTCACGAACCTTCAGCCAAAAACATTTACATTCAAAAAGTTCGAAACGGACGGATACAAAACAGTTAGTAAAGACGATGCCTTGAGAGCAGTAAAAGAATACATTGTAGACAACTCAGCATACCAAAATTGTAAATCTGGGCTTTATGCCAGCAATTGCAGTAAAACAGGCTCCTCCGGCATTGTTGATTCTTGGGGCGCAAATGTATTTAGAAATGATGATGTGTTCAATTTGGTTTATTTTAAAAACAGTAAATACAGCACAGGCCGTGTAGAGAAAGCATCGGTTGACCAATCGTTCCCTTACACAATCACTGAATCAGATGACTCAATTTCTATTACGTTAACGCCAGCAACTCAAGCTAAAGTAAAACCTGGCACTGATGCTATTGGTATCCCTTTTAAAGTGGGCATAAGTGATGAGAATGTAACGGCATGGACTCATCGTTTATTTACATCAAGTGATTTGGCGAAGGTAGATGAGACTATCAGTGTCAAGGGGGAGTTCGATATTGCCCTAGAGCCTGACTCAGTTAAATCAAACTTGATTAGAAAATTTAATCTGAAGTTTAAAGACAAAAACAATGGTGTTCAATCTACAGCGATGACAACACGTCGTATGGGTCAACACTCTATTACTATGTACGTGACATTGAACCTATATCGCGGTAAAACCAAACTCGAATATACAATCAAGCAGCCATTCTCTCTAACTTCAAATGCAGCCCTTCAGGGGTATAGCGACAAAATTATTGCTACCGCGTTGAATGAACTAAGAAAAGCAGCAAACTCTTAATCCCGATGATAACTAGAGTCGTCTCATTGACGGCTCTATAAAAAACTCCACACAAAAAAGCGAACAAATAATCAGCAAACAGTTAAAGAAATTTAAAAATAATTTTTCTTAAAATTTTTAAACTCGTGTTATTTCGCTTTATTTACATGAGGTTACAGCAGATTTTAAAAAATCTATAAATTTAGGTAGAAAACTGAAAATTTTTTAACATTTCTTCGAGTTGCAAATAATTGGAGAAAACAAATGCACAACATTGAACACATGCTATCGACATTAAACAACGTCGCAAGTATCTCTGACCAAATCGAGTATGCGCTAGGCCGTATAGATTTTCTCGAAAATGAAGTTCGCCGCTTAAAGAACTTAGAGGAAGATTGCTGGATGCCGATCAGTCAAGCTGCATCGTCTCTTGGTAAGACAGTAGACGCAGTTCGTCAACGCTTAAAACATAAGAAAAAGCCAATGCCAGAGAAAGTAGTTTGGAAACAAGATGGCCCAGGATGTTCAATTTCAGTTCACCTTGGTAACTATAGAAGGTACATGTAATGAAAAATACTAAACTTTCAAAAACCGTCGAAGAAGCGTTAAAAAATGCTACCAATGTTGATTTACATTACGGCTCTTTAAGAGTCACTTTTCAAGAACCAAATAAACCAAAGAAAACAAAAAAATCACTGCGAATGCCGCCAACGAAAACTAATATTGACCTTGCTGTAACTACTTTAGCTAATATTAAGAACGACATTGGAAATGGTACATATAAAAATGATCCAGACAAGTTTTGGTCAACTCACTTCCCAACAGATCCTTCTAATACCAGAGCTGACATTAGCGTAGAAGATTGTTTTGAAGAATATAAAGTAGCAAAGGTTAATTACATTTCCGATAGTAAATTTGACAAGCTTAAAACAGCGTTAAATTGGTTACGTTATTTTAATCTGGCTCATAAGGATCTGAATGAGCTAACTACAGAACGCCTTGAAAGAATCCGTCAAAAGTCAGTTCAAAGTACAAAAGAAGAACTGGAAAGAAAACGGGAGGTTATGTTCATCAACAAGCTTGAAAAAGAATATGGCGCAACATTTATAAAACTCATGACTGAAAGTGAGTTAAATAAATTACGTAACTCGTTTAATAAAGAGCACCCTTTATTTTTCCAAGGCTGTTCGGTTTCAACAGTCAACGAATACACCAAGTCCGTTAAACAAGTATTAGATTTCGCTGTTAAACAAAAATACATCAAAGATAACCCTGCAAATGATGTAGAAAAATTAGCTAAAGACACTCTTAAGCTGCTACGAGAAGACAAAGATGTACGTCCTTTTAGCCAATTGGAGTTAGATTCGCTTTTAGAAGTCGTACATGTTCCTAAAGTTAGGTTAATGATTAAGTTTCTTGCATGGACAGGTATGCGCCCTGGTGAATTGAAGGCTCTTGGCTGGGAAGAAATTGATTTTGACGAAGGTGTCATCAACGTAAAGTACAATTTAACCCGTAAGGGTAACCTCAAGATGGTTAAAACTGAAGCTGGAGTGCGCGTAATTGAATTACTGCCTGAGGCTCTTAAAGTTTTAAAAGAGCTTAAAGATGTTAGTTATCACCTTTCTGCAATAGAAGAAAGAATCTATGGCAACAATCAAAAATTCATTGTAGTTAGACGTAGGAGAGTTTTTCTTAGCCGTGACAATCAACCATATAAACGCCCAGAGCTAACAACTAAACCTAACCAATGGGCAAATTGGTTGAAAGAGGCAAAGCTATCTCACAGACCTTCATATCAACTTCGTCACTCCTATGCCAGTAGATTACTTATGGCAGGCGCGAAACCGTTGTGGTTAGCTACTCAAATGGGACATAAAAATGTTGAAATGATTAGCAAAATATACGGTAAATGGATTCCAAAAAATGAGCCTGATTATATTAAACGCTTGGCAGAAAAACTGGGACAGTCATACTAATTTGGTATTTATTTCCCTAAGAAACTAAAAAGCTCAGACCTAAAATCTGAGCTTTTTTATTGCCTTTAAATCCCCCGTATATCCCCCGAAGAATTTCAAGGCTACTACAATCCTTATGAAATAAGGGCTTCCAGCTTAGAACGGCATCTTCATGCCCGGTGGTAGACCCATACCGGCTGTCATTTTGCCCATTTGTTCTTTGTTCATTTCTTCAACGCGGCGAACTGCGTCGTTTACCGCTGCTGCTAGAAGATCTTCAATCATGTCTTTGTCGTCTTCCATTAGAGAGTCATCAAGTTCAACACGCTTAACGTTGTGACTACCTAACATAGTAACTTTAACAAGACCTGCGCCTGACTCACCTACAACTTCCATCTTTGCGATGTCTTCTTGCATTTTTGCCATTTTGTCTTGCATTTGCTGGGCTTGTTTCATGATGTTGCCCATTCCGCCTTTAAACATAGTCTTATCCTCTTAATTTTATGGGCCATATATATGGCCAAAAACCTCAATTACAAGGGTTTGATCGAGTCAGGCATTAGCTTGCCATCAAACTCGTTCAGCAGTGTTTGCACAAACTCATCTTGTTGAATACTGCGCTCTGCCCTTTCTTGTCTATTCTCATTAATATTATGCTGAATCGCCGCCGGCGAATACTCAGCAATTTCCGATTTGTTGATCACAAACTCACAGTCTGGTGCCATACGAGATACAACGTCATACAGCTCAGCTTCGGTTTTCTCATTTAATAAATGAGCATAGTCCTTTTTCACTGTTAGTTCGATATGATTACCATTAATATCTGGCGCACTTTGTAACGCAAGTTGTCGAGTTAAGCCCATCAAGCCAGAACGTTCAATCAAAGAAGCCCATCTATCAACTTCATGAGCGTACCTAACTTCTTCATGTTCTAGCGGTTTAAGCTCAGGTTCAACCTCAACTTCTGGTTCTTCAACTTCTTGCTCAGCCGCTTCTTGCGCTTGCTGTTCAGCTTGTTGCTGTCGCTGCTTTTCTTGTTCTAGTTCAACCGCTGAATTATGTGCATCTCTAGCAGCTAATATTGCCATTACAGGATTATCAATCTGACTGAAGTCCTGCTGTTGAGTTTGTACAGCGGGTTGCTCTACAGGCTCTGAAACTGGGTTTTTCTGTTGTAATGGCTGCTCTTGTGACGGTTGTTCTTGTAGTAGCGGCTCTTTATGAAAGACTTTTTGTGGTTGCTGCTCTGTTGCCGATTCTAAATTAGCTTCATTCGCTGTAGATTGTTGCTCCGCAACAGGCTCTGTAGGCTGGAAACCTTGGCTCTGAGCTAAGTCATGATAAAAAGCTTCTTGCGCCGCTAAGTCACTTTGTTCTTGTTGAGAAAGTTGTTCTTGCGGAGAAACTTGTTCTTGTGAAGAAAGTTGTTCTTCTGAAGAAAACTGCTCTTGCGGAGATACGATTTCTTCATTTACAGGTTCGTTAGAAGTTTCAGCAGCACTTTCTTGAACAGATTGTTCGGGCTCAGGCGTTTCTTCAGGTTCTTGGACAGGCTGCTCTTGTGGTAACAGCTCTTGCTTTAACTCTTCTTGTACTACTGGCTCAGCAGGAGTCGATTCCGGTAATTCTAATTCAACAGAAGAGTCTGGTAGCTTTAACTCAGAGTTTTTTTTTACCTGAGTGTCATCAGACAATTCACTGACAGGATTAAACGCTAACAAGCGTAAACAAATCATTTCAAATCCGCTGATCATATCAGCAGCTAATTTGATGTCTTTTTTACCTTGCAATAATAACTGGTAATAAACTTGGATTTGCTGTGCTGGAATTTGCTGTGCTACCGCTTGAATAAAGGCTTCGTTTTTCTCATTGAGCTTAGCCGCAGCTGGCATTACTTGTGTCATAGCAATCTGATGACACAGAGTTAACAAGTCATCCAGGACTTTTTCTAAATCTGGATTTTGTAGTGCTAAGCGTTGGAACTCAGTCAATAGCTTATCTGAGTCAGACTGCAAAATCGCAGCCATAATGTTTTGACTCCAGCTAACATCAACAGTACCTAGCATCTGCTGTACGGCAGCTAGTTGCACGTTTTGTCCCGACTGTGCAATTGCTTGGTCAGTCAGACTCAAGCCGTCCCTCATACTGCCTTTAGCATATTTGGCTAACAAGCTAACCGCGTCTTGTTCAAAAGGAATTTGCTCAGCAGTCAAAATATGAGTGAGCTGTTCCGAGATTTGAGTTTGCGATAAAGCTTGTAAATTAAACTGTAAGCAGCGGGATAAAATAGTAACTGGAAGTTTTTGTGGATCTGTCGTAGCGAGTAAGAACTTAACGTGTTCTGGTGGCTCTTCCAAAGTTTTAAGCAAAGCATTAAAACTGTGGCGAGATAACATATGCACTTCGTCAATTAGGTAAACTTTGTATCTACCTTTTGTTGGCGCGTATTGCACGTTATCAAGAATTTCACGAGTATCACCAACTTTAGTGCGGGAAGCCGCATCTATTTCAATCAGATCAACAAATCGCCCTTGGTCAACATCCACACAAGTTGTGCATTGACCACAAGGCTCTGCCGAAACGCCCACTTCACAGTTAAGGCTTTTGGCAAATATTCTCGCTATCGTTGTCTTGCCCACACCTCGGGTACCAGTAAATAAATAAGCATGGTGCAAACGCTGCTGACTTAAGCCATTAATCAACGCTGACTTAACATGCTGCTGGCCGACTAACTCGGCAAATTTACTAGGACGCCATTTACGGGCAAGAACTTGATAACTCATTGGTTTAATTAGTCGCCTTCGTATTCACAAATGCTGTAGCTGTTAATGCCTAAACCGTCTAAACGCTTTTCACCACCTAAGTCAGGTAGGTTAACAACGAAACACGCATTTTCTACTTTAGCACCAATCTTGCGAATAAGATTAACTGTAGCTTCAATCGTACCGCCAGTAGCTAATAAGTCATCTACCATAAGTACATTATCTGATTCAGATAAAGCATCAGTGTGAATTTCTAAAATGTCTTCACCATATTCTAATTGGTACGCTTGAGAATAAACCTTATACGGTAATTTACCAGGCTTACGAACTGGAATGAAAGGAACACCTAATTTATATGCTAATGGAGCACCAAAAATAAAGCCTCTCGCTTCCGTACCTACTATTGCAGTGATGTTCCACTCTTTTGCTTTTTCCGCAAAAAGATCAATAGTTTGGGTAAATGCTTCTTGGTTTTGCATTAATGTTGTGACATCACGAAACATGATGCCAGCTTTAGGATAGTCAGGAATAGCACGAATGCTGTTTTTAATTAGCTCTGACATACTGGTCTCAAATTACTTCAAATTGCGAGCAGTATGACAGATCAAAAGTGTGGGAAAAACCTCTAGTAGGCAAATATTTTTTAATTGGCGAAAAAATATCAACTAACGGCTTCTATCGCTCCAATTTCAGCAAAGTGTGTTAACGCTTTCGACAAGTGTGGCACTAGCACTTCACTTGTTAAGCCAGCATTTTGCGCAGACAAGAGCTCTACAATTTCATTTCCAGTTGTTACTTCACCTTGTTGTAATAACTGAATCGCAATTACTGAGATTTGGTCAGTTAATACAAACTCAACATCAAAGTCTGAGTCTCGATAAACCACTAAGTTAGTAGGTTCAGGCGCGATCTCATCTTTATTCTCATCAGAGATTGAGTGCACTGGATACTGGTAAGATAAAGCATGTGTAGCTTCTGGAGCTTGAAACTTAAGTTCCATCACATCACCTTCAACCGCGGTAACATTAGGTTTGCCATCTGCAACTGAAGACGCTAATTCAACCCACTCATAGTGAGCTAATTCAACCATGTACGGATACGGCAAATCTTCTTGCTTGTGTTCAGCAACAAAAGCTAAAAACTCTTGTGAAATTTCCACAAAGTGTGGTGTTTCACATTCGTGATTAACAAAAAACTCACCAATAAGCTTACGCCAGTAATCTTCGTCTAATAACGACTTAAATACAGGAAATGCTGAAGTACAAAACCCTTCTACATTATTAAAAAACAATTCTTGATAAATTTTTAAGCGGCGCTGCTCTACGCCTTCAATTCTGCCTTCGCCAGTACGAATAATATTGGCTAATTTGAACTGTGCTTGTTGAAAGCTAGGTAACTCAGACATTAAGCCACCTTGTTCATACTTTGTTGTTGTTGGATTTGTCTGATTTTATCAGTTTCAGAAAACAACTCTTCTAACGGTGGAATATTAAAGTCACGTTCTAATAACGTTGGGAACACACCGTGAACTTGATAGGCGTATTGCAAAATTTTCCACACAGGGTCAATAACATCAGCACCGTGAGTATCAACTTTTAAATCTTCAGCTTCGTCGTAGTGTCCAGCGATATGACCGTAAAGAATTCTGTCGGTTGGCATGGCATCAATAAAGGCCTTAGCGTCATAACCGTGGTTAATCGAATTTACGTAAACGTTGTTCACATCAAACAACAGCTGACAATCCGCTTCTTCTAATATTGCTTTCGTAAATTCAATTTCAGACATATCTGCATTTTGCGTCACATAGTAAGACACATTTTCCATCGCAATCTTTTGCTCCAGAATGTCTTGTACTTGTCTAATGCGCGCTGCAGTATATTTTACTGCTTCTTCGGTAAATGGAATTGGCATTAAGTCGTACATATGACCATTTGCCGAGCAGTAACTTAAATGTTCGGTATAACAAGCGATATTGAATCGCTTCATAAATTGCCCAACTTCTTTAACAAACTCTACGTCCAAAGGATCCGGACTACCTATAGATAAAGACAAACCATGGGTTACCATAGTTTTTGCTTGGCAAACCTGTTCAAACATAGCTTGGAATTGACCGCCTAGGCGCATCCAGTTTTCTGGTGCCACTTCAAAGAAGTCGATATTGGATTGAATTAGTTGCTCGATATCATCGGCCATTTCTCGACGGAAGCCTAAGCCTACGCCTTGGATCTTGGAGTGATTCATCAATTACGTCTCAGAATTTGTTGGACATTGCTTACTTAAGTGTAAGCGTTAAACGACCTTATGTCGTCCTGAATTCATTGCAGGAACTTTCGCTAAGTTATCCTGAACAAATTTTAGGCTTTTCTAAGGCCATCCTGAACTTGTTTCAGGATCTATGAATAGATTATCCCAAATTTGATTTAGGACTTTGAACTAGATCATTCTAAGTTGAATTTAGAGACTTGATTAGTTCACCCTGAATTTGTTTCAGGAGTTCAAGCGATAGTGACCTTCCGGTCACCCTGAAGTTAATCAGGGTGTTAAGCTATTTAGCAACCTTCAGGTCTTCCTGAGCTTGATTCAGGTTGTTAAGTAATAAGCTAAAGCTTATCGCTTAAACCATAAGCGGGGAATTAGTGGCTACCACCACATTTGCCTTCACCACACTTACCTTCTTTTTTACCTTTGCTGTCGCCGCCGCATTTGCCTTCGCCACACTTGCCTTCTTTCTTAGCTTTGCCGCCACATTTACCTTCGCCACACTTGCCTTCTTTCTTAGCTTTGCCGCCACATTTACCTTCGCCGCACTTGCCTTCTTTGTCAGCTTTGCCGCCACATTTACCTTCGCCGCACTTGCCTTCTTTCTTGCCTTTGCTGTCGCCGCCGCACTTACCTTCGCCGCACTTGCCTTCTTTTTTGCCTTTGCTGTCGCCGCCGCACTTACCTTCGCCGCACTTACCTTCGATTGTAGAAAGCTCGTAACCAGACTCTAAAGCGTGTGCTTGGAATTCTACAGCTTGAACGCTTGATACAGATGCTGCACCTAATGCTGCGATACCCATAGCTACTAAAGTTTTATTTTTTAAAGTTTTCATATTCTCTCTCACAATTATTTTTATGTTGTTACGTCAATGTAAATAATAAGACCTAGGGTCGTATAATTTAATTTCAAATAATTTAAACTTTTTTAAAAATAGCACAAGTTTTTGATTTTTAGGGGGTTGTAAAAATAAAGTCTATAATTAATTTTATTCTATCTAAACTAAGTGCTGTTTTGGCTCGTAGCTTTATATAGAACAACTTAAAAGACATGAGTCGAAATACGATATTAGAAGAGAGGTAGGCCTATGATTTTTGATAGATTCAGTACTTCATTTCGCGACAGTTTATCCGGCTTATACAGTGAAGCGTATTTTGCAGAGGTGTTCCAAAGAGAATGGCACCGCATGCAACGGGAACAGGATGCCCTATCTGTGATCATTGTCCATCCCCACTTAAATGTTAATGATGTAGAGGATCAACTTTCCTTTAAACTGATCGCCGAAGCGATAGAATCATCAACCAAAAGAGCAACGGATATTTCCTGCCGATTTCAATCCAATGAAATTGCCATTGCCGTTTTTAATTTAGATCCTGAAGGCACTGAAGTTGTCATTAGAAGAATATTGGAGCAAGTAGAGCCACAATTAGAAGAGCTGATTCAAAATGTCGACTTATCAATTGGTGCGCTAAATGTACTACCTTCAAATAGCATAGATATTAATGAAGTATTCGAAAAAGCCGAACAATTAGCAGATGTAGCTGAGAAAAAAGGAAAGAATAATTTTCAGTTAGAATATTTGAAATTACATTAAAAAGCTTAGGCTATAAACGAGAACTTATAGCCTTCTCTTAACTTCTTTCAATATACTCACGAGCCGTCATTCTGTGGTATTCCACATTTGGATAGAACACAACTGTAGGCTCTGGGTCCACCACTTCAACAGGAATTTGATTAAACTTCGCCGTCTCTAATGCCATATTAGTTATGTTCACACTGAAAGATGTGCCCATAAATACCATTTTATCCGCTTGTTGCATCATTTCTTGTGCTCTACTTATTTCATATAAGTCGGTATAAAACTCGTCGAATAGCAATACATAAGGTTTCAATGAAACATCTAACTCAGGGCCTTTACTCGATATCTTAAAAATATCTAATAAAGAGGCTGTTAAATTACTTTCGTCGACTAAGTGCCAAGGCGCTTCTGTTCTTTCTACATCTTCACCTTGAATATGGTACGGCGTTACTTGGTCAATTCTGCCGTGAATAGAAATATAATCTTTGTTTCCCGCTTTGCCGTCTAAACCATCAATGTTTTGAGTGATTAAGGTTTTATCAGCCAACCAGTGATGAACAGAATTTGGACCATGATTGCGATAGGTAACAAAACGTTTGTAATACCAAGCTAGAAATTCAGCAGGCTTTTGTTCGTACATAGCACGAGTTGCCATTTCTTGAGGAGTATAGTTTCGACTACCTATAGTCCAATAACCATCTTCACCTCTGAACGTAGGAATACCACTTTCAGCACTAACGCCTGCACCTGTTATGTATAGGGTTGACTCCAATATTCTCTCCGCCTGAGCTATATATAATTTCTATAAAAAAGGGGCTGTAAACTAGCCCCTTCAGTTATCTGTTAAAGAAAATGCTTCTTTACACTAGCTTAATCTTGGCAAACTTACGTTTACCAACTTGGTAAATCTGTTCACTGCCAACTTCAATCATCAATTTACCGTCAGTTACTTTATCTTCACCGTTTAGCTTAACTGCGCCTTGTTTAATCATGCGCATCGCTTCTGATGTACTAGCAACTAAACCAGCTTCTTTTAATAAGTTACCAATTGCCATAGCTTCACCAGACTCAATCGTTACCTCTGGAATATCATCAGGTAATGCATTCTTTTGGAAACGTTTGATAAAGTCTTGGTGTGCTTGTTCTGCTGCTTCATCAGAATGGAAACGAGCAATAAGCTCTTTCGCTAAATCAATCTTGATGTCACGAGGGTTTGCACCGCCTTCAACCTGCGCTCTTAACTCTGCAATTTCAGTAACTGGACGGAAGCTTAATAAGTCGTAGTAGCGCCACATTAATTCATCAGAAATAGACATCACTTTACCAAACATGTCGTTTGGTGCATCAGTAATACCTATGTAGTTGTTTAATGACTTAGACATCTTTTGTACACCGTCTAAGCCTTCTAATAAAGGCATCATTAATACAGACTGTGGACGTTGACCTTCTTCTTTCTGTAATTCTCGACCCATTAATAGGTTAAATCTTTGGTCCGTACCACCAAGCTCTACATCAGCTTCTAATGCTACTGAGTCCCAACCTTGAACTAGTGGGTATAAGAATTCGTGAATAGCGATAGATTGGCCACCAGCATAACGCTTTTTGAAGTCATCACGTTCTAACATACGAGCAACGGTCTGACGAGCCGAAAGTTTTATCATGTCGGCAGCCCCGAACTTGTCAAACCAAGTTGAGTTAAATGCGATAGTTGTTTTTGCAGGATCTAAGATTTTATACACTTGCTCTTTGTAAGTTTCTGCATTTCTCAATACATCTTCTTTAGTCAAAGGCTTACGAGTTGCACTCTTGCCTGTTGGATCACCAATCAAACCAGTAAAGTCACCGATTAAGAAAATAACTTCGTGACCTAAGTCCTGAAATGTTTTCATCTTATTGATAAGTACAGTGTGGCCTAAGTGTATATCTGGCGCAGTTGGATCGAAGCCAGCTTTAATTTTTAACGGCTTACCTTCTTTTAATTTTTCAATAAGATCTTCTTCTGGCAAGATCTCATCTACACCACGTTTAATTTCCGCTATCGCTTGGCTAATGTCTGTCATTTTCTCTTCTACTACTAGCTATGCAGGTTAAATCTGCACCAAAAACAAATAATGTGCGAGTCTAACTGATCTCACAGTGTATTTGAATAATATGGAGCAAAAACTCAGAAACAAAAGGTGAGGAGTTGATTTGGTTGTTATTTATCTTCCAATATTGTGCGTATTAGAAGATAAATAGCCATGAGTTAACTAGGGTATAGGTTCTGATATTCTTCTAAAGCAAACTGGTCTGTCATTCCACTGATATTGTCTTGGATTAAACGACAGCGATAGTAAAACTCGAACAAGTTAAAATCTGGCTTGCCTTCTAGAGGTTCCAAAGCAACTTTGTAGGCTTTCAGGTGTTTATTCGCCAAACGTTTAAACAAGCGAGACTCAATTAAGCCACCTCGTTTATTAGCGTTGACCATAGCTTGAAAATCATCTGTTCTTAACTTTAATAATGGCGCGTAAGCTTCTAATAAACCTGAAATGACTCGATAACCTTGCAACTCTTTAGTTTCAACTTCATCAGTGCTGAAAATATGTTTTACTGCTACTTCTTTAAAGGTTGCAATCATATGATGATACAAGCTGCCATCTTCTAATAAAGCTTGGTTGAGGTTACCGTGATACACGGATTCTATGTTATCAATAAATTGTGTTGCAGCGTGTTCGACTAACGGGTGAATTAATTGCACTCTCAGCCAAACAAAAAATTCATGAGCTTTATTGATGGGTTCTTTTTCTGAGCGACTAAAAGCATAATCAATTGCTTGTGAAAACGACTTGTTGCTGGCAATTTCATTTTCCGCTTGTTCGCCAGCTATCTCGTTGAAGGTTTGCTTTAGCAACTCAGCTAGTTTGTCACAAGTTAATAAACCTTTCTCAACACCATCTTCTATATCAGCTAAACAATAACTGATGTCATCTGCAGCTTCCATCAAATAGGCTAACGGGAATCTGTGGCCTGGTTGAATCTCCAAACATTCAGACATAGCTTTGATTTGTTCGAGCTCTGAGTAATAAAAGCCAACTTTCTTTTTCAAATAACTTAACGGCTTTTCCTTTTCAGGTCTTGGATCTAAACCACAGCGGGTGTATTTGAGTATGCTCGCAGCTTGCGAGTAAGTTAAGTTGAGTTTCAGCAAATTAAACACAATGCGAAAAGCTTGTGCGTTACCTTCAAAGCTTTTCAGTTCTTGTTTTAATTGCAATGACAACATTTTGTTATCTGCTTGGCTAAACAAAACATAATCATCCAAGTGTTTGGCAAACCAGTGATTAATCGCAGCTTCACCAAAATGACCAAATGGCGGATTTCCTATATCGTGCATTAGACACGCCATTTCAACTAAGCTTTCTATTTCACGTTCAAACTCACTTAAACCATATTGCCCAGCTTGCTTGCCTAACTTTTTATATATGGTTCTAACTATGTGACGGCCTGTTTGTTGTACTTCTAAAGAATGGGTTAATCGGCTTCTTACTGCCGAATTACTTTCCAGTGGAAATACTTGTGTTTTTTGCTGTAGCCTTCGAATAGCAGCAGATTGAATGATTCTTCCTCGGTCACTTTCAAATTGACCAGCCAAGTCCCTATGTTCATTGGTCGTGCTCTTTGAATAAGAACGAGTGGCTTTTATTTTTGTTTTAAAATCCATATTCAAAATCTAATTATCACTACTGCTTGTTTTATCCTCATGTTACGATCAATTGGTTTTAAAAAGTAGTCCGTTTTAAAAGTGGCTAATTTAAAGTATTTGGAATCAAATGAGCCGTTTTCAACTTGCCTCTGTGGTTAAACACACATTAGAAATCAAAAAAAGCCAATTTATAACTTGGTTAATGCCATTAGACTCAAAGCAGCAAGCCAAGGACTATTTGCAGCAAGCTAGAGACGAGTACCCTGACGCCCGTCATCATTGTTGGGCTTATGTCATGGGAGACAGTCCAAACTCACAAACAGCTGCAATGTCGGACGATGGTGAGCCCTCAGGCACGGCCGGAAAACCTATGCTAAATGTTCTGCAGCACAAGCCTGTGAACAATGTAATGGTTATTGTGATCCGATACTTTGGCGGGATAAAACTAGGCGCAGGCGGTTTAGTTAGAGCGTATTCGCAAGCAGTAGAACAAGCTTTTTCCGAAGCTGAGTTAATACCAATAATTGAAAAAGATCAGTTTAATATCACCCTGCCTTTTGCTGAAGAAAACTGGCTGCGTCATATTTGCAATAAGTTCTCTGGCGAAATCGTATCAACAGATTACCAACAAAATGTAGAAGTAAAATTAACTTTACCTAGTGCTCACAGAGGCGAGTTTATTCAAGCACTTTCGAACCGCCAAGTTGAGTTCAAATTAGAAGATTGAAGCACAGGTTAAAAAAACACTATAAATTTCTAATCGCGGCCCTATAATCAAATTATTGTAGTTTAGCTCACGTTGAAATGGTTTCATCTAAATCTCTTCTTTCTCTAGTCCTGTTATCGTCTTTTAGTACAGCTGCCGAGCAGTTGGACTATTTTTCGTTATCAATAGAGGAGTTGTTAGAGATAGAGGTAAACTCAGCTTCCGGCGTTAGTGAGCAACTAAAGCAAACTCCAACTCCAGTAAGTGTGATCACAGAACAAATGATCCGACAAAGTGGAGTCTATACCCTAAGAGACTTGCTTACTCTGTATATTCCGAGCTTTACTCAAGTTCAAGACCACAACGAATATAACGTTGCTTTTAGAGGTGTGTACACTTCATCACAACAAAAGTTCTTGGTTTTGTTAAACGGTCATCGTCTAAACAGCAGAGCTTTCTCAATGGCTAGCCCTGACCATTCAATTGCATTAGAAAAAATTAAGCACATTGAAGTACTCAGAGGTCCTGGTTCATCAGTACACGGCAATGCGGCATTAACTAGCGTTATCAATATAGTATCGAAGGCAGGTGGTGAAGTTGAAGGAGTTAAGGTTGCCGCTGAAGTAGGTAACCATGGCTACCAAGAGCTCTTCCTCGAAGCAGGTACTCATTATAACAATGCTGATGTATATGCTTGGTTTAAGTATGTTGAGTCTGACGGTGAAGCCATTCAAATTCGCCCAGAAGAAGACTACTCGCAATATCCATACGAAGGTCCAGTAACTAGCTATTTAGATGGTTTCTTTGATGAACCTTCTTTTGATTATGGTTTGACAGTCACAACTGACTCAAACTGGCGTTTTCTAGTTAATTATCGTCAAAGCCATTATGTTGAGCCACTTACTACTGGTGGTAGCTCAGGGGCGGCCTACGATATTTCTCAGGTACCACTTATTGACGGTATAGGCCCAGGCGCTCAGTCAGAATGGTTCCATACTTACATAAGCAAAAACTGGCAACTTAACGATAATAACCAAGTTAACTTCAGAGTGTATTATGACACTAACAAAACGACAGGCGTTATTTCGAATAAAGAGCAAGAGTTAACCTTTAACAGCACAGCTTGGGAAGATAAGGACCTAGGCTTTGCTAGTAGTTGGTTATCCGAATGGGATGCAACTACTCTCTTGGTTGGTGTCGATTATGATTATATGGAAGTGACTGATAGTGAATCTTTGTATGGAGCTATGGGGCAAATTTCAGGTTCGTTAGAATTTGATGGTAATGACTTATTACCTAAAGGCTCAGAATCTATCTGGTCAGCTTATGCCCAAGTGAAAACTCAATTAAGCGACTTGTGGTTGCTAAATGCGGGTGTGAGATACGACTCTAAAAACCGCCACCTAGGTGACTCTATTCAGGAAGTCAGCCCAAGATTAGCTTTGATCAGAGAAACCGATGATTACGTTGTTAAGTTATCTTATGCACAATCATTTGTTGATCCACCATATTGGAATCGATATTCCAGTTTAGCTTCGTTCAGAGGCGCATCTGATTTAAATCCAGAAATGTTGGAGTCACTACAACTTACTCCTGAGTTTTATTGGTTAGATAAAAGCTTACAGGTTAAGTTAAATCTGTATTACAACAAATATACAGATGTTGTATTCCGTCGAGTTACCGCTGGTGAAGATGAAGCTTTATTTACCAATGCAGGCCAAGTTGACACTATTGGTTTTGAACAAGAGATCACTTATCACTTTGATGACAAAACGCTGCGTTTTATCGGTAGCCAAAGTAAAGTTCACGAAACGGCAAACTACACAGCTTCAGACGATAACATTTATAACATCCCTGATTACCAATTTAACTTGATATTCGACCACAAAGTGGATGAACAGTTGCAATATCAACTATCAATGAAATACATAGGCAGTCGTGTATCGCCAATCTACATAGCTGTAGATGGTGAACCTGTAGTTGACCCATATCCTGGTGTAGGAGTTGATTACCAAGATCCAAATCACAAACTGGGCTCAACTGTATTGCTCAATGCGAACTTTAATTGGCATGTGAAAGGACTGCCAATGACTATTAGTGCCAGTATTCAAAACTTAACCGACAAAGAGTGGTATCAAGGAGGCAGTGTTGCTCATCCTTATCAACAAACTGGTCGTTGGTATCGAGTTGGCTTTGAGTACAAATTCAATTAATCCTTAGTACTATTGCTTTGCTCTGGTGTAAGCCGTGGCAAATAAAATCCTACCTCTACTGAACAACCAGCATAATTAGCATTATAAACAAACTCGTGAACGCAATTAGAATTGCCTATGTTTCAGTAATTTGCCCAGATTAGCCCGAACCTTCGTTGTTATTTTTGTTACAAACAAAGGCACAACAGATATTAACTAAGTCTTGATTAGGTTTCTTTAGTCGGTAAACTTCAGCCTGATTTTTAATTTCTAAATAACAGAAAATGAGCCTTAATAACGCCCCACAAACTTTTCTAAAAATTCGCAGTAATAAATTCTTTGAGTTTTTTGTTATCTCAGTGATCATAGCTTCGGCTTTATTAGTCGGTGTCAAAACCTACGAAATATCGCCAACTTTGCACCTAGCAACACAATACTTAGACATGTTTATTACCGTGTTTTTTGTTTTTGAAATCATCATTCGCTGGTTAGCCGAAGAAAACAAAAAACGCTTTTTCCATAACTTCTGGAACACCTTTGATACCATAATAGTTGCCATCAGTTTGATCCCAATAGAAAACACTGACATGGCTCTTATAGCCCGCCTTGTAAGGGTATTCCGTGTTTTAAGAATGGTATCTTTTATCCCTGAACTTAGAATTCTCTTAACCTCACTCATCAAAGCTTTGCCTCAGCTTGGTTATGTCATGCTATTGATGTTTATTATCTTCTATATCTACGCTGCAGTTGGCAGCACTATGTTTGAAGCTATCAATCCTGAATTATGGGGTGATATTACTATTTCATTACTAACACTGTTCCGCGTTATGACGTTTGAAGATTGGACTGACGTTATGTATGAAACTATGGCAGTGTATCCGATGAGTTGGATTTATTATCTAACGTTTATCTTCTTTACTGCGTTTGCTTTCTTAAACATGGTAATTGGTATCGTAGTGAACGTTATGGAAGAAGAACACGCTAAAGCCAGAGAAGAAAAAGCCCAAGAAAAAGAGGAAGAGGCACAAGCCCATCAAGAAGACCAAATGCAATTGATCTTAAATGAGCTTGCAGAAATAAAAAAGCAATTAGCAAATAAGTAATCTGCTAATTGCTTCTTTGAAACTTTAAGAGAAAGTACAGCCTAAACAGACTGTACTTTTTTTAGTTTTGCGGTTTCTCAACTCTATACAGTAAGGAGTACAGAACCGGAATAACCCCCAAGGTTAATACTGTTGAGAACAGTAATCCTGCCATAATTGCTACAGCCAACGGTTCCCACATTTCGCCACCACCTAAGTAAAGAGGAAGCATACCGAAAACGGTAGTTGCTGTTGTTAGCATGATTGGACGGAAACGTCTTTGTGCCGCTTCTATGATGGATTCATAAGGTGATAAACCATTCTCTGTTTGCTCTTGTTGTATTCGTTCTAACAATACAATCGCATTGTTAATAACGATTCCAGCAAGAGAAATAATACCTAACAGCGTAATAAAGCCCATAAAAGATTGTGCTACTAACAAACCAGCTACCACGCCAATTACGGCTAGAGGAATGGTTGTTAATACAATAAAGCACTTTCTAAATGAGTTAAATTGTCCGACAAGTAGCAACAGGATAATAAAGCCGGCAATCGGCAGTTTTTCAGCGATTGATTGGTTTGCTTTACCTGAAGATTCGGCTTCGCCACCTAACTCAAAACTAAATCCTAATGGCCAAGACTTTTGCTGTTCTTCTAACCAAGGCGTTAGCTGCGCAAATGCTTCAGATGCCGTTATAGAACTGTCAATTTGAGCACCAACGGTTACCGCTTTAAAGCGATCTCGACGAAGTATTAATGCCGACTCCCAAACCACTTTGATCTCAGCAACTTGTCTCAGTGGAACTGCAGCGCCAGTACTTTGGTTATAAACAGTCAAAGCTGACAGCTTACCAATATCGCTTCTGTCTGCTTGTTCAGAGCGGATAAGAACAGGAATAACTTCATCTCCTTCTCGGTATTGAGTAAGTTCTTGTCCAGATAACTGTGCCTGTAGAGAAACAGCGATGTCTTTACTGGAAACACCTGCTAAACGCGCTTTTTGCTGATTAATGCTAACTTCCAATTTCTTAGAAGGCATACCCCAATCATCATTGATAGACTTTAAACCGCTAATGCTAGCCATTTGCGCTTTAATATCAGCCACTATAGACATTAGCTTTTCACTGTCTTTGCCATACACACGGACTTCTACAGGGTTAGGTACCGCAGAGCCGTTTTCAATTTTACGCAGTTTAACTTGGGCATCAGGGAAGTTAGCAAAAGCAAAATCTTCTAAGCTTTTCATAGTTGCATCTATATTTTCGAATTGATGCACATTAACTATCAATAATGCGTAGTTAGAACTTGTTGGCTCTGGACTGTGAGTTAGTAAGAATCTAGGGCCACCAGAACCTAAGTAAGTCAGGTATGAGGATACGCCTTGTTCATTTAATAACTCTTGGTCAATGTAGTTTTCTATTTTGCTAGCTATGCTGCCAGTTTGCTCGATGTCAGTTCCTACCGGCAACTTAACTTCCATCTTAAAGTAAGGTCTGTCTGAAGGCGGGAAAAACAGACTTGGTACATAGTCTAGACCTTTAATAGCAATAAAAAACAGAGCAATAATACCAACTAAAGTCGCACCGCGATTATTAAGCAAAGTTGTTAATATTGAGCGGTACTTTACGAGATACCCAGCTTCCTTGTCTTCCTTCACTGGCACAACCTTCATAAAGTGAATACAAAGAATCGGGATAATTGTCATCGCAATTAACCAAGAACAAAGCAGAGTAATAGTTACAACTTTGAATAATGAAGCTGTGTATTCGCCTGTAGCAGACTCAGCTAAGAAGATAGGTAAGAAAGCTGCAGCAGTTGTTAAAGATGAAACTAATAGTGGCACTTTAAGTTCTGCAGCTGAATCAACCGCAGCATCTATTGGCTTTTTCCCTTCACCCATCTGCACCATAATGTTCTCAGACATAACAATGCCATTATCAACTAACATACCCAAGGCGATGATAAGAGCGGCTAGAGAAATTTGGTCGATACTAATGTCAAACAATGACATTAATAAAATGCCGGATACCATGGTGGTAGGAATTAACATGGCGACAATCAAACCAGTTCTCAGTCCAAGAGTGAATAACATCACAATAGTAACAACAACAATGGCTTGTACTAAGTTATTAACAAACTCATCTACCTTTTTGTCAACTTCTGCAGGCATGAAAGAAACAGGAGTAAAATCAACACCTAGAGGATATTGTTGATTTATGCGAGCTAGTACCTCATTTACTTGTTCGCCAAGTAATAAGTTATTGCCACCGTGTCGCATAGCAATTGCGATAGAAAGCGCATCTTCACCACCAAATTTAACTTTTGATGCAACAGGGTCTTCATAACTTCTTGTAATTGTAGCAATTTCAGATAGATACATTACATCTGCACTACCAGGTAATTGAATGATCGTCTTTTCGATATCCTGAACAGACTCAAAGTTACCTGTAGGCTCTAGCGTAATGCGCTCTCCGCTAATGCTAATAGAGCCGCCTGGAATAATAATGTTTCGACTAGCTAGTTGGTCTTGAATTTGCCCCGACGACAAACCTAACTCTGTTAATCTAGCATTATTAAATTCAACAAAAACTTGCTCTTGTTGTTCACCGTAAATTTCAACTTTTGCCGCTTCTGATAAGTGCAAAAACTCGTCTTTTACTTCTTTTGCGATTTCCTTCATTTCTGCATAGCTATAACCTTCTGCAGTCATAGCGATGACAATGCCATACACATCACCAAATTCATCATTAACAATAGGTTCTTGTGCTTCTTCTGGTAAATCGGCTTTTGCGGCATCAACTTTACGCCTCAAATTGTCCCATATGGGCCGCATCTCTTTGTAGCTTTCTTTGATGTTAGCTTTAACAATAGAAACGCCTAGGCGTGACTCACTCGCTACAAAGTCTAGCTCAGGTATTTCTTGAACCGCCTTTTCAATTTTGTCAGTAACCAATTGCTCTACACGTTCAGGGCTCGCACCAGGAAAGTAAGTAATAACTTGAGCTGTACGAATGATAAAACCAGGATCGTAATCTTTTGGCATACTGTTATACGCTGAAATACCAATGGCGATTATCGACATCAATATTAATAAGGTCGTACGTGTGTTATCGATAGCTAATCGGGTAATACTCATATCTTTACTCCATTAGCCATTAAACTTAACTAACATACCATCAGTTACTTTACTCATACCCGCAGTAACAACATGTTCACCAGCTTGTACGCCAGAAAAGACTTCGAAACCTAGTGCGGTCAACTCTCCAACCACAACATCACGACGCTTAACTTCACCAACACCTTGTTCTTTAGCTTGTACGATATAAATAAATTTACCTTGGCTATCGCTCAATACAGACTGTGATGGCAGGTAATAATCAACTGAAGTATGACCGCCTGAAGATGGTTCAACCTCTACAGTAGCTGACATTCCCGGTAAAATAGAATGTTCCGTCGGAGCAGGCATAGTAAAGGTAACTTCGTAGTTGCGAGTTACATCATCTGCTTCTGTATTCACTTCTTGGAACTCAATTGGAAAACGCACGTTTTTAATAGCATCAAAGCTAGCAAACGCTGTAGGCTCTGGTCTGTTATTGTCAGCAGCGGCAAAAATCATCACACTTTCTGGCACGTCAATTTTAAAATGAACATTTTGAATATCATGTAAGGAAGCGATAGCCTGCAAAGCATTTACTTCTTGGAAGTTCTCCGCAAATCGCTTAGCAATAATCCCAGAAAATGGGGCTTTTAATTCTGTGTACTCAAGCTTGTTCTTAGCTGATTCCAGCTGTGCTTGTGCAGAGTTAAATTTAGCTTTTAATGAGTCAATTTCCGATTGAGAAATATACTGAGTAGAGATCAGCTCTAGTGCTCTGTTGTAATCATTTTTAGCAATATCAAATGAGGCTTGCGCTTCTTGTAATTGCAAACGGATATCTTTGTCTTCTAGTCGTGCAATCAAGTCACCTTGCTTCACGCTTTCTCCCGGCTTAACCGCAAGTTCAACAATCTCCCCAGAAATTTTAAACGCTAGGTCAACTTTCTTTGCTGCATCTACTACAGCTGTGAATTCTTGTGTTCTGCCGGACTGCTGTAACGATACTTCCAAGGTTCGTACTGGACGTAATTGTTTTGTTTGCTCTTCCACTTGTTCTGTACAACCAGTGGCCAAAACAATAAAACTCAAACATATAAGACTGTTTAACTTTTTATTTAACACTTATATAACTCCTACTAGTGCTCACTCGATTATTTACTGAGGGCTGTTATCTTCAAATATTGAAACATAAACAACGCTCACATTGAGCATGCTGATTTCGATTTAAAAATTATCAACATAGCTCACTGCACCCTATTAATTAATAGCGCACTTTTTACTTATTTTTCATATTTGTAACAAAAAATTACAAAGAGTAAACCTTCTTCAATGCCACTCAATTCCACATACTTGTTGCTATTTTCTAGCACCCACTAAAATATGAGGGCATTTTTTCTTGTCGAAGATGTCAGCTTTGATCAAATGTTTTGTTCCTGATCCTCGATAAACGCAAAATTTTTCGCCACTTCTAGAAAGCTGCCAGCCAAAACTCCTGATTTCTTCACCCACTCGGATATTGTACTCTGACGCTTTAACTTCAAATTTAACCTGTTCTTTTTTCTCAGATTCTTCTTGTTTTGCTTGCTCTGATGTTTCAGCTCCTACGCTGAAAACAAACGTGGCCAAGATAAAAATACCGACCATAAGTTTCATAACTGCCTCCTAATAACCTATAGTTTTGTAAGCTTCTGTAATTTACAAAACACCTGACAAGTGTGAACGTTGACGTTCGTATTAATAATCGAACGACAAAGTTACAAAACGAATTAAGCATAGGGCTTTTTTGTCTTATAGGCACATTATAGTTGCCCATGCGTGCTTAAGGATGAAAGACATGACATCAGTTGCAACGAATATCTCAGAACAGGAAAGGATCGACACTATCGTGGCGTTTAAGCATATGCGCCCGGGGGCTTTTATCGACCTAGAATTTAACTCCGACAGACCTTTACGCGTCAAAGGTAAACTCATAGGGTTTGAAGAAGGTTCCTTCATCATTCTTTCGCTACCATGCAGCATAGCAAGAGATTATGGTGACATAGTTCGAGAAGGAGCAGGCTGTATCGTTCGAACCTTAGTTGAAGGCGAAGCTGGTCAATGTGTCGCTTTTCGAAGTTCGGTTGAACAATTATCTATCCGGCCAAAAGGATTGCTTTTCATTAGTTTTCCTAAACAAATAGAAAGTATTGCTTTGCGCAAAGATCACAGAGTAACAACTCAACTACCTGTTACTTTTGTCCATAGAGACGATGAACAACCTGACGCCTTGTTTGATGCAAAAACTGAAATATCAGGTCTGATTAAAGACATTTCAAAAGGCGGCTGTAGGATCATAGCCAAATGGCCTGAACATCACAGCAAAATCCAGCACGTTCCCGTTTATATCAAGGTTGTTATGGCCAATGGCGACTCGGCAATTTTAAAAGCGGAAATAAAAAATCAACACAGAGAAGACCCAACGAGCATAGCGATAGGCATGATGTTTGTACCAGATCAGCAATTAACTAAATTGATGGATGTTTTGGCACTTTGTTAGCACAAGGAAGTTTGGAGGTAGTTTTAGACTAATATCTGTTAAGTTAGGATCTCTTGAATTAGCCTCTCTTGAATTAGCTTCTCTAAATAAAAGAGTCTTAAGTTAAAGCCTTTGTTGCATTTGGTATTTTTGTTTAAGTTGTTGATAGTCAGCAGACTTCTTATAAGTTAGCCAAGTACGATTAAACAATCTAACTAATTCAGGCTCATTTAGTGCCATACCGTATAAGCTTGTTGGAAACAAAGTTGAGATAGACACTTCAGGGAATTGTTTAGCTCTGAAGTGATTAAAAATATTTACGTCCATGACTAACGCTTTCACTTTTCCTTGCTTTAACATTTCTAACTGCCTACTTTGCTTAGAAAGCTCAATATAATACGGACTTTTTGCAGACGCTATGGCAAATGGTTTGCCCAGTACTCTAGACGCCATTTGAAAGGCAGCTATGCTATGGGGAGCAAGTTGTTCTATTGCAGTTATCTCCAACTCATTTTTAGCTAAGCTAATCACAACGTTTTGATAACTAATGTATGGCTTAGTTAGAATGTTTTTGTCTTTGAACACTAATGGTGACGCCGTCATAACCGCATCAACATTTGGCTCCGTCAGCATTCTCATACTGCGAGCATAGGGGATTAAATGAAAAACTGGCTTTAGTCCCATTCGCGCAAAGAGTTGCTCAATTAGCTCTATCTCGTATCCGCTAGGTGTTCCATCAGCCAGTTTATAAATATAGGGAGGTTTGCTCATCCCTGCCACTACATTAATTGTTTTAGCATTCACACTATAAGTAGTGCACAGTATTAATATAAGTGACAGGATTCGCTTCATTCATTACCACATTAAATCATCAGGGATCACATAATCAGCATATGGATCATCCTCATCTACCTGTTCTTGTTCCGCTTTTGAAACAATACAAGAGTCATCCCTCAATGCGATCTTCTCTGCAACAACACCAGGGATCACTGCATAGTCATCTCGAAAGCTGACAATAGCTAGTATTCCGCTTGCTAATTGCTTTTGCGCTGTGTCGTCGACTTTAATGTCCTTGATTTTAGAGCCATGAGTAAAGTTGTAGCTGATATCTCCGGATATCTCCAATTTATTCATCTCTATTAATTGAATAATTTGCGCTTGAATAGCTTTGTCTTGCGCTTCTTGATTGCGCTGTTCGTTTAGTTGTTTTGCTTTTTCTTGCTCTGCAACTCGCTTTTCTTCTGCCGCCGCTTTTACCTCACGTTTTAATTCACGTGTTTTTTTGCTCGACTTTTTCGCTTTTTTTGCTTTTTTCTCGTTAGTTAGACCAGCCTTTAATAGCTGCTCTTGCAGGGACATCGCCATAATAAACTTCTCTATAAACACCTATGTGTTAATTATCTAGTGAACCGAAGTTAGATTCAAATTTTCTTCGCTGCGAATTTACTTTATTCGGTTCAGTTTGGGCTAGATTATGCTTTCAGCCGAGAGTTTTTATTGTTTTGCCTACCCTTTGAAGGTAGAGTGCGGCCGATTTATTTTGCTGAGCTTTTTTGAGCTTCTTTATTGGACATTCTAAACTTAAAAGGAATTTAAATGACTTATATTTTATACAAGTATATCAAGTACTTGTTTATCATACTTTTGCTGTACACCTTATACTCTTTGTATTCGGATGGAGGCTATCCGCTTGGATTTGTTGAAGTTGGGTTAGCATTGGTACTGCCTTTTTTACCAATTTGGGGCGCAGCTCGTTACTTCTACAACCAACTTGAAAAAACAACGAGTAGCGCTTTTAGATTTTTTATTCACACTTCATACGCTACTATTTTAATAGCAAGTACAGCAACCATAATAAATGTATCTGTAATGGACGACGATCCAAAAGGGTTGCTTTTAGCTATCGTTACCTCTTCACTAATACTATTGATGTCGTTTTTGTTTATTTCAGCGTGTAATAGGATGTCTAGGGTGTCTTAGTTACAGAGAGATTGCGGCCTACGCCGCAATGACTATTGTTTAAAGAGGTTTTTATTTTTAAAGCGTTTCTTGTTTTAGAGAGCTTCCTGCTTCAAGCTAACTTCTTGTCCTGTTTGCAGACCTTCTGCGCCACGGATTGCTACTTTATCACCAGCTGATAATTGTGCTCCGTCGAGCGTATCTACTGCAACTAGTTGCGCTTGACCACCAGCAACCTTTACCTTCATACGTTGTGCTTTCAGATCGTCAGAAATCTTTACCACATAAGTGCCATCAGCTCGAAGCAACAATGCATCTCGATTAATCAATGTTGATACCTTGCTCTGCTTTATTGGTAACACAACATCAACCAACTGCCCAGTCGCCCATTTGCCTAAATCAGAGTTCGCTAAGCTAGCTCTAACTTCAAAAGTTTGTGAACGAGTGTCTGTCACGGGGATAATTGAGCTAATTGCTGCAGTTGCCGACTGAGCTAGTTCTAAGTTGCCACTATTCATTGTTATTTCATGTCCTAAATCTAGGAAGGGTAAATAACGCATAGGAACAAATACTCTCACTTCCTGTTGTTCAGTATCCAGCAAGGTAATCAACATATCGGCTCTAGAAACGTCTGTTCCTGCCTTCACATGCCTTTGACTAACAACACCTTTAAATGGTGCTCTCACTACTGCCCTATCGATTTGATCCTGCAACTGCTTCAATCTAATCTTAGCGATTTCAATATCGGACTCAGCTAATTCAGCTTCTGTTAAGGTTTGATCAAAAGCAGACTTGGCGGCAGCATCCACCTTTGCCAACGCTTCCAAACGAGCTAACTCTTTTTGTTGGTAGCGTTGATTGATTTCAGCTCGCTTCAATAATGCTCTTTGCTCGGCTTGTTGTAACTGTAACGGCAATAAATCAATCTTGGCCACTACATCGCCTTTTTCAACTCTCTGACCAGGCTCTGTAACATAAGTTAATAAACCGCTAGCTCCTGCTGTTAAGGTAACATTTTGTTTACCATAAACCGTACCATGGCCAACAAATTCACTAACAAGTTGCTGCTGCTGAACAGCCTCTATTTCAACAACAGGCTTAGATTGTGCGAATACATTCATCGACGCTAAAAGCGCAGTTACTACAATAAGTTTTTTTGAAAATTTGATACTCATTTTGCTGCTACCACCGACTCAATTGCTGTTACGTTTTCATTAATAGTTTTCGTTTTGAATTTGCTTTTTCCCAGCTGTAATAAGCTTGGCATTAAGATAAGTGTGAACATAGCACTTATCGTCATTCCTCCAACTATTACAGCAGCTAATCCTCGGTAAATCTCTGCACCAACGCCAGGTACAATAACTAAAGGCAACATACCGAATAAACTAGTAAGCGTACTTAAGTAAACAGGCCTAGCTCTAATAGCAACAGCTTGTTCAACTGCATCTTTTCTAGAGAAGCCCAACTTTTCAGCCGCACGAGTTTGGTCAACAAGTAAAATAGCATTGTTTACAACCAAACCTAGCAGAATGATGAACCCAATCATGGTCAATAAATCTAAAGACTGGAATGTGAATAGATTCAGTACTGCTAAGGCTAGTACACCGCCAGCGACTGCCATAGGCATAACTAGAAGTACATAAAAGCTATCCAAAGCTGAACGGAACAAAGCAGTCATTAACAAGAATAGGATAAATAGAGCTAACAAGAAGTTATAGGTCATTTCCTTAATTGCCGTATTCATTTGCTTAGCATTACCCGCTAAGAAAATGGTTACACCTTCAGCTTTTTCTTGCTCTAACACAGGCAGTATTTTGTCGTTAATTATTTGTTGCGCTTGGTCTAAAGACATATCTGCTGGTGGTGTTATTTGTAAACTAACCGTTTTCTTACCATTTACTCGTCGTAACTGAGATGGGCCAACCGTTCTATCTATATGAGTTAACTCACCTAAGGTTTGTATACCTGCATCTCTTGTCACTATTGGTAACTGAGCTAATGCCTCAGGCGTTTGCCAAGGTTCAGATCGCAAAATAACGTTCATGCGCTCGTTGCCATCAAAGAATTCACTAACAAACATTCCACTAGTGAAAGCTTGAATGTATCTAGCAACATCCCTTCTGGTCATTCCCGCTTGTGAAATACGGCGGTCGTTTGGTGCAATTCGAAGTTCTGGCTGAGCCATGTCTAAAGCTGGATTTGGCTGTGCCATCGCTGTTGGGAAGTGCTCTTGCATCTGCGCTAACCCCAATCTTGCGGTAGTAATAAGCTCGTCCATATCAGCACCAGTAATATCGATATTCATTGTTCGACCATCACCGCCATTGGAGATTTGGATCATAGAACCTCGGAACATAAACACTTGCGTGTCAGGTAAACTTGAGAAGATCTGCTCTCTAGCAATCGTCATTAACTCTTCTACCTTTTGCGGGTCTGCGGAATAAATAAAGCCACCAGCATTAGAGCCGAAAGTATAAAAGTTATAATCTTTTATCAGATGGTTTTCGCCGTCTTTCAAGAAAGGCTTCATCTTTTCTTTCACCCTATTTGCAATTTCTTGCTCCATAAAGTTAATGTTGCCGCCTGGCGGTACAACTAAAGAATAGAAGAAACCATCTGTCGGAGCTCTCGGCATAAAGTCAGTTCTAGGTACAAGCGTTAGTGTGATCACTAAAGAGCCTATCAACAAGGTTCCAATCCAACCAGCTTGCTTCGCTCTTGTATTGGTTAGCTTCATTACAAAACGAGTTAACTTAATCCAATAGCCTGCGAACGGGTCGCTGAATTTAGAATCTTTAAGTAAGTATTTACTTGCTAGAGGAATAACAGTAATTGCGCTGATCAAAGAAGCGATTACCGAAATAGATAATGTCATAGCTAAGTCAGAAAATAGCTGACCTTCAATTCCTGCCATAAATAAAATAGGTAAGAAGATGGCTACGCTGGTGGCTGTTGAAGCAAATAAGGCAGCGGTAACTTGTCCAGCACCTTTGAGTACAGCTTTATGATTATCCATGCCTGAACGGCGCAATCGGGAAATGTTTTCTTGAACTATGATTGCTGCATCAAGCACCAAACCAACTGAGAAAGCCAAACCTGCAAGTGAAACTACGTTTAAACTGCGGTCAAAGAAGTTTAATGCCAAGAAAGAGACCATCAATGAAATAGGTATGGTTGCACCTATTATTAAGGTCGCTCGCCAACCTCGTAGGAACATCCAAAGAATACCTAGTGCCATTAACACGCCAAGCCCTAAATTACTCTTAACTAGGTCTAGTGCATTTCTAATATGAACCGAAGCATCGTAGCTAAGTTCGATAGCTAAACCGTTATCAGCTAAAACGCCATTGTTAAGCTCGTTAATAGCTCTGTTCACTTCGTCCAAAACAGCAACTGTGTTGGATTTATTCATCCGAGATAAAGTGATGTAATAAGCGGGTTTACCATTTCTAAGAGTGAAAGATTGAAAGTCGGTGTACGACTCTTGAACTGTTGCCACATCTGATAAGTAAATAGGTCTGCCATTGCTATAAGCCACTCGCATCTGGCTAAGAGAGTCAATGTCATACTGACCTGTAAATCTAACCGTGTATTGACGTCGGCCAACATCTGCACTGCCTGCAGAAACATCTTGTGCTGAAGTTAATGTTCGTGACAACTGATCTATGCTTATGCCTAAGGAAGCAGCTTTATACGGGTCAAAGGTCACTCTTAATTCTTGTGGCCTTTCACTTGCTAGATTAACAAAAGCGACACCTGGAATCTGCGCAAATCTCGGCTCAATATAAGCTTCTATTGCTTCTTGGTGTCTCGACATATCCAACTCTGGACTGTCAGTCGCTGGAACAACTAAAAGTGAAGCTAAAGATTGGCCACCTCCGCCAGGACCTCCATTAGCGCCTGAAGTAACAATTGGTTCAATTGCATCCAGAGGCAAAGGTGGAGCTTGGTTTAAAGCCGTTAGAACATCCAACATGGCTTGTTGCATATCGGCATTAACATCAAAGGTTAAATTGATAAAGCCCATACCACGGTTGATTGTCGTAGTTACTTCCAGTGCTCCTGGAGTATTTTTCACCGCGTTTTCTAAAGGCTCTATGATCACAGATTCAATCTCTTCTGGCGCGGCTTCTCGCCAGCCTGACATAATAGAGATCTGTGGTTGTTCAATATCCGGAGTTAGCTGAATAGGCAGGTTAAATATACTCACGGTTCCAAATAAAAATATTAGGGTGAGCAATACCAAAACGCTAGCTGGGCTTTTCAAAGATTGTCTTGTTAAGTTCATAACTTGCAGTATCAGTTATTGTTTTCATCAGACATCTTAGTTGCGGATATAGAAACCTCAATACTAGAGAGGTTATATCTAGGTGAGTGGCATAAAGTGTGAGACTAAATGTTAAACAGATATATTTTGTAACATTCTTCGGGGAGAAAATTCCTTTAGGAGATTGACTATAAAAATAACTTTCTAATTACCGAAACTAATATTTGAGGTTGTTCTAATGGCAACATATGGCCGCAGTTTTCAACTTTGAATAGCTGACAATCATTCTGCTGTGCAACCCGTGTTAACCAAGTGTGGTTAACAAGTTTGTCTTCATCACCAAAGCAAAAACTAATTTGCGTACTCGTATTGCTGATAAATTCAGATTTACCTTCTCGATTGGAAGTTGCTTTCAGTTGAGGCAACAAGGTGTCATAACCCAAGTTTTCCTCCATTTGCATGATTACTTGTTTGAGTCCTATATCATCAGCTCTGCTCGCTGCTAACATGGTATTAATTTTCTGTTCTGTGACGCCGCGGTAAGCAAACTTTTCTAACCAGTTAATCGTTTGTTTTCTTTGTTGAATTTCAGCTTCAGGTAAAGGACAAGGAGAGTTTGAAATAACCAGTAAATTGGTCACTTTATTAGGGAAGCGTTCAGCTAAACAAGTGGCTAAATACCCACCTAAAGAAAAGCCAATTAGGTTAATTTCACTCTCATTTATTTGTGCAGATAAAGCCATGACCATATCGTCAACAGAAGGCTCTGTTGGGATGGTTAAATGAACAAGTTCAAATTCTTGCTCCAATTCAGGCCAAGTGCGTGACCAAACGAGTTGGTCACACATGGTTCCTGGGATCCAATATAGCTTAGGCTTCATACTATCTTTGTTTTGTTGTTAATTTATTCTGCTTCAGCAGCCTGTTGCTCTTGCTCTAACTTCTTGGCTACCGCTTGTGGAGAACCTGTATTTTTGGCAATCCAATAATAAGCCATCGGGATAACATATAAAGTTAAGAAAGTAGAAAAAGCAACACCAAAGAAGATAACAACACCAATAACAGAGCGACTTTCTGCACCTGCGCCAGAAGCTAGCATAAGCGGAACAGCACTCATTACTGTTGAAAATGAAGTCATTACAATTGGACGTAACCTCTGTTTAGCCGCCTGAACTAAAGCAGCCTTAAACTCTTCTCCTTTATCGCGTAATTGGTTAGCAAACTCTACGATTAAAATACCGTTTTTAGCTGCCAAACCAATGAGCATAACAAGACCAATTTGACTGTAAATGTTTAGCGTCATGCCTGATAACTTCAGTCCCATTAATGCACCAACAGCAGCAAGAGGAACCGCTAGCATGATAACAAGAGGATGAACAAAGCTTTCAAATTGTGCAGCTAAAACTAAGTAAGTAATTGCTAACGCCATCAACATTACAAATATAATTGAGCTGCCAGATTCTTTATAAAGCGCAGACTGACCTTTGTAATCAACGGAAACATTATCACTAATGTTTTCATCAATAACTTGGTTTAAGAAATCTAACGCCTGACCTAAAGTATATCCCTCAGCTAAGTTCGCTTCTATGGTAATACTACGCATACGGTTATAACGGTTTAGTGTTCTAGCCGTCGCCTTTTCATTTATTTTAACTAAGTTAGATAAAGGAATAAGTTCACCGCTGCGTAACGATCTTACATATAAATTATCCAAATCATTTGGACTGTTGAACTCTTCGTCACGACCTTCGAGCAATACGTTGTACTCTTCACCTCGTTCGATGTAGGTAGTTGCTCTTCTTTGCCCTAACATGGCTTCCAAAGTGCGGCCTATATCTTGTACTGATACGCCTAAGTCTGACGCCCTCTCAGTATCTATTTCAACTAATAGCTGTGGTAAGGTTTCTTTATAATCAGAGTCTAATCGAAGTAAGTTCGGATTCTTACGAGCTTGCTCTAAAATGATATCGCGCCAATAAGCCAACTGGTCATAAGTATCACCTTGGATAACAAATTGAACTGGACGTCCAAGTCCTCTTCCACCTAGACCAGAGCGCATAATCGCAAATGCTCTAACATCAGAAATAGACTGTAGATCTTTGTTTATTTCATCCATTACTTGGTATGTAGACTTTTCTCTATTATCCCATTCTGGCATACCAATAATTGCAATACCGGCACTGCCTCCCCAACCAGGAGCTCGAATGATAACTCGGTCGATATCACCTCTTTCATAATAAGTAAGCAGCTTACTTTCCATTTCTGTAGCACTGGCAAGATTGTTGTTAAAGGTTGCGCCTTCAGCGCCGCGCAACATAACAAAGAAATTACCTCTGTCTTCTCTTGGGGCAAGTTCTTCTGAAATACTAGAGAAAAGTCCCCAAGCAGTAGCTAGTGCCAACAACATAATTACCACTAAACCGACCTTGTTGTTTACACCATTGGTCAGTTGCTTTTCGTAGCTTAACTCTAATTTGTCAAAACTTTTGTCCAGCCAACTACCAATTTTAGAGCTACGCTCTTTGTGGTTTAGCACTTTGGAGCAAAGCATTGGCGATAAGGTAAGTGCAGCAAAACTAGAGAAAACTACAGCAGCGGTAACCGCAATAGCAAACTCAACAAATAAACGGCCAACATCGCCTTCTAAAAAGACTAAAGGGATAAATACCGAGATTAATACTAACGTGGTTGCAATAACCGCAAAACCAACTTCCCTTGCTCCTTGATAAGCAGCGACCAAAGGCGTTTCGCCCTGCTCAATCCGACGGTAAATGTTTTCTAGTACAACAATTGAGTCGTCTACAACTAATCCAATTGCCAATACCAAGGCAAGTAATGTTAGTAGATTGATGGAGAATCCTAACACCATAAGTACAGTAAAAGTTGCGAC
This sequence comes from Psychrosphaera sp., assembly GCA_965221615.1. Taxonomy (GTDB): domain Bacteria; phylum Pseudomonadota; class Gammaproteobacteria; order Enterobacterales; family Alteromonadaceae; genus Psychrosphaera. The sequence continues at coordinate 73,933 of OZ244904.1, read as the reverse complement.
CAAAGCGACAGGCACTGTAACTGCAGGAACTAACGTTGCCCTTACATTTCCTAGGAATAAATAGATAACTAACACAACGAGTAAAATCGCAATCCCTAGCGTGTTGTAAACTTCATCAATAGATTTAGCGATAAATACTGAAGAGTCATATGAATTTGAGATCTCAGTGCCAGCAGGTAAGGTTTCCTTGATCTTTTCCATCTCTGCTCTGGCATTTTGTACCACATCAAGCGTATTAGCTTTAGATTGCTTAATGATCCCTAAACCGACCATGTTTTTACCATTACCGCGGAATGCGTTTTCGATGTCTTCCGCTGTCAGTTCAACCTCTGTAACATCACCAAGTCTTATTAGGTATCCATCTTCACCTCTGCCCACAACTAACGACTTATATTGTTCAGGCGTTCGGTATGCTCTTTCTACTCTTACATTAAAAGAACGATCTGTTGATTTTACTTCACCAGCTGGAAGTTCTACATTCTCACGTCGTAATGTATCTTCGATATCAGTTACCGTGATATTTCTTGCCGCCATAGCATCGCGGTCAAGCCAAACCTTCATTGAGTAATTTCTTTCGCCGCCTAGGCGAACACGAGCTACACCATCAACCACTGCAAATCTGTCAACAATGTAACGTCTGGCGTAATCAGTTAACTCAAGCGTATCCATTGTCTCTGAGTTCATTACGAACCAAACAATAACGTCTTCATCATCATTAGCTTTAAATACTTCAGGTGGCTCGGCTTGGTCTGGCAGATTATTTAACGCTCTTGAAACTCGCTCTCTAACATCGTTAGATGCTGAATCAATATCGCGATTGTTATTAAACTCTATAGTAATTTGGGAACGACCATTTCTCGATGTCGAGTTTATGTTCTTGATCCCTTCAATACCTGAAATCCTATCCTCTAGAATTTGCGTAATTTTACTTTCTACAATTTCAGCAGAAGCTCCTGGATAGCTAGTCGATACAGATACAACTGGTGGATCTATATCTGGATACTGTCGCAAAGACAGCATAAAGAAGGAGACAATACCGAAAGTGAGTAATAAGAGGTTAACAACGGTAGCAAATACCGGTCGCTTTACTGAAACATCAGATAACAACATGCTTTTATACCCCTTCGTCAACTGAAGTTGTTACCGCCGAGCCCGGACGAACTTTGATAATACCTTGAGTGACCACTTCATCGCCCTCATTAAGTCCAGTCATGATTTCTACTAGACCAGGCTGACGTCGACCTATTTGAACTTCGACACGCTGTACTTTTCCCTCTACCACTTTGTATACATATTGTTTTTGGTTGATTGGAATAATCGCAGACTCAGGAATAACTAAAGCATCAGCAGCTTTAGTTTCGACTTTAAGTTGTAACAACATACCAGGACGAAGTTTACGCTCTTGGTTGGTAAATATAGCTCTCACTGTAAATGCACGACTGACAGGGTCTAAACGAGAAGAAATGGCAATTACTTGGCCAACAAAAGGGGCTGAATAAGCGACATTGCTTGCTGCCACTGACTGGCCAATAGCCACTTGATTTAAATACTTTTCTGGTAATTGAAATTCAACTTTAATTTTGGATAAGTCATCTAATGTAGTAATGGTTGTTTCATTAGTAATAAGCTGTCCAGGACTTACCTCTCTTAAACCAAGTTGACCAGAAAAAGGCGCGTGAATAAATTTTTCTGATAGTCGGATCTTGGCAACTTCTAATTGAGCTCTAGTAGCGTCTCGTAAGCTAGCTTGAGTATCAATTGCACTTTCTGCCGTTGCACTTTGTTTTTTCAAGTCTTTTAGTCTTTCTAACTGACGAGTTTGCTCTGCTAGATTTACTTTTAGCTCTTGTACTAGCGCTTTTTCTTCAGCATGCTCTAGAGTTAATAACTCTTGTCCTTGCTTAACCATATCACCATCGTCAAACAAAATATCTTTTACTCTATCTGTGCTCTGCGCGGTAATCGTCACAGATTCATTTGCCTGGGCAGTACCCAAAGCAGAGATCTCATCTTTAAATAAAATCATCTCAGCCAATTCAGAGTTAACTAAAGTTGCTTTCCCCCCATTTCTTCCTTGCGCTTGCATTTGCTCAGCGGGCCAATAAACGTATGCGACCATAACAACTAATAAAAATATGATCCCAGCTACAGGCTTGTTCAACATCTTATGTACCTAAAAAATAAAAGACTTACTATTCACGCCAGTTTAACAAGTAACCTTAGTTAACTAATAGGCTGTTGAACTAGCGTAGCAAGTCAACTGCCGCTTAAAACCGAGATCTTCAATCTATAAGCAAAAGATCTAACTCAAATATTGAAAGGTGTAATAAATACTTGTTAGTGTTAATGAATTATTATGCATTATATTTGACTACTTATGAAAAAACTAAATTCGGTCGCTATTGTTGGTGGCACTCACGGTAATGAACTAGCTGGTATCTATTTGGTCGACTATTGGCAAGCTAATCCGGAATTAATAAATAGAAGTAACTTTGCAATCAGTACTTTATTAGCCAATACCAAAGCAATAAGTCAGAACAAGAGATACACGGATAGTGACCTAAACCGCCAATTTTCCACAAACGCTTTGATGGACAATTCATTAACCAACTATGAACAAAGTCGAGCAAAAGTGCTCAACCAGCAACTAGGTCCTAAAGGCAATGCCAAAACAGACTTAGTGATAGATTTACACAACACTACATCAAACATGGGACCAACATTACTTATTCCGCAGCAAGGCGAGTTTTATGATTTACTCGCACTTTATGTAAAGCAAAGAATGCCTGAAGCGGTTGTATTGCTAGATGAGGATCACAAAAGTAATGACGAACATCACTTACTTTGTACTATTGGAAAACTGGGTGTCATAGTTGAAGTAGGCCCAGTTGCGCAAGGAGTATTAAAACATCGGGTCACAGAGCAAATGGCAGTGATGACACAGCTTATTTTAGATTTTGTGGAACAATATAATGATTCAACACTTCCTGAATTGCCTGATAGTATCGAAGCATACCGTTACTTGGAGTCATTAACTTTACCGCAAGATGAAAACGGTAAACGCATTGGTATGGTCCATCAGAGTGTAGAAGGCAATGACTTTAAACCTTTGAGTCCGGGTGACCCTATATTTGCCATGTTTGATGGACAAGTTATTCATTATCAAGGTAATAAAACGGTTTACCCAAACTTTATTAATGAAGCGGCTTATTACGACAACAACTTAGCCATGAGTTTATGTGAAAAAGTTGAGATTAAAAATCCGGCGAATTTGAGGTAGGTTTCGCCGAAAGGTGAGCCTCACTTTTGTAGTGGCTTTAAAAGTTTTTTGTTTTTTTAAGTTTCGCCTGGTGGCGAGCCTCATTTTTGTAGTGGCTTTATGAGCTTTTGTTTTTTTATTAAACCCTAAAGGGTTCTCACCTTTTTCAACAGCAAAAAAGGTAAGCGAAAATGCCGCCCGCAGCACAAAACATTTAACCTGAATAAAATCTGATTTTTGTCGTCGAATACGAAAAGAAAGGACATCCATGTACTCTTTTCTAATTGGGCATCCATACCCGTTTTATTCGAGAAAAATCAGATTGGATTCAGATGTTTTGAGCGGGGAAATAAACCTGAACCTGCAAAAGTCATTCTGAATATTCAGAGTACTCTGAGTCATTATCCCCATCCAATATCGCTCATTATTTAATTTTGTTTTCAAAAAGTGTGAGGCATGGACGCCGAGAAAAGGATGCTGTTCATGGACGATAAATCATCCTGTCTTTTTCGACAAAACAAATTAAATAATGAGATTAAGATAGTGTAGGGGACGGCCTTTGAGGATTAGTTTTTGGGCTTTCTTTTACAAACAGTCGAAAAATGGAACTCGCCATCAGGCGGAATAATAGCTCACAACCGGCGCTGAAATGAGATTTAGATTCTGGCCTTCGCCAGAATGACGACATGTAATTCAGGATAATTCCTAAACTATGCTTCAATCAATAATATTTAAGAATAAATGCTAAAGGTTCCGAGTTATTATCCCCATCCAATATCGCTCATTATTTAATCTTGTTTTCAAAAAGTGCGAGGCATGGACGCCGAGAAAAGGATGCTGTTCATGGACGATAAATCATCCTGTCTTTTTCGACAAAACAAATTAAATAGTGAGATTAAGATATTGTTAGGGAACGGCTTTTTTGCGCCTCGTTTTTGAGCTGTTGCAAAAATGAGGCTCGCCATCAGGCGAAACCTAATACAAAAACAACATTGCTATTGGAAATAAGCCAACTCAAAAAGGTGAGAACCCTTTAGGGTTTAATAAAAACAAAGAGTTCTTAAAGGCACTTTTTGGGCTGTTGCAAAATGGAACTCGCCATTAGGCTAAATAAAATAGAAAAGAAAGGGTTTCGATAACTCTTTCATTTTCATCTTTTTATACTTAATACAATAAAACTAATTAGTAATAATTTACTTTCTTAATATCTCTTGTACGAGTATTCATCTTATAAAGTTCATGAACTAACTTCATATCCAGCTCTAGCTCTGTAGCATAAGTATTTCCTACAGGGTAAGACTTAACTACTCTAGCGCCTCGGATCACACCTTGAACTTTTGCTTTTAGCTTGTCGTCTGTCGCTATCATATTGTTAACATTGGCAGAACCTTTCACCTGACGACCATAGACTTGCTCTGCAAGTTCTCTATACGCTTCCAGCTTTGAGGCTTTCATTGCCATAATATTTTTTATCTCTTTGCTCTCACCTGGCTGGGAGTTAATTGGCGCATAGCCTATTGCTCTTAGTATAGGAAAACTGCTTGGCTCCTCGTATTCCCAAACTACATGCTTGTTCAACACTGAGCTGCAACCAGACAACACAAGCGCAAACGCAATAATTACTAAGGTATTTACTTTTGCTAGTAAAAGTTTCATATCATAACTCTGTTGTTACTTAATCCGATGACAAAAAGTCGACTTACGTCAATCACTGTCAATTTTGATACAAATTTCACGCCAACTAGCTTATTGCCGCTCTTTCTTTTTTGACTAAATTTTTATTGGCTTGGATATTGCTGTATCAGGATAAATAAATGTTCAACTTGAGAATAGTGACGGATTTTTGTCTATGTTTTTATCTAAACTCTTTAACCAAAGCAGCTTATCAACAGCCCGAACCTTTAGTAAGACTGTAGTCGCACTAGCGCTAGGTTTGAGTTCTATGAGTTTACAAGCACAATGGTATGAAGCCACTGGACAAGCCCAGATCCGTCACGGCGATGTTAAAAGCGCAAAGAGTAGAGCTTTGCAAGAAGCTGTTAAACAAACCATGTTATTTTCTGGTGCGAACATTGCCAATGTGCAAAAAATCTCGCAAGGCGTACTAATTGATGATTACACTATGATTAACTCTCATGGTTCAGTAAATAGTGTAGAGATCATCGCAGAGCATTATAAAGACTCAACCGTATCTATCACAGTAAGAGCTGATATCTTCGCTGAAGATGAAAAGTGCTACTCTTCTGATTTCGGCAAAAAGGTGGCAATAACTCAGTTTCCTATTCAACACTGGCAAGATGCCCAAATTGGTGGGCTTTACCCATTGGAAAAAGAAATTCCACGACGCTTAATGACAATGTTAAGAGCAGCATCAGACTCAATATATCCAGTTCCTTGGCTAGAGAAAAAGCTCGATGTAAACAGAGATTTCGAGCAGCAAGGTAGAGTGCGTTATCAAATGGTTGATGCGGTAGCTAACAGTGCCAACAGTCAATTTGTTATGTTCGGCCGTATTACGGATTTATCTTTTGGCGGCCAGACAAATGATCTTAAGTTTTGGCAAGATGAACGATTTGAGCGCTTTTTCGGCCTTGAGTTGATGATTGCGAATGCATTAACCCATGAAGTTTTATATCAAAATCAATTCAGTATATCGGCGGATTGGCCTTACTCTAAGAAAGGCGAAATCAATGTAAAAGGTCGTCAGTTCTGGGATAAAGAATACGGTGAAGCAGTAGAAGGCGTCCTAGCAGATGCTCGTAACGATATTGTTGCGCATATGAGTTGCCAAGAATTACAAAGCAAAATCTTATCAGTGCAAGACGGCGAACAAGTGCAGTTTAATATTGGTCGAGCGCAAGGTGTATCGGTTGGTCAAGAATATAGAATTTCTTACCGTTCTGATGTAATGGACAACAATGGTAATTTATTACCAAACTTCGTCATTAGTCCTTACCGAGTAAAGATCACTAAAGTCTATGAAAATACGGCGATTGGTGTTTCGTTAGATAGTGACTTTATGAGTAATGTACAACCTAACGATATTATTGAACTGAAAAACTGGAGTGAGGGTTGGTAATCCAACCTTCACAATATCATCGGCATAAACTTGCCTGAATAACTAATTGTAGTTAACCTTATATATATATTGATACTGCATAAGATTTTCATCATGTCACTAGAAAAGCTGCGTCAACAGGAAGGTTTGGACGTTGATCAAGGATTAGTTAATTGTATGGATGACGAGGGATTATTCTTGTCAGTTGTAGGCATGTACATAGATCAAATTAAAGAATACTTACCGTCATTAATTGAGCACTTTGAAAGCGGCAATATTGACGAATACGGTAAACTAGCCCACTCAATCAAGGGCGCATCAGCAAGTGTTGGTGCACATCTTATCCAAGAAGCATCTTTAGTGTTAGAGCAAGCGGCAAAGCAAAATGACACGGCTCCAATACAACAACAACACGCAAGTTATTATGCTTTGTTAGAAAAAACTATCACTGAAATGGAAAGCCATTTAAATAGTTAATCTAGCCTTGGCTAAATTCAATAACAAAATCAATCTATAAAATTAAAGTTGATAAAACCCTTATCAGCTACAACTAGAAATTCTAAAAATTCGGTAAAAACCAGCTAGGCTTAAATTACATTTGTTTCTCAAAGGTGTCCTTATGAATAATGTAATGCTTAGCCAAGCTGATGTGCTTAATAATTACTTAGCTAACGATGAAGCACTTGCTGCTAGGGAGTTTATGACGGATATGTCTATGCCATTTGATCAACAAGATAGAGTATTAAATGCAGTCAGTCGTTTGTCTCGCCCTAATGCCAGAAAAATCGGTCTAATTATTGAGTTATCAGGCACAAATCCAGCCAATGAAATGTTGTTAAAGTGACCGTAAAGTAGGTCATCCTGAATTCATTTCAGGATCTCGTAAAGTAGGTCATCCTGAATTCATTTCAGGATCTCGTAAAGTAGGTCATCCTGAATTCATTTCAGGATCTCGTAAAGTAGGTCATCCTGAATTTATTTCAGGATCTCGTTAAACAGGTCATCCTGAGCTGTAAGCTTATCGCTCACATTAAGACTTAAGTAATAAATCTTGTAGCTTTTGCACCTGATCTCTCAGCTCTGCCGCTTTTTCAAACTCTAGATTCTTCGCATGTTCTAACATTTCTGCTTCTAGTGCTTTAATTTGTTTAGCTAATTCAGTCGGAGACTTCACTTTATAATCTGCTAAACCTTCAGCTACTAAGATCTTCTCTGCTGCTGAAGGTGCTTTATCACCTTCACCAAGATCCATAATATCAGTAATTTTCTTATTTAATCCTGTTGGCACTATGCCGTGTTTTTCATTATGGGCATGCTGTTTTGCTCTTCTGCGTTCAGTTTCATCAATAGCTTTGCGCATAGACTTAGTTACTTTATCAGCATATAAAATAGCTTTACCGTTCACATTACGTGCTGCGCGGCCTATAGTCTGAATCAAAGAACGTTCAGAACGTAAGAAACCTTCTTTGTCAGCATCTAAAATAGCAACTAACGATACTTCAGGCATATCCAAACCTTCTCGAAGCAAGTTAATTCCCACTAGCACATCGAACTTACCAGCTCGTAAATCTCTAATAATTTCAATCCTTTCTACTGTATCTATATCAGAGTGGAGATAGCGAACTTTAATATCATGATCTGATAGGTAATCCGATAAGTCTTCGGCCATACGCTTAGTCAGCGTCGTCGCTAACACACGTTCATTTCTTTCTACTCTTAAATGAACTTCCGACATTAAATCATCGACTTGTGTAGCTATTGGCCTTACTTCAATTTCTGGATCGAGTAAGCCCGTAGGTCTTACGACTTGTTCCGCAACCTCACCTGCACTTTGTTCTATTTCGTAGTCACCAGGTGTAGCTGAAACATAAATAGTTTGAGGAGCTAACTTCTCAAACTCATGGAATCGCAAAGGTCTGTTATCAAGTGCTGATGGTAACCTAAAGCCGTACTCGACCAAATTTTCTTTCCTTGATCTATCGCCTTTATACATAGCGCCGATTTGTGAAACCGTTACGTGGGATTCATCAATGATCAGTAAACCATCTGCTGGGAAATAATCAATTAAGGTAGGAGGCGCTTCACCAGGATTTCGATCTGATAAATAACGAGAGTAGTTTTCGATACCCGAACAATAACCTAGCTCCTGCATCATTTCGATATCAAACAGAGTTCTTTGACTGATCCTTTGTTCTTCTACCAATTTATTCAGATCTTTTAATTGCGCTTTGCGCTCTCGTAACTCTTCTTTTATTTGTTCAATAGCAGCGAGTATTTTGCCCCGTGGCGTAACATAGTGAGTTTTTGGGAATACCGTGGCGCGAGTGATCTTACGTTCTAAAGCTCCCGTTAAAGGATCAAACATAGTGATCTGTTCTATTTCTTCATCAAACAGCTCAACTCTTAATGCAAACTTATCAGAGTCAGCTGGGAAGATATCAATAACATCCCCGCGAACTCGATAACAGCCGCGTTGAAAGTCCACATCATTGCGGTTGTATTGCATTTCAGCCAAACGCAACAATACTTGTTTGTGATCAACCATATCACCAACACGCAAGTGCAATAACATTTTCATGTAGGATTCAGGGTCGCCCAAACCATATATTGCTGAAACAGAAGCAATGATAACTACATCTCTACGCTCCATTAATGCTTTAGTAGCAGATAGTCTCATCTGTTCTATGTGTTCATTAATCGAAGCATCTTTTTCAATAAAAGTATCAGTCGAAGCTACATAAGCTTCTGGTTGATAATAATCATAATAAGAAACAAAATATTCAACGGCATTATTAGGGAAGAATTCTTTCATCTCACCATAAAGCTGCGCCGCCAAAGTTTTGTTGTGAGCCATGATCAAAGTTGGGCGGCCGACTTGCTTGATCACATTAGCCATAGTGAATGTTTTACCTGTGCCTGTAGCACCTAGTAAGGTTTGATAAGCAAGCCCAGACTCTAAACCATCAACCAATTGTTCAATCGCTGCAGGTTGATCGCCAGCTGGCTCGTATTGACTAGATAAAGTAAACGGCTTTTCTAACTTCTTCATGCTGTTGCCTTATTAAGAACACCTCGGGTAAACCATAGATACGAGACTAATGCAGTAAATAGATTGCCAATCAAGCAACCAACAAATAAACCTGTTAGGCCATAATACAAAGAACCTACATAAGCAAAAGGTAGGTAAAATACAAATAAACGAACAATAGATAAGGCCAAAGCGCTAATAGGCTTATGCAAGGCATTAAATGATGAATTAGATAAGATAATAATGCCTTGTAAACCGTAACCTAATGGCAAAGTCCAAAGAAATAGTTTAATCACCATCATTACTTCAGGATCATCTTTGCCAAATGCCATCGCGATATAACCAGCAGTAAGCAACAACACCATATAAACACCAGCTTGCCATATCATTACAAACTTCATAACTTGTTTATATGCTTGCTCTACTCTCTGCCAATTTCCGGCACCATAGTTTTGGCTTAAAAAGGGAGGTAATGTCATAGATAAAGCTAGAACAACCATAATTGCAATAGACTCAATTCGGCTACCAACACCAAAGCCTGCTACTGCAGCATTACCATGTACAGCTATCATTGCAGTAAGAATTGCCATAGCAATAGGTGTTAACATATTTGCGCCTGCTGCCGGTAAACCAATTTTTAAGATCCTACGACAAATAACAACAAACTCAGCAAAAGGTAACCAACGTAGTTTAATCAATTTCTTTTTGATAGTTAGCACATAGAAAACTACGCCGAATGCAGCTCCCCAAGCCAATACACTAGCGATAGCAGCTCCTTTAATGCCTAGCTCAGGGAAAGGGCCAATACCAAAGATAAGTAATGGATCTAAAATCGCATTCACAATACCACTTGAAGCCATGATCACACTTGGGGTTTTAGCATCACCGGCAGCTCTTAAGATCGCATTTCCCACCATAGGAGCGATCAAGAAAACCGCCCCCAAATACCAAATATCCATATATTCATGGATCAAAGGTAGCATGTTGTCTTTAGCACCTAGCGCTGTGAATATAAGATCCGTCGAATAGAAAGTAGCAATTGACAATACCGCGACCATAGCAAAAGACATTAGCAAAGCACCTAGCCCATCGTCTCTCGCTTCGTCAAGCTTGTCGGCACCTCTCGCCTTAGCAATAACAGCAGAAGTGCCAATGCCAAGGCCAATACCTAAACTGATAATGGTAAAAGTAACTGGAAAAGTAAAAGAGATCGCGGCTAAAGGCTCAGTACCAAGCAAGCCAATGAAAAATGTATCGATCAAATTAAACGACATTAAAGTGATCATTCCGACAAGCACTTGTGTCGTCATCTTTTTAAGGGTTGGGGCAATTGGAGCTGTAAGTAAATTGGCGGTTGCTGACATAAATAATGCTTGATCTAAAGTCGAAACGATCATTCTAAAGCAATATAAAAAATTTGTGACCCTAATTGCTAAATTATTTTGCTTTGTTTGAGAATACCTACTACGTGTTAATAAAACTGCTACTAGGTTAGTAAGTGGACAAATTTAACTGGATAAACGTACTGTTGTTCACAATAGAAATTGATTTCTTTACAGCCTTGTTGAAAATTCATACCATCTTAACAAAAAAACGGCAAAAGTTTCATAACCCTTTGTTTTTATTGAATAATAAAAAATTTTCAATTTTTCTACAAAAACTCTATTGACACCCGTTTTTACTGGGCTGCAGCAACATATTACAAACTCATTCACAGAGTTATCCACAGAAACAGTGGATAAAATGCTGTAGACCTTTAACCATGGGAAATTGAGATTTGTGCACTATTTTCGCACAATTATTTTGTTACTTTTGGCACGAATTTTTATTTAAAAAAGTCGGACTAAACGACAGGATCTTTTTATGATCCTAACAAAGGATCTTAAGTAAAATCTATCCAACTTAGATTAACTGCTGGAGTTTCAGCCAATTTAACTACAATTTGCTTACGATATGAGCAAACGAACTAAAATGTAGAAAATAAGACATAAAAGTTGTTGACAGTTATAGAGGGGATAATTAACATTGCGCCCCGTTGTTGAGACGGCAAAGTTCCCCCTTAGCTCAGTTGGTTAGAGCGACGGACTGTTAATCCGCAGGTCCCCCGTTCGAGTCGGGGAGGGGGAGCCACTTCTTAGTCGACTTAACAATTAAATATAAAGCAATTCCCCCTTAGCTCAGTTGGTTAGAGCGACGGACTGTTAATCCGCAGGTCCCCCGTTCGAGTCGGGGAGGGGGAGCCAAGCTTTATATTAATTCGAGATTCCCCCTTAGCTCAGTTGGTTAGAGCGACGGACTGTTAATCCGCAGGTCCCCCGTTCGAGTCGGGGAGGGGGAGCCATCGAAACTCCAAATACTCTTAAAAACTTCCCTCTTATTTAAATTATTACGTTTTACTTATATCTATTGTTGTATCTGCAAGTTAGAGCGACGGACTGTACTCTTTATATCAAGGTTTTCGAGTTCTTTTCTCTACTCTCCTTTTATCTAACCATCCATTTAAGATACAAAAGTGGTTCATTTTCTTTCGATTGATGCAAACTTTAATCGTTTCGACTGTATATCAAGTAGGTAATCACGGGAGATCTATTTGTGAAGAAATATGATGTTGCTGGTAGCTATTACTTTTAACCAACATACAACATATTGGAGACATATATGATCAGCGAGAATTCTAATAATAACGAGCCAATTATTGATGCAATTATTCACTGGCACAGAAACGCAACACCTCCTCCAGCAGGATTAGGTCTTACTCTTAACGGTAATACTCTCGAAGTTGCTTACGGATATAATGGTAATGAGAGTGGCAAAATAGCCATGGCTAGAGGGCAGTTTGAGATCACTCATGCAACCAATGCAAATGGTGCTTTAGTAAAATTGACTACTTATAACCACGCAGGTAGCAATAAAACCAAACAGAAATACATCGATGCATTAAAAGATAACAATCTAACCCAAAATCAAGAGCGCGTGTCTGCGTTGATTATAATGACATCAGAATCTTGCCGCTCGCAAATGGTATCAAGTGCCATAAATGCAATTTTAAATGACAATGGAAACTTTAATAATGACACATGGTCTGGATTAGAGTTCGCTTTTAACAACTACGGCTCTACAGCTGAATATCTGGGCTATGATATTCAAGCGGGTGGTAAGCCTTGGTCATGGCTTCGTGCTGACAATTATCTAAATTACATTGAAAAAGGTTCGTTTACGGGAGATAAACCTACTGCGACTAGGCACATAAACGCGGTAAAAAAATACATAGCTGATGCAAGTTACCACTTTCACAAAGCTATTCAACTAGTGTAATAAACTCAAGTAGTTAGAACTAATTTATGATTTAATTTCAGTACCATAAATACTGTTTGTACGAACACTATTAGATTAAATAATCATTGATTCAACTTTAATTACTTGAGTTTGTCTTGATTACTGTCTCTGTCAACTCATCACCTTTTTATTCTAGCTTTTCTCCTTTCCATTTTGCTTAATTTCTGTTGTCATAGGCTTTCAACAATTTGGCTTTGCTAGGTATGTTTAAAAATAAGTTCTTTGTTTTTGTTATTGTTTTTGGTTTGTTTATGGGCGGAGCCTTTGCTAGCGCGGCTTTGTTGATCTCATCAAAGTTAATAGAGAATAAACAATTACAGCAAAAAGCTTTAATAGAGCAATTACTGCATAGCAATTTGACTGAAGATGCAAAAGTACTGTCTAAACAACTCAGAGCTTCTGTCGATTTTGAGTACCTAACAATTACTGATGTTGATAACAATGTTTTATATCGCTTTATAAAGGATACAAAAAAAGCCCCTGCTCTATCATTTGTACTTAAGCATTTTGATCTTTATACACCGATTCAAAGAGTAAAAACGAATCAGGGTAAACTTGTTATAGAGTTTCAATCTTCTTTTTCACAACTTTTTAACCCTCTCACCTTAATTATTGTGGTTGCACTATTTTCTCCACTAGCTATGACATTGCTTATTTATCTTATATCTGAGTTTGTTCAAGATAAGCGCTTAGAAAAGATAGTGGCAGTTCTAGAACAGCGGTTATTACTAGATGAACCAGATGCTTCACATATAAAGAAGGCAAACAAACTTCCGCTTTTTCTTCCTTTAATAGCAAAACTAGAGCAAAGATATAAACAAAAGGCGCCACAAACTGTTGAACCATCTCACAAAGTGGATAGCCAAACGGGATTAGCTAACCAAGCTGAGTTTAATCACTTCTACCTGAACAAAGTGAAAGTAAGCGGACAATTTACTTTGATTAGAGCTTCTGACTTTTCGAGCATATCTATAAATAGAGGTGAAGAGCTTGCTGATAAATATATCCAATTAATTGCCAAAGCTATTTGGCAAACATTTAGTTTCTCTGATGATTGCCATATATATAGGCTAAACCAAACCGACTTTGCAGTTTTACTTTTTGATCTGGAACTAGACTCAACACGTTTAATAAATCAGCTTAAAAGCTTGATTAAAGAGCTAGGCGAGCAACAGCAATTAATTGCGACTGTAAATTCTGCAACAGCGAATTTTGAACCTAGTTTACCGCTTCAACAACTTTTGGCTGATATCGAGCAGAAGCTTAGTAACAATAGTAACTAAGGGTGTTTACTTCCCATATTTTGATCTAAAGCTAAAACCATATAATTCTTATGTTGTTTATCCTCAGCGAAATACGGATAATAGAGCAAAAGAATAATTCTTAGAGACAATGACCGAATATTTTCTTCTTTTAATAAGTACTGTGCTAGTGAATAACTTCGTATTAGTGAAGTTTCTTGGCTTGTGCCCGTTTATGGGTGTATCCAGTAAAGTTGAAACCGCAATGGGCATGGCATTAGCCACTACATTCGTGTTAACTCTAGCTTCTGTTGCCAGTTATATTTTAAATACTTATGTACTGCAGCCACTTGGACTTGAGTACCTTAGAACTATTGCCTTTATTCTGGTAATAGCGGTTGTTGTGCAGTTTACCGAAATGGTAGTGAATAAAACCAGCCCTAAGCTTTATCGTTTATTGGGAATATTTTTACCATTGATCACAACAAATTGTGCAGTACTTGGTGTTGCTTTATTAAATGTTAACGCCGAACACAACTTTCTTCAGTCTGTACTTTATGGCTTTGGCGCTGCCGTTGGCTTTTCAATTGTCTTAGTTTTATTTGCCTCAATGCGAGAGCGATTAGCCGCTGCAGATGTACCAACCCCATTTAAAGGCTCTGCTATTGCTATGATTACAGCAGGCTTAATGTCTCTAGCATTTTTGGGCTTCGCTGGTTTGGTGAAAGTGTAATGTCAATTATTACTTTTTCCTTATTAGTATTAGCCATATTAGCTCTTTTATTTGGTGCTGTATTGGGCTATGCCTCAATCAAATACAAAGTTGAAGCTGATCCTCTGGTTGATCAAATTGACGCAAAATTACCACAAACCCAATGTGGCCAATGTGGTTATCCAGGCTGCCGCCCTTATGCTGAAGCCATAGCAAATGGTGATGAAATCAATAAATGCCCTCCTGGTGGCGAAGCAACAATCAAAGAATTAGCCGATCTAATGGGTGTCGAGCCAAAATCATTAGATGCTGCGCACGGTGAAGAAGACGTTAAGAAAGTTGCGTTTATCCGTGAAGACGAATGTATTGGCTGTACTAAATGCATACAAGCTTGTCCGGTTGATGCCATTTTAGGCGCTTCAAAAGCAATGCATACAGTAATGAAAGACGAGTGTACAGGTTGTGATCTTTGCGTAGAACCTTGCCCTGTAGACTGTATAGATATGGTACCAATTGAGCAAACAACTGCTAATTGGAAGTGGGATAACTTACTGATCCCTATTAAGAACCTGGACTAACGAGATAAGATTTTGCAATCCGATTTAACCCTATTAGAACAAGTAAAGTTAGGCAGAATTTGGGACTTTCCAGGCGGCGTTCACCCACCTGAAAGAAAGCACTTATCCAATGGTTCAGCAATTAACAAGTTACCTCTGCCAGAAGCACTTTACATTCCATTAAAACAGCACATTGGTAGCGCTGGTGAATTACTAGTAACAGTCGGTGAAACCGTTAAAAAAGGCCAAGCTCTAACTAAAGCAGCTTCAGGTCTTAGCTTACCAGTTCATGCTCCTACTTCAGGTACTGTGAAAGAAATAATTAATCATGTTTCAGCGCACCCATCTGGTATCGCAGAGCCAACCTTAGTCTTATTACCTGATGGCTTAGAACAAAGTGTCGAAGCAACACCGCTGAATGACTGGCAACAAAGAGACAAAGTTGAGATTTCAACTCATTTGCAATCTATGGCAGTTGCAGGACTTGGTGGAGCAACTTTTCCTACTTATGTGAAAACCAATGTTAACAAGCCAATTGATTTACTAATTATTAACGCTGTCGAGTGCGAACCTTACATTACCTCAGACGACATGCTTATGAGAGAGTATGCTGCTGATATCATTGAAGGTTGTCAAATCATAGCCCACGCAGTTGCAGCAAAACACACTCTCATTGGTATAGAAGATAACAAGCCTGAAGCAATTGAAAGTATCAAAGCAGCAATAGCAGAGCGACCAAATATTGAAGTAAGAGTTGTACCAACTAAATATCCTTCTGGTGGCGAGAAACAACTTATTCAGTTGTTAACAAATAAACAAGTTCCATCAAGTGGACTTCCTTCAGACCTAGGTATAACAGTACAAAACGTCGGAACGGCATTTGCGGTAAAACAAGCTATTGTAGATGGTAAACCTTTGATTGAAAGAGTGGTTACTGTCACTGGCGAGTCTATTACTAATCCACAAAACTTATGGGTGCCTTTTGGTACTCAAGTCAAAGACTTACTTTCATACACAGGCATGACAGCTGACAAAAATCAGCGCGTTATTATGGGTGGTCCAATGATGGGCTTTAACATAATGGACGGCGCTATGCCGGTAGTTAAAGCAACAAACTGCATCTTGGCTGCCAACGATTACTATATGCCAATGAGGGAAACTGAACAGGCTTGTATTCGCTGCGGTGATTGCGCAGCAGCCTGCCCTGCTGAATTACTACCGCAACAAATGCTGTGGTTCAGTAAAGCCAAAGATCAAGAAAAACTAGAAGAATATAACCTTTTCGATTGTATCGAATGTGGTGCTTGCGCTTATGTATGTCCAAGCCAAATCCCATTAGTACAATATTATCGTTCAAGCAAAGCCGAAATTCGCCAAGCTAAAGAAGACAAGGTGAAGGCGGAAAAAGCTAAGGTCCGTTTTGAGCAAAGGCAAGAGCGACTAGAGAAAGAGAAAGAAGCTAGGCTTCAACGTCATAAAGAGGCAGCTGAAAGACGTCGTAATGCGATGGCAAAAGACGATAGTGCAAAAGACAAGATTGCAGCCGCTTTAGCAAGAGCAAAAGCTAAGAAAGAAGGCCAACCTGCTGAATCGGAGGCTAATGCTCCAAAAGATAAGGTGGCGGAAGCAATCGCCAGAGCAAAAGCTAAAAAAGCGGCTCAGGCTCAAGAAACAACAGAAGCACCTGCAGATAACTCAGAGCAAAGCGCTAATAAAGACAGAGTAGCCGCAGCAATTGCTAGAGCTAAAGCGAAAAAACAAGCTCAAGCTGCTGAAGCTAATGCAGAAACAACCTCTTCTGATTCAGCAGAGCAAGATAAAAAAGACAAAGTTGCTGCAGCTATTGCCCGTGCAAAAGCCAAAAAAGCTGAGAAACAAGAAGCTGAGAGCTCAACAAGTGAAGCAGCTCCTGCAACTGACTCTCCTGATCCAGAACAAGAGAAGAAAGACAAAGTTGCCGCCGCTATTGCACGTGCAAAAGCCAAAAAGGCTGAGAAACAAGAAGCTGAGAACTCAACAAGTGAAGCAACTCCTGCAACTGACTCTCCTGATCCAGAACAAGAGAAGAAAGACAAAGTTGCCGCCGCTATTGCCCGTGCAAAAGCCAAAAAAGCTGAGAAACAAGAAGCTGAGAGTGCAACAAGTGAAGCAACTCCTGCAACTGATTCTCCTGATCCAGAGCAAGAGAAGAAAGACAAAGTAGCTGCTGCTATAGCACGTGCGAAAGCTAAAAAAGCTGAAAAGCAAGAAGTTGAGAACGCAGCGATAGAGAAAGCTTCTGCATCTGACGTTGTCGATCCAGAACAAGAAAAGAAAGACAAAGTAGCTGCTGCTATTGCCCGCGCTAAAGCGAAAAAAGCGGCAAAAGAAGCAGAACAAAATGGTGAGTCTGAATAATGAAATTTTTATCTAATATGTTTGTGAGCTCACCACACGGCAGAGTGAGATTAACCACCAATCAAGTGATGCGACAAGTTATGTATGCCACTTCCCTTGGTTTATTAGCTCAGCTATTTTTCTTTGGTTGGGGTGTACTTATTCAGGTTGCTTTATGTGTTTTAGTCGCTTTAGCTTCTGAGGCACTATTACTTAGCTTAAGAGAAAAGCCTGTTAGAGCAACTTTGTCTGATGGCTCCGCTATGCTAACAGGTTTATTGTTGGCTTTGAGTATTCCACCAATGGCTCCTTGGTGGATAGCAGTAATAGGCACAGCTTTCGCTATTATCATAGTTAAGCAGTTATATGGTGGATTAGGCTTCAATTTATTTAACCCTGCAATGGCAGGTTACGTAGTCCTGTTGATTTCTTTTCCTGTAGCTATGACAAATTGGTTACCGCCTGCAGAGCTACTGCAATACAAACTTAGCTTTATTGACGCGCTTTCAATCATTTTTACTGACTTTACTTTAGATGGCTATGATATGACGCAGTTAAAGTTAGCAGCAGACGGCATCACTATGGCAACGCCTCTTGATAACTTTAAAACACAAGTTGCTCAGGGTTTTACTGCTACTGAAATTAACCGCCAACCAATTTATGGTCATTACGGAGGCACAGGTTGGGAGTGGATTAATTTAGGCTTCTTGCTGGGTGGATTATGGCTACTTAAAGCTAAAATAATCAGATGGCATATACCTATTGGTATGCTGGCTAGCTTATTTGTGCTTTCAGGTATTGCTTATGCGGTAAGTCCTGATCAAGCTTTGTCTCCTATGCAGCACTTATTTTCTGGTGCCAGTATGTTTGCAGCCTTTTTTATTGCAACTGACCCAGTTTCAGCAAGTACAACAGTCAGAGGTCGATTGATATTTGGCGCACTAATTGGCGCTTTAGTATTTGTCATCCGTCAATGGGGAGGTTACCCAGATGGCGTTGCTTTCGCCGTGTTGCTAGCAAACATGATGGTACCTTTATTAGACTACTACACGCAGCCTGTCACTTATGGCCACAGAGCGAAACGATAATATGAGTTCTAATTTAACTTTACTGGCGTCGAAGCAAAACGCGTTATTACTTACAGCTTTCGCTGCAGTTTGTACTTTAGCCGTATCTTTAACCTATGTTTTGACTAAACCAGCTATTGAAAGACAAGAAAAACAACAAAAATTCGATAAAGTAACTCAAGTGTTGAAGAGCAACTTGTTCGATAACAACCCGTTGGATAATTGCGTCTTGGTGCAAGACCCTAGCATTTCTGGAATAGATACTGCCCAGCCTATCTATCGAGCCACTAAAGATGGACAACCTTATGCTTTAGTTTTCCAGACAGAAACTAAACAAGGTTATAACGGTCAAATAAAACTAATTGTAGGTGTTGATGCAAAAGGCCAAGTGCAAGGATTGAGAACACTAACTCACCAAGAAACTCCAGGTCTAGGCGACAAGATTGAGCTAGCAAAATCAGATTGGGTTCTTAGTTTTAATGATAAACAAGTACAAGATGAAAATGACGCTCATTGGTTTGTTAAAAAGGACGGTGGCGATTTCGACCAATTTACCGGAGCAACAATTACACCTAGAGCAGTAGTGAACCAAGTAAGGACTAGTTTAGTTAAAGTTAATGAACAGTTCGAACACTTGTTTTCATTACCAAATGAGTGCCTTTCAGCAAATACAGAGGTGAATGATGACAACTAAAACTGAACAACTTGATGATCAAGTTGAAGTTGATCAAGTTGAAGTTGATAACGACGAAGTTGTCACTGAAGAAAAAGCGATAACAAATTGGGCCGATATCAGTTGGCAAGGCTTGTGGAAAAACAATCCAGCGTTAGTACAGCTGTTAGGCCTGTGTCCATTATTAGCAGTAACAAATACTCTGGTGAACGCACTAGGGCTAGCTATTGCAACTATGCTGGTACTGATTGTTTCAAATTTAACGATTTCTTTAGTTCAACACTGGGTAACTAAGGAAATTCGTATTCCTGTGTTTATTCTAATCATTGCTTCATTTGTAACTATTATTCAATTACTTATGAATGCTTATACCTATGGTTTGTATCTTTCTCTCGGTATCTTTATTCCACTTATCGTAACCAATTGCGCGATTATAGGTCGAGCCGAAGCTTTTGCTTCTAAAAACCCTCCTAAAGCAGCTGCGTTTGATGGTCTTATGATGGGCTTAGGTTTTGGTGCTATTTTGGTATTACTTGGCTCGGTTAGAGAAGTATTAGGCCAAGGGACTTTGTTTGATGGTGCTCATTTGTTATTTGGTCAATGGGCCTCTGAACTTAAGATTCAAATCTTTGAATTTGAACAACAGTTTTTATTAGCTATTTTGCCTCCTGGCGCTTTTATTGGCTTAGGGCTGATCATTGCTGGCAAAAACTATTTTGACAATAAACAAGCTGAAAGACAGAAGCAATTGCAAGAGCCTGAGAAGGCGCAAAGAGCACGAGTAACCACGGTTAACTAGTAAAAAGAGGTTTTTGGAAGATATATGAGCACATCCTTATCTAAGCAAGAAAAAGTACAAGCTATCGTTGATATTCTCGACGAACTTTACCCTGAAGTGCCAATTCCATTAGATCACAAAGACCCTTATACCCTATTGATCGCTGTACTCTTGTCTGCTCAATGTACAGACGAAAGAGTAAACCAGATCACGCCTAAGTTATTCGCCAGAGCTGATAACCCTTTTGACATGGTATTAATGACCATAGATGAAATTAAAGAGATCATTAAACCTTGCGGTTTATCACCAATGAAATCTAAAGGTATTTGGCATTTATCTGACATGATCATTAAGCAACACGGTGGGGAAGTTCCTCAAGACTTTGCAGCACTAGAAGCTATGCCAGCTGTTGGACATAAAACAGCTTCTGTTGTTATGGCTCAAGCATTCAACGTTCCAGCATTTCCTGTAGATACACATATTCACCGCTTGATGTACCGTTGGGGTCTCTCAAATGGCAAGAGTATTGAGCAAACAGAGAAAGACGCTAAACGCTTATTCCCGAAAGAAAAATGGAATGACCTTCATCTTCAAATTATCTACTACGGCCGCGAATATTGCCCGGCTAGAGGCTTTTCGTTAGATAAATGCATTATCACTCGTGAATACGGTCGCCGCAGTTTTATTAACGAAGTGTTAAAAGAACAAGAAAAGAAGCAAAAAAAGCAAGCGGCTAAGAAAAGCCGTAAATAACGAATTAGCAAACCTAACAATGAATAAAGAAAAGCGCAGAGAAATATTAACTCGTCTAAGAGATGACAATCCTTACCCAGCTACTGAGTTAGAATTCTCAACTCCATTCGAGTTATTGATTGCCGTTTTGCTATCAGCACAAGCGACTGACGTTGGGGTAAACAAAGCTACCGCAAAACTTTACCCAGTCGCTAACACGCCTGAAGCAATCCTTGCCCTTGGTGTTGACGGTCTAAAAGAGTACATCAAAACTATAGGTCTATTTAATGCCAAAGCAGAAAATACGATCAAGACCTGTAAGATTCTGATTGAGAAACACAACTCTGAAGTGCCAGAAAGTAGAGAAGCCCTAGAAGCATTACCAGGAGTTGGTAGAAAAACAGCAAATGTTGTCCTCAATGTTGCGTTTGGTTGGCCTACAATTGCCGTAGACACCCATATCGACAGAGTTTCAAACCGCACTAAGTTTGCCCCTGGAAAAAATGTAAAAGAGGTAGAAGAAAAACTACTAAAAGTTGTGCCAAAAGAATTCAAGGTAGACGTACATCATTGGCTTATCCTTCACGGCCGTTACGTATGCGTAGCACGCAAACCTAAGTGTGGTGCATGCATTATTGAAGACTTATGCGAGTTTAAAGAAAAAACTGAATAACTTTGATGCTTAGCTCTTAAAATTAGCCTCTTTTAATCTCATCCAAAAAGAGGAAACAATCCAAGTTTCCTCTTCTGCAAAAGTACTCTTGTTAACAGTCAGCTTAATAGAAGATTTTATTGCTGTGGTAATCAACAATCAGTTTGTTGTTCTTAAAGTAATTTATACCTAGCAACATAGCGGGCTCATCCTGGTAGCCAAGAGCGGTAAAAACTGGCATATCAGAAGTAAACATTTCATTATCCACTAAGGTATTTTGCCCTAGCTTAAAAGTCACCTCAGGCAACTTTTCTCTCGAAATGCTATGTTCATTTAAACCTTGAGTCATTTCCTGTTCTAGCGTTTTCATATTTAGTTTTGAAAACAAAGGTTTATTAAGATAACTATGGGTAGCTGCAGTATCTAAAATCGCATCAACGGGTTCACCATTAAATTGAGTTTTAAGTTTCACAAAATTCTGTTCAATATAAAACTCAGACTCTCTCAACCCTTTTATTTGCTCAGCCGTGCAAGCCTCCTGCGACAAATGCAGCTGCTTGTTTTGAAAATCAAACTCAACACAGTGTTGTGATAAAAAACCGTGTCCAAGAATACCTGGAATGTCACCTTGCTCAGTTTTCAAGTCAGATAAATCACGAAATACATAGGGTTGGTCGGTGATATCTAAATGGTTCACCTTGGTATTTTCTATATAAGCGAATTCTAGTTCCTGAATTCCACCAGCACCTTGTACTGGTACCTTTTGAATACTATCACTATCAAGTTCTAAGCGAGACTTTAAGTCGTTTGACAAAACTCCGACATTTGCCGCAGTGTCTAAAATCATGGGTATGTTATTCAGGTCATTAATGTCGGCATGAACGTAAACATGGCCTTTATCAGTAAGATAAAGTGGTAATTCAGTTGTACTTGCTACAGCTGGTAAGTGACAAAACAGTATTGATGCTTTTAAAGCAGTTATAGTTAATAAACGATACATTCTCAGATCTCCTTCGTAGAGTTAACTCGCTTTCAGGAGTAGTATCTGCATCAATTGTTAAGGAATTATCAAGACGCCTCTGAAAAGGAAACTTTAAACTCACAGCCTTGCTGAGGAGCACTACCGAGGCTAATTTCACCTCCCATTAGCTCAACTAAGTGTTTGCATATAGGCAAGCCTAAACCTAGATTGTTAAAGCTTGTTCGAGATGTCTGAACTCGAAAAAAACGTTCAAATACAAGCTCTTGTTGTTGCATTGTCAAACCGACACCATTGTCTGCCACAATGATATTTACAACTCCCTCCACTCGCTTAACCTTAAGGCTTATACAGCCTCCGCCAGCACCATATTTGAACGCATTATCTAATAGGTTTACTAAAACTTGGCGTAGCCTTGCTTTATCAAGTTGAGCAAAACTTCCTTGTTCAATCTCACTAGACAAAATGACATTAGTGCCAGTGCTACGCTCTCGATATTGCTCGACTAAGTTTGTTGCAAGTAATCCCACATCCACTTTTTCGATATGTAATTTAATAACCTGTTCATCGGCCAAAGAAAGTAGATTTAAATCTTCAACAATACGCAGTACAACAGCCAACTCTTCTTGCATTTGCTGTATCTGTTCAACATTAGGCTGTAGTAATCCATCCTCTATAGCTTCTAACCTAGATTTAAGTGCATTCAATGGAGTGCGTAATTCGTGAGAAAGGTCAGAGTTCATCTGTTCATATTGCTGATGTAAGCCCTGTAACCAAGATGCTAATTGGTTAAAACCATTAATTAATTCTCCAACCTCATCATGCCTTTCTACTGCTAGACGAGCATTCAAGTCTCCACTTTTTATTGTCGCAAAGCCTTTTGAAACGGTTTGTAGTGGTCTTAAAAAATACCCAGCTCCCAACCAAGAAAGCACAATAGCTATGGCAGATAAAATAACTAAACTAGATAAGAAGCTGTAATTCAAATCTTCACTTAGCGCATTCTGTTGAATGTTTCTCGATAACACAGCCTTTGGGAACCAAAACAACAAATAGTTCTTATTTTCAAAGACTAAACTATGTTGTTCGCCTCCAATTTGAACAATGCTAGGAAAGGTGCCATCGCGCCCAACCTCAAATTGAAAGCCAGAATCGACTTCTCTCATAGTCAAATTTGCACCTAGAGTGCTTACATTGTCTAAAACGACCTGTTTATCACTGACAACGACTATCGCTTGTTCAGGATAAGCTGCAAATAACGCTTTTGAAGTAGTGTTGATAGTTTGTGGTGCAGGTAAAGCAGCGATGAAATCCGCCACTTGTTCTTGCTCTAAAATAGCAGAGCTAAGTATCACTGCGCTGCGTTGATTGAACTCTATTATTGCCTTGTTCGCTGAATATACTGAAATAGCGTAATTGACCCCAAGTAACAACAAGGTACAAACGGCAACCAAAAGGGTAAATTTTGTTTTAATCTTCATAACTTACTTTCTTAGCAATAAATTGATACCCCTGTCCGTAACGAGTTGCGATAAATCTAGGGTTCTTTTTACTGTCATTAAGTTTTTTACGAAGGTTGGCTAAGTGCGTATCTACTGTGCGTTCCGTTACTTCGTTCTGCTCTTGTGTGATCATGTCTAATAACTGCTGTCTAGTAAATACTCTCTTAGGCTCAGCTGCAATTTTACTCAATAACAAATATTCAGCATTAGTCAAAGTAACAAACTTGCCATCACAGCTTACTGAGTGAGCAGCTAAATCTATCGTTAATTGTTCAAATTCTAATACTGTAAGCTGATGATTTCTCTGAGTTCTATTCAATAAAGCAGACACTCTTGAAACAAGCTCTCTAGGACTATAAGGCTTGCAAACATAATCATCAGCTCCTAATTCAAAGCCATGAATTCGATCTGACTCTGACACCTTAGCCGTCACCATAATACTTGGTAGCTTTGTTTGTACTGCAAGTTTGAGTAGCTCTAAACCATTACCTTTTGGCAACATGACATCAAGAATTGCAATATCAAAACTTATGTTCTTTATTGCTCTTTGTGCATCTTCCGCATTATCGTAATGACTCACCTTAAAGCCTTTTTGTTCAAGGTATAAGACAAGAATCTCAGCACTGCTAGCATCGTCTTCTACATAAATTATATTGGCGGCTCTGTCGATCATTTGCTTACTAATTTCCAATTATCGCTTGCTAACACAATAGCTAATCTGACATAGAATTATCCCAGTAAACAGCTTTACTTTTAAAAGTAAAAACGTTCTCCCTAATTATATTGGGACTTCTAATCCTACTTTAGGAGATTGAATAACTATCTTAGAATGGAATTTTTTCACATTAGAGTCAGACATAAGTAACTTGCGCGTCAGATTATCAAACTCAGTCATGTCCTTTACTACAATGATTAAAACAAAGTCTATATCTCCCGCTGTGTAATAAAACTGCTGAACTTGCTTCTCACTATTTAATTTATGGATGAAGCTATCTAGCGCTTTCTCTCCACCTTGTTCTAAATGAACGTCTACGATTGCTGTTGTATAGCTTTCTAGTTTTTCCCTATCGATAACTGCCACTTCCTTTTTTATTATTCCAGCAGTCTTGAGCTTCTTAATTCTACGTTGGCAAGCCGATGATGAGAGACCAACAGTATCTCCAAGCTGTTCTGTACTAATTCTACTATTACTTTGTAATGCTCTCAAAATTGCACGGTCAAACTCATCCACGCCTATTTTCCTTCATAAAATAGATTTTTTTAAACAAAATCAGGATCAATACTGTTATTTTAGCGGCGTATCCAATAACCAATCAACCTATAATGGCATCACTCACACAAAATGGAGAGAGCCATATGAAAAGAGTTTTGTATAGTGGTAATCGTAATGCTTCGAGTTGGGCATTCAGAGCTTGGTTAGCTTTAAAGGAGCAAGATATAGCATTTAAAGAAATAATTGTTGATATTCGCAGACCTCAACGATGGAAAAACCTAGCAGAAATTGCTCACTTTTCTCCTCCAGCAGCAGTACCTGTTTTAGACGACAATGGATTCATTATCTTTGATTCTTCTGCAATTATGGAATACGCCAGTGAACTCGGAACTACACCACTTTTACCTTCAGATATAAAAGCTAGAGCCAGAGCTAGAGCCTTGGTTGCTTGGCACATTCTACATTTGGCCGCATATGCCCTTGTCTATTTTTTGAAAGCTCTTTTTATCCTGAAAAGAAACCACTATCAGCTGATGAAATACAGTCGATCGAGCAAGTTTATAATACATGGGAAGACTCAATATCAGAATTTAATGGAGACTACTTAGTTGGAGATTATTCTTTAGCTGACATAATGTTTGTACCATCCGTAGTTAGATTAACGACTCACTTGCAGCCCGATGCTCGTTGGCCACTAGTACAGAAGTGGACAAAAAGGTTGTTGCAACGTCCGTACATCAAAGAGTGGTTAGATGAAGCTTACGCATTAGAACCCATTTACTTACCAGGTTATAGGAATGATCCATAAGAGAGATAAACTACTTTAGGTGTATAGACATAAGCCGAGAAATTATCATTCTTGGCTTATGTAGAGCGAGTTGCTATGTCACGACATATTCCGTGAATAAGATATAGGTGTAGACCAATAACTTACAGTTCAACAGAGTTATCTGTTGCAGTACAGGCTGAGGAAATCCGTTAATTTAATCCCCAACGATTTAAAATTCTTCTATGTTCTCCGCTAGCTTTGATAGCATCAAGTGCTTGCTGTAATGCTGCTACAGTCGAAGGTGCCAGTGATGGATTTCCTGCAATGTATAATTCGTTCGGAAAATCTATTAATTCAAGAGCTTGCTCAACATCTTCAATTTTGAGGTTTAATTCTTTTAGTTCAGTGTTTAAAGAAAGAGTATTTGTTAAAACATAATCTATGCGTTTGTTGAATAACATTTGCCATAAGTACTGATACTTAACACTCAATGACAGGTTTTTTCCCTCTTCAAAGCCTGCATCTTTGAGATAAATTTCGCTGTAATAACTGCGAATCGTGCCTACTGTATAGTTTTTAGCTTCAGCTAAACTAGTCAACTCAGGTTTATTTTCGCTTAGCGCGACTAAAAAAGCACTATTGTGGAAAATTTTGCCAATCCAAACAAACTTCTCTTCTCTACTTGGACTTCTTAAGAAAGAAAACATTAATACGTTTGGCTTATTTTTTAGTAAATGAAATGCTCTAGAAAAGGGATAAATTTCTATGTCGTACTCAATCTTTGCCTGTGTAGCTACAGCTTTGACTATATCGACTAACGCTCCTTTAGGCTGGCCATGCTCATCTTGAAAGTGATATGGAGGAAGGTCTTCAGAAACAAAGTGTAAGGTTTCTGCTTTTAATAAACATGGGAAAAGCGAAATTAATACAATCAAAATTTTCAATTTAGTACCTCCTCCATGTCAAATTAAAAGTAACTTGATTAAATACTAACACGACTTAATCAGTATTAAAGTCGATTTATTTTCCGAGTATAAATGAACAAATCATATCAGCATTTAGTCCACTAAATTTAACTATTGTTGTTAAGAAAAGGTCTAAACTTGCAAGCTATATCACGACATATTCTGTGAATAAGATAAAAGCGAGTATTAGTGAAATAGCAATTAATAATAAACTTGGCCAGCGCCAATATTTCATCCCTTGCCAAGCGGCATACCAAGTAGGTTTGGCACCTTGTGTTGTGTTTCTGCGCTGCCTAACGAATCTTAGGCCATATAAATAAGTGCCAGTAATAGCCAGTGCGCTTAATGCAATACCAAACACAAAGTAAATCAGCTTAGTGTAAATTCCATAGAAAGTACCAAAGTGGAGTGGATCCGCTGCTTCTGAGATCCTTACATGTAATGACTGCTCTTGAGCAAATCGTCGCGACATAAAGTCACCAGTTTGCGGATTAAAAATGACATTGTTCGCCCTTTCTCGTACCAATATGGTCGCATTCTGGCCTTGTACAGTCATAATGGGGTTCTTATCATTTGGCATTACGATACGTGTTATTTTCATATCGTGATGTAAAGCGACACTATCGATCATCTTGTTAAATAGCGCTTGGCTTGGCTGTGTAGAAGTTGCAAGTTGAGTTACTGGCAGCGAATTATTCTGCTCTGGAAACGACGCTTTTCCTCCCCATAATTCGATTAGATACCAAATGCCAGTTATACACACCACAACTAATAACCAAGCTGACCACAATCCGAATAAACGGTGACAATCGTTCCAGAACACTCGTTTATTCGATGTTCGAGGTTTACGGAAAAAGTTTTTCCACCACTTAGGAAACATAAATAGTCCAGAGATGAGCGAAAAAAACATCACAAAACCAACTAAACAAACTATGGTAATTCCTATGATTGTCGGCATCATTAAATGACGATGCATCATTCGAAAGAATCGCTGCCAGTTATACCAGCGTCCGCTACCTTGGTACTCCCCAGTTTCAGGGTGATAGTATTCTCTGAAGCGATTACCATCTGGATTTTTTAATATTACTTCGACCGCAAACCAGTCATCAATTGGCGCACTGATCCCCGTAATTACTTTGTCTGAGTCCTGACTTTTCTGAGTTGCACTTTGATAAACCAAAGACCAATTTATTTTCTCGGCTTCTACTGCAGGAAGTACTCGTTTGCTAGGATTTAACAGCCAGTCTATTTCATGAGACACAACAGCTAAAGTACCAGTAACTAAGATTAAACAAATGAGAATGGATAGCTTAATGCCAGCTAAACTATGCCACTTGTACCAAGCTTGTTTGTCCATATCCTATAATTCCTTCAAACGAAAAAGGCCTCAATCAATGAGGCCTACCTATTAATATCACGTATTAAAACGCGTAGCTTACTTGTACTAGAATGCTTCTTGGCTCACCAGGGAAGTGACCATTGCGCTTATTAAAACCACTAACCGCATATTCTTTATCAAAAATATTTTTTAAGTTCACTTGTATTTCAAAACTATCAATATTGGTTTGCCAGCTAGCATCCCAAACGGTATACGACTTCACTTTTTGGCCATCTAAGCTCAATTGCTCATCAACATAATCAAAACCTATGGCAAACGAAGAGTTCAATTGCGGTAAAGCATAACGAGTCCACATACCCAACATGTGATCTGGAGCATTAGCAAATTCGTCACCAACTGTATTGCTGATATCATCTGGGTTACCACCAGTTATTGTGGCATCGTTGTATGCGTAGTTAATAGTACCGGTCCAGTTTTCTGTAATATCCCCAACGATATCAACTTCAATACCTTTACTAGTCACTTCACCAATTTGTAGTTGTTCAGGAGCTCCAGAGCCTTCGACAAAAGCTGGATTACTCACAGTCACGTCTTCTTTTACAATGTGATAAACGGCAACAGTTGAGGTTAAGTTACCATCTAACCATACATTTTTTATTCCAATTTCATTTTGCGTACTAGTTTCTGGTTCGAAGGTCTCTCCTACCTCTGGCTGGCTAGACAAAGATTGAGGATTGAAACCTTGTGTATAGTTAGCAAAAATTGAGGTATTTTCATTTGGCTGATAAACAGCACCTATACGTGGACTGATTTTGTCATCATCGACACTGAAATTGCCGGTAACATCTTTATCGTCAAACTTATCGTAACGAGCCCCCACTACAGCAATCCAGTGGTCGTTAACTCGAATTTGATCCTGAAGGTAAATACCTAGACGTTTGCTTTCAGTTTCTGAATCTGTAACGTCAATCATTTTATAATCGTCAGTATTGTGTTGACCGTATACTGGATTAAGGATATCGAGTGTTGGAACATGAATGGCAGGGTTTGCTATCTCACTAGGATCGTCAAAAAACACAGGATTTGTAGTTAGAGTAAGATCGCTAACACGGTTAACATATTCCGCATCAGTTTGAGCGTAATCAGAGCCAAATAGTAAGGTGTGTTCTATGCCGTCAAAAGAGGTTTCATAAACAAAGTCTGTAGTTAAACTCCACTCATCATTTTGACGATATTGGTCACGGAATTGACGTAACATAGCAGTATCTTCTGCCGGGTAACCGAAAGCATTTAATAAAGGTACAGAAGCAGCTTTTGTGGCATCATCCAAGTCACCAATTAACCCCAGATTCTCATGATATTGCTGCGTGCGCTCATTACTGAATGTGCGAAATACTGTTGTATTGGTTAGTTTATCCGAGATGTCAAAACGACCTGTTAGCTGAAACACATCCGCTTCTAAACGTTGAAAGTCCGAAGCCTCATTTGCACTATAACTAATGTCTGTTAAAAAGTTGCCATTATCATCAACAGGCACGCCTCTTAAACGATGGCCACTAAGGTCTTGATCAATGTAATCATATTGAAAAATAAATTCCGCATTATTGCTCGCAACCCAGCTTATTCCTGTAGAAACAAGCGTATTGTCTTCTTCTGCATTATTGCGATAACTATCTTTTCCTTGATGAAAAGCCCCAATGCGATAAGCAAACGACTCTGAATTAGCGATAGCGCCAGTCGATTCAATACTGCCGCCTAATAAACTGTCATTGCCAGCAAATAGTGCCACTTCAGCTGTATTTTCAAATGTCGGCTTTTTAGTAACATAGTTTAACAGCCCGCCTGGTTGACCAGCCCCATACAGCATACCAGTAGGACCTTTTAGCACTTCCACCTGTTCAACATTAAACAATTGTGGAATAGAGAAACCTGAGTACGGGTCACCTTGAACACCGTCATATCTAACTTGATCTTGTCTAAAACCTCTGGCGGTAACACCAGAATAACTAAATTGTGACATGCCCGAGATTGAGCGATAAAGGTCAGTTACTTGTCTTGCTGCTTGGTCATTGATTAATTCTTCACTCAATACTTGAACTGACTGTGGCAAGTCCATAAAACTAGTTGGAGTTTTAGTCGCCATTGTTGCTTCATCAATAAAATAATATTGCGCAGCACGACCCTTTACTTCAATGACCTCAATACCTTCAGCAGTATCGTCAGCTGCATATGCAGTTAATGGAGCAAACATGGAAGAAATAGCTAATGTGATAAGATTTTTTTTTACAAAGGTTAATTTGCTTGAGGTGTTCAAGAGTACTTCCTTATAAAGTGTAGAGGTCGGGGGTTAGTTAAAACCGACCGCAGCTAGAGGCCAGCTATACTTTCTATCAAGATGAAAATAAGCTGCTGGCAAATAAAATCACGCGCATCTTAATGACAATAATTATCATTTACAATTTATTTTTATTCCTTGATAAACGATTAAAAAGTAATTCTATTCAACACTTACATTCAATATTTACTGGAGCCATATAAGCTTTGCTAGTTTGGATAAAATTAACCTGAGCCTTGACACAAGCTCAGAAAAACAGATGATAATCAGAATTGGTAATTAGTTGAAGATGGCAAATATCTGACAAACTTTTTATTACGGAAATTAAAGATAAGCTGTTTCAGCCACATAACCAGAGTATTATTTTGATGAATTAGTTAAACTTTTTTGGGGAATAAAATTGTTTCTTGTTAGCTGTTGCAAAG
This sequence comes from Psychrosphaera sp., assembly GCA_965221615.1. Classification (GTDB taxonomy): domain Bacteria; phylum Pseudomonadota; class Gammaproteobacteria; order Enterobacterales; family Alteromonadaceae; genus Psychrosphaera. The sequence goes on along the minus strand of OZ244904.1, from coordinate 42,937 downwards.
TTTATAAGAAAGCGAAAATAAGAGTTCTTAAGAGACTATAGTTCTTAAGCGGTAATAATTCTAAGCGACTTTCGTAAACTCACTTAGTTTTTGCTTAAGCTCTTCAGCTCTTAGTGGTTTACTGTAGAAGTAACCTTGAACCTGCTGACATCCTTTAGTTAGTAAAAAGTTTGCTTGTTCTATGGTTTCGACACCTTCAGCAATGGTTTTTAATTCTAAATCTCTAGCCATTGAAATAATGCTGTTAGTAATCGCTATATCATTAATATCATCAGGGATCCCAGCAATAAAAGATTGATCTATCTTTAATTTGTCTATTGGTAACTTCTTCAAATAGCTTAAGGAAGAGTAACCAGTCCCAAAGTCATCTATTGATATTTCAACACCTAAACTTTTTAACTGAGTCAACTGCTTAATACTCAGGTCTAAGCGCTTCATAACAAAGCTTTCAGTTACTTCGATTTCTAACTGATTAGGGCTGTATTTTGTATCCTTCAGAATTTTTTCCACGACTTCAGGTAAATCCCCTGTTTGTAATTGATAACCTGAAACATTGACCGCAATCTTACCTATATCTAGGCCATCATTTTTCCATGCCACACCTTGCATGCAAGCTTGCCTGATCACCCAAGGACCAATTTCGCGAATTAATCCCGAACGCTCGGCTATAGGTATGAAGTGCTCTGGAGAAACCATGCCTAACTCGGGATTGTTCCACCTAATCAGGGCTTCAACACCTGTACACTTTCTGGTAGTTAAATCAATCTGAGGCTGATAAACCAAATAAAGCTCATTACAAGAAATAGCTGAATGTAACGCACCTTCAATTTTAACTGAGGTCATCGCTCTGGCAGTCAACTCAGAAGTATAAAAATGATAGGTATTACGCCCACTTTCTTTAGCATCAAACATAGCTGCGTCTGCATTCTTCAACAAAGTTTCGTGATCGCTACCATCATCAGGATAAATAGCTACTCCAGCTGTTGCACTAGCTGAAATATTATTCTCGGTTAAGCCAAAATCTTCATCGAATATCGAGATAACTTTATCCATCAATCGTTCAATGTTGGTCATCTCTATATCTTCAATAATCAAAGTAAACTCATCGCCACTGATCCTAGCAACAGTGTCATTTGCTCTTAAAATATTAATCAAGCGCTGCGACACAAGAACTAATAACTCGTCACCAGCAGCATGTCCTAAACTGTCATTCACGACTTTAAATCTATCTATATCCAAGAAAATGACCGCCAGTTTACGGTTGTATCTATTTGCTGTTTTTATGCTTTGCTGTAATCGGTCGTGGAACAATAATCTATTTGGTAAGCTGGTTAGCGGGTCGTGGTGGGCTAAGAACTCAAGTTTTTCTTCTGACTCTTTAATATGTGAAATGTCACTAAACACTCCTATGTAATTCACAGCTTGACCATCTTCGTCGCATACTGAATTCAATGTAATTAACTCCGGGAAAACATCGCCATCTTTTTTGACTCCCCAGAATTCACCACGCCAATATCCTAGGTCTGTCAGCGCAACCCAAATAGCACAAAACGATTCACTCTCTTCATTCTCATGTTTTAATGAGCTCATGTTTTGTCCGATAATTTCCTTTTTACTAAATCCAGTTATCTCGCAAAACGCCTTGTTTACTTGTGTAATTTTTCCTTTTAAATCCATGATAACAATACCTTCAGCAGTATTGCTAAAAACAGCTGCGGCTTGCTGAAGCTTGTTTTCAGTCAACTTTCTCTCAGTTATATCTTCAACAGAAACTACCACCCGACTCCAATCTTTCTCTGAGCCAGGCACTAAATTTACTGCGGTATGGGTGTGAAAGAGTTCGCCATTAAGTCTTCGTTGAGAGGCTTCAGTTCGGAAGTGGGTTTTACCTTGATATAACATAATAAGCTCATCTCTGAAGGCATCCAACGAATCTAGATTGAATATTTGGTCAAGTTTAGACAATAAACCATCTGAAGAATCAGCTTTAAACATTTCAACAGTACGTTGATTTATATTGTTTATTTTTACTAATTGCGCACAACGAACTACTCTACTTTGCTCTTCACGCAGCCAAGAAGCTATGTCAGTGACGCCATTTTCCTTTTGCTTGTCTAAGAACTTTTTGACCTGTGAAAAATCTTCTTCCCACAAAGAAATAGGGGAGTTATCGAACAATGTCTGATAACGAGATGCCATGCTTCTATGTCTAGCTGTGAGGCTAGAAAGCTTGTCTATTGCCATTGCGATGTACAGAGCAGATATGATAGTTGCGGCAAAGTAATTTTGTAACTGAAACACAGCATTTACAGGGGAAAGTTCCGAGTCACTGAAAGGTCCAATTCCCAAAGCGGTGAGTTGAATCGAGCTAATCGCAAAGACGCCAGCTGTAGTAGTCACCCCCAACAAGCCAAACTTGATTGCCGACCAACACAAAATAGGCAAAGTTAAATAAACAATAAGGGAGGTAGATGAACCTGTTTTCAAATTGATGTGCGACGCTAATATAACGGCAATGATGATTAAGATGTTACAAATCAGTAACAACTTTCTATGCCGGTAAAGCTTTGATGACTTACTTCTAAAAGCAAGGTTAACTTGAATAATCAGTGGTGCAAGAAACAGAACTCCCAGACTTACCGATGAAAACCACTCTTGGTAAATGGTCCAAAAACTATTATTTCCGATAAATACAATAACTGACCATGCACCTACAAATGCACTTAAAGAAGGAAACAAAAATACGCAAAAAACTAAGAATAAGGTTAAATGTGAGAATGCCCTCATCCCCTGCTTTCCGCCACAATACTTATTAAAAAATACGGCACCAACCACACTTTCGAACAAATTGGTGAAAGTAAACAAAGAAAGTACATCAAGATTATATTTACTGGTTAAAGATTGAAGCAACAAAGACCCAGCTAATACGGAGAAAGTCAGATAAGGCCAAGCCCTAGTGGGAGAAATAACCAAGGCAGCAAATAGCAAGCCACCAGGTAGCCACATTAATGATACCTTCTCGTGTTGAGAGACCAAACTGCCATCCAAATGCAGAATAGCTAAATACAGAAAGGTCACAAGCAAGATTGTCATAAGGTCAGTACGAGTTATTTTGCTGTTATCCGTATCCACATGTTTACCTATATGATTCAGTAGAAGACAACTTCTGTTCCTTTGTCTAAGGAAGTAAAACCTAAATATCTAAATGCAATAACTACGTAGATATTAAAAATGTAGTTGCTGACACAAATAACAGCAAATTATCCTCTAATACTAGGGCAATTTAATTAACAAGTTCCTACTTTAAATACGATTTGAAAAACGACACTCGTCACTCAGACGTTAAGCAAAACCCACAAAAACCAGTTAATTTGCAATCTTTGCGCTATAAAGTTGTTTTTTGCCCTAACATAAAATTACAGGCCAAGGTAAACTTAGCAAGAATGCTTTTTCAAAATAGATTAAGTGCCTCGCTAACTATAAATCTAAATACTCAGTCCAAGGAAAACATAAATGCCGACTCGAACTCCAAAACATTCTGGATTCACTCTTATTGAATTGATCATAGTGATTGTTATTTTGGGGATTTTGGCTGTAGTGGCATTACCTAGATTTATAGATGCAGCATCCGAGTCCAAAGAGTCAACAATTAGAGCACTAGCTGGCTCAATTCATTCTGCCGCCTTTTTACAGCACGATGTAGCCATCCTGAATAGAGCAGAAGGTGGTTTCGAAAATGGCTTTGTTAGTGAAGACGATATCTTGTTCGATCAAGGATTCCCTGTTGCACTTGATTACGACGCTCCAGGTAGTGGCTTTGATACAGGCGACGGAGTACCTGAAATATTAGAAGCCATAAAGTTTATTCCAACTGACTGGACATTTGATACTAACAGAAATGCTTCAGAGAATGGCGAAACAACTCGAGAATTAATCATAACTCACCGCGATGTAATCGCAGATGGAGCTAGTGCAGCAGAGATAGTAGCAACTGGATGTTATGTTTCTTACGAGAGTTATTTAAATGTTCAGCTAGACCCAGTAATCAAAGTTGAAGATAACGGTTGTTAGCAATCTATGCAGAGGAGCAATTCTCTGCCTATTCTTGTTCTAATCTCCTCCTTTCCCCTATATTTGGCAATAAATGGCATAAATTTATAATTTTTCCTTTCACTTTGAGCTGAAGTCCTTAAACTATGCGCCATTTTTATCTACCTGACAGTAATTATGACTAAAGTTATTGCCATCACTGGCCCATCTGGCTCTGGAAAAACCACCATAGCATCAAAGCTGCTTGAACAAGTTTCACAGCAACAGTCTGCGGTATTATTGAGCGAAGACAATTACTATAAGGATCAATCTCATCTGAGTCTTGAGCAAAGGTTAGAAACTAATTATGACCTGCCACAAGCCTATGAGCACACGCTTTTAATCGACCAATTACGAGCGTTAAAGCAAGGAAAGAAAGTTGAAGCACCTTTGTACTGCTTCAAAAATCATACGAGAAAACAAGAAACGATTACTCTGCAAAGTCCGGATGTACTTATCGTAGAAGGTTTGATGCTGCTAACCAACCCAGAGTTAGTTGAAGAGTTTGATGTTTCAGCATATATAGACACGCCAATTGATATCTGCCTATTACGCCGCCTAAATCGCGATATCAAAGAAAGAGGCAGAAGTGTCGAGTGTATTACAGATCAGTACTTACAAGCTGTTAGACCGAGTTTAAAAGGCTTTATCGAGCCAAGTGCTGAAAAAGCCCAAATGATCTTATCTGATTTTGAGTCTGACCAGACTCTAATCGCTCACCTCATCAGCCAAGTTAGTCTTTAACGACTTTACAGCCTCAGCAAGCTGGGGCTGAACAAAAAACAGAGTTAAAGGTTTAGTGATAATTGGGTACAAGATCACAGTTAGCAGTATCCAAGGAATCACAGACCAGCTCTGCTCCTTAGCAATTAAAAAGAACACAGGCGCTAATAACAAAAACTTTAGTGTATTGAGCACCCCTTTGCGTAAAATAGGCAAGGCATCATAAGCCGTTTTAATTGCTATCATTCTCTGTTGATAGTTCAAACCTTCTAGTTCTTTTACCTTTCTCGTATCAAATATCATTTTTATCTCTATCTAAAATTGCACTGTAAAAACAAAGAAGGCTCTGTCTTTCGAACAGAGCCTTCACTACTAAAGCTTAAAAGCGATTAGTGAGTTTCTTTGATACCTTCGTGAGTACCAATTACAGATAATTCTTCTTCTAGCTTCTCTTCTTCAGTTTGAGGCTTAGAATCTTCTGCACCGTGCATCCAATCTACAAGCTTGCCACTGATCATCCATAAAATGATACCAGCAACGAATGCCATGATTGCAACACCCATGAATGTAGCAAATGGACCAGTTTCACCAACTAATTTACCAACTTCTGCAGCAGCCTTGTTACCAACGCCTGAGAAGAAGAACCACATACCCATTAATAAAGATGTGTATTTTAGTGGTGCAAGTTTAGAAACTAGTGATAAACCGATAGGAGATAAACATAGCTCACCCATAGTATGGAACATGTAAGCTAGGATTAACCAGATGATGCTTGCTTTAGCAGTTTCAGAGTCGCCAATCTGTAAAGCAGCAAATACCATTGAAATGAAACCTAAACCTAGGAAGAACATACCAAGCGCAAACTTCTTAGGCGAGTTTGGCTCAGCTTCGCCCATTTTCAGCCAAATAGCGGCAAACATAGGCGCAAACAAAATAACAAATATAGGGTTAACTGATTGTAACCATGAAGCTGGTAGTTCGAAACCAAACATTACAAGGTCAGTTTTTTGCTTCGCAAATAAGTTCATTGAACCTGCAGCTTGCTCGAAGCCCATCCAGAAGATGATAGTGAAGAAAGACATGATTAAAACAACTTTAACACGGTCACGTTCTTCAGACGTTAACGGCTTGTTAGAAGCCTGTTGTGTGCCAGTAGTCTTTTTCGCTGCTGGTTCAACACCAACACCGCCAAGGAATTTTTTCGACATTGATAACTGTAGTAGTACACCTAATAGCATACCAACACCAGCTACTAAGAAACCGTATTGGTAGTTAACTTTTTCGCCGATAGTACCAACAACAAAGTAACCTAAGATAGAGCCTAAGTTGATACCCATGTAGAAGATAGTAAATGCTGCGTCACGACGCTTGTCACCTTCTTCGTATAAGTCACCAACCATAGTTGAGATATTTGGCTTGAAGAAACCATTACCCATGATTAGAAGGAATAAACCTAAGTATAAAAACTCAGTTTCCATACCTCTAATAAATTCGTGCGGAGTACCAAGAGCAAATTGACCTAACGCCATTAACACACCACCAACGATGATCGCTTTACGCTGACCCCAGTGGTTATCTGCTACCCAACCACCAAGTACTGGTGTTACGTATACCCAAAACGCATACGTACCTAAAATACCTAACGCGTTTTTATTTAACTCTTTTGTTAATTGCTCTTGTGCGTCAGCTGCATTAGGGTCAATGCCGAAATACGCCATATCCCAACCAAAGCTAGAAGCGAACGCCACTAAGTAAAGAACGAAAATACCACGCATACCGTAGTAACTCATTCGCTCCCACATCTCTGTACCGAATAGCAGGAATAGACCTTTAGGATGACCTAACATCTCGCCTGCAGGAACTTTATTATTCATAGGTTTCCCTTACGACTCATTTATTATTATGTTCTGCAACTCGTCAATAAAGACAACTACAAGTTGCAAGTTTTGAAATTAAACTCTGGGTTTATACAGAGTTCTACCAGTTGATGCAATAGCTAGGGGGAATTAGTTCATGCCATTTAACTAACTGGTAAAAAACTGAACGATTTGTACTAGCCAAACTAGTCCAGCAGCAAGAATTGCCAAGCTAACAGCGGCTGAGCCAAGATCTTTTGCTCGCCCAGAAAGTTCATGACGTTCTAAGCCAATTCTATCAACAACTGACTCAACTGCAGAGTTGACCAGTTCAACAATGAGCACTAAAAGCATTACAGTTATAAGTAGAATGAAATCTGAAAGGGTTGGAGAAATATAGGCTGCAATTGGGGTCAATATGAAAGCAAACCAGAGCTCTTGGCGAAAAGCTGGCTCATGCTTATATGCCGCTTTTAGCCCTAATACAGAGCACTTTGTTGCATTGATAACTCTAGCTAAACCAGTGCCGTTCTTGGCGGTTGTTTTTTCGTGAAGGTTGCTGTCGTCTTGCGAAGCATTGTTGTTATTTTGAGAAGAACTCTTGTTATCTTGCGAAGAACCATTGTCCATCATGGGAAGAATCACTAGTTTTAGTTGATTTTAGGTCCTGCCAAAATATCATACTTATTCAAACTAGGGATTTGTTTTTGCAATCTTGTTTCTGTTTCTTCCAGTGTTTTAAATCTCTGGCAGAAAGCATGAGATTGTTCTGCAAGCCTACTGGCATTGTATTCTAAAGACTTTTCAACTTCTTGACTGAGTAGTTCAACTCTTTCTCCTAAGTCTATACTTTGCCCTTCTATGACACTCTCACTTCTGTTGTAAGCTTCGCCCATAGCTGCAAGCATAATTTTAAGAGACCCAGTTACCACTTCTCGAACCTGATTGCTGATTTCATCTTCAAAGAAGTCTTCCAACTCACTCATACCTTGAGGAGCAATATAAAAGTTGTCACCACTGCGAGCGAAACGTTTTAGTAAACCCGCTTTTAACTCTGAAAAATGGTCTTTTACGCCTCGTGCCGTATCAGTACCAGATAGACCTTGAATAACTTGATCTAACGCCATAAAGCCTAAATCCATTGAGTCCATCGCAATAGTTACAATTTCAGGAAGTTCTTTTCTAAGACCAAGGCTAAACTCGTGTACAAGCTCTACTTGTTCAGCTGTTAATCGAATTTCTTCGCCACGGATGAATAATTGACGATCGTGGTTTATTTGGACTTGCGTTCGACCAGCTTCCAACACGCGGATATGATCAGGAGCAATCAACAAACCCATTTTAAGCTGAATTGGACACTCTTGGGCCTCAGCCGAAAAAGGTGATAAGCCCAAAATAAAAATAACAGCAATGATCAGACGTAAACGGCCCAAAACAACTCCAATAAAGTTCTCTACTTTACTATTTTTTCTGTTTTAGGCCTTAACTGCAAGGTTATTCGGCGTATCTAACCAGACGTACATAGAAGTCTTGCTGTTTATCCCTACTATCTATCCTGCCATTATAGAAGCCAATTGACCAAGCTTCATCCGCTTTGTCAGCTGATGTATTAGGAGTTGAAGTCCAATAGTTATCTGATGGAGTACCAGGAAAAACTTCTATATCAATAGCAGGGTCAACACATGATCTTTGAACTAATGATACTAGTTCTTTAAGATTTGGTACCCGCCAATCAGTGTGATTTCCCAGTCGATAGGTTTCAGACAACTGTAAAGCAGCTTGCCAAGTTAATCTCTCCCCATCCCCGTCACAACTATTAGTTGAGCTATTCCAAGTTTGTCCAACAACACAACGTGACCATTCTAGTCCTGATGTAGTGTGGTAAGCTTTACCGTCAACATCGCTAGGAAAGGTGAAACCGTCAATAGAAGCTGTTGAATCAGGACCATCACATGTTTGCGCTAGTATAGACTCACTAACTAGCAATGTACTAATAACTAAAGTAATAGACTTAATGTTTATCGGCTTCATTACGGCTCCCTCACCAAAATAACATATGCACTGCTTGTCATTGGAATAGCAGAATCATCACCTGTAGACAAATTAATAACCCAGTTAAATAATTCGCCTCCACCTTCTGCATTTTCTTCCGAAACCCAATAAAATTTATGACCAAGTTCGGCAGTATCTGGAGTGAATGGGAAGAATTCAGGATCCATCAAACTATCTTGATCAACATCGTTGTAATCCATTACATTCATCAACTCCATGAATGTCGGTAAACGCCAATTAGCACCACCACAAAATCCAGTATCATTAACAGCATCAATTAAATTAGTAACACCACAGTTGTCAGTGTCAGGGCAAGAGTTCAGCGGAGCTAAAGAATCATCATAGCTGTAATAGTTATCTACACTTCGTAATGTACTAAACCTAGGTACAGCAGAAGGTTGCTTAACTTCCCAAACTAGCCCTGTAAAATTATCTCGTACACAGCTGAAAACAAGTGCATCATTTGGTAGTTCATCACCGAATACGTCGAACTTAGTAAAGTCGAAGCCTCTTTCACCCGAACCACTTTTATCGATCAATACGGTATCGCGGCCACTGTCTGCATCTTGGTTAGGGAAGTCATCATCACCACATGTAATTACAGCTGTATTGTTATAACACTCAGTCACTCCTGTATCATGGAGAAAGCCTAGATCTATTGGATTGATAGTAACAATCAAATCATCTGTTGCAGTGTTGCCAGCGGTATCCATTACTGTAAGCATGAGCCCAACATTAGTTACTGTATCTACATCAGGAGCAACAAAAGTAGTTGTACAGGAATTGGCGTCTGCAAAACTAATATCTTCTGCTGTTGTTATTGACCACGAACAAGTTACGTCTGAAATAGTTGAAACACTCAGCGAACCATCTATCGTTACTAATGAAAACTCATCAACTTCTTGGTCTAGTCCTGCATTTGCCGCTATTTCTGAACCAGCAGAATCAACCAATACGGTAATTGCGTTAGTTCCTGTTAGGCCAAAGTTGTCTGTTACCGTAAGTTGTATTTGATAAGCCGTTAGGTTGTTCACAAAAGGAGCAACTATCTGTACCTGCTCTTTGTCTGTACCGTCGACAAATTCAACTGCGGGATTTTCATCAATTTGGCTCCAACTATACTCTCTAATTTCACCGTCTGAATCGTAACTGTTGGTCGCAAACAAATTAATTGTTTGGTAGGTAGAATAAGGTTGAGTTGCATCAGTAGCTTCGGTAATGACAGCCACAGGTGCCGAGTTAATATTTTCAATAAAAACGGTGACGCGATCAGAGGCTAACTGACCATCTCCAGTATCATACTCTGCTAAAAATACAGCTTCAGCATCACTTGATATTGATGGAGCTGTCACCTCTGTTGTTAAAGTGTCCACCATAGGAAACCCTTCAATAAAAGGGCCTGAGACTTGAGTTAAGGTAACACTGCCACCTTCGGGATAAACTACTGCCGTTAAGGTAAAAGTTTGCCCCTCTAACACAGATTGGTCAGCACCTAAGTTTACGCTGGCAACCTCGCTTCCACTTTGACCTTCATCGCTTCCACCGCCGCCACAAGCGACTAATAGGGTGATCGTCAGAATTAAAATATAAAATTTAATGTACTTCATTGGCACCAAATCTAAACATTTCCATCAGCTGGATTAATCGAATATCAATTATTTAGCAAGGATCACACCAATGCAACTAGGACTAGTTGATAACCATAAAAATTAAAAAAACCTGAGTGCACTACCGCAAACTCAGGTTTTAATTTTAGCTAGTTCGCGAGCTTATTATCGAGGTTAAAAATTGTATTTAGCAGAGAATTGTAAATAGTTTGAATCAATACTTTCAGAACCTACGTCATCAATTGCGTAGTTGCCAAACTCAACCCCTGCAGTTAGGTTGGTTTCAATATTAGTCATCAAGTTTATTCCCCAATGGCTACGTTCTCTGTCTGTAGTATCCGTTTCTGCTGCTCCATAAAATACATTAGTTCTCAATTCGTTGCCCCAGAAATGGCGATATGCAATTGTATAAGCAATTGTTTCCTCAATAACGCTTTCACCTTTGCTATTGGTAACTAAATCAGGAGTTAAGCCAGCAGCAACGTAGCGACCTGGTTCGCCCACTGATAGTTGGAATCGAAGGTCATCTTTACCAAAAGTTTTGATCTTACCTGCTATATTCGCTGCAAAAGCAGTTTCATCAATTCCACCTTGATTAACCTTACGCACAAGTGCAGCGAAAGATAATGTGCCCCAATCTTTATTTAAGTTATAACGGGCAACAATATCTGGCGTGGATTCATCAGCATCAGCTTGATTACCTGAAACACCAACTGCACTCGAAGATGAACCAATGTTGCCATCGCCATTAGTTTCTGGGTTTTCGATGGCAAACTGCCAGTTACCACTGGTATAACGAACCTGAGTTTGACGTATGAAAACTTCACCAACATGAGGCCCACCAAAATCTAACGCCTCAGGTAAAGCGTGAAGCGGCATAAAAGTAGTCCAAGTTTGACCTGCTAACCAGTTCTCATATTGAATAAAAGCATGGCGAACTCTTGGGTTGGTTGAATTACTTACAACTTCATTACCATCACCACCATAAAAGTCCATTTCGATAAAGCCAGTTACGTCGCCATGCTGTAACTTGAAGTTAATTCTCGACTCTTTGATATTAAAGCCAGTGTGAGAGGTGTCTTGAGCAGCTCCGGCTGGTAGGTTTGCAATCCAATAATCTTGATAAGCGATATCGCCTTCGACGTGACGAACATCCACTTTGACATAGCCTCCAATAGCGGCTTTGGTTACTTTACCATTGACTTGTGTATTGGCGATCTCGATTGCTGAAAATGCGCAGGTCGAAGCTAATAGACTGGCACACACAAGAGACTTAGTTAATTTGTTATACATTGTTATTCCTGTTGATTGCTGTACAGGCAGCACTGTAAGAAGTTTAATTACTGGAATAAATCAAACAAATGAACTTCACTTCTTCCAAAATCAAACAAATAACATGATAAAAATTGTGGGATAGATACAAAAAAGCTCGATAAAATTATCGAGCTTTTCAGTTAACAATTTGAAAAAGTTACAATTACATTTTTTCCATTGTCTCTATGCCTAATAGGTCTAGGCCTTTCTTAAGCGTTTTAGCGGTTAGTAAACTCAACATTAAACGACTTAATTTCTCTTGCTCTGTAACCCCGTCTTTCAAAATAGGGCAAGCTTCATAGAAACTCATAAATGAGCTAGATAGTTCATATAAATATGCACATAACAGGTGAGGTGTTGAGTTTGAACTCACAGCTTGTACTACTTCACTGAACTGTAATAACTTCACAGATAGTGATTTTTCTTGTGGTTGAGTAATAACAACTGAAGCATTGAAAGCATCAAAATCAATTTCAGCTTTACGGAAAATACTGCGAATACGAGTATAAGCATATTGTAAATAAGGCGCGGTATCACCTTCAAAGCTCAACATAGTATCCCAGTTGAAGATGTAATCCGTCGTTCTGTTTTTACTTAGATCAGCGTATTTAATAGCACCAATACCAACTTTACGAGCAACCTCAGCTTGTTCTTCAGCTGTTAGATCACTGTCTCTTTCTGCTAATAATTTACCAGCACGCTCTACCGCTTCATCTAGTAAATCTGCAAGTTTGATTGTACCACCAGTACGAGTTTTAAACGGCTTGCCATCTTGGCCTAACATCATGCCAAATGGGCCATGCTCATAGCTAGTTTCGTCTTTAATTAAGCCACCTTTACGGCCAACTAATTCAGCTTGCTTAAAGTGGAACGCTTGACGAGCATCAGTGAAAATAATAATTCTGTCCGCTTCAAGATCGAATGAACGATACTTCATCGCCGCTAAGTCAGTTGTTGAATATAAGAAACCACCACCAGATTTTTCAATGATATAAACCGCTGGTTCACCGTCTTTATTAGCTAATTCTTCAAGGAATACGACTTGTGCACCTTGATCTTCAACCACAATACCTTGCTCTTTTAGATCAGCAACAATACCAGGAAGCATAGGGTTGTATGCACTCTCGCCCATAATGTCTGAACGCTTAAGATTTACGTTTAGTTTTTCATAAACTTCTTCACTGTGTTGGATAGACACGTCAATGAACTGTTGCCAAAGTTTAGAACAGCTTTCGTCACCACCTTGCAACTTAACAACGTATTGGCGAGCACGATCAGCAAAACCTTCTTCTTCATCAAAACGGATCTTGGCCTGACGATAAAAATCTTCTAGGTCAGATAATGCCGTAGTAGCAACTTCATCTGATGCTAACTTATCTTGTAAGTGAGCAATCAACATTCCAAACTGAGTTCCCCAGTCTCCCATGTGATTTTGGCGGATAACTTTGTGGCCTAAAAACTCAATTACGCTTGCAACTGCATCACCTATGATTGTTGAACGCAAATGACCAACGTGCATCTCTTTCGCTAAGTTTGGCGAAGATAAGTCAACAACTACCGTTTTTGCTTGCTCTTTATCAACACCTAAATTGTCGCTTACCAGAGCAGATTCCACTTGAGCAGCTAACCACTCAGGCTTTAGTTTAATATTGATAAAACCAGGACCAGCAATATCTAACGACTCAGCAATATCATCAAGTTCTACTGCTTCAACAATTTTACCTGCAATTTCACGAGGGTTAGTTTTTAGCATTTTTGCTAATGCCATAGCGCCATTAAACTGATACTCACCAAACTCAGGCTTACTGCTACGAGCTAATGGAGCAGGTGCGTTTTCAGCACCTTCAATTTTAGCCAACGCTTGTTTAAATCTATCTTGTACTAATTGAAAAACATTCATTTCTATAATTCTCTATTTCTTGCTCAGCGTCACGTAACAGGATTAGTGTTCACGAGTTTCAAAGAAGTTAACTTCTGGATACCTTTCCATCGACAGGTTCAAGTTAACTCGAGTTGGTGCTACATAAGTTAAGTTATCGCCACCATCTAATGCTAAGTTGGTAGAACACTTACGCTTAAACTCTTCAAATTTCTTAACGTCTTCAGAGTCTACCCAACGAGCTGTTGCAACATTTACATTCTCATAAATAGCTTCTACGTTGTATTCAGATTTCAGTCTTTGTACAACAACGTCAAACTGTAGAACACCTACTGCGCCAACAATTAAATCGTTGTTATCTAAAGGACGGAATACCTGTACAGCACCCTCTTCCGATAATTGAATCAGGCCCTTCAATAACTGCTTTTGCTTAAGTGGATCTTTCAGACGAATACGTCGGAATAGCTCAGGAGCGAAGTTAGGAATACCAGTAAATTTGAGCGCTTCACCTTGAGTGAAAGTATCACCAATTTGAATCGTGCCATGGTTATGTAGACCAATAATGTCTCCAGGATAAGCTTCTTCTACAGCGCTTCTATCACCTGCTACAAAAGTCAAAGCGTCGGAAATACGTACGTCTTTACCAATGCGCACATGCTTCATCTTCATGCCTTTTTCATACTTACCTGAAACAATACGCATAAATGCAACACGGTCTCTGTGTTTCGGATCCATATTCGCCTGAATTTTAAAAACAAAGCCCGAGAATCCGTCTTCAGTTGCAACAACTTCACGCTCTTTTGATTGACGAGGCATAGGAGTTGGTGCCCATTCAGTTAAACCATCAAGCATATGGTCTACACCAAAGTTCCCCAAAGCAGTACCAAAGTAAACAGGTGTTAATTCGCCCGCTAGGAACATTTCTTGATCAAACTCATTTGATGCACCTAATACTAACTCTAGTTCTTCTCGTAATTGCTCAGCCAAGTCTTCACCAATTGCTGTATCAACATCAGGATTGTCTAACCCTTTAACGATCTTAACCTCTTGAATGGTATGGCCTTGACCTGTTTCATAAAGGATCACTTCATCGCGGTGGATGTGGTAAACACCTTTAAATAATTTACCGCAGCCAATTGGCCAAGTAATAGGAGCACAAGCGATTTTTAGCTCATCTTCCACTTCATCCAATAGCTCCATTGGATCTCTGATATCTCGGTCAAGTTTGTTCATGAAAGTAACAATTGGCGTATCACGTAAGCGTGTTACTTCCATTAGTTTTCTAGTTCTATCTTCAACACCCTTTGCTGCGTCAATAACCATTAAACAAGAGTCAACTGCTGTTAAGGTTCTGTATGTATCTTCTGAGAAGTCTTCGTGTCCCGGCGTATCTAATAGATTTACCAAGCAGTCACCATAAGGGAACTGCATCACTGACGTAGTAATTGAAATACCACGGTCTTTTTCCATTTCCATCCAGTCAGATTTTGCATGCTGATTAGAGCCTCGGCCTTTTACTGTACCTGCAGTTTGTAACTGCTGACCAAATAGAAGTACTTTTTCTGTGATCGTAGTTTTACCCGCATCTGGGTGACTGATAATCGCAAATGTTCTGCGACAAGATATTTCTTTAGATAGTTGAGAGTCTGTCATTTTAACAACTTACATTGAGGACTTAACACAAAGGCAAACCAGCGAACAGCTTGCCTTTCATTGGCACATAATTTAAACGGCGCAGTATACAACAGAGAAAGTCAAATGAGTAGTGATAGCAAACAGTATAACAATGGGATTTATTAGCTTTAGACTGGAGTGTTTACCGTCATTACTTTTTTTATTGTCCTGCATTTTTCCATTTAGTGTACGAAAGAGCTGTTCCGATTACAGCGTGCATTTACTTTCACAGTTTGTTGCTTTTTGATTCAATCACTTAGGAGAAATCGCCGTTTTTCGTCTGGACAATAGCAAAAACAACTGCTTTCTTTAAATAAGTTCACAGGAGCATGAGGAGACAGAAATGGACTTCCAATTCAATAACCATTGCGCACAGCTTTCTCTATCAAATGGCGACTATATGACAAGTTGTCAAAGCTCAGATAGTAAGCAAGTAGCAGAAACGAATCATGCCAAGTATTACTTTGAATTAGAGTTAAATTGTGATCCTGTATGTGAACAAGAATTTTTAGAGTTGCAGGAGTCTGAATACCCAGAAGCCACTCGAATCACCGCAAGCTTACTGAACTTTGACTACCCTTATGCCGATATAGTGGAAGTCGAAAAAGAAGCACAACATATGCATTATATTTTCTCTGTAACTATGATCAGAGAACACTGGCAACATAGAGTGAGTCTTCACTCCTTTATTCCTGAATTCATTCATGCTTTAAATAAAAACAATTTAAAAACGGAACTAGAATTTGAGGAAGAGTTTGGCTGTTATTTATTGATTTCTCTGCGTATTCCACCAACAAGTAACCTACAGAATAGAATCAAAACAGTGAGCCGAAAAATGGCTCATACACAACGACGTGTTTTATTAGAAATGGGTGAGTAATAAGCTAAACCATTAAGCTTATTGCAAACTCTTGTTCATTAACAAGGCATCTTCTTTATCATTACTAGCAGGCAGTGAATAATAGTTCTTTCTAATTCCTTGTTGGATAAAACCTTGTGATAAATACAGTTGAATCGCAGTTAAGTTTGAACTTCTCACTTCTAACCAAATTTCTTCGGCCACTAATTGCCTAGCAAGGCTAAACAAAGCCTCCATCAAGTCACGACCAATCCCTTTTCCTTGCTGATCTTTTGCTACACATATATTTTCTAATGTTAACTCGCCAGCAACGAAACTAGTAAAAATATAGCCTACTACTTCATCGTTTAGCACAGCGACAAAATTATGATTACGCTCGGAAAAAGAACTACCGATCAGTTTCTCGCTCCAGGGAGATAGATGAGCTAATTGTTCTATTTGGTAAATTTTTGAAACATCTGATAACTCAGCTTCACGAATATAAACAGTCACTTACATGCTCTCATCAGCACTAACGTGATGGCTCAGTAATTGCCATATTTTCCTTTTGTCCGACACTGTTAAAACATCAGGAGATGCTGTTATTAACTCTCGGTCGAGTAACTTTATTTCACCTTCTGATTTCACTGTCCAAACGAGGGAGTCATCCAATAACAAACCGCTTTCCCCTACACTCAGGGATGGAAATATAACTCTTAAATCAGCTAGCCAAGATTGCTCTACTTGAGTCCAATCAAAATTCACGCTCGACTTTGATGTTTCAAGAATGCTTTCTTTTAGCTGATATAGAGGAATACCTAGTTCATTTAGGCATTGATGTTGAAGTGCCGAATACAAGTTAACAAACTCTTAAATTGAAGTGTTTATACGTTATCAATTTTGGCTGTAAATTGATACGAATAAATAATGAAGAGTTAAAACAAAAAAGCCAGCATAGGCTGGCTTTAAAATTAATGATATTCGACAATTATCGCAACTGTATGATCGTCTGAGTGATCGTAGAGTTAACTTCTAGCGCTCTAGAGTTTGCCTGATAATTTCGTTGAGCAGTGATCAAGTCCACCAGCTCAGTTGTTAAGTTAGTATTCGATTGTTCAAGAGTACCTGATCGAATTTGACCAAAAGTACCAGAGTCGGCTTCACCTGCTAATGGTTGTCCAGACTCTTGGCTTTCTGACCAAGAAGTATTACCAACCTGAGTTAACCCCTGTTCATTAGCAAATCTAGCTAACATTACTTTTGTAATAGGTAGCGAGTCACCATTTGAATACTTAGCTTCAACTAAACCATCTGTACCAATAGTAACACCAGTTAATCGACCTACAGTTCTACCGTTTTGACTGAAGGCAGTGATTTCACTACTTGCAGAGAACTGACTTAAGTTACTCATGTTAATTGTAAAGATTTGGTCTGGATCTGCACCGTTAGTGATAACACCTGCACCATCATAAGGAGCTGGTTGTGGAACAGTAACTGACGCAGGAGTACCTAACGGCTCAGTTTCAGGAACAGGGAAAGTAGTAGGAACTGCTGCACCTGAGTTATCAAATTGCAACAACATGCCTCGTTGACCTGTTGCATTTTCAAAGGTTACGCCTGTACCACCACTGGCAGCAATATTATCCTGTAAATCAACCGGAACTGTATTACCATCATCATCCGTAACAGTAGAAAACATAATCCAACTGTTACCATTATTTTGTTCTGCAACTGGTACAGATGCTAAACCACCAACAAAACCATCGTTTGGTGCAGCCGTTAATGCAGCGTCGGCTTGAACAGAAGCAGGATCAGAAGTCTTTACATAATACACTGACGCAATGCGGCTATTACCTAAAGAGTCATAAATAACTGTTGAAGTTGAAAAACTGAATGTAGAAGTATCATTTGGATCAAACTGCATAGGATCTAACGGAGTTTCACTAGAGTTTAAGTTGAACTCCATATCAATTCTTGATGTTTGTGAAGGCGCACCTGCAGTATCAGGGATCTGAATCGGGTTAGTTGTACTAACACTCACTGAACTAACAGAACCGTCATCGTTAACAGGGAAACCTTGTAGATAGTTACCATTTGAGTTAACTATGTAGTTTTCAGAGTCTAGTTTGAAAGCACCTGAACGCGTGTAAGTTAAGTCTCGGCTCAAGCGGTCATTAGTCATAGCGAAGAAGCCACCACCTGAAATTGCCATATCTAAAGAGTTTGATGTGAATAACAAACTACCTTGGTTAAATTGTTGTGCAACATCATTTACTAAAACACCTTCACCATTCGCAGTTCTAGAGTTAGAAAAAATGGATGAAGAATAAACGTCCGCAAATTCTGCTCTCGACTCTTTAAACCCGTAAGTATTTACGTTAGAAATGTTGTTTGCGGTTACATCTAGATCTTTTTGTGCAGCGTTTAAGCCACTCAATGCGATATTAAAAGACATAGAAAACTCCTAAAGATTACAGACTAAACTGCCATTAAATATAATTTGTGTGTGAAGAGTAAAACTTACTCTCCAACTGCTAATACATCTGCTAATGTAATTGAACCAAGTCCTTGTAAATTCAATTCAAGACCTGTGCCATTCTGTCCAAGCGTTACAGAGCTTACGTCTGCGTAACTTAAGACAGGAAATTGCTCTGATTCACCATTAACTAAGCCTGTTGCTTCAACCTGATATTTGCCAGGTGGCAACTGGTTGCCGTTCTGATCCAGTCCGTCCCACTCAAAGTCCAACATACCAGCGGCTTGATCGCCTTCAGTATATTGTTTAACCAGCTGACCGTTCTCATCAGTTATGGTTACTTTTACACTTTGTGCGTTTGACTGGATTGGGATTTGTCCCTTAATTCCGGCACCATCAGAGTAAGTAACAGAACTATTTATAAGTACATTTCGTCCCACCAATGAAGAAGCTTCTAATGCTTGGTTTGAAGTCATAGAAGCAGTAAGTTGGTCCATTTTATCGCCAAGTTCTGTGATACCTTCAGCCATAGTGAAAGTGGTCATTTGAGCGATCATATCTTCGTTGGTTGTTGGGTTTAGAGGATCCTGCATAGATAACTGAGTAGTTAGTAGTGTATAGAAATCTTCTTGGCCTAAGTCGTTACCATTAACAACGTCGGTCACTAAATTGTCTTCTTGCTGCCAACGCAAGTTGTCTATCGCCGGATTGGAAACACCGTTAGTTACTGAAGTCATAGTTGCTTACCTTATCGTTGGCCCATTTGTAAAGTTCTCGACAGCATCTGTTTAGCTGCATCAGCTATTTGAACATTCGTTTGGTATGAACGAGAAGCTGAGATCATATTTGCCATTTCTTCAACGACATTAACGTTAGGTTTATATATATAACCTTCACTATCAGCCATAGGATGACTTGGATTGTGCTCTATGTTCAGTGGAGCATCACTTTCAACAACACCTAGAACTTGTACACCTTGTGATTGCTCCGACATCGCCTTAGTCATTTCTGCGGCAAAAACAGGATGTCGAGCTCGATACGTTTCATCAACACTACTTGAAACTGAATTCGCATTCGCTATGTTACTGGCAGTAGTATTTAGTCGAATTGACTGAGCACTCATGCCCGTACCAGAAACATCAAAAACATTAAACAAACTCATGACTACTGTCCTCCGCCACTACTTAATGCTTTATTAAGTGACCTAATTTTACTGTTCATAAACTGTAAACTCGTTTGATACTCTAATGAGTTTTCCATGAATTTATTTCTCTCTACTTGTACATCCACTGTATTACCATCGCCTGTATCAGGCTGATATGGATTACGGTATTTCTCAGCCGAGTTAATATCGATAGATAGATCAAAGTGCTTCTCGTGCGTTTTAGACATGCTGTAATTTTGACTCTTCTTGGCATTAGCCAAAGCATCAGCAAAATCTAAGTCTTTTGCTTTATATCCAGGTGTGTCCGCATTGGCGATATTACTGGCTAGCACTTCTGCACGTTCAGAGCGAACCAAGAGTGCATGTTGGTGTATACCAAACGCTTTATCTAAACTGATTGCCATAGTCACTCCGATCTAATTCTAATTTGTGAGTGAAAATGCAAAATGAAGGCCAACATATTTTTATTGCCAAAATAAACTCTAGAGGCCTTGATCCATAAGGGGGAAATAAGGATCAATAATTAGCAGGTAAAAACAATTGTCAATTTACGTAAATGGGGAAGGCAAAGTTTGACAAAAAAATGGCAGCAGATTTGCCGCCAGTTTTTTCATTGAGAAATACGCCAATTAAATTGCGTATTCAAACTATTGAGAAGTTACTTTTTCTGATAGATGATCCCAGGGTTACAACGGATCATTTCAAACTTATCACTTAATCCAGACATAGATTCAGATGCGCCTAAAACAAGGTAACCATTTGGGTTTAACTGTTCTGCAAATTTATTAATGATCTGGGATTTAACATCAGCAGAAAAATAAATAAGTACATTACGGCAAAAAATAATGTCAAATTTACCAAGCAAATGGTAGCTATCTAATAAGTTTAAATGTCGAAAGTTGACAGCTCTTTTTATATCAGCTTTAACTTTCATCATGCCACTACCTGAATCTTCAAAGAACTTTTTCTTTCGTTCCGCAGACAAACCTCTAGATAATGCCAAACTGTCATATTCTGCGTTTTTACATAAATCCAGCATAGTATTTGAGATATCAGTCCCCAGTACAGAGAACATAGAACGACTCAAGTTTCCAGGCTGTTTTTTATATTCATCAATTGTAATGGCAATAGAATATGGCTCTTGTCCAGAAGAACTTGCGGCTGACCAGATTTTAATTGGTCGTCCCTTATCTAGCTCGGGTAATAATTTGTTTTTTAATAATTCATAAGGATAGGTATCTCGAAACCACAAAGTTTCATTTGTAGTCATAGCATCGACAACCGCCGCTCTTAATTGGCGTTCTGACGGCTTTTGTGTTCGCTGAACTAATTCAGTAATAGAGTCGGCATCAAACCGACTCATAAGAGGTGACAATCTACTTTTTACTAAATACTGTTTATTGTCGCCTAACACTATCCCGCACTGCTGTTCTAAGAACTGGCAGAAACTAAGATAATCACCTTCACTTAGGTTTTTCTCTGTCACTCAAAAATCTCTGGATTTAATTAAACTTATGCAAACTTATTCTTCGTGTAACCATTTTGAAACAGCACCTGCTAGTTCATCTGGGTTAAACTTCGCAATAAAGTCGTCTGCACCTACCTTTTCAACCATGGCATGATTAAATACACCACTTAACGAAGTGTGAAGTATAACATGAAGGTCCGCCATTTTAGGCCTAGATTTTACTTCAGCTGTTAATGTATAACCATCCATTTCAGGCATTTCAACGTCAGAAATTAACAAGCCAATTTTTTCTGTAACGCTATGCTCACACTGTTCAGATACTTCAATTAAGTAATCAAGTGCTTCTTTGCCATTTTTCTTAGCTTCAATTGGTAGGCCAACTCCTTCTAAAGCTCGTTTAACTTGATTACGAGCAACAGATGAATCGTCGGTGATCAAAATAGTACGTTCACCAAGATCTTTCTTCAGATCTTGATCTGAGATGATCCCTTCACTTACACGAGTATCCGATGGAGTAATCTCTTCTAAGATCTTTTCAACATCAAGGATCTCGACAAGCTCTTTTTCAATCTCAGTCACTGCCGTCAAATAATTGTAGCGACCAGAACCTTTTGGAGGAGGCATGATCGATTCCCAATTTAGGTTCACGATGCGCTCTACCGAATCTACTAAGAACCCTTGTACAGTCCTATTGTATTCCGTAATTATGATGAAACAATCATCCATATTTTCGATAGGTCTACCACCCGTGGCTAATCCCATATCAATAACAGAGATAGTTTGGCCACGAATGTGAGCAACACCTTTCACAAAAGGATTTAATTTAGGCATTGCTGTTAAAGGAGGACATTGCAGTACTTCACGTACTTTAAAAACGTTTATGCCGTAACGTTGACGACCATTTAATTTAAACAACAATAACTCAAGCCTGTTCTGGCCTACTAGTTGGGTTCTTTGGTTAACCGAGTCAAGAATACCCGCCATAAATCGTCTCCAATTAAACTAGGAATGATATTTGCTTCTAACGCTTTAAGTGTACAAAAAGTAACTTAAATCAGTGTAAATAGCTGTTACTACCTGGAAGTTTGACAACTAATTGACGTTATTAAACACCAGATTAATTTTACTTCCTATAACTATATGATAAAGCATAGTAAAAAGGCGATGAATATGTTGAAAAAAATTAAACTTTATTGGCTAATAATTTTCGCTTTTAGCACAACGCCGTCGTTTGTATCGGCATCAGAACCAGAAGCTTTAACTCATAAGCAGGTAATGGAAGGTGTGATTCAATACGTCGAGAACAAGCTAAACCCAGACAAGCTAACAACCACACGTATAACTGTGTTACCTATGGATAGCCGCATAAAGTTTTTCAAATGTCCCACCGATATTGAGTACAAACTAGCTAGTGAAAGAAGTTTCACACGACAATTTCCTGTAAAAGTTACTTGTAACGAGGGGCAAAAACCTTGGAAAACCTACGTACAAGTTGTTATGTCTGAAATGGTAGAAGCATTAATCGTAACTAAAAATATTGCTAAGGGCGTTCGAGTTGAAGCCGATATGGTGAAAGTAAGCTTAGTAGATAAGTTCAAAGTTAAATCTCGCAGTATCTCAACAGCCAAAAGTGTCTTGGGTGGCAGAGCTATGCGCAATATACCAAGAGGTTATCAAATAGGTTTAAATGACGTTTGTTTAGTTTGTAAAGGAGACGATGTTTCTATTATCGCCAAGTCTGGCTCCATGATGATAAAAACTTCAGGAACGGCTATTGAAAACGGCGCTAAAGGTGAGACAATTAAAGTTAAGAATGCCTCATCAAATCGAATCGTCAAAGGAGTGATTGGCGATTTAAGAGAAATACACGTAAAATTGTAAAAAATATTAAAGTATTAAAAGCTGCTGCCGATAAGAATGATGAGAAATTACGAATAAAGGGTGTAGTTATGGTAAATATTAAGAATGGAGGGTTGCAAGGCAGTGCTGTATATCAGAAACAGCAAAGCCAACAACTCGAACAATCGAAGCAAGAAGTCGTTAAACAATCAGGTCAAGAAAGTAATGCAAAAGCAGCAAGTAAAGACTCGGTAGCGTTAACACCACAAGCAAATCAATTAAAAGAATTGCAAAAACGAATTGGTGATAGTGAAGCATTTGATCGCAAAAAAGTAGATGATATTAAAAAGGCAATTACCGAAGGTAATTATCAAATTAATTATGATTCGCTTGCTTCAAAGTTAGCCAAATTTGAATTTGATTTATAATTAAACCGAAAGAAATATGACTGAGCAAACAAGTACTGTAGAGCAAGTTTCAACTCAACTTAATCAGCAAAAGATTAGGTTACAAGAGATGTTTGCAATTCTAGAGCAAGAGCTAGAAGCAATTAAGCAAAGACGCGGAGACGCGCTTGTGGAATTGGCAAAGAATAAAGAAACATTGTTAACAGCGATTCGACAAGCTGACAGTGCTATTAATAACGAGTCTAATATTGAGTTGATTAATACAACACCCGAGTTAACTCAATTGAAACAAGAAGTAATAGACTTGTTAACACAATGCCAACAGAAAAATGAAGTTTGTTATCTGACAGCAACTCAGAATCAAGTTGCTGTTGAGCAGGTTAAAAACTTGCTTATCGGTGGTTCAAAGAATACGACCTACAACGAGCAAGGTCAGAAAAGTAATTACGGTTCTCTTGGTAAAGGGATTAAAGCCTAATAGGCTTTACCCTTCATCTAGAGGTATATCGAAGTCTTCCGACGCTTTCAAATCCCCTTCCAAAGATTCTAATTTATTATTATTAAAATAAACGGTTACTTCTCTGCGAGTTGTCTCATCAGTTCTGCCAGACTTTAACGTATGTACATAACGCCATTTATCTGAATGAAATGGGCTAACTAAAAGAGACTTACCTAGTACATACTCGACTTGTTCCTTTGTCATTCCTTTTCTTAGTTTATCAACATCACTTTGGTCTAAATAGTTACCTTGCGCAATGTCATATTTATAAACCCAACTGCTACAGCCTGAAACGGCTAATGAGGAAACCAGTGCTAAGATCAATAATCTCATATAATACTCTAATCTTTTGTTAACTTATTACTAAAGCTTTTGATAGTGAAAAGCTAAAAAGTTCCGCTATGTTAACAAAGAAGCAAAAAGAGTTACACTGGCAAGGAAATATTATATTCGAACTTTTCAGGCATTAAGCGTTTTAGCAAGTTAGCAAATGCATCTGACACGTCTTGTTTGAATTCTGCTTGTATCCCCAGCTGCTTAGAAAACTTCGCTCTTTGCTCAGGAGTTAATACAGGAATATGTGAAAGACTATCCAAGATTACCTGTGTTCTAGCTTGTAAAAATAGCTGTTGCGAATCTTCCGCACATTGTTCAGCTTTTACACCTAAATTAGTTTTCACATCACAGTACAAGCTGTCATGTATGTGATATTTCACAAACTCGTCAAAGATGAGGAAGCTAAATACAGTTTCGGCACTAGGTTGATAATTGTTGACTAGTTCTCTTGACTGCTCGCACTCAAAACCGATTTGGTTAAGTAATTCTTGTTTAGCAGATTGGACTGTTTTATCTAATAGCATTAACAGTACGATAAAAGGATAGGCATTTAAAAAAGAAAGATGTTGAACTTCAACTTCTAACTCATTGTTCGGCGCTTCTTTGCAAGCAAACTCGTTAATAACTTGAGAATACAATTCGGCTTGTTCTGCTACATATTGGTAAGGCTTGTTTAGCTGTAACTTAAAGTAGCTAAACACCATAGCAGCAAACTCTTGGCTGACTTTAATTTCGTTATTCGGTAACGAGCTTAGATTAATAAACTCTTTATTCGGAGCTTCTTTTTCAATCGCAGCGGCTAACCAGTAATTATCTTCAGTCAACTTACTCAGCTCTTGTTCGTTGAGTTTACCTTGTAACAATAAAGCGATGAGGTGTGTCATTTTATGAGTCGCGTTTTCCAATGAGCAAACCGAGGAACTCCAATTTAGCTGTCGGCTTAGCTTGTTAGAAATACTTTCATCTAACTTTTGCTCAAACTCATTTTTAGGATCATGAATGGAACGTGCGAAGTTAGAAAAACAGAGGGAACGATAAAAAATATCAGTTACATCATCTAATACAATATGCTCTGCCAACTCTGTAATCGAGATCATAATCCTCTGTCTCACCTTAAAAACAACAGCAGAAGGATAATAAGCACAAGCTCGAAGAGGTATAGGGGATTTTCCTAAACTTTTTTTACCGGGTAAAAAGTTATTATGAATCAACCGTTGGCAACACTTTATTCAGTTGTATTTACTGAAATTGCGCTTTGAGCATTGCGTAACCAAGGAGATAGAGAGGACTTTGATTAAAGATAACAATACATATTGGATACAGTAGCAAGTTTCGCTGGCATCTGAATGTGACTTCACCCTGACTATTGAAAGTGGGAGAAATCTCCCACCTTTGTTTATCCATTCGTATTTTTAGTTACTCTTAGAGTAATTCTCAACAGCTTTCCAAACTCGCATAAAGTTGCCTGACAATATTTTTTTTATTTCTTTTTCACTGTATCCGCGATTTAACAAGCCTTGCACTAAACTAGGAAAATAAGAAACATCTTTCAAATCTCTAGGTAGAGAGTCTCCAACACCATCATAATCAGAGCCTATGCCTATATGCTCAATGCCAACTAAGTCTCTAACATGGTCTATGTGATCTAACACCATATCCAAACTAGCATATGGGTATGGATTGTTGTCTCGATACATCTTAGCTATCTTTTCAGCTTTATCTTCACCCCACTTAGTTCCTGCTTTTTCAAACTTTTTGTTAAGTTGATCACTCCACTGACGAGTTGTTGCTGAAATAAAACTAGAGCCAAAGTTAATTTGGATAACTCCACCATTTTTGGCCAGAGCTCTAATCATGTCATCATTCATGTTACGTTCAAAACCTGGGGTAAACTTTCTAAGCGAAGAGTGTGAAGCAATAACTGGAACTTTCGACAGTTCTAACGTTTGATAAAAAGCAGCATCTGACACATGAGATATGTCTATCATCATGCCAATTTTATTCATTTCAACAATTAGCTTTTTACCAAACGGACTTAATCCCTTCCACTTTTTCCGTAAGTCATACGAAGAGTCAGAAATATGATTTGCTAATGAATGCGATAAAGTAATGTATCGAATACCTCTATCGTAGAACTCTTTTAAATTATCAAAGCTATTTGCTATTGGGCTTCCGTTTTCCATTCCCATAGGCAATGAAATGAGCCCTTGTTTGAATTGAGCTTCTACATCTGCTGTTGAATAAGCTACTGCAAACTTATCAGGAGCTCTAGTTACAATAGCTTCTACAGAGTCAATAAGTTGATGAGCTAGCTGTACACCAAAATCCTTACCTGGAGCTTCATTAGTTGCAGGAATATAAATAGACATAAAAGGTGCGTTTAATCCACCAGCTACGGCTCTAGGATAGTCAAAGTCACCTCCTTGTGTCGCTTTTGTTACATCAACCCATTTATCGTGCACTCGATAAGGCACATCTATATGACTATCAAGAATAATGGTTTCTTGAGCTATTTTGTTTGCTTGCTCTGAAACTTCAATAGCATAGGCAGAAAAAGTAGATGATGTAAATGCGGCAAACGAAAGAGCCGTGAGTAAAAACTTCACAATTTATCCTTATTGTTATTCTTTTAGTTGTTTGAATTGATTGTGTATTAACTCACTATAAAATAGCAAACTGAGTAATAAATAAACATACGTCGAACTAGTGTTAAATAAGAAGAAACTCTAGGCTCTAGTATTTATTACTTATGAGCGATTTAATTCTTAGATTATTAGGATTAAACTCATAACTCACTTAGCTAAGTAAACTATCGATCTAAAAAGGAGCAGAGGTCATGGCTAAAATAAATTCCCTTTTTGTAATTGCCGCAATAGCAATTTTATCAGGCTGTGCTAGCTCCACACCTTATGGAGACTCAGGTAGTTCTAGTCTTGAACAAGTCCTCATAGAGCACGCTGAGAAAGTTCAACGTCTTTCTGACAGCGATGACAGTAAAAAACCAATTACTACAGATGGTAATACTCAACATCTTGAAAAAATGTATAGGGAATGGCAAAAGCTCAAGCCACAGCTAGAAGAACTCTTGGCGTCAAAGCACCAAGAAGAGCAAAAACCAAGTGCTGAAAAAGTAGAAAATCAAAACTCTAAAACATTATTAGAACAGGAAGCTAGAAAAGTTTATACCGCAACTACTTCTGATAGTAAGGCCAAAGCTTCCGTGTCTTATGGTGTAAAACCTAAGTATAACTTGCAAATAGGAGCTACTAACTCGAAATCCAGCGCTGATAAATTCTGGTTAAGACAAAAAGTAAAATACACAGAGTTATTAACTAATATTAATGTAAAGATTGAGCAAGCTGTAAAAGCAGGGAAAAACATCTATCGCATTAAAATAGGTCAGTTTGACGCCTATAAAAAAGCAGATAAATTTTGCAATGAGTTTCAAGCGCTTGGTGGTCAATGCATTATTAAAAAAATTTAGCACTATCGTTTGTTAAGTATCTAAGTTGGCACGTTTTTTTTATGTAAATTTCATGTCTTTGCTAATGTATAAGTAGTTATTAGTAATCTAACAATCGATACGTTGAATAAAACAGGAGGTCATACAATGACCAACAAATTAAAAAGTACATTAATGTTACTTTCTGCTCTGACACTGTCGGGCTGTGCTGGCTTTGATATGGATATGCTAAATCCTTTTAGCTCTACGGAAGAAAATAAAACTGAAATGATGGCAATGGACGATGCTGACATGATGGAAACGGCCAGTGAAGAACAAATACAAATGATGTATCGTGACTGGACAGAAATGAAACCTGAACTAATGAGATTATTCGCATTAGATGCCGAAGTAAATAATTTAAAACAACAATTGAATCAACAAGAGCAACACATAAAAGCGCTTGAATCCTCGAAAGACACTATGATGGCGTCAACAGAAAACAAAACCAAATCGATGATGATGGCTAAACATCAAGGTATGTATAGCATTCAAATTGCGGCGGCATCAACAATGGACGCGGCAAAGCAAGCTTGGCAAACGCAACGTAGAAAATACATGGGCTTCTTGAGTGACTTTAGCCCTACTTACAAAAAACTAATGCGCAACAACACTGAGTTTTATCGTGTAAAAGTAGGATCTTATAACACCAATTCTCAAGCGGTAGCTTCATGCCGAGCTTTTCAAAACTTAGGCGGACAGTGTGTTGTAAGGAAAAACTAAACACTCTAGTTTTTAGCACTATTTTTATAAGCCAGCTAGCCAATAGCTGGCTTTATTATTTGTAGCCTCGACAAGCTTATACGGCATAAAGATTGCAAAGAAACTAAACAGAAAAATGAGTTAATTGATAAGTGTCAAAGTTATGAAATTAAAATTAATAAGCTTAGCATTAGCTAGCACTACTTTAGTGTCAGGCTGCAGTATGTTTAACAATCTTATGTTTGATGACATAAGAGAACAAGAGATCTGTTTTGAAGATAACGGAGAAGTTATAGAATGTAATGGCAGCATGCTAGGCACTAATGTATCTACTGTTGCAAATGATACTTTCATTCCTGAAACCTTGCAGGATCCAACTTTATTTAAATCAAATGTTAACTTTGTATTACTCAGCGAATACGTTGAGCAAATGGCTATGGAGTTAAGACAAACGACTTCTACAAATATTAACTCGCCTGTAGCAGTAACGTCTTTTGTTGCCTTAGACTCAACGCTAAAAAGTACCAGTATGCTTGGTAACCAAATTAGTGAATACTTTATCAATGAGCTTAAAAAGGTAGGTATTCCTGTTAGTGATTATAAAGTAACAGGTTATATCGAAGTTACACCAAACGGCGATTTAGCTATGTCACGTCGTCTACATGAACTAAAAGCGGGCTTGAACATAGGTAACGTATTAACAGGAACACTCATTCAACACGAACGAGGCGTTGTAGTTAATGCAAGAATCACTTCTTTAGCTTCCAACAATGTTATCGCTTCTTCATCCAAGTTGATCCCAAATCAGGTAATTAGATAGCACTACTCATACATTTCTTTGATACCTAAAAAGGCCTAAATTACTTAGGCCTTTTTTATAATTAACTTTAAATAGTAAAAATTACTCAACACTTTGTTTCTCTTGCAAGTACTCTATAGCACACGGGGCAAGATGTTTACTCTGGTAATTTCCTTCACCTGACTTTTTAATAAAAACAAAACTCTTATCTTCAATGTATAAGTAGCCAGGCGGTGCTATTGTCCTAATTCCATCTTTTAGTACTCTAGCTTCTCCCATCAGCTGCACGCTAATATCATCACCTTCTATTGCAGTTACAACACCAAACATATTATCTAAATAAGTACAGACAACGTCGTTAAGCTCTATAACTTTGTTCTTTGCTTCTTCCCAGTTAGCTCTCTTTTCATAAGACCACACTAGCTCTTTCTCATTTTCTAAAATGATATTGACATTAATCAGCTGATCTTGAAGTATCTCTTGCGTCCATTGTTCACTAGGTCGAGTAGTTTCTGAAATACTAGTAAGTATTGTTGATTCAGGAGCGGTCCACTCTAAATTATTAACTTTTTCAAACTCTTGCCTTGTATCGTTAGGCAAACCATTAATGTTTTCAAATTCTTGCGCAGTACCGTCAGGTAAGTCATTAATGTTTTCAAACTCTTGTGCAGTGCCGTTAGGTAAGTCATTAATATTTTCAAACTCTTGCGCTGTGCCGTTAGGTAAATCATTGATAGTCTCCACCGGCTGCAGTTCACTTTCTCCACTTGTTTCTATTTCTGCAAACTCTATATTATCAGTGATTTCTGTAGGCAGAGGTTCTAGTGCTTCATTACCATCAAATTTGATCAAATCGACGCTATCACTACTTTCACTATAAGTTTTGACAAAACTCGTAAACCTATCATTAACGAAAACACTATCAAGCCAATCCATAAACTCTAACAAAGAATTAGAGTTAAGATGTTCTGCACGAGCTGATTCTAAGTATTTAGCTAGATAGCTAGGAGAAGTAACTCGGTATAAGTTAATTTTTTTATTCAGATTGGTTAAACGGCCATAAAATCGAAAGAATTGTCCTTCTTCTTTATCAAAAAATTCAGACAAATAGCTGTACTTGTTATCTTTCCCAGGTTGATACAAGTTCAAATTTTGGCAGCGAGTACCACACGCTAATTTTTCAACAAACTCAGGAGATAAAAGATCAATGTCGTTACTGCTTACTGTCGACGCAAGGCGGACGTCGCCTAGTTGGTATGTTTGTATACCTTCCGATTCGATAACTTGTACCGAAGAAACTATAGTTAAACCTGAAAGCTTAAGTTCATGACCAGCGTAAATAGCAAGTTCTTTCCAAACAGCCACATCCCTAGCATGCCTTTTCCCCGCATTTTCTAAAGGAGAAGCGCAACCAAGGATAAATAGGATAATTGCAGCTGAGAAAATAAAC
Organism: Psychrosphaera sp.; assembly: GCA_965221615.1. Classification (GTDB taxonomy): domain Bacteria; phylum Pseudomonadota; class Gammaproteobacteria; order Enterobacterales; family Alteromonadaceae; genus Psychrosphaera. The sequence goes on along the minus strand of OZ244904.1, from coordinate 12,262 downwards.
TTCATTTAAGGTGTCGCTTCGTAACTGATTTTAACAGCATCATCTAAAGTGTAAGTTAAGCTGCCTGACAACATGTTTGTCACAGTCAACCTGCCACCAAACTTAATATCAATTTGCCCTAAAGCTCCTGAGTTCACCGTAACAAATGAGTCAGCTACAATATCAACCTCTTCGACATCAGATGTTAATTTTCCGACCGGTGTATAAGTAATACCATCATTATTTTCAGGCAGGCGAGTAGAAAGTCTTATATCAAAATTTTGGTTTTGACCGACAAATAAGCGGTAATGACCTGGGGTTCCCACTGGATCATTTTGGCACATTCTTGAGCCAACTCTATCAGTGATAACACCTGTATCATAATGCATTTCACAATCCCCTGTTAAAGGCACAACATGATCAAAGTCTAATCGTTCAATCTCAACAAGAATTGGCGTTGCATGTACTGATAAAGCGAAAAACGAGGCAAAAATAAATTTATAAAAAGAGCTTATAAGTTTCATAACTATTTACTCCATACAATGTTCAAATAACTACTTGCGGTGGCAATAAAACTCTCATTTCCAAAGGTATCAACAAGTTCAGAAGCTAGCGCTCTATCCTCATAACTATCACTAACAACGCAATACCATGTTGTACCTGAAATATCCTTGGTCGCTATATGCAAGTTGTCAATCTCGTTGAATTCCTGCGACAAAACTATAGCCCTATCTAAGGTTGTAGAGGCAGCAAGTTGCACTACCCAACCAGAAATTTGCTGTGCTGTATCTTCTACAACTTCAGTCGGAATAAGCTCAACTTTTTGACGACCTGAAGTATCTCGTTCTATTTCTTTAACTTGGTAAAAGCGAGAAGGATAGAACATATCAGCATAGGCTAAAGCGTCTGATTCAGAGTCAAAAGTTTTATATTGCACTAAGTAAATAGGATTGCCTGAATTATTTAAACCTTGATGTATTTTTAGGTTTTGCCCCATGATTTCTGCAAAGTTACGAGCTTCTTGTACAGTTTCAAAGTCGCCTATAGACAATAAATAACCACGTGAGTTTTCATCTAATGGTTGAGATAAGGTTCTAGTTTCTGCAACACCAAGTGCACCGTATTGAGCTGATTTTTGAGCTGAGTCTAGTTCTTCTCTTAATGACTTTCTCAGTTCTTTGGTGACAGACTGTCGGACACTTCTAAACTCTGCATTTGATAAATGATCAAAAGAATGAGGCGATTTGAATCGTCCTTTAGGTGGTAAGTGAATCAGTTTATCGTTGTCAGTTTCTATAGCAGGTTCTGAATTGGTTTCATCCAACTTTATTGCTAATAACGAAGGGGCTGAGCTCTCTGATGATAAAGCTCGACTGAGTTCTATATTAGGTAAAACAACAAAGCCTCCAGTCAGTGGAGCATCAAAAGTAAACCCATTATACTTAGTTGTGTAGCCTTTATCTTCTAACCATTCGTTATCTACATATACTTCATAACTACCTGGTAACAAGTCGATAAAGTTTATATAACCATCAACATCAGATTCTATAATGTAAACATCTTGTGTCGATGTATTAAAAGCTGTGATAGGGACATTAGCTAGCTCTTTGTAAGTATCACCTGTAATAGTCACAACAAAAGATTCTAATTCTGTTGTTAGATAAAAAGGTAGATTAACTCTATGTTGAGCACCTGGGTGGCTATAAATCAAATAATCCTGATTGATGCTTCTGCTGCCCAAATTCCATTCAGCTGATAATGCTGTTTTACCTGTTGTTGCGCCAAATAATCTAGCTACACCAGTTTCATTAGTTTGAACATTTTCCCAACCTTTCGCACCATAAAATGAAACGCCTTCTAGGCCATAATCCAAAATATCAGGGACACCATTTAACCTGCGATCTAGATATGCGTAAACATCAACCGTTCCACCTTTGTGAATGTTTTCACGGGTAAAGGTAAAAGAATTATTGTAGTAGTCGTAACCAAAATTAAAGACCATACCTGCACGCAGACGCCAATTGTCTTCCGAATCATACGAAGCCCCCATGGTCACTTGGTACATAGGTTGTCTCAGCGATAGGTTGTAGCTCAAGGTCCAAATATTATCTTCTAATAACGATCGAGAAGATAACTGAACATTGTGATTAGCACTTTCTGTTCTTTTGTAATAGTTGACGGAAGCTGTGATGTTATCTGACTCAATGAACTTATCACCCTTAGCATCGTAAGGAATTTGCAGATTAACTCTGAAGTCTGAGAAGAAACGCGTTGTTACACCTATACTTCCCAATACTTCTTCGACCTCATCTTCAACTGTATAAGCCAAGGTATTCGACACATTAAGATAAGGTGCGTAATAAGTTACTCTATGCTGAATTCTTTCACTTCTAGAGTCGACTCCATCCTCATAGGAGTAGAGGAAGTTATTAGTAAAACTATCACCTGTCAGATTATAACTAATTCCAACTTCTGACTCTCCCGGACTTGTTAAACTGCTATCAGAGTCCCAGCTAGAACGATAGTTAAGAACAAAACTATCATTACTAAAAAATGACGTGGCTAGGTTTGTTGTTTGACTCCAGCTGTCATCCGAATACCGAAGAGAGTTATCAATAAACCAGTCAGGCAAACTTATTTGATTAATTACTGAATAAGTTCTGTTAGGTCCATCATCTTCATGGATATCACTGAAACTAAAGTTAACCCCTGTCATCCAGTTATCCAGTACGCCCCATTTAAAATTACCGGAGACACCATCTATATCAAACTCATCTAAGTCGATATCTAACAATGAACTATCGTATTCTAAGATACTTAAATTGAATGAAGTATCACCACTGGCCAGTGACGTTTTTCTCACCTCAACTCGCTCAATTAGCTCTTCTTGCTCACCAAAAGGACCATACATTAATATCTTGAATTCATTGTTGCCAAAGTAAACTTCTAAATCTTCGAATACCATCAGTCCATCATCAGGTACAACTATGGTTTCTAAAAATCGTCCATTGTGAAAAACATCAGCCTCCCATCCTGGTTTACCTACTTTGGTAAAGCTAGTGGCAAAATTTTCGTGGTAACCATTAATAAAATTAGTACTCATAGAAAAACCTAACCCACGGCTTTCATCATTAGAAATTGATGCTGAACGACTCCAAATATCACCAAAACTATAGGTATCTAAAAAGCCTAACAACTTTTCATCTGGCGAAGACTTGTATCTAGTAAGTCTCATTTGCGATAACAGATCATCTTCTGTTTTAGTCAAAGTAAGAAGTGTTGAGTGATAAGCTAAGTCAGACGTAGTTTGTACCACTGCAGTGACATCACTATTAGATTCATTTCCTGAATAATCTATCTGCGCATAGCCAACTGGCGCAGTAAACAAACGATACTCGTCAGGTACAGTAATAACACTTCGAGATTTTCTAGACCCATCACTTTGATAGCCTGTCCCGGTAAAAAATTGATTCGACTGTCTTAAAAGTTGATTGTTTCTCAGCTTTTTATAGGGGAACTCGTTCTCATGCCCGGAAAACCCTAGTGTTAGTAAACTAGTGTTAATATCTGTTTCTGTAGCGAAAACGCCAGCCAGCACATCAATAGGAACAAAGTTGTACACTCCATCATTAAACCAGCCAAGAGAAGGATTCGAGTTACCAATCTCTAGTAGTGGAATGATAGTTTCCTCTTCATTGAAACTTATTATGAGCTCATTCTGATTGAACCGATAATTAACCTTCAAGCCATCTAGCAATGGAGACACTGCTATATAAGTAACTTGGTTAAGTTGATAAGCATCAATAGCAGAAGTAACTCTAGTGTCACCGTCTGTTATATCAAATAAATAGAAGTCTCCTTGTTCAGCTACTTCTAGAGGAATTTTAGTCAAAGTTTGACTCTGTATAGCAAAGCTAAACAGTAATAAACAAAACCAAAGTCCTCCTACGCGAAACATTCTATTACCTCATCAATTAATAGCTTGTTCGGTCTGAATGTCACCAGACTCTTTGAGTTCACTGAAAGTAATATTCAGCTCTTGGTCAGCGTTTCGAGGTATCTCTAAAGATAGTTTTTTAGGAGCAAAGTTTGGATAATATGAGACCCTTTTCATCTCGGCTAATACTTCTCCTGAACTAGCGTCAATTACTCTAATATCTCCTGTAACAGAACGGCCTCCTTCCACTAACAAACCAGCTTCAACTTTGTTGCCAGTGCGCTTAATATCAGTAAATTGCACTTGGCTTAATATATTGCCAGTGCGAACAACAATGGGAACGTTATGTACTAAAGTAGGTTTAACTGTTACTTGTTGATTTGAGCTTCTATTTTCTTGCGAACATTTAATTGCTACCGAGCCGATAAACTCTCCGGCTTCAACTCCTGGTCGACGACGATATATTGCTTTAAACTCTTGGCTTCTTTTACCGCCAAGTTTGAACCTTTTGGGGGCTAACTTAATCAGTCTCGACGGATCAGGATTTTCACCTTGAACACCTCGACTCTGAACAAGTAAACCATTTTGAATATCTAAGTTTCTAAGCTCTATTTTACAATCCAGAGGCTCAAACTTAGTGTTGTACACGCTCATTGAAGTTGTTTTGCTACTTGGATCCAAAAACAAACGGGTCTTTGTAATTGTAATTGACCAAGTATTAAAACTTGCGATAGTTACAAGTATTAGTGCAAACCATTTGGTAAGAGTAGAAAATTTAATCGACATATTAAATTTCTCCCAATTTAATTCTTATTATTTGGTTATCTCGAAATCGTCCCTTCTCTTTGAACTCAATCTCTATAGCTTCAGCAGCTAAATATTGGTTTGGGATATTCAAAAAAATATGTTTCATGTCAGGATAAATAACCGTGTTTTTCTTCAAATTTAATAGTTGCTCACCCTTACTTGAAACAAGATTGATATTGCCATAAAGCGAGCGATTACCACTGTGGACGAGCTTAACCACAGAATATTTGTCTTTTTTTTCAACTTCAGATAAGACCAACCCCGCTGATAAATCCTTCAACTTTCCTGTTCTGATAACAACAGGAACCACTAGCTCTAAAACAGGAGTCAATGCATTACCAACTTCAACTACTTGCTCTTTTTCACAGCGAAACGCAGCATAAGTTCGAACTTCTCCTGCCGTATCATTCACCTTTCTGCGATACGAAAACATCACATTCTGTGTTGTATTAGGCGCAATAGTAAAACTTCTAGGTGAATAACGTATTCTGCTTAGAGCTTCTGCTGAATAGGACTCCTCTTGCTCGGGAGTGAGCTCAATAACCTGTCCAGATTCATCATACCGTCTATTTTTGAAGGAAATAGTGCAATTCTCTGGAATGTTAGATTTGTTTATCAGAGGAAATTTTTGTTGGCGATTCTGATCATCTAAATACACTCGATATGTACCTAACGAAGCACTTTGGCTTGGCCAAGAAAGTAATATCATTAATAATGCAAAATAGAATTGAGCTTTCATACACTCCCCAATGATTAGATCGCTTTTAACTACAGATGCAAAAGCAAAGAATATACCAAGCTATTAGAAATAGAAGATAAGTAGTGCTTGATTAAGTAGGTAAAAGAGAAAACTGTACTAATATGTATTAATTCAAGGTTTTGGTTCAAATAGAAACGCCCACTTTGTCGTGGGCGTTTAAACAATATAAACAACAAGACTTTTATTACTGGTAAGTAACTATCAGTTCAAAGTCTGTGTTATAAGTACCATCAGCAACTAAAGGTTGTAAGTTAGTAATTTCACCGCCAATTACGATAATGTTACGGCCTACAACTGACTGAGCAGTTAAAGTATCAGTCGCTTCAGCTGAAGCATCAGTCGCCACAGTTACGTTCACAATATCATTAGTATTGTGGTCAACAACAAACCCACGTGGGTCAAAACTAATAGCTGTAGCTGTACCGGCATTCAAGTCAACAGTAATAGCTGCACCTGAGTAACTCTCGATTTCATAAATACCAACAGTGCCATTCAAAGATGGGTTACCGCAGCTTGCACTTAGCTCACCTGAACTTGTGTAACTAGGATGAGTTGTCGTACCTAGTTGGTTATCACTTAGTATCTCAGTGCCTCCACCACTAGGGTCCATATCGCAAGTAGCAGCCTGTGTTAAGGATAGAACAGGACCAAATGATATATCTCGAACTGTATTGATCTGAATTTCTGCAAGAGTTTCAAACTCTAAACTAGCAGTAAAATCAGTCGCCATTGTATTTACACTTAAACCAGCTAAAACTAGTGGTAAAAGCTTTTTCATTCTAAATAATGTTTTCATCTTTAACTCCTAGTATTATTCATAAGTGATAGTAACTGTGATATTTTCAGCCACTGCACCAGCGGTTAAAGCGGTACCATCAAAAACTAACTGACCAGCTAACAGAATATGAGTTTGACCTGTGTTATCTTCGATATCAGCACCATTCTCAAATTCAGTTGCAACTGCATTAGCTAAACCAACGCCAGTTCTTGAAGTTATACCGTCAAAGTCACGGCACACATCTGCACTTGCTGTTGCGTCACCATTAAAGTCAACAACACAGCTTTGCACACCAGCTCTATACTCCCAACCAGTGCCAGATATATTAGGAATATCAACACTAACTGTTGTACCTGCTACGCCCGTAACTTCTAGAACCATCACACTACCCGAAGCACCACCCGTTAGGTCGTCACCCAAACAACCTGTCGAGTTCTCATCAATATCGCCTGGAGCATAAGGGTTAGCGCCGTCAGAAATATCAGCAGTTGCTGTGATCTTAGACGTTGCATCATTAGTACCATCATCACCATCAACGTTCACTCCTAGCTCTGCTTCGTGTGCATTAGATGCACCAATTAATGTGCATACATCACCAGCTGCTGGGTTCAATTTGATTTGATTGCCGAAAGATACTGAGGAGCCGCCTAGAGAACCGTGCTGAGCGATGGTTACATCAGAAACAGCATCTGCACTGACAGGCAGGATATCGCCACTAGCATGAAAGGCATTACCCAAGCCAATCACTAAGGCGCTTGCTAGCAGCGTCTTATTTGTTCTATTTTTTGGTTGCATAACAACCTCCTAGTTTATATCTATTAGTAATGACTCTGAAAGAATGCCATCAGAGGCAATCCCTCATTATTGTTTATCGACTTCATATATAAAAGCTTTAGTTTCCCTATTGTGAAAAACAACTACTTCATATTAATCGATTTTTATCCCATTACTAACAAAACTAAAGCTAGAAGATGCCGTCGTTTGAACTAGCGTAATTTATGCTTTGAGTCACCTTTAATGGTAGTACACCTTGGGCACTTGCAACAATTGCTTTGGACTCAACACCAACAATTCTTGCATTTACTATAGTTGAATTACCGTCATTAACCAAAGTGCCAGTTAAAACGTAACGAATTGGAATATCGCCAGATAATTCTAAAAAGTCTTTGCTCAAAGCCAAATCACCATCAACACTAACTCTTATATAGTCAGTTAATTTGTGATCTACTACTGGAATTCCGAGTTTGTGGACTTCATGCATAAAAGCTTCTGATAGCTGTTTGCCGATTAGTGGGCTAGAATTGAAATCGCTATCTAGATATACGAAGTTAGCAACAGCCACTGGAGTTGTCGCTCCCACATACTGAAGGTTAGAAAGCAAGTCTTGCATTATCCCTCTAGCATAATCATTAATATTTTTAGGCTTTGATAGCTGATTATTCGATTTCATCCAAGCATTAGTTTGACCATTACTCATGATCATCTGCTCGTTGCTTTTTAACATTACGTAATCTTGGTTCTTCTTCATATCCGTTTCAGACTCACCCATTGTGAATGCGTCGTAATCAAATGAACTACAACCAAATAATAGTGATGGAAGTATAACTCCCATGAGTATTCTTTTCATTCTAGCCTCTTAAGCAGTATGTGAATGTATAAAAAATTAGCAACTTGTATGCCATACGGAGGATTATCTCTTTCATCTCATTCTTGGTAAAAAAAGAGAAAAAGCGGCCTTAATTAGTCATTGATAGGTAACTAATTGCCGCTTTGGGGTTAATCATTATTAAATGAGTTTTGCTCCGAATCTGTATCACTGACCAGAGATAAGCAAAGAACCAGTTTCCTCATCACTTGATATAAGCGAGTTTATTACAAACGTAGGTAATTTCCCTTGCGCTGTTGCAACAATCGCTTTGGATTTCATGCCAATAACTCTAGTGTTAACCAAGTAACCAGTTGGTTGTTTTACTAATGTTCCTGTCAGTACATATTTAACAGGTAAGTCACCATCTAAGTCTAAGAAATCTTTACTTAAAACAAAGTCTCCATTAGGAGTAACTCTAATGTAATCTGTTGTTTTGAAGTCAACAATAGGAATACCATACTTATGAATTTCGTGAACAAAACTCTCTGAAAGCTGTTTACCAACTATATCCGAATATTCATAAGAGCCATCAAGAAATACGAAACTACTTACTGCCATTACCGTCTTTGGGTTCACATACTGCAAGTTGCCAACTAACTCTTGCATCATGCCTCTGACATAATAGTTTATATCTTGTTGCTCTGAATTAACTTCACTTCTATTCTCGGCAGATCCTAGCTTTGCTCTATATCGGTTTTGAAAGTCGACATATCCTGGCTGTAGTTCTTGTTCTGACTCGTTATCTGCTAGCACCGTCATATCAGCCATTTCATTCGTCATTGAACAAGCGCTAATAAATAATGACAGAGACAAAATTGTTATTAGTTTATTCATAGCTATTCCTAATATTCACCGCGATACAATAAGCCATTTTTAAGCTTCACTTTGCTGTGGCTATACAAGGTGTTAATTGGTATATATCCAGTCGCTGCAGAAGCTAAGCTTTTATCATGAACATTTATTAATTTTACATTCACGATCAAACTATTTTGTTGCTCAATATAGTTACCAGTAAGTAAATACTGAGCATTCAAAGATTTATCTAATTTTTCTAAATCTCTTGATAACATAACATCGGCATTTTCAGTGATCATAACACCAGAAAGAGATTTGAACTCAATAACTCTTAAGCCAGCTTGAGTCGACAAGGTGCTGAAGCTTTCTTGCAATTGAATACCCAAAGCCTGTAACTCTGCAGAATTTTCATCATCTAACATTTTGGCAGGCAAAAAAGTACCAACAACCAAAGGACGATTCAGATCGATCGCACTTGCAGTGTCAAATAACTGTCGAGCTAATACTTCAACATAAGTATGCAACATGCCTTCGTTTGACTCTGGCTGATAATTGTCCCTTAGCTCTGCTGTTTCATCTTCTTCTTGATAAAGTTGAAACTCTTCTGGCAGGCCACTACAGCCGCTTAGCAAAACCAATAATAATAAAGAGATGTATTTCATAGCTTAATGCCCATTATTGCGTAAACAGATAAAGCAATAAAAGTGCCAAACTGAAAGTTCTAAAGGGATAGCTGTAAGCAAGAATAGTACTTTAAGGAGCTCCTCAAAGCATATTTGAGATCTTAGATGCAAAAAATCCCTGATACATACGTACCGCGATTTCTCTTAATGGGAGTTTGGCGACGAGCTACATTGTTCGTATCGTCCATGATACTCACCCCTTCGGGGCCTGCTCTACAGCAGTCTTAATTTGTTCCAGACAAACTGATGTTCGTATCGTCCATGATACTCACCCCTTCGGGGCCTGCTCTGCAGCAGTCTTAGTTCCAGAAAACTGATGTTCGTATCGTCCATGATACTCACCCCTTCGGGGCCTGCTCTACAGCAGTCCAAAAATGTTCCAGACATTTTTGTCGCATTTCATGCTGGAATAGCTCTTTTTAAACCCCAAATGCAAAAAAGCCCGACCATTGGTCGGGCTTTCTCTTAATGGGAGCTTGGCGATGAGCTACTCTCGCATGGAACTTCCACACTACCATCGCCGCAATTGCGTTTCACTTCTGAGTTCGAAATGGAGTCAGGTGGTACCACAATGCTATTTTCACCAAGCATAAACTGTTTTGCCTTTAATAAACTGGAAAGGATAATTAAGGAAATAATTTGATTATGTGTTTGAGAACACTTAAGCGTTGTATAGTTAAGCCGCACGGGCAATTAGTATGAGTTAGCTTAACGCCTCACAGCGCTTCCACACCTCACCTATCAACGTTGTAGTCTTCAACGACCCTTTAGAGAACTTAAAGTTCTAGGGATGACTCATCTCGAGGCTCGCTTCCCGCTTAGATGCTTTCAGCGGTTATCGATTCCGAACGTAGCTACCGGGCAATGCGATTGGCATCACAACCCGAACACCAGCGGTTCGTCCACTCCGGTCCTCTCGTACTAGGAGCAGCCCCTCTCAATCATCCAACGCCCACGGCAGATAGGGACCGAACTGTCTCACGACGTTCTAAACCCAGCTCGCGTACCACTTTAAATGGCGAACAGCCATACCCTTGGGACCGACTTCAGCCCCAGGATGTGATGAGCCGACATCGAGGTGCCAAACACCGCCGTCGATATGAACTCTTGGGCGGTATCAGCCTGTTATCCCCGGAGTACCTTTTATCCGTTGAGCGATGGCCCTTCCATACAGAGCCACCGGATCACTATGACCTACTTTCGTACCTGCTCGACGTGTCTGTCTCGCAGTTAAGCTTGCTTCTACCATTACACTAACCGTACGATGTCCGACCGTACTTAGCAAACCTTCGTGCTCCTCCGTTACTCTTTGGGAGGAGACCGCCCCAGTCAAACTACCCACCAGGCACTGTCCACAACCCCGATAAGGGGCCAATGTTAGAACATCAAACATACAAGGGTGGTATTTCAAGGATGGCTCCACTAGAGCTGGCGCCCTAGTTTCAAAGCCTCCCACCTATCCTACACATGTAGGCTCAATGTTCAGTGCCAAGCTGTAGTAAAGGTTCACGGGGTCTTTCCGTCTAGCCGCGGGTACACTGCATCTTCACAGCGATTTCAATTTCACTGAGTCTCGGGTGGAGACAGCGTGGCCATCATTACACCATTCGTGCAGGTCGGAACTTACCCGACAAGGAATTTCGCTACCTTAGGACCGTTATAGTTACGGCCGCCGTTTACCGGGGCTTCGATCATGAGCTTCTCTTGCGATAACCCAATCAATTAACCTTCCGGCACCGGGCAGGTGTCACACCCTATACGTCATCTTTCGATTTAGCAGAGTGCTGTGTTTTTAATAAACAGTTGCAGCCACCAGGTCACTGCGACCGACCTCAGCTTAGGGAGCAAGTCCCATCACCATGGTCGGCGTACCTTCTCCCGAAGTTACGGTACCATTTTGCCTAGTTCCTTCACCCGAGTTCTCTCAAGCGCCTTAGTATTCTCTACCTGACCACCTGTGTCGGTTTAGAGTACGGTTTCATATTATCTGAAGCTTAGAGGCTTTTCCTGGAAGTATGGCATCAATGACTTCAACTCCGTAGAGTCTCGTCTCGTGTCTCAGCCTAGTGAATTCCCGGATTTACCTAAGAATTCAGCCTACACACTTTCACACGGACAACCAACGCCGTGCTCACCTAGCCTTCTCCGTCCCCCCATCGCAATAATATGAAGTACAGAAATATTAATCTGTTTCCCATCGACTACGCATTTCTGCCTCGCCTTAGGGGCCGACTTACCCTACCCTGATTAGCATGGGATAGGAACCCTTGGTCTTTCGGCGAGGGGGTTTTTCACCCCCTTTATCGTTACTCATGTCAGCATTCGCACTTCTGATACGTCCAGCAAACCTCTCGATTCACCTTCAACCGCTTACAGAACGCTCCCCTACCCAGCGTATAAATACGCTGCCGCAGCTTCGGTGGTATGTTTAGCCCCGTTACATCTTCCGCGCAGGCCGACTCGACTAGTGAGCTATTACGCTTTCTTTAAAGGGTGGCTGCTTCTAAGCCAACCTCCTAGCTGTCTAAGCCTTCCCACATCGTTTCCCACTTAACATACACTTTGGGACCTTAGCTGGCGGTCTGGGTTGTTTCCCTCTCCACGACGAACGTTAGCACCCGCCGTGTGTCTCCCGGATATTACTTTACGGTATTCGGAGTTTGCATGGGGTTGGTAAGCCGGGATGGCCCCCTAGCCCAAACAGTGCTCTACCCCCGTAAGTATTCGTCCGAGGCTCTACCTAAATAGATTTCGGGGAGAACCAGCTATCTCCCGGTTTGATTAGCCTTTCACTCCTATCCACACGTCATCCCCTGGCTTTTCAACGACAGTGGGTTCGGTCCTCCAGTTGATGTTACTCAACCTTCAACCTGCA